>CAIULL010000001.1 GCA_903899985.1 uncultured Schlesneria sp.
GCCACATCGTGTTATCGAGCGCCGAAGAGTACAAGTGCCCAACGTGCGTTCTTGAAGAACCGCAATAGAGGCTTGGCCTTTCTCGTGGAAGGTCAAGCGACGATCGAGGCCGCTCTTGGGACCCCGATCTCAACATCAACCACCGCAGACAACGGATCAACAGCGCAATGAGCGAACCAGCGCTGGACGACGCAGTGACACGAAGAGTTCTGTGGGCATTGCCGACGGGGCTCTATGTGCTCGGCAGCGTGGCCATTCCCGGAGCGGGTCGATGGAACTTGATGACGATCAATTTGGTGACCCAAGTAGCGACGACACCGCGGGTCGTGGCTTTTAGCGTCGAACAAGATGCCTTGAGTGCCACCTTGATTAAAGCCAGCGGCATTGCGACGTTGTCCTTGCTTCATCGAGATGATCGAGCCGTCGTTCGTAAATTCGTGAAGCCATGCGAGGAAACGCTTGATGAAGATGGCACATTGACGCACTTGGCTGGCCAAGCTATTCGGTTCAGCCCTCAAGGCGCCCCGCTGCTTTGCAGCGCCGTCGCATGGGTGGAACTCACCGTTCGCTCCCATCTGGACTTTGACTCCCACGTCGTCTTTTTTGGCGAGGTGACGAACACGGGAGCGACGCAAGGATTCATGGAAGGGTCCCCCTCGGATCGGTCGACGCCGATTCTCAGAATGGAAGATACAAAGATGAATTATGGCGGCTAGCTGGGGTTTGGTCGCAAATCGATGGTCAAGGTCAAGATCCCATCGGTGAGGTCGGTTTTCGCATCAGCCAGCATGGCGTAGTCCATGAAATCCTGCTGGGAGCGTTCGATAAACGCCTGGCGGTCTGGGCCCTCGATGGGGGGCATGCTGCGGCCCTTCACGGCAGATGCTCGTTGAGCAAAGCGCTCGATCATGGCGGCGGGGTCGAAGTGGTCAGACATGATGCTCCTTTTGGCTCGATGGTACTCGGGGCGGCGGTGCTGTGGGCGGGGGGCTGAGCCGGTAGGATCAGTGGCAACGATTTGTGACCGGGGAGAAGAGTGGCCGTCCTCGTTGCGTTGAGCCGAGCACGGTTCATTTCCGCCGGTGATCCGGTGGCGGGCAGCGACGGCGGCTCAGGCGAGTGAGGAGTTGCTGTGAAAAAGGGTCGGCACCGTCGATTTGAAGAAGCACGCAGTTTGAAACGTTCATTTGGACCACAAGCAACAACGTGTGCCGAATGTGGAGCAGAACCGGAAGACGTCCACGCATCGTGGTGTCTTGCCGAAGAAGACGCCTACGACCGTATTCTTGGAACAGAACGTTCTACGACGACTGACGAGCACGACCCCTTAGACGACGAACGGGTCTAGTCGGATTCTTTTACCCTCAGCGTTGGGTGGGGGAGGGCAACGCCAGCGACGGTGCGTTCAGCCCGTTCATTCATGTAGGCCAAGAGTTTGCCGTAGTTCTTTTTGCCAGCCATTGCGATGAGTTCATCTTTCATCGAATCGACGACGCGGTCTTTTCCAGTGAATGCTTCAGGTGCTTCGGTACACCACCAGTGGAACTCAGCGCCACCTTCGCCCCAGTGGCGTCGATCCCACTGACCGATTGAGGTGGTGATGTGATCATCGTCGTCCCCTTCGTCTTCTCGGCGCAGCGGAACCTGCCAACAGACCTCGGGCTTCCAGCCAACGTAACTTTCTCCGTGGTTTGCGGCTGCGACGTGAAAGGCACAGCCAGGGCCACCTTCAAAACCAACCCGATTGAGAAAGATGCAGGCATCGTCTTGGAGAACGGTGATCATTTCGCCGTCTTTCGTGCGGCTGATGACATCTTTTGGAGCAACGTTCTTGAACTGCCACTCTTCATCGGTCAAGAGTTTGGCTTTCGCCCGGACATTATTGGCATCAGCCTTATCGACAAGGTGGGCTCCGTAGCTACAACATCCCTGGACGAGTTCGGGGGTGGGTCCCGTCAACACCCCTTGGCACCCATTGCCAAAGATGCAGTTCCAGTTTGACTCGAGGAACGTCAGGTCAAA
>CAIULL010000002.1 GCA_903899985.1 uncultured Schlesneria sp.
CGGCGGGAGCCTCGCCCTCCCACGAAAAATCTTCGCGGGGCGCAAAGAAACAAAACGTTAGTACTACAAAACACACGAAAAAAAACAGTTCAGGCGAGCCGAGGTGCGTCAGCCCCCGGCCCGGCCATCCGGTTGGTGCGCTTCGAACGACGGGATCAGAACGGGAGTATCGTTCGCACGTTGTCGGTACACTTTATTCATCGATTACGGACTGCAGATCGTTTGACATGAATCACCTCACGTTTCCATCGATAACTCCGTCCTCGAACGTAACGGACGAAGAGTCCGGAGGCTAACGCGCCTTGTTCAACGCGCGAATGTTTTTCCTGCTTTGTCCATCCTTTTCCCGAAGAACGGTTCGCTCGTTATTATCCAAGATAAGAGCCTTATGCCATAATTCTGCATGAAGTGATTTGTGTGTGGGGCGGTCAGGATTGGCGATCGCGATTCCCGACAGATGATCTATGTTGTTCGTTGATCGATGATACTCGGCTCACAAGAATGTCTGATCGACGAATGCGCGAGTCATCACCCCTCGTCAATTCTTCCCGGCAGGAGATCGCGATGAAATCAACTTGTCTGGCAATGGCTGTTCTGATTTCGTGGACTGCTGGTCCACTGTCTGCATTCGCCGCCGATGACGCGCTGGATTGGAAAGTGGGTGTCGCAACGGTCTCGATCACGCCAAGTCAGCCGATGTGGATGGCCGGATATGCCTCGCGGACCAGGCCGTCCGATGGAGTCCTTTCGGAACTGCATGCGAAGGCATTGGTGATCGAAGACTCGGCCGGAACGCGCGCGGTGATCGTCACCACCGACCTGATTGGCATTCCCCGGCCGCTGCGTCAACGGGTGGCCACGGCGATCGAAACCCGGCACAAGCTGAATCCGGCCGGCCTGTTGCTGAACTGTTCGCACACACATTGCAGTCCCGTCGTTCGCGACGACCTCGAAATGTCGGTGATGTATCCGCTCGACCACGATCAACGGCAGCGCGTCGAAGCGTACTTCGTGGAACTGCGTGATAAGCTGATCGGTGTGATCGACCTGGCAATCGAAGACCTGAAGCCGGCGAAACTCTCTTACAGTCACGCTCGGTGCAGTGTGGCCATGAATCGCCGACTGCCGACGAAAGACGGCTTTCAAAACAGCCCGTATCCAGATGGTCCCGTCGATCACGACGTCCCTGTGCTGCGGGTCGAATCGCCGGATGGCAAACTTCGGGCGATCGCGTTCGGATATGCCTGCCACAACACGACGACCGCGCTGCTGCAGTTCAACGGCGATTACGCCGGCTTCGCACAGACAGAGTTGGAGAAAGCTCATCCGGGAGCGACGGCGCTGTTCGTGATGGGCTGCGGCGGCGACCAGAACCCGTACCCGCGTGGTCAGATCGACTGGGCGATTACTCATGGCAAGACACTGTCGACCTCCGTCGAAGCCGCACTGCTGCCGCAACCGAAACCGCTCCGCGGCCCGTTGACATTCGAGTACAAAGAGATCGATCTGCCGTTCGAACAGATGACTCACGACGAATTGACGGCGCGTCGCAATTCAAAGGATCTTTACGAGAAACGCCGGGCCGAAGCATTACTGGCCGAACACGACAAGCACGGCAAGATCCGCGAAAGTTACCCGTATCCCGTTCAGGTCCTGCAGTTTGGCAGCGACCTGACGATGGTCACGCTGGGGGGCGAGGTCGTCATCGACTATGCGCTGCGGCTGAAGCGAGAATTAGGACCTGCGCCAGTGTGGGTCGCCGGCTACAGCAACGACGTGATGGCCTACATCCCTTCGGAACGAGTCCTCAAGGAAGGTGGCTACGAAGGGGGCGGGGCCATGAATTTCACCAATCTCCCCGGCCGCTGGCGACCGGGTGTCGAAGACATGATCATCAACACGACCCGCGACATGGTCAAACACTTGCGAAGCCCATGACTCAAACCGGCTGTTGCATCCGCATAACGGCGTGATCGGGCTGCAGCGTCACCGCATCTCAAATCAGTTCTCGAATCGGCTCACCTCTTCCGCCGCCACAAATTTTTACAGTACCGATTGTGCTGCGAAACTATCGTTCTTTCAATTGATCTACTTACGACTCTATCAAGACTACTTTCTTTCTGGCCGCTTCGACCCGCTTCCGGACTCTTTGTTGTCTATTCTCTCGCTGCCGTCACATCGCCGCGAAATTTGGCGTAAAAGTTCACCCGAGTTCGCGCGAGTTCACCAGAGTTCGATCGAGTTCATATCCCATCCATCATCCCAGGCGAGCCGGGAAGCGTCAGCTCCCGGACTCTTTTCAATCTATCTACTCTCTGCTGTTTCGGCCCGTTCCCGGACTTTTTGTTGTCTATTCTTTCGCCGTCCTCACACCGCCGCAAAAATTGGTGTAAAAGTTCGCCCGAGTTCGCGCGACTTCGACCATTTCCCATAATTCATAGGCTTTTGTGGACCCCTTCCCCGTGTTTCCATCGTGAAAAAGTTCACCCGAGTTCGCGCGAGTTCACCAGAGTTCGATCGAGTTCAACATGCGTAACTCCTCCGAGCCGGTCGGGATATCCGCCGGATTTTTCTTGTTTTATCTACTCACAACTCTCACGAAACTACTCTCTGCCGCTTCGGCAACTACTTTCTGGCCGCTTCGGCCCGCTCCCGGACTCTTTTCAATTGATCTACTCACCACTCTCTGCCGCTTCAGCACAGCGCAAACTCGGCCGCACCCACAGCGGACCACACCGGGACTGGCTCCGAGTCTTGATGTGCCTGTCGAGCTTTTGTTCCCCCAGGCAACGAACCGCCACGGATCGCCCCTCCGTCAATTGACGGCAGCAGGGGCGATCCATTTTTAACTTATTCCAAGATGTCAAAGATCAATTGTCGCCGCCAGAACAAAACCGGAACTGGCTCTGGGTTTCAAGGTGCCTCTCCCGCTTTCGTTCCCGACGCCAGCCGGGCCGAAACGGCCAGAAAGTAAATCAGGTGAAAGTGCAAAGAAAACCAGACCGGAAAAGAATCCGATGGCCTGATACTTCAACTTTCTATGCTCGACTCTCTCGGCGCTTAGTTGCCCTGTAAATAGTCGTGTCGTCTCCAAATGAATGCGACATAAAACTACAAAATATTTTTATGCGCGTCAATGGAAAATGTTTGGCAATTTTTTAAAGGTTGGAAGGTGCTCATGAGACGGTCTGCGGCCCGATCGAGACCAAGCCAGTCGACCCGTCCTGACGCAACTACATCAATGACCGACATGCTGCTCACAAAACGTTGCGCAACTTCCGTCGCACCGCAACGCATGTTTGTCGCCAGAGTTTCCGAAACACGGAAACGACCACGTTTCACATCACGAACCGGGTCAATAACCGCCACCACAAACAACAAACCCGGGTTAATGGTGTCTTTGCGGATTCATTCGTATAATTCCGCGCATTGTTTCGCAACACGATGAACAACTTTGGTAATTTCCGCATGTCTCGCAGCTCCTTTCGGCACCTGTCGATTCGGTTTTACCGTTTATTTTCATGAATCGGCGGTCATCGACCACAGTCCGAAACGCACAGTCATCGCATCAGTAAACAGTGTTTGCGGTGAAAATGGATTTTCAAAATCGGCTTGAAATTGTTGATGCATTAGGAACGATCACGATCCATGACTAACCCGTTCTTCGAACACCCGATCCTGAATTCTCCCTATGAATGCCCCGGGCGGCATTGGGAACTGGATAAAACCGGACAGCCAACTCAACAGATCATCGAGTCCCGTCGTCGGGCAGAATTCTTTACGCCGATCCCCAAGCCCAAGAAACGCAAGGCGTCAAAATCACAAAAGGAAATGGTCTTTGAAGACGTCAAAGGGATTTCGACGGAGAAACAGCAGTACGACGTCAACGAAAGTATTAACGAAGTTCGGAATCAGGTGAATCGCTGGCGCGAATTACCGCCCAGCCAATGGCAGGTCACGCCGGAAACCGCTCGATTGCTGGAGCATTGGCGGAAATATGATTTCAAGGGTGTCCGCCCGTTCTTTTGTCAGGTTGAAGCGGTCGAAACCGCGATCTGGCTGGTTGAGGTCGCGCCGCAATCGACAACCGGCAAACGAATTCTCGACAAGCTCGCTGCGGCGAATCACGAAGCCAATCCAGAACTGATGCGCATGGCCCTGAAGCTGGCCACGGGCGCCGGCAAAACGACCGTGATGGCCATGTTGATCGCCTGGCAGACGATCAATTCCGTCCGGCAAGAGAACAGCAAAAAATTCACTCGGGGGTTTCTGATCGTCGCACCCGGTCTGACAATCAAAGACAGGCTGCGAGTCCTGCAGCCCAACGACCCTGACAGTTACTATCGTGATCGCGAACTCGTTCCGAACGATATGCTCGATGCGGTCAACCGGGCCAAAATCGTCATCACGAATTACCACGCCTTCAAACGCCGTGAACGGATCGAACTTTCCAAAGGGGGACGATCCCTGCTGCAAGGCCGGGGCGACGAACTGGACACGCTGGAAACCGAAGGGCAGATGCTGCAACGGGTCATGCCCGATCTGATGGGATTTAAAAATATTCTCGTTCTCAACGATGAAGCTCATCATTGCTATCGCGAAAAACCTGAATTGAGTGACGACGACGATGACGACGACCTCAAGGGTGACGATAAGAAAGAGGCCGAGAAAAACAACGAGGCGGCCCGACTCTGGGTTTCCGGCCTGGAAACCGTGAATCGCTTGATCGGATTGAACCGCGTCATCGACCTGTCAGCCACCCCGTTTTTCCTCAAGGGTTCTGGCTATCAGGAAGGAACATTATTCACGTGGACTGTCAGCGACTTTTCGCTGATGGACGCCATCGAATGCGGGATCGTCAAACTGCCGCGCGTCCCCGTCGCCGATAATATTCCGGGCAATGACATGCCGATGTTTCGAAATCTGTGGGAACACATCTCCACGAAAATGCCCAAAAAGGGACGTGGCAAAGACAACACGCTCGACCCGTTGAGTCTTCCCCCACAACTTCAAACGGCGCTCGAAGCGCTTTATGGGCATTATGAAAAAACGTTCGAAGCATGGCAGAAAGACGGAATTCGCGTTCCTCCTTGTTTCATCGTGGTCTGCAATAACACTTCAACTTCCAAGCTGGTTTACGATTTCATTTCAGGATTCCGACCGACGAATGTTGACGGTTCATCCAGCTTTCAAAATGGGCGGCTGCCACTTTTCCGCAATTTCGACGAAAACGGGAATCCGCTGGCACGTCCAAATACGCTCTTGATCGACAGCGAACAACTTGAAGCAGGTGATGCCCTCGATACGAACTTCCGCGAGATGGCCGGCGATGAAATCGAAAGGTTCCGAAGGGCGATCAGTGAGCGGAGCGGCGGCCAGATGAAGGCCGAGGATATCACTGATCAGGAACTGCTGCGCGAGGTCATGAACACCGTCGGCAAGTACGGCCAACTCGGCGGGCAGATCCGCTGTGTTGTCAGTGTTTCCATGCTGACAGAAGGCTGGGATACGAACACCGTCACACATGTCCTCGGTGTTCGTGCATTCGGAACGCAGTTGCTGTGCGAGCAGGTGATTGGACGGGCCTTACGTCGTCAATCTTACGAATTGAATAACGAAGGTCTGTTTGATGTCGAATACGCCGATGTGCTCGGTATCCCCTTTGATTTCACGGCAGAACCGGTCATCGCCAAACCGCAGCCACCCCGCGAGACGATTCAAGTCAAATCGGTTCGTCCCGATCGCGATGCACTCGAAATCCGGTTTCCGCGCGTGGAAGGGTATCGGATCGACCTTCCTGAAGAACGGTTGATGGCGAAATTCAATGACGACTCGGTGATGCTGCTGACACCCGATCTGGTCGGAGCGACCGAAACCCGCAATTCGGGGATCATCGGCGAAAATGTCGATCTGAACCTGGTGCATACCGGTGACGTCCGGCAATCACAGGTGCTGTACGAACTGACGTCGCATCTGCTCATGACGAAATGGCGGGACCCCGGCGAAGATCCCAAGTTCCACCTGTTCGGACAACTCAAACGAATTGCGAAAGAATGGCTAGACGGTTACCTCCAATGCAAAGGGGGAACGTACCCGGCGCAGTTGAAATACAAGACACTCGCGGACATGGCTTGCAACAAGATCACAGCGGGGATCACGCAGGCCTTCATCGACGAACGTCCCGTGAAAGCGCTGCTCGACTCGTACAACCCGACCGGTTCCACGAAATACGTCCGCTTCAACACATCCAAACGAGACCGCTGGGAAACCCGAGCCGACCGATGCCATATCAACTGGGTGATTCTCGACAGCGACTGGGAAGCGGAGTTCTGCCGGGTCGCAGAAAAACATCCGCAGGTCCGAGCCTACGTCAAGAATCACAGTCTTGGTTTCGAAGTCCCGTATCGTTTCGGTTCCGAAATGAGGAAGTACCGGCCCGACTTCATCGTTCTGGTCGACGACGGCCGTGAACCAAACCCCGACGGCACACTCGACCTGTTGCATCTGGTGATCGAGATCAAAGGTTATCGCGGCGAAGACGCGAAAGAGAAGAAATTGACGATGGACACGTATTGGATTCCGGGGGTGAACAATCTCGGCACCTACGGTCGCTGGGCGTTCGCCGAGTTCACGGATGTTTATGAGATTGAGGGAGACTTCAAGGCGAAAATTGAGGGGAAATTCAACGAGATGATCAAGGCAACCATCGGTTCAGCAGATCATCGCGCGTCGGAGACACGCTGATGGACAACCCCAGTCGCGATTTTAAGAAGTCGGAGAGAAAAGGCATGTGCCACTGCATGACCGTCTTCGGTCACGCAGTGCTCTTCGTTCTGAATTCGAAAATGCAAAGACACTGCGTCGAAGAAGACTCCGATCTATTGTGCCACTGCATGACCGTCTTCGGTCACGCAGTGCTCTTCGTTCTGAAATCGAAGATTCGAAGACACTGCGTCGGAGAAGACTTCGATGCAGTGGCACTAGAGATGACCGTCTTCGGCCACGCAGTGCTCTTTGGCTCCAACCATTTTGTTGGCGTCAACAGAATGGTTTCTAGAACGGCAAAACAAACGTCCGTCCATGACCTCGAACGGATTCAAACAGCACGATCTAAATCGGTCTCGGTCTTAGTCCCGTCAGGGACGGTAGATAATAGCCCACCGATTTATCGGTGGGTTAGCAATACGGATAAAAGACAAGTCCCGTCAGGGACGACAGACTGTCCGATTCGACAATTACCAACATTCGTCAATCAGATCGATAAGGAAAATAATCTGTCGCCCCTGCGGGGCTTTGCGTTTCAATCCCTCCGAAACCCACCGATAAATCGGTGGGCTATTATCGGGTGTCCCATGGGGACAAAAAGACGGATTCCGGGAAGACTCCGATCTATTGTGCCACTGCATGACCGTCTTCGGTCACGCAGTGCTCTTCGTTCTGAATTCGAAAATTCGAAGACACTGCGTCGGAGAAGACTCCGATGCAGTGGCACAGGACCTTTCCTTCACTGTTCAAACCGTATTTTACGATCCAACTTTGGTCTGTGACACGTAACGTTTCTGACTACCAACAACCAAATTCGCATATCGAATAATCGAGACCTTTGACCCATGGCCAAGAAAAAAACCGTCGCCGATAAAACGGTCGAGACGATCGTGCATGAGGATGACAAACGACGCAATATTCCGACGGCGGAATTTCAGGCGGTGATGAAGCAGGACGAACAATCGCCCGTTCGAGTGGCGTACGAGCGTCGGAACCGGGATCTTGATCCGCAACTGGTCTGGCGCGGGAAGGATGAACAGGACTGGAGCGATCTGGTGGTTCACGCTCCGCCGCTTTACATCCAGGAAAAGGTTCATCCGAAGGTGCTGATCGACGATCTGCTGAAGCAATCGGCGGCGGAGAAGGACGAGACGGACAAAACAGCGGGGAAGAAACATCAGCTCGATCTGTTCGGGGATTTCAACGGGATTCCGAAGGGAGCGGACAAGACCGATTTTTATCAGCACGACCAGAACTGGTCGAACCGCATGATCCTGGGAGACTCGTTACAGGTCATGGCCAGCCTCGCCGAACGGGAAGGCCTGCGAGGCAAAGTCCAGTGCATCTACTTCGACCCGCCCTACGGCATCAAGTTCAACAGCAATTTCCAATGGAGCACAACCAGCCGCGATGTGAAGGATGGGAATGTCGGGCATATCACACGAGAACCGGAACAGGTCAAAGCGTTTCGCGATACGTGGCGCGATGGAATTCATAGTTATCTGACGTATTTGCGCGATCGACTGACGGTTGCTCGTGATCTTTTAACGGAATCCGGTTCGATCTTTGTCCAGATCGGAGATGAGAACGTTCATCGTGTTCGGGCATTGATGGATGAGGTGTTTGGGGAAAACAATTTCGTAAGCCAAATCACGGTTCGTAAAACTACCAGTGAAGGGAATACTTTGCTTGGGGCAACGTGTGACTTCATCCTATGGTTCGGCAAACATAAGGATGCAACCAAAGCGCACGCGCTTTATTCAGGTCGCAGCGAGGATTCCGAAGGGCGATACACTTCGAAGTACTTTGACGGTTCCCTTTTCCGTTTGGACAATTTGACAAGTTCCAGGCCAGCTGGTGACGGGGACGTGTCGTTATTCAATTGGTTCGGGCAAGAGTTTACACCGGGAAAAGGGACCTTTAAGACCAAAGAATCTGGGTTGATTCGTTTGGGGAAGGCGGATCGATATCAAGTCACGAAAAATGGGAAGTTGAACTATCGAAGATCACAAAACGACTTTGGATATGGGGCGTTGGGAAACTTATGGTCGGACATAAGCGGAGCTGTTCAAAGTCGCGCAGATCCAAAAGTGTATGTTGTTCAAACTTCGACGAGTATTATCGCTCGATGCCTTTTACTCGCATCTGATCCAGGTGATCTCGTTCTCGATCCCACATGCGGTTCAGGAACCACCGCAACTGTGGCCGAACAATTGGGACGTCGATGGATTACGATCGACACGTCCCGAGTAGCGATGGCGCTGGCACGAGTACGCATAATGGGCGCACGTTACGCCTATTTCATACTGGCAGACTCACGCGATGGCCAACTCAAAGAAGCGGAGTTGACGAAAACCACTCCATGTTCGCAACAAGTTCACAACAACATTCGCCACGGCTTTGTCTATGAACGTGTCCCACACATCACACTCAAATCCATCGCGAACAACGCGGAAATCGACGTCATCTGGGATAAATGGCAAGCCAAGCTCGAACCGTTGCGTGAAAAACTAAACGCGGCGACCAAAAAGAAATTCGAAGAATGGGAGATCCCGCGTGAGGCCGATGCCAAATGGTCGGACGCGGCGAAGAAAATCCATGCCGAGTGGTGGCAGGGGCGAATTGCCCGGCAGAAGGAGATTGATGCCTCGATCGCGGCCAAGGCCGAGTTTGAATACCTCTACGACAAGCCGTACGAAGACAAGAAAAAGGTCCGGGTCGCGGGGCCGTTCACCGTCGAAAGCCTCTCGCCACATCGGACTTTGGGAGTCGATGAAAACGACAACCTGATCGATCCGCTGGCCAAACCGAGTCGAAACCGCGAACCGCAGCAGAGCTTTTCTCAGATGATCCTGGAAAACCTGAGGACCGCCGGAGTTCAGCAGGCTCACAAGGAAGACAAGATCACGTTCACGTCGCTCACCCCGTGGCCGGGCGATCTGGTCTGTGCCGAAGGACGTTATCTGGAAGGGGAAACCGAAAAACGGGGAGCCATCTTCATCGGTCCCGAATTCGGCACCGTCCAGCGACTGGACCTCGCCGCCGCCGCTCGCGAGGCCGCCGAAGCCGGTTTCGACGTCCTGATCGCCTGTGCCTTCAACTATGAAGCTCATACAACCGAGTTCAGCAAACTGGGCCGGCTTCCCGTCCTGAAGGCTCGCATGAACGCCGACCTGCACATGGCCGACGACCTGAAGAACACCGGCAAGGGAAATCTTTTTGTGATCTTCGGCGAACCTGACATCACCCTGATTACGGAAAAGGACGGCCAGATCCGCGTGAAGGTCAACGGAGTCGACGTCTTCCACCCGAACACCGGCGAAGTCCGCAGCGACGGAGCAGACGGGATCGCCTGCTGGTTCATCGACACCGACTACAACGAAGAAAGTTTCTTCGTCCGACACGCCTATTTCCTCGGCGCTAGCGACCCCTATTCCGCCCTGAAAACCACATTAAAAGCCGAAATCAATGCCGAAGCCTGGGCAACCCTCAACAGCGATACGTCAAGACCCTTCGACAAACCCAAATCAGGCCGGATCGCAGTCAAAGTCATTAACCACCTCGGCGACGAGGTCATGAAGGTTTTTAAGGTGTGAAACATAAGTGACTTGTAACAGACCGTGCCACTGCATCGGAGTCTTCTCCGACGCAGTGTCTTCTCTTTTTCCTCGCGCAAACCAAGAGCACTGCGTGACCAAAGACGGTCATGCAGTGGCACAATCAGGATGCGACACCGTTCGACGGACAGACCGTGCCACTGCATCGGAGTCTTCTCCGACGCAGTGTCTTCTCTTTTTCCGCGCGCAAACCAAAAGCACTGCGTGACCGAAGACGGTCATGCAGTGGCACGAACGCCATCTTTCGGGTTCAATGTGTGAACGAACTCGAAACGGCTTCCTTACCAACTGGTTTCCTACGATGTCGCTTGACCCCGACCCACAGCCGCGAAAAAAGGTCAAACACTATGACAACGGTGAGCCGCATTTTCTGACGTTCTCCTGTTTTCATCGGATGCCGTTGTTATCAAAAGATCGGACGCGTGAATGGTTTATTGACTCCATCGAAGGAGCAAGGAACGAGCACGGATTTCATCTGTGGGCCTGGGTGATTATGCCCGAACACGTCCACATTCTACTTTGGCCGCCATATCAATTGATTTCGCCCGATCCGCGTTCATTGCGAGGTCGCATACGCGGAATTCTCACAAGTATTAAACGACCGGTCGCGAAGAGAGCCATTACATACCTTCGTAAAAACGCTCCAGATTTCTTGCAACGACTGACCGTGAAGAACTCCGGCCGGGTTTACGAACGATTTTGGCAGGCTGGATCGGGATTCGATGAAAACGTGTCTGAACCGGGCGCGTTGCACGCTATGGCAGATTACATTCATCAAAACCCTGTAAGGCGCGGGCTCGTGAATCGTGCTGTCGATTGGCCATGGTCGAGTGCCCGTGACTGGATGCGCCTGCCGGATTCTCGCATCAAAGTTGATCGAACGATTCCTCCAACACTTGATGTACCGTGGACGAATCGTCGTACCGATCGGGGGACGTAAAAAAAAGTTGCTTTGCAGTTTTGAAACGATTGGAGACGAAGCGTATCACCGAGAAATTCAACGCAATGTGCCACTGCATCGGAGTCTTCTCCGACGCAGTGTCTTCGCCTTTTTCCGGCTGCGAACCAGGAGCACTGCGTGACCGAAGACGGTCATGCAGTGGCACAATCCGGAAACGATGCTGATCGAGCAACAGTCAGTGCCACTGCATCGGAGTCTTCTCCGACGCAGTGTTCTTCGCCTGAACTACTCCAAAAACCAAGAGCACTGCGTGACCGAAGACGGTCATGCAGTGGCACAATCCGGAAACGAGGCCGATCGAGCAACAGTCAGTGCCACTGCATCGGAGTCTTCTCCGACGCAGTGTCTTTGCCTGAACTATTCCAAAAACCAAGAGCACTGCGTGACCGAAGACGGTCATGCAGTGGCACATTCCTCTTCGCCGCCTTTTCCTTTATCAAGTCGAGACGTTCATGGAATTCCGAATCGCTGACACCTTCACCGACAGTCTTTCAAAGCTAACAGGCGAAGAGCAGAAGGCAGTGAAAACCACGGCGTTTGATCTGCAACTGAACCCCGCCAATCCGGGGATGCAGTTTCACAAGTTGGACAAGGCTAAGGACAAAAACTTCTGGTCGGTCCGCGTCAACGCGGACATTCGATTGATCGTTCATCAGGTGACCGGCAGCCTGTTGTTGTGCTACGTCGATCATCACGATAAGGCGTATCAATGGGCGATGTGTCGGAAGTTACAGACGCATCCGAAAACGGGCGCTGCGCAGTTGGTCGAGATCCGGGAAACGGTGCAGGAAATTCTTGTTCCAACTTATGTTGAGGTCGAACAACCAAAACCAACGAAGCAACAAAAGCGGCTATTTGCGGATCTTTCCGAAGATGATCTTTACGGCTTTGGTGTCCCCACGGAATGGCTGGCTGATGTCCAGCAGGCCACGGAAACGACTTTGCTGACACTGGCCGATCATCTGCCCGCCGAAGCTGCTGAGGCGTTGCTCGAACTGGCGACGGGTGGAACACCGCGTACCGCTCATCCCGCGGCAACGACAACCAATCCATTTGATCATCCCGATGCTCAACGCCGGTTCCGGGTGATGACCAACGTCGAAGAATTGCAGCAGGCCCTCGATTTCCCGTGGGAAAAGTGGACGGTCTTCCTTCATCCCGACCAGCAGCAACTGGTGGAAAAGAACTACAACGGCCCGGCTCGGGTTTCCGGTTCGGCGGGGACCGGCAAAACGATCGTTGCACTGCATCGTGCCGCATACCTCGCGCGCGCAAATCCCAAGTCCCGCGTCCTGCTGACGACATTCTCGGATACGCTTGCTAAGGCGCTTCAAACGAAACTCAATCGACTGTTGAGCAACCAGCTTCCATTACAAAAACGGATCGAGGTTCGCTCGCTGAATGCGATTGGTCTGGAGCTTTACCAAAAGCACGTTGGCCCCGCATCACTCTGCGATCGCAGCACGATCATGGAACTGATCAAGGAGGCCTCTGCGGCTGCCCCAGCTCATAAGTTCAACCTCCACTTTCTCTTCACCGAGTGGGAACATGTCGTCGACGCATGGCAATTGGAGACATGGGAGGCCTACCGGGATGTGGCCCGACTGGGCCGAAAGACTCGTCTTCCCGAACCCCAGCGTAAGGTATTGTGGTCTCTCTTCGAAACGGTCCGTGCGGGTCTCAAGTCAAAGAAACTGATTACATCTGCCGGATTGTTTACGACGCTCGCCGCAGTCATCTCCAAGACGACGAAATCGGTCTTCGATTTTGCTGTCGTTGATGAAGCACAGGATATCAGCGTCGCACATTTGCGGTTCTTCGCAGCCTTAGCTGCCGATCGCACGAACGGGTTGTTTTTTGCCGGGGACCTCGGTCAGCGTATCTTTCAGGAGCCGTTTTCCTGGAAGTCTTTGGGAGTTGATATCCGTGGTCGGTCCAAAACGTTGCGGGTCAATTATCGAACGTCGCATCAGATCCGCGCACAGGCTGATCGACTACTTGGCCCCGAAGTCAACGACGTCGACGGCAACCGCGAAGATCGAAGCGACACCATTTCCGTCTTCAATGGACCACCTCCAACCATCCTGATCTTCAAAAGCGAAACCGAAGAAACAAAAAAGGTCGCAGGCTGGTTGGCGGATCAATCCAAGAGCGGAATGTTACCTCACGAGTTCGGCCTCTTCGTCCGGTCAACAGCACAACTCGACCGCGCCATCGAGGCGGTTAAGGCGTCAGGGATGCCGTTCAACGTGCTCGATGACAACGTGGAAACGACGACCGGCCATGTTTCCATCAGTACCATGCATCTGGCCAAGGGGCTGGAATTTCGCGCCGTCGCTGTCATGGCTTGCGACGATGAAATCATTCCCCTTCAGGAACGGATCGAGACCGTCGGCGACGCTGCCGACCTGCTGGAAGTTTACGAAACCGAACGCCACCTGCTTTACGTGGCATGCACGCGGGCCAGAGATCAATTGCTCGTGACCGGGGTCAAGCCAGGCTCCGAATTTCTCGACGATTTACAGGGTCAGAAGACAAAAGACTGATGCTGGGCGAACATGGGCTGCACGCGACACCATCGGTACTTGGCCGATAGAAAAGCCGCGTCTCGATGGCGTTGATTGGCAGCCAAATTCATGGCTTCAAGACCGCGAAGCGGACTTTGGTGACTCCGTTTCGGGCGGCGGTGATCAACATTGGTTCCACGTTTGAGTAGAGCACGCTTCGGTCGGCTCGAATCCGAAGTTCTGTGGCGGCGGCTCCGTGTTTTGCGATTAATGCCTGCAGCCGTGATTCGAATTCTTCTGCGGGGATCGTGGTTGTTCCAATCGAGATTTCGCCGCTGGCCACGATCGTCACGACCAGGCGAGTTGCCGATTCTTCGTCTTCTTCTGCTTTTGACGCGAGGGGAAGTTCGATCCGTTCGACATTCTCGTGGCGAATGAAATGACTGGCGACGAGAAAGAAAATGATCAGCAGAAACACCACGTCGATCAGCGGCGTGATGTTAAAGGCGAAGCCCCGATCCTGTGTGCGGGTCGGGACTTTCATCCTCGCTTCTCCCGAGGAACAACATGCGCAACGGGCAAGCTGCCCGCGTCTGCGGCAACAGCCTGGCGGCGTTCCTCGCGGCGTTTCAGCAAGATCGATCGCTTCAAATCAGAGAACACCTGCTCTGCCGTCAACGCCGTTTGAGCCACCAGCTCATCAACTCGATTGCGGAAGAAGCCGAACGCGGCAATTGCGGGAATGGCAACAATCAACCCGAATAGCGTGGTCACCAGAGCCTTGTAAATCCCTGGTGCCAGTTCGCTGACCTGTGGATTGGCTTTCCGCTCGAATTCCATAAATGCCAGGATCATCCCCCAGACTGTTCCCATCAGCCCCAGCATCGGAGCGACGGTACTGATCATGGAGAGGTATTCGATTTTTCGCATCAGTCGGGCCGCTTGTTGACTGGCAGTATCTTCCATCGCCTTTTCCACGGCGGCGTAACCAAGTTCAACTTCCTTGATCCCTGCGGCAAGCATGTAACCCAGAAAGCTGCTGCTGGCGAGACATCGCTCTTCCGCGAGCTTCACCTGACCTTGAGAAATCAGCTTCTGAATGTCTTCGGCCAGTCCATTTGGCATGAGGGTCTGGCGACGAATTGTCATCATGTGCTCGAAGATCAGAGCCAGCATCACCAGGCTGAGCACCACGATGATGTATCCAATGGCGCCGCCATCCTCGAACATCTGCCGGACGTTAATTTCCGGGGTTGGCTGCCTGACTATGGGTGCAGCGCGGTCTTCCCCGTAGACGACACCCGTCGTGGCGAGGCAAATCAACACCCATGTCAGGTTTCGGAATATCGTCATCTTCGGTGATCTCTTTCTCTGCCGACACCCTCAATTCGGGACTATTGCGTTGTCAAGGCTTAAAGTACGGGTTGTGTGCTATTGCATCGGAGTCCTCGGAGACGCAGTGTCTTCTCTTTCTTCATGGCATTGGAAGAGCACTGGGCGAGCGAAGACGGTCATCCAGTGGCACCCGAACATTGAGATTAGACAACGCATTCGTTCGTTCAAAGTTCACATGGGATTTCCGCGACAACGATGCAAAGTATTCTAAACTCCCGGGGTCAATAATAACTCGGGTAACGTCGCCGAGCGCGTTCCCAAAAGCGGCAGGTTATCTGCTGAGCGAAAGGTGAAGACGGCAGAGTATTTCGTCTCTGTCGTCGAATTTCGACTCGCTGCATGCAATGTTCGGCAATGGAAGAATAAGACATCTCCCGGTTCCAGCGAGACAAACTTTTTTGTTTCAATCAACGCGGCGTTCTCAGGCAAGTCTTTGCGGAAAAACAATTCGTCGTCCAGCCGATTGCGATCGAGAGTCAGTTTGTGCGATCCCGGGATGACTTGAAGACATCCATTTTCGGGTCGTTCTGTTCCCAGGGCGATCCAGGCATTGATCAATTCAGGACGCTGGAACGACCAGTAGCGAATATCCTGGTGCCAACCCGTTTCGCTGCTGTATTTAGGCTGTTTGGTCATGATGCAATTGTGGTGCGCCAGGGGACAAAGGACTTTGGGACCCAGTAGCTGTTGAAGTCGATTCAAGATCTCGGGTCGGATCATAAACTCTGTGAACAGGAAGCTTCGGCTTTGTGCCTGCTTCAACCGGCGGATCGTTCGCCCCCCTTCGGCGTCCGTTGAGGGTGGTGCACCCGGATAACGCAATTCCGCTTCGTACTCGACAGGTTCGACATGATCTCGCAGGCCGATTTCGGTGACGTGTCGCATCTTCTTGACATCAGCTTCGCTGACGAGACCGCGAGCGATGACGTATCCATCTCGCAGAAATCCTTCAACCTCAAGCTGGCTGAACAGAAGCGAGGGCGTTACGGGCGAGGCAGGCACCACGTGAAAACACTCCGTTTTTGATTTTTGAATAACTGGATCTTATGAAGCGGTCGAACAACCCTGGCCACATCAACCGTTGATTTCGTCCTGATCGAAGCGGAACACTTTAAGGTCGCGACATACGAAGTTGACGTCGCAGGACACAACGGCTTCTCCAAACGTTCATCGATCTCAGCCCTTAATGTCAAATTCTTTGATTTTGCGATACATCGTTCTTTCACCGATCCCCAGCATATGTGCGGCTTCTTCCCGCTTGCCGCCAGTAATTTCCAGGGCACACTGGATATAGTACTTTTCCACTTCTGTGAACGGGCGGCCAATTAACGAGTCGGCTCCGTGAAAATGTCCTGGACCCTCGGCATTGTCCGCCTTGAGACCGAGCGGAGCAATATCCCCCGGAAGGTCATCGACGTCGAGACGACCGTCTTTGTCCAGAATGATCATTCCCTCGAGCGCGTTACGCAATTCGCGAACATTTCCCGGCCACTCATAAGCGATCAAAGCCTGTTGAGCCTGTCGGGTGACAATCGGGATCGGACGGTTGTTTCGTGCCGACAGTTGCTTAAGGAACGAATCGACGAGCAAGGGAATATCACTGCGGCGTTCGCGCAGCGGTGGAAGTTCGATCGTGACGACCGCCAGGCGGAAATATAGATCCTTTCGAAATGTCCCCTTCTTGATCCCATCCTGCATGTCGGCATTCGTCGCCGCGACCACGCGAACGTTGACGTCCATTTCTTCGTTGGCACCGATCCGTGAAACTTTGCGGTCTTCCAGAACTCGCAACAGCTTGATCTGTGTTGCCATCGGCATCTCGCCAACTTCGTCGAGGAACAGTGTCCCTCCGTTGGCATACTCGAACTTGCCAATCCGCTTGCCCACGGCTCCCGTAAAGGCCCCTTGTTCATGCCCGAACAATTCTCCTTCCAGCAGGCTTTCCGGAAGCGCCGAAATGTTCAGCGGGACAAACGGTTTGTTTTTGCGTTCGCTGTTCTGATGCAGAGCACGGGCGGCCAGCTCTTTGCCCGTTCCGCTCTCACCCAGGATTAACACCGTGCTGTCGGTTGGTGCGACACTGCGCAATTTCTCCATCACGCGATGCATGGCGGGACTATTCCCGATCACCCCTTCGTAGCCGAATTTTTCGTCCAGCCGGCGGCTGAGTTCGGCATTGTTGCGCAGCAGCCGAACTCGGCTGGATGCCTTTTCCACCGCGTGACGCAATTCAGTAATGTCGAGCGGCTTCGTGAGATAAGTGTGGACACCATGTTGCCCGGCCGCGACCGCCGTTTTGATTGACGCGTGTCCTGTCAACAGGATGACCTCAGCATCAGGAAGTTCTTCTTTCGATTTGCGGAGAATCTCCAGTCCGTCGACCTCATCCATCATCAGATCGGTGACGATGACGTCGAAGGTCTGACTCTCGATCAACGCGACGGCTCGTTTGCCCGAGCCTGCGACCGTACAGTCATACCCGACTCGCTGCAAGCTTTCGGCCACCGCCTGCGCATGAGCCTCATCATCGTCGACAATCAATACTCGGATCGACACTCCGGAAAGATCGACAGGGGTACTTTCCTTCCCCGACATGCCTGAAGCCTCGTCATATTCTGTAGGTTGCGTGGTCAAATTCCACGAGTTGAGTTCGTGGCAGTCCGATAGTTTAGGCGGAATACTGGAATAAAACTACCGCTTGGCGGCTTCCATTTCGAGACGGTTTCCGAGAGACCAGAGTTCCACTCGATCGCGGCGATCTTCTTTCAGTCGATTTCGCCTCGACGACTGTTGGTCCGCTGTCGTACTTTTGCCGCGCGTTGACTGAGATTTTCCAAGTGCCGCCTGGCGTAGCTCAACCAGTCTTTTGCCCAGACGAACTCGGTCGCGAGAATGGCCAGCCCAAGCGGAATAACGATGACTGCCGGACCAGGAAGTACAACCATCGCAATACCGATTAACAGAACGGTCATACCAACGACGAAGACAACGACTCGACGCGCCTGCTTCCAAAGCCAGATGACGAAACCAGGAGGGATCGATTCTGTACGGGTTTCCGGATCGTCGGGATCGCGTCCTCTCGTTACCCCGTTTGTCCCGGTCATTTGCCAGTCCACTGTGCAGGCCGCTTCTGCAAGAAGGCCGAGATCCCTTCCTGGGCATCATGTTTCAGGGCGTTCTCGGTCATGACGCAGCTCGCACGTTCGTAAGCACTTGTCTCGTCGAGCGAGATTTGATCGTAGAACGCACGTTTACCCAGGCTGATCGTGAGCGGGCTGCTGGCAACGATCGCATCGGTCATCTCTTTAATCGCCGAATCCAGCTCGGCAGCCGTGACGACTCGATTGATCAGCCCGACTGCCAACGCTCGCTCAGCGGTAATCGGTATCCCCGTCAGCAGCATTTCCATGGCGACCTTCGACGGAACCGCACGGACCAGAGGAACCATCGGCGTCGAGCAGAACAGCCCGATCTTGACGCCAGGTGTCGCAAAGCGAGCCTCGGTGGCGGCGACCGCCAGATCGCAGGCTGCCACCAGCTGGCAACCCGCCGCAGTGGCCAACCCATGGACTCGCGCGATAACCGGCTGCGGAAGCTTTCTGATTTTCTGCATGACACTCGAGCAGCGAGCAAACAACGATGCGTATTCCGTTTCGGAACGACCGACCATTTCCCCGAGATCGTGTCCGGAGCAGAATACAGGACCCGCAGCAGCAAGAACCACAACTCGGGTTGTCGGGTCGCTAGCAATTCGATCCAGCACCGCACCAAGTTCTGTCAGCATCGATTCCGAAAGCGCGTTTCGACGTTCCGGTCGATTCAGCGTAAGCCTGGTCACTCCTGATTCTGATTCCACTAATAACATGATTCTTCTCGCAACCGACAACGTTGTTTCAGGCTAAAACGGAACTTGATCTTACCGATTTTTAGTACGAGCGCGTGGCAGGACCGAAATCGAACAGGGTATCCGTCCGAAAGTATGAGATCCCGGTCAAATCAACGCCGACCACCGACGAGGTCAGGCCGCCTTAACGATCGGGTTCGTCAATGTTCCGATCCCCGTGATTTCAATACTCGAAACATCACCATTAATGAGCGTGAAATTATCCGGTGGAACGATGCCGGTCCCCGTCAACAGAAACGCGCCGGTCACAAGATCATTCTCACGCGTCAGCCAATCGACCAGCTCGTCGAATTCGCGTTTCATCTGGCTGAGGTCCGTCTCACCGGTGAAGACAGTCGTCCCCTGACGCTCGATCGACAGCCGAATTTTCGTCGCAGCACGGTCGACCGGCTTTTCGGGAATCAACACGAAAGGCCCCAGTCCGCAGCAGCCGTTATAGACCTTTGCCTGAGGAAGGTAGAGCGGGTTTTCTCCCTCAATGTCACGTGCAGACATGTCATTTCCCACGGTAAACCCGACAAGTTTCTTCGCAGGAGAAATCACCAGCGCAAGTTCAGGCTCCGGAACACTCCAATTGCTGTCCGCACGAACTCGCAAAGGTTCCCCGGGACCGGAGACGCGATTCGGCGTCGCCTTAAAGAAGATTTCGGGGCGAGGGGCCGTATAAACCCGGTCGTAATGCGAGGCCCCCGTCTCAGATTCCTGCATCCGGGCGACCTGGCTTCGTTTGTAAGTCACCCCTGCCGCCCAAACTTCCTGACGATCGATTGGCGCGACGACCGTCACCAGTCGCGGATCAAGCAATGGGGCTTTGGAATCAATCAGGAACCGGGCCAATCCAATCGGATCAGGAGAATTCAGCACGTCCATCAAACTACGCGCATGGTCAACCTGTGTCAGATCCAGCAACCGGAATTGTCCGTCGTCTTCCACCACGGCAACTCGATTCGAACCATCGGCCAAACGCAGCTTGGCAAGACGCATAACAATTTCCCCAACATTGAACCACCCAACACAAATACCACCAACAAAAAAGGATCGCAGAACCACCCCCACATCGCAAGTATTCTTTGTGCGCGTCGTGGCATGGGTTGAGAATAGGGGAATCGCTTTCGCGTTGTGAGATGAGACTGATTCTTTGCTTTCGCTCTCGCGTTGTGGCTTGGACTTGTGTTACTCAAGAATTCATTATTTGGCTGGAAGATTTTGCGTCGGGCGGTGAAGGCTGGCCTGATGAAACGCAGAAAATTCTGTGATTGCGTTTTGTTGCGCGGAGATTCGATCAGAAGACCAAAACGGTCTCACGCGAAGGCGCGAAGCCGCAAAGGGAAGCTTTTCATAGGTTTGTCCTCTTCGCGACTTCGCGCCGTCGCGTGAAGCATCTTTGCATTTTAGGGCTGTTTTGTCGGCAAAATCACTATAAATCGTCCTGTGCTCGGCTTGCACGCCGACATGCGTTTCCGGAAGGTTCGCCTGATTTTTCAGGAATTCGTGACAATCCAGTTTTCCATATGCGAATAAGCCGATATATTCATGGATTGTACAGGTACTGTGCTGAATGGATTCTTGTGAGATTGTCACGCGTTTCAGTCGGGAGAATTGTTCTCAATGTTTCATCATCCTTTCCGGAAGATTGGCATTTTTTACCGCTGTGCGCTCGCTATGTTTTTTACGGGGGCGATGTTTTGTGTGGGAGCCGGGTTTGCTTCCGCTTCTGATCCAGCGCCCGGTCAAAAATCGGACCATTGGGCATTCCAACCCGTGGTTCGACATTCCGTTCCAAACGTGGATCAAAAGTCCGCTGCTGTCCTGCAGAATGGAATTGACGGGTTTATCGTCACGCAACTTCAAAAGAATGGTAAATCGCTTTCAGGGCCGGCTGATCGAACCACGCTGTTACGACGAATCACATTCGATCTGATTGGATTGCCTCCGACTCCTGAAGAGATTGCTGAATTTCTCGCAGACTCAAGTCCCGATGCTTTTGATCGGGTCGTCGACCGGCTGCTGAGCAATCCGCACTATGGCGAAGCCTGGGGTCGAAACTGGCTCGATGTGGTCCGATTCGCAGAAACAGCCGGGTTCAAAGAGGACCCGATTCGACCAACGGCATACACTTACCGCGATTACGTGATCCGCGCTTACAATCGTGATCTTCCGTTCGATCGATTTGTTCTCGATCAGTTTGCGGGGGACGAATTGTTTCCGCAAGATGCTGAATCGCTGGCCGCGACGGGTTATTGCCGGATGTGGCCGGATGAAAGCAATGCTTCAAATATTCTCCTGGCGCGACAAATGTCGCTCGACGATCTGACGGCCAACGTCGGTGCCGCATTCCTGGGCCTGTCGATCGGTTGTGCCCAATGTCACGATCATAAATTTGATCCGCTGCTGCAAACCGACTTTTACCAGTTGCAAGCGTTCTTTTCGGGGATTGTGCTCGAAGACAAAGTCCCCGTAGGAAGTCATCAGGATCTGGTCGAATACCGCCGAGTAGAACGTGTCTGGCTCGACGAAACAGCCGAGTTACGTCACGAGTTAAATCTGTTGGAACGACCAGCCCGGGTCAAAATGCAGGGCGAACGTCGCATGAAGTTCCCTCCGGAAGTTCTTGAAGCCCTCGATATGTGCGCCGAAGACCGCACGACGATGCAGCGACAACTCGCCTTCTGGAGTGCACGACAGATGGGTGTGAAGGAAGACGACATTCCAAAGCATCTCGACGACGCGGCGAAAGTCCGCCGCGAAGAAGTGATCAAACTGTTGGCAGAAGCTCGGGAACGACAACCCCGGCCTAAACAAGACGCGAGTGTCATGGCGGTTGTCGAGCTGACATGCACACCACCGGTCACTCACCGTCTGGAATCAGGCAGCTACGACAAACCTCGCGAGGTCCTTGAGCCGCATTATCCCGTCGTATTGCGGACCAGTTCGACCCAAACCCCGCCGTCCTTCACGCCGCCGAGCAGTCGCACGTCTGGACGTCGTACCGAACTGGCTCGATGGCTGGCATCGGCTGACCATCCACTGACGCATCGGGTCTGGGTGAATCGAATCTGGCAAGGACACTTCGGTCAAGGTCTGGTCTCGAATGCGAACGACTTTGGTACGCAGACCCAGGCTCCAACGCAACCGGAACTGCTCGATTGGCTGACGACCGAATTTATTCGACAGGAATTCCACACAAAGCGTCTGCATCGGCAAGTTGTCTCGTCCGCCACGTACAGACAGCGATCTGATGAAGAACCCGTGGAAGGAATTGCGGCAAGTGAATCCCAGTCAAACACGACTGACTATTCACACTTCATGCGGCAAAGACTTTCCTCGGAACGGATTCGAGATGCATGGCTTGTGGCATCCGGGAAGTTCAATGACACGATGTACGGACCTGGAACACGACCTGAATTGCCACCGAATTTCAGTAGCTACGAATGGAAGGTCAGCGAGCCAGCTCAGCAGGTTCGGCGTTCCGTTTACCTGTTTGCAAAACGGAATCTCCCGTACCCGATGATGGCCGCCTTCGATTTTCCTGACATGCACGAGTCATGTGGTTGCCGCACAAAGACGACCATTGCCCCTCAGGCTTTGATGCTGCTTAACGATCGCATCATCCTGAAAGCGGCGGCGCAATTGGCGACGCGGGCACAGGAAGAAGCCACCTCGGCTGACCCTGCCGTCAAAATTCAACGAGCGTGGCAGATTGTTTTTGGCCATTCAGCCACCGATCGAGAAATCCAGCATGCACTGAAGTTTGTTGCCGAACAGCGGGAAATCCTTGCCAGCTCACCGGCAGCCAATCCTGAAAACTCGACGACGCCTCAATCGAATTTTGAAGACGAGGCGTTTGCGGATCTCTGTCACGCAATGCTGAATACCAACGCGTTTCTGTTCATCGAATGATCAGGTGTCACAGAGAGGCTTCAGTCCAGCGGCGTCAGGCCATGCTTGCGGCGCTGCTCATTCAGCCACAAGAAGGCTCGAGGCTCCTTCTTCAAGAACTTCACGATTTGCGACGGAGTACAGGCGAGTTGCTCCGCCGTACCCGGCAAGTGAGCGTGTCGGGAATATAAGACGTCCAGCACCTCCGCAAGCAACACGGGAAAATCGTCGTGATCCGGATTAATTCCAATCCGACTTCCATGGCATCGTGATTGCCAAAGGGGTGTGGGAGCGGCTTCTGCCAGTGCAGCCGATCGAACGCCAAGTGCCAGATTCATGCGTAATCGTTTCACCGCGTTGCGATGGTTATCGAACTGGCTGCGTCGTTCTGCTGCCTGACCTTCGATCCCCGTGGGGACGTGCCGAATCACCACAGCCGATTCGGTTTTGTTTCGATGCTGACCTCCCGGTCCCCTGCGTCGTTCGTGTCTGATCTCGCAGTCGCGTAACAACAGTTCTGCCGGAATCGTCGCGGGATGTTCTTGGTTTTCCGGCAGGATCTCAGTCATGTTCCTGGTCTTTAATGGCTCTGACTTACTTCAGGTTGATGACTTCGGCGTCTGATCGTTGTCATCCGTCTCTGCATCAGCCGCGTCGGCTTCCAATGGTGCCAGCAAATCAAGTCTTTTTCGCATCAGGTGAATATCCATACTCGCGATCGTCAGGACTTGTGAGGTCTCCCAGGCCAGCGGCATGATGAACTTGGCTTCCGTTGGCGTTCGGACGACGAGCAGTGCATTATCGCTGGTCAGTTCCGGGCGAGTCAGTCGATCGAGTGACCGATACAACAGCTTCCCCGGATGCAGATCTTTCTCGATCATGGCATAGGGGGGATCAAAAAAAACGACGTCATAGGGATACCAGTTTCCCCCTTGAGCCTTGAACGAGCATCGCAGACAGTCGACTCGCCAGCACAAGGTCCGGTCTTCGACTTTCAGCATTTCCACATTTTTGACCAGCAGCTCGTGAGCACGGTGATCCTGTTCGCAGAAGACGACGCTGGCGGCTCCACGACTTAGCGACTCGAACCCAAGCGTCCCTGTCCCCGAATAGATGTCGAGCACTTTACTGCCGGGCAGCCGATGGCGAATGTGATCGAATAGCATCACTTTTGCTCGATCAATGATCGGGCGCGTGGTCAGGCCGGGATTAGTCAGCAACGTTCGTCGACGAAATTGTCCAGCAATAATTCGCATTCAAAGTCTTTCGGTGGAGTCGGCTTGCCAGAGGTTGTCAGTGCGTCGGACAAGCCGGACTTATGGGACCATTTGGTCTGACAGGACACATAAGTCACATCAGGAACTTGCAGCGTTCGCCCTTCCATGCTTCATCCGCACAGCAAGTTGACGAAACAATGCTTTTCCTATTCTGCGGTATCTGGCAACTATTTTCGACCGACTGACATTTCTCGCGATTCTTTGACGTCATCCCATTCATCGAGCGACATCACAACTTCTCTCGCCTGACTGCCATTATACCCACCGACAATCCCATCTTCGGCCATCCAGTCGATCATTCGTGCGCCACGTCCGTATCCGACCCCTAACGCCCGCTGCAATAACGAAACGCTACCTCGGCCTTCGCGAATGACGACTTCGACGGCCTGGTCGTAAAGATCGTCCCGGTCCCGAGGCTCCGATGCACCGCTGCTTTTCCCCCCCTTGCCTTGGGCGGGAGCGGCCTTCAGCTGAACAAGCTCTTGATCGTACTGCGGCTCCTGATCAGCGAAGAATTCAATGACTTTATTGACTTCTTCGTCGCTCACGTAAGTTCCTTGTGCGCGTCGCAGGGCACTCGTTTCGGGAGCCATATACAACATGTCCCCTTTTCCCAGCAATTTGTCTGCTCCCATCTCATCCAGCACAACACGGCTGTCCATGCGACTGGCGACCTGGAACGAGATTCTCGCTGGCAAGTTCGATTTAATCAGCCCTGTAATGACATCGACCGTTGGCTTCTGAGTGGCGAGAACCAGATGGATGCCAACCGCTCGAGATTTCTGAGCCAGACGGATGATGTGCCCTTCAACATCTTTGCCCGATGTCATCATCATGTCTGCCATTTCATCGGCAATGATAACGATGTAGGGCATCGTCTCGGGGATCGTCGCGGCTTCTTCCGTACCTGCTTCCAACCCAAGCTTTTCCAGAACTTTCTCGCGTCCGAGTTTATTGAAGCTGTCGATATGGCGGACCCCGACCGCAGAAAGCAACTGGTATCGTTCTTCCATCTTTTCTACGGCCCAGCCGAGGACCGCTTCGGCTTTCTTCATATCGGTGATCACGGGATGCATCAGGTGAGGGATGCGGCTGTAGGGGCTCAGCTCAACCATCTTCGGGTCGATCATCAGCATCTTGACCTGTTCCGGACTGCGGGTCATCAGCATCGAAACAATCAACGTATTCAGACAGACACTTTTTCCGGTTCCCGTTCGGCCCGCGATCAAAAGATGCGGCATCTTGCACATATCGACGACAAGTGGCTTGCCGCTCGCATCCTTGCCGAGGAACATCGGAATCGCCTTTTTATCGATGTCCGCACGGCAGGAATCAATCAATTCTTTCAGCCGGACCATCACGCGAACATCGTTAGGAACTTCGACTCCGACGGTATTCTTGCCAGGAATGGGCGCGATGACGCGGACCGACGAGACTCGCAGCCCAATCGCAAGGTCGTCAGCCAGCGAAGTGATCTTGGAAAGACGCAAACCCTTTTCCAGTTCCAACTCGAATTGCGTGATGACCGGTCCGGTATCAATCTCGACGACTTTCACATTCAGGCCGAACTCCTGAAACGTCTTTTCCAGCGTCGCGGCCGCGATTTGTGCTCTAGCGGCCAATGTGTCATATGGAAACGCTTCTGCATCGTCGAGAATCGACGTGTCTGGCAGACGATGCGGCTCACGAAATTCCGAGGACAGCGCGGACTCTGGCCTGCTGTTCGGGATGTTATTCATCCCGACAGGGGGATTGACGCGAATCGGTGAACGTCCGGGTGATAACAAAAAGGATTTCGGTGCCGCGTCTAATCGGTCATCGATCGGATCGGCTGGCGAAATTTTTTCCGGCGGCACAGCAGCAGCGGAGCGAGCCGCTCGCTTGCGCGGCTGGAAGGGAATCGTCTCCGTTTCCTTGTCGTCTTGCGTTGAATCCAGCTCTGCCTCGGGTGTCAGTGACTCCTCTTCTTCGATTGAGGGCGAAATCATACTTGCAATCGCCGCAAGCGTTTCCGGGGTTAAGTTGGAATCACTGACGACGACCTGTGTATTGGAGGCCGTCGATAATTCGGGCGGCTGGTTTATTCGAATCTGGGAAATGGGAGAATCCGGCGCTGGCGCCGGATCGTCTGTATGTTCTTCAATTTCGCGATTTTCATGGGGACCATCGGGCTGTGGATCGGGTTTACCACCTTCATCAGCCTGACTGATCGGGACGCTGTCAGTCGATCGTTTACCAAAAGCAAGTTTGCTCCACATCGTTATCGGCAACAACAGGAAACCAATTGCGGTCCGGACCAGATGCTGTTCGCCCGTCAGTAACACACCGGCAATTGTCGCGGTGACGAGCAATACCATGCTTCCGACGCGAGAAAATTGTTGATCAAGCAGGATTCCGGCCCAGGCACCGACGTATCCGCCATTTCCCACCATCGATCCCGCCAGAGGGACCGGTAAAAACCATTGGGCGCCGACGCAGGCGGCAATCAGAATCAGCACGACGCCGCACAAGCGAGTGATCGGATCGCTGTAGACATCGCGGGCAAACAGGCGAATGTCAAACACGATCAACGACAGCAACAGAAAATAGGACCCGGCACCAACTGCCACGATCAGGTGATGTGCCAGCAGTGCCCCCGCAATTCCGCAAAGGTTTGTGGGCTGAACATGATTCGGATAGACGAGTTGTGCGGGAGGATCAGCGGGGTCGTAACTGACGAGGCTCAGTCCGAGGAAGACCGTCATCGCCAGAACGGCGAGTGCCAGCAGATCAGTCCTCAGTCGCCCGTAATCTAACATCGTTCCCCCGCCAGCCCATTTGTCAAAACAAACGAGAAAACCGGACGGCCAAGTTTGCCGGGACGCTCACGTGAGAGTCTCGCTTACATGAAACCTATCACGGAGATTGAAGCGCGGTTGAGAAAACGCCTCACGCCAGTCGTTGTTTTTCGTAAACGTGGTGGGATCGTGCCGAAAATGCCGACAATGCCGGGTTCAACTCAACAGGTTGTCAGCGATCCAGTTCCAAAGTTGCCGGGCGACATCGAGTTTCACACCAGAAAAGGTGGCGACAGTGCTTCCGGCCTGGTCGATGATTTCGATTTGGTTTGAGGTCGAACCAATCGCCGTCGGGCGATTGAGAACAATGGCATCGCAGTTCTTTTGCTTCAACTTTCGCAGGGCGTTGATGTGTGCGAACTCGTCTGATTCCAGGGCGAACCCGACGATCCAGCGGTTTCCTTTCTGGACCCCAAGTTCCGCGAGAACGTCCGCCGTCTCCACAAGTTCGAGCTCGAGCGACACGCCGGTTTTTGCCAGCTTTCCTGGAAATCGTTCGCGAGGTCGATAGTCACAGACCGCCGCCGTCGCAATTACTCCCTGGCAATCAATGAACAGGCGATTGCACGTATCGAGTAAATCCTGTGTCGTTTCGACCTGATGAACTTCGCAGCCTGCTGGCGGTGACAACATCACTGGCCCGCTGACCAGAACCGCTTGATGACCTGCTGCAGTCACGGCTTCGGCGATGGCATATCCCATCCGACCGCTACTCGCGTTCGACAGATAGCGTACGTCGTCTAAATACTCGCGAGTCGGGCCAGCCGTGATCAAAATTCGCATACGATTGACTTTTAGATCTTGGATTTTCGACCATCAGTGCTGGTCGAGCAATTTATTGATCGTGGCGAGGATTTCAGTCGGCTCTGCCATACGGCCGCTACCAACTTGCCCGCAGCTTAGCCATCCAGAACCGGGGTCAACAAAATGGACGCCATCGGATCGTAACTGGGTCACATTTCTCTGCACCGATTTCTTGTCCCACATGTCGCAGTTCATTGCCGGAGCCAACAGCAGCGGGCACGTTGCGGTGAGAACAAGTGTAGAAAGTAAATCTCCTGCAAATCCACCAGCAGCCTGCGCAAGAAAGTTCGCAGTCGCGGGGGCGACGACAAACAATTGAGCACGCCTGGCAAGACCGATATGTTCACCTTGAAAGTGCTCAATCGGTCGGAAGGTGCCAGAGTATACTGGTCGACCGGTCAAAGCTTCGAAGGTCGTCGCTCCGATAAATTGGCCGGCTGATTCTGTCATCACGACGGAAACAAAATCACCCTGCTGGACAATCTTGCTGCATAAATCGGCGGCCTTGTATGCAGCAACTCCCCCGGTCACACCCAATAGAATCTCGCGACCCGTCATACCCTTCGCGGCCTCGATTATGAATCAGCTGATGGCGCCCTTTCGGTCTGCCGGGTCTGATCACGATATTCGGAATCGTTTCAAAGAAGATTACATGTCGTCGAGCGAAGGACCGCTGGAAAAATGACGTTCGCGATTTTCGTCGTTGCGAGTCATCACGGCACCACTTGCGTCCAGGTAAATCTTGTCTTGAATGATTTCCTGAACCACGATTTCCATCGCGTTCTTGCTTTGAATTTCAACCAATGGACGCGTTCCACGATTCAAAACAACCATTCGCTTTTGGATCAGCGAAGAAAGCTTAAACCGGCCGCCGACCTTCTTTACGATCTCTTCTTCTTTCAATTCGTCCAGCATCACATTTTCCAGTTCGTCTAATTCGCATGCTTTACAATGATCGAGATGATCTCGTTCACCGCTCGGTCGAGCTCGTCATTCACTACTTGATAACAATAACGGCTTGCTAACGCTAGCTCTTGATGGACCTTCTGCAGTCTTCGCTGAATCGTTTCTTCGGAATCGGTCCCTCGCGAACGCAACCGCTGTTCACAAATCTCGATTGATGGAGGCTTTAGGAAAATTGTCATCGCATCCGGATAATGCTCGACAACTTTAAAGGCTCCCTGGACATCCACTTCGAGAAATGCCCAGCCCTTTGCCTCTTTTGCCCTTTGAATCTCGGATTTCAGCGTCCCATACCAATACCCGGCACCAAAAACCTCGGCCGTCTCCAGAAATTCGCCACGATCACGACGACTCACGAATTCTTCGGTTGTCAGGAAGTAATAGGCGACACCGTCGACTTCCCCTTTTCGCCGGGGCCTCGTCGTTGCGGAAATCGCTTTAATCAATGGGACAGGGGACTCGGCAACCAAACGTTCCACGATCGTTGTCTTGCCACTACCACTTGGTCCTGACAAGACCAGTATTTGAAATTTTCCTTCGTATTGCGATGAATGAGGCATAGTTGATCGCCAGTCTGCTTGCTTGGCAAGTCCACTCTGTCTTGGGCTTGATTTAGGATCAAAACGGGGCCAGCTGAACCAAGCTACGGTTACTCAACGTTCTGCACAATCTCACGGATTCGTTCAACACTCGACTTCAAATCGACAGCTGAATGTGACAAACCGACGTGGTTTGCCTTGGAACCGATTGTATTCACCTCACGAAACATTTCCTGGCAGAGAAAATCCAGCTTTCGACCGGGAGATTTCTCTCCTTCAATCATCGCAAAAAATTGGCTGATGTGGCTACGCAATCGAGTGATTTCTTCGTGAATATCGCACCGATCTGCATAGACAGCAACCTCTCTGATCACATCGGCAGGCTCAACTTTGACATCGGTCTCTGAAAGCAAATCTCGCGTTCGTTGCACGAGCTTTTCATGGTAATCACGGGAAACTTGAGGTGCCATCACCACAATCTGTTCCAGCGCCGTTTCAATCGACTGACACAACTGACGTAGTTCAAATGCGGTCGAAGCTCCTTCTTTACTACGAAATTCCTGCAAGTGTTTCGCAGCATCTTTGACGGCCCGTTCGACCAGCGGCCAAAGCCGTTCGACGACGTCGCTATCAAATGAGTCTTCTCGCAAAACGCCGGGCAGATCGAGCAATCGTGTCGGGTCAGGTGGTTGAACTGACAATTCCCGGCAGACCTCGTTCAGTTGCCTCCAGTAAGATTTTAAGATTTCCGTATTCAACCGAGGGCCAGCCGAATCGCCTGACTGATCAATCTTGAGTGAGAGGTAAACGGAACCGCGCGAAATCGTCTCGCGCAGCAATCGCTCGAATTCCGCTTCCTGCTGAAGAAATCCATCAGGACACCGCAACGACAACTTAAAGTGCCGATTGTTGACCGTCCGAATTTCGACACGACAAAACCCCTGTTCGTTTTGAACAATCGATTCGCCGTATCCCGTCATACTCAGCAGCACGAACTTGCACCTGAAAAAAAACACGGGCCGATCACTGAAAAAAACTTTCGAGCGTTCGTCGGCCGACCCTTCCGCCTTTGGATCGTCTCAGTTTTTCTCACCATCTGAAGCCGGATTCTCTGTTTTCTTCTCGCCATCAGGTGAAGCGGCTGGATCAGAAACGGCCTTATCAACCGCAGGCTTCTTCACATCACCTTCAGTTGCGGGGGTCTTTTTTTCCGGAACAGCGGGGGTTGTGCCAGGCTTTGTGTCAGAATCGAAATCAAGCTTCAGATCACGATCCTTGCCGCCGGTGGCGTCTTCAGTCGCACGGTCGCTTTCAGCGTCACTGCCGGAGCCCTGTTTTGACTTGGCATCGCCAGTGCTCACTTTTTCTTTGTCCGGCAGTCCAGTGATCAGTTGACCCGACGAGTTATGCAAGGCCACTACGCTGCCGGCACAGAGGAGTATCCAGGCTGCTGCGACGCCAATGGTAATTCGAGTAAAGACATCGCCCGCTTTAGTTCCAAACGCACTTTGGCCACCCATCCCGCCAAATGCACCAGCGAGCCCACCCCCTCGACCTCGTTGTAACAGGATGAGGCCAATGAGAAACAGGCCGGCAAACATCAGTAGAGTCATCAAAAAATATGAGAACGTGATCATGAAATCGTCGTCTTTCCATCGTCAAAATAAGATCGCAGAGCCGCTATCGAGTTCGACTCGATTCTTCCATCAGGTCACGGTGGGAAGAGCGGTCAAAAAACGAGTTTTAGTGTGTCTTCGCTACTTCTTCAGCAGCCCGAATAATCGCGAGGAACTGATCCGATTTCAAGCTGGCTCCACCAACTAACGCTCCGTCGATATTCGGCTTTGCAAGCAATTCCTTTGCATTGTCTCCCTTGACGCTTCCGCCATACTGGATTTGCGTGGCGTCGGCGACGGCCTGACCAAATCGGCCAGTCAGCCATTTACGAATGAAAGCATGGGTTTCTTCTGCCTGCTCGGGGGACGCCGTGACGCCAGTTCCGATGGCCCATACAGGTTCGTAAGCGATGACAACCTTTGCCATGTGTTCTGGCGTCAGGTTCAAGAGACCTTTGGAAAGTTGCGTTTCCAGTACCGATTCGGTTCGGCCCGTTTTTCGGTCTTCCAGCAATTCTCCGATGCAGAAAATGACCTTGAGACCTCGGTCTAACGCAGCGATCAATTTTTTGTTGATGACTTCGTCCGTATCGCCAAAAAATTGCCGTCGCTCGCTATGCCCAAGAATTACCCACTGGCAACCGACATCGAGCAACATCTCGATGGCGACTTCTCCCGTGAACGCCCCTGGCTTTTCCGGGGAAACGTTCTGAGCGCCAAGCACGACCTTTGATCCATGCAGTTTTTGCGCAATCGGGATTAAGTACGGTGAGGGGGGGCAAACACCCACTTCGACACCTGACACACCGTTTGCGAGTCCGTGAACGATCTCTGCAGCGAGCGACTGCCCCGCCTGCAAAGTCGTATTCATCTTCCAATTACCGACGATAAAAAGAGTCCGAGTCAACTGATTATCCAATCATTTCGCTGCGAGGATACGAACCCAGAACTTCCATACGAACTGCCAGGCGTTCCAGTTCGTCTAACGTCCGCTTGACCTTGGCGTCCTTCGCGTGACCTTCGCAATCAATAAAGAAAATGTAACCGCTTTCCGGGCCGCGCAAAGGGAAGGATTCAATCCAGGTCAAATTAATCTTGTTTTGCTTGAATGAGCCCAGTGCATCAGCCAGGGCACCTGGCTTATCACCAATTTGAAGCAACAGCGATGTGCGATCGCGTCCGGTTGGTCCGACGGGCTTGTCGCCAATCATCGCAAACCGAGTGACGTTGTTCTTGTTGTCTTCAACAGAGTCCGCAAGGATCTGCAACCCATACTCGACAGCCGCCTGACGACTCGCGATCGCACCTGCACCTGGCTTGTCGCGAGCCAATTGCGCTGCCGTCGAAGTACTCGTGACTTCGATCAGACGCGCCTGAGGCATGTTTCGACTCAACCAATCACGGCACTGCGAAAGCGCTTGCGGCTTACTGTAGACTTCATTGATCTCACCACGCGATACTTTTCCAAGCAGATTGTGGTGGATACACAATTGAATCTCGCCACAGATCCTGAGAGGAAGCCGGGTGAACATATCAAGCGTGTCAATGATTCGGCCGTCTGTGCTGTTTTCGATTGGCACAACACCAAAATCAGCATGCCCGCGGTTCACTTCTTCGAAGACGGCGGCAATTGTGTTGACGGGAATCAGGTCGGATGATTCCCCGAACCGCTCAACAGCAGCCATGTGCGTAAAGCTAAATGCAGGGCCAAGATAGGTTACGCGACGTGGGCGAACCCGGTTTCTGACAGCACTTAATACCTGACGGAAAACCCCTCGAACCGCGTCTGCTGGCAACGGCCCCTGATTCTCACCTTCAATCCGTTTCAACAGATCGTCGTCAGATCGAGGGTCGTACGTGGCTGACCACCAGTTTGGGTCAGACTCAATCAATTTCGCCGTTGCGGCCGCGCGACGATTGATCAATTTCAGGATCTCGGAATCCAGCTTCGCCATTTCCGTCGGAGAAGTTCCTGCTGCTCGCGGCGCAGAATTCGTCGAGGTTTTGGCGGAAGCCGGTGCGACACTGTTCTTTACGACTTTTTTTGGCACCGGTTTACTGGCCATCCAAGCGACTCCGAGATAGGTTCGAGGTTCTTCTTTAAAACTTGATAATCGCTGATACTAAAATTCAACAAATCTTTTACAGCTGAACCCCGATAATTGCAAGGAATCGACATAAGTAAGAAAAAAGCCCCGGCAAACAGGTCCTGCTTGCCGGGGCTCTCAGTAAAATCGGGCGAAATCTGCCCTTCTGGCCCAAATCAGCCCTTCTGGATCAGGCGAGGAATAGCACCGGGACTGTGATCATAACAGTCATTTTCGTGCCAGAGAGGAACCCCGGCGGCGTATCTCGCTGCTAACATCAGCACCTTTTCTTCAGACCCAGGCTTTGCGACGGTTGGTCCTCCGGGATCAATGCCAAGTGAATCAAAGTCGATTTCTTCGAAAATCGCTTCGTCACCCAAGTCAGAACCATCAAAGTCCTCACCGGCCAAGTCCAGTTCCGGGTCCATTTCGTCAACGTCAAAGTCAAACGACATTAGTTAGCTCCACAATCCGATACACATGAACAGGTTGTTTCGTCCACAACAAGCGATAACCGCATCCGCGCTCGAGCAACTGCGATCTTCAGAAGGGCATTGTTAAGTCCACGGGAGCAATTGTCAACGATTTTCTTTGCAGTCACGAAAAACATTTTTAACGACAATGACGTTTCGCCGGCACGCTTTGCCTGACGCGCAATCCAGTAGCGATCTCGGTATTCTCAGGTCGAGAACCTGATTTTCCCTGATGAACTCGATCAAACTCAAGCACGTTGAAATAAATATGTCGTTTCGCCGGTACCTGCTCGCTTCCCGATCTCCGCGTCGGCTGGAACTTCTGCAGTTAGTGATTCATCCGGAGTTAATTAGCGTTCGTCCGCCCGAATCGGCAGAGGAAGCGGGTTTCGACGATTGCCAGGACATCGACGCCATCAAGCGTCGAATGCTGGAAATCGCTCGACACAAAGCTGAGCAAGTGCGTCGAGAACTCAATGACGAAGAATCGCAGCTCCACGAGCGGCCGCGCACGTTAATCATCGCAGCGGATACGACGGTGATTGTGAACGATTCCCTCGGCCGGCCAGTTGTTTTAGGCCAACCCCCGGAAACAGATGAATGGCGTGAGGTCGTTCGGACCTGGTTTCTTGAGTACTACGCCGGAAAGACTTATTGCGCAGCAACCGCCCTGCACGTCGTCACACCCGATGGCCGAACGGCCGAAAGGGTCGTTGAGACGCAGGTTACGTTCAAGAAAAATCTTGAGTCATGGCTGAACTGGTATCTGCTTACGGGTGAGCCGCGAGGCAAAGCGGGCGGCTATGCCCTGCAAGGTGCAGGCAGCGTGTTCATCGAGCGAGTCGAAGGAAGTCTCAGCAACGTAGTCGGGTTACCACTCGAAGCGATGCTGGAGCTTTTTTCGGAGGTCTCACTGCGATAGACACGCCATCTGTTGCAACCGAAACTCGCCGTCTCAGCAAACCGTTTTCCCGATAAATGTTTCCACGGCGGTCATCGACGAACTGTTGAAGATTGGCAACATCAGGGCGATCAACACGAATAGAATCACGCCTGCCATGACAACCAGCATCAGTGGCTCCAAAAGGCGAACGACCATGTCCAGCTGACGGTTCGTCTGGCGTTCCATCTTGTCGGCAATTCCCACCAGGACCTGTTCCAGGTTGTTCGCTTCTTCTCCAACAGCGATCATCTCCAGAACATCGACAGGAAACTGACCACATTCGGCGAGCGGTTGAGCGAGCGTACGACCGGATGAGACGTGGTCCGCAGCTTGAGCGATTGCCGCACTGATCACTCGATTACCGGTCGCGTCCTTCGCAATGTTCAGTGCCGTCAAAATCGGTACGCCGTTTTTCAGAAGAGTTCCTAAAACACGGCAAAAACGGGCGACCGCCAGGCTGCGAATCACTCGACCGATTCCGAAAATCTTGAGTCGAAGTTCATCCAGCCGCAGCTTTCCAGCGTCGTCCGCGAAATATCGCTGTCCAAAATAAACGGCCAGACCGATCAATCCGATGGCAACCCAACTGTATTTTTTAAAAAAACTGCTGGCAGACAGCAGGGCAATCGTCGCCCAGGGAAGCGTTCCCTCGGTTCGCATCGTTTCGAATAGCGGCTCAAATTTCGGCACGAAAAAGATGAGCATTCCGACCAGAATCAAGCCACCAACAACCACAAGAAACGCCGGATAAGCCATGGCTCCGACGACCCGTCCCTTCAGTTCTTCCTGATGCTCCGTAAAATCGGCGACACGCTGTAATGATTCCTCCAGGAAACTCCCTTCTTCGCCGGCTCGGACCATGCTGATGGTCAGTTCATTAAATACCGTCGGATGTTGTCGCAACGCTTCGGCCAACCTCGTTCCATCAGCAACCTGGTCACGAACCTCCTGCACGACCAGTTTCAACGTCATTTGTCGAGTTTGTTTGACGAGCAGATCCAGTGACCTGAGCAACGGTACGCCGGCACGAAGAAGATCGGCCAATTGAGTGTAGAAAACGGTGAGAATTCGGGCGGGAACACGGCGGCGCTTGTTGGCATGATGCGCCTTGGCGGAATCCGCCATATTGATCGAAACGGGAAACAGGTTCTTCGCGGCAAGCGACCCTAATGCCTCGCGTTCTGATGCGGCTGAAACAGTCCCCTCGACCTGAAGGCCGGAAAGCTCACGTGCGACGTACCGAAATTCGGCCATGGATTACTCGTTGGTGATAACTACTTGTCGGGGATTCTTACCGCAAAACGTTTCGTCAAAGCATCAGACATTGAGCCTGCGGCGTCGATGTCAATTTAAGTAAGGAACTCCCCACGGCAAAACATTTCCAACCCGGGATGTGACAACCGTCCCCTTGTTGAACGGATCAACCCAAACAGTCCATACTATAACGACCAGCCGGGCCGATATTCTCGTTTGAGAAATGAATCTGCTGTGGCCGAGTCGGTTTTAAAGGCTTTGGTATCCCACGCAATCGCTGTCCCCGCCCGGTAACTGACATTCCCCAGCAGAACTGCTTCCGTCAGGTTTCCGCCATACTCAAAATGCGATGAAGTACTGCCGTTCGCCCGAATGGCCGACAACCATTCGGCGTGATGTCCGGCAATCGAATTCTCAATCCAGGGTTTGACCGGCGCTGCAGTCTTTCCCTCTTGCATGAACAGCTTGTTCGTTCCGTAATCGGCAATCAAACGGCCATCGGTCCCTTCAAACAAGACTGCGTTGGCCATCTTGTAGGCTTCAGCCCCTTCGGGCATCCACCCGCCGTGTGACCACGTCAAGTGCACGGGAGGCATGTCTCCGCGTGCCGGAAATTTGTACTCAACTCGCATTCGCATGGGGCATTCATTATCCCCATCGTGACCTTTCTCACCCGTCGCCGCCACGGATGTTGGTGCGCCCAGTTCCAGCGCCCAGAAAGGAAGATCCATGAAATGACAGCCAAAGTCACCCAGCTGGCCTCCACCAAAATCCCACCAGTATCGCCAGTTAAAGTGAAAATGAGCTTCGCTGAACGGACGATAGGGGGCCGGGCCGAGCCATTGATCGTAATGGACGTAAGAAGGTGGTTCAGATGTTTTGACTGCCGGGAAAGACTGAACACCGCTCCCAAGCCAGACATGGACTCGATTAACAGGTCCGATCGTCCCTGCCCGGATAATTTCGACGACCCGCCGATAGTTCGCTCCAGCATGAATTTGATTACCCATCTGCGTCGGAACCCGTGTTGCTGCGCTCAGCTTCCTCAGTTGGCGCGCCTCCCAGACAGAATGGGTCAAAGGCTTCTCACAATAGACGGGGAGCCCCTTCTTCAGTGCGGCAGCGACAACAATGGCATGCATGTGATCGGGTGTGCTGCAAACGAGCCCATCGAGATTCGGAACTTCAAGTGCTTCGCGAAAATCGAAAACTCGCTTAGCATTGGGGAACTTGCTTCCAGCCGCTTCCAGTCTGCGGTCGTCGATATCGCAAAGGACGACGATGTTTTCGGAGGCAACACCATTCAAGTTGGCCTCTCCTCGAGCGGCGACACCAATCACCGCCAGATTCAATTTCTCATTCGCACTTCGCGGCTCTTTTGCTGATACGATTCGCGGTCCAGAGACTGCTCCAATACCTGCCGCCGCTGTTCCGGCCGCAACGGCCGCTTCAAGAAAATCGCGTCGATTCAGAACATTTTTCACGGTGCGACTCCTGTGAAGAAGAGATTTCGACAATGATCAACACAAAGTGCTGCCTGCATATCCGGCCTTCGTCGACCAATAGACCAACCGCGAGCATGAACTTCAAGTGCTACCACACTTGCCGGATAACCTGAATTCAAGCTGAGTTCGCGTCAGTCGATTCTCGGCGAACCAAGATCCGTTCGCATTCAAGACCGCAGTCGATCATTTCAATTGAGCCAAAGAATGAATTGAGGACGGACCCGGAGGTCCGTCCTCGAAAATATCTTCAGTCATCGGCAATTCCTTTCCCGATTTGAATTATCACTGATCATCCGCCACGTCATGCGGCAAGAGATGCTTCGGTCGAAGAAGCATCTGTCGAACGTCGAAATCCTTCCGTAGTGATTTTCATTCGCTGTTCTTCCATGCGACGTATCGCTTCATTCAAAACTTCGTCACCTTGACGCGTTTCAGCAGGTTCGGCAGAAACTTTGATATCGGGCGTGACGCCAACACCAGCCATCTCGCGCCCTGCCGGACTGTAGAACTTGGCCGTCGTTAATCTCAGCGCGGCGGGAAATGTCTGAAGTGGAAACAGAGTTTGAACGGTCCCTTTGCCATAAGACTTTTCGCCAACAATCAGACCTCGATGATTCTCTTGAATGGCTGCCGCGAAGATTTCGCTGGCACTTGCACTATTGTGGTCAATCAACACGATCAGCGGAATTTTCCAGGTATTTGAGTACTTTGCTGTTTCCTTCGAATTATCCGCCTGGGTCCGTCCTTTCGTTAAGACGATCGTCCCCGAAGATAAAAAACGATCGGAAAGTGCAATCGCGGTGGTGAGCAATCCACCTGGATTACCTCGCAAATCGACGATCAGCGATTTCATCCCCTGATGATGCAGTGATAAAAGAGCATCGTCGATTTCGTTCGTCGTGGATTCCGCGAATTGCTCTAGCTTGAGGTACCCGACTCCATGCTTACGGTCTTCCATCCGCACATCGACGACGCTGTGCAGGGCGATCTGTTGGCGCATCAGCGTCACGTCTCCGGATCGATTCCCTCGTGTCGCCTGAATCCGAACCGGTGTGCCGACGGGTCCAACGATCAAGTCGACAGCCCGATTCATCTCTAATTGCTTGATTTCCTTGTCATCAATATGAGTGATGATATCGCCTCGGCGGAAATCGGCTTGAGCAGCGGGACCGCCGGGGAGCAACTTCAAAATCTTCAGTCCCTGGGGATGGGATTCGATTTCGACACCGATACCAACCAGATTGTCGCTTAAGCCAACACTTGGTCCGCCGTTCTTTTCTGGCGGTAACAGCATCGAAAACTGATCGAGACTGTCGGTCGCACCATAGAGGAATTCCAATCCGATCGCTGAGGGATTGATGACGAGCGAACGCGAAGCTCGGTTTTGAACCTCTCTCAAGAGGGCGATCGCATCGTTTGTATTCCGAACCCGAATCTGGCTTCGCAATCGGTGAAGTTCTTCCCGAAAGGCCGAGATCTGTCGATCGGTTCCGCGAACCCCGGCGGTTTCCACGAATGACGGGACGTCAAGTGCCTGAACCAGATGATCGAGCGCACCATCCACCCGTTGCGCATAGCTTGCGGGAGTCAGGTGTCGTTCGTCAATTAATTCTGAAACTTCAGCGTAAAACGATTCGGCCCCTTGCGGCGTTAATTGCCTGAGCATTCGAACGACGCGAGGGTCGGCATATCGCAGTCGAATTCGCTCGGCAACGGTTGGCCTTGTCGGCTTTGCTGGCGTTTTTGGTGTCTCCGGTTGAGTCACTTCGATCGCCGGTGGCCGGGTCCTTTCAGCGGGGGTGTTTGTCCGACTCTCATTTCGCATCGGGACAAACAGTCCCATCTGGCTTGAGTCCTTTGCATCTGGCTCATTCGCATAATACGGGGATGAGACCGGAAGCATCGTCGGGACGCTGATGTGATCGGAACGAAATCGTCTGCCAGCAGAGTTAAAAAGAGCCAGTGGTCTGTGAGGAGTTGTCTGGATTGCGGGAAGCACCGTACGGGCACAACCACTTTGAGCGTGCACTCCACTTGTCGACGATATCACAAGATACAGTGATAGAATTGCGGCAACCGGAGATGGTATTCGCAAACGCATGAGATCCCTTCCTTGATGGATTTGCTTGATTGTTCGTGACGCAGAATTGGGTCGATGTGTCAGAATTCGCTGCGGGACTTTTTTGCCCGAAGATTCGAGCCAGTTCCGTAACGGTCTTAGTTCTGAACCAGCAGCGAATCGAGCGTGCATTCTTCAAAGCAATCGTCGTCGAATGATTCCAGTGAGACGACAGCTTCGGCGACCAGTCGGTTAACCGTCTCGCCACGAAGCACACGGACTGATGAGGGGGCTTCAATCCCGATCCGGACACTTCCCTTTTTGAGCTTCATTACCCGGATCACAATGTCGTTTCCGATGTTGATCACTTCGTCTGTTTTGCGGGTCAGTACTAACATGGCTTCGTCTCCGTGGCTTGGGTTTCAGGCGAACAATCTGTTGAAGGGGCTTTGCATCAGCCATCCCCTCGTTTTGATAATTCACCATCCAAAGCAGAGCTCGTGCCAAATAAAAGATTCGAGTCACGAGACGCCGTCTTGACCTTCGCTTCGGCAATATATGCCTTTAAATCCTGTCGATGGGGCGATCTCGGCATCTTCCGCCGGACGTTTCGTGTAACCCATGCCAATAAAAATAGAAAGGCAATGTAAGACTTACGAAAATCGGATCGAGTCACTGTTAATCAACGTGATTCTCGATCTCTCGATTGTATGACCGTCTCAAAGTCAAAGGACTGAGACGTGAGATGTTCTACGCAAAGAACGAACGTGAAGAACACCTGCTCAAGAAAGCAGGACGATCCCCGACGAGGCACCCTGGCTGAAACGGACCGTCATTTCCATCAGACGTCGATCCAATCCAAAGGCAAACCTCATCGGTGATTCCGTACCCATGTCGAAACTAGACTGGTCTGACATTTTCAGCACACGGGCCCTGCTTGCCCATTCCTTCCGTGTACGTCACCTTCTGGCCTTCGCGGAGGTCGTTGAAGCTGACACCCTGAACAGCCGAGGAATGGAAGAAAAGATCCTTACCACCCCCCGTGTTGATGAACCCAAATCCTTTTTCCATTAACTTCTTGATACTACCTTCAGCCATGTCTGCGTTTCCCGGATTGACGTTTTGGATGAATACCATGCGGCACACATTGCCGGACGACCGTCACCCCTGGAGCCGTATGACTGTAGCACGTCTGTGGCAAACTCTCACTCCGCCCACGAAACTTATTGTGACTTTCCTCTGAAATTAGGTGAAACATTATGAAAATCATTCGCGTCGAAAGCATCCCGGTCCGGATCCCTCTCAAGGCCGAGCGACGCATGATTTCGGCACTCGGAAGCCATGATGTCTCTGAGTTTCTTCTCGTTCGCCTCGAAACCGACGAGGGATACGAGGGTTGGGGCGAGGCGACGGTGACCCCCCGTTGGAGTGGTGAAACGTGTCGCGGGGCGGAAGTAATGGTCAACGGCGTGCTTGGCCCCGCCGTGATGGGATGTGCTGCCGACGATCTGGTGGAACTCGATCGGCGCATGGACGCCGTCGCCGTGGGAAACTGGTTCGCCAAATCCGCAATCGAAATGGCATGCTGGGATATTCAGGGCAAAGCCAGCGGAAAGCCAGTCTATGAACTTCTGGGAGGGGCATGCCGACCCCTGACGATCCGCAGCCGGTTCTCATTAGGGGCATACGACCCCGAACGGGCTCGACGTCGAGCAACCGAACTCGTCGCTGCAGGATTCACCACCATCAAAGTGAAAGTCGGCATCGATCCTGTTCGCGATATCGAGCGAGTGCGAATTGTTCGCGATGTGATCGGTCCTGGGATCGCCCTGACAATCGATGCCAATGGAGGTTGGGATGTCGAGACAGCGATTCGATCGATTCGTGAATTGGAAGACTGCCAGCTGGACATCGTCGAACAACCGATTCCACCCGGTGATTACACCGGACTTGCACGTGTGAGAAATGAAACGAATGCGAAGATTCTCGCCGATGAAAGCTGCTTTGACCTGGTGCATGCTCAAGAGTTGATCCGTCACGAATGTTGTGATGCCATCAGTCTCTATCCGGGCAAAAATGGTGGGATTCGTAAAGCCCGCGAGATCGCTTCGCTTGCAGAACAACATGGAATCGCGTGCTCTATTGGCTCGAACCTGGAATGGGACCTCGGCACGGCGGCCATGGCTCACTTCATCATTGCGACGCCGAATATGCAGGTCGAACGTTATCCCGGCGATTTGCTCGGCCCGGACTACCATGAAGTGTCGATCGCAAAAAATCCGCTTTTGATTGATGGTCCATTCACGACCATTAATCCTGGACCAGGTCTCGGAATTGAAGTTGATCGTGATGTGGTCGAAAAGCATCGGATTAAATGATTGACCTGAAGCTTGGATTGAACATCACGAAAAGGGAATATCGCTGCCAGGCTCAAATTACAGCGTTTTGTGCCACTGCTTCGGAGTCATCGGAGAAGCAGTGCTTCTCAATCTCTTTGCTTGAGGTCCAAAGAACACAGCTTGACCGAAGACGGCTAAGCCGTGGAACGAAGATTGACTTTGCTTTGTGCCACTGCTTCGGAGTCCTCGGATAGGCAGTGTCTTCTCAACCTCTTTTCCTGAGGTCCAAAGAACACAGCTTGACCGAAGACGGCTAAGCCGTGGACCGAAGATTGACTTCGCTTTGTGCCACTGCTTCGGAGTCTCCGCAGTAGCGTGTCTTCTGGAGTGATCGCGACATTACGAAGAGCACTGCTTGACCGAGGACGGTCAAACAGTGGCACATGAAGCCAAAAAACGGACGTTTCGCCTCGCAATCAACCTAATTTCCGCAAAAGTTGTTTCGCGCGGCTCTTCCACCGACCGTGCTTGCGAGCGATCCCGATCGGGCTGCCATTGATATCCTGGATCAGGGCGAGAAGATTGTCGCGAGCCTCTTTTGTTTTACCTTGAACTGCGTCCAATTCTGCCAGCAGGTACAAGGCTTCCGGGTGCCGCCATCGCTTTACGTGCTGCTCAAGATGAATTCGAGCGGCATCGACCTCCCCAACTTCCTTCAACGCGCGACCGTGAAGCAGTGAAACGTCCCCAAATTTGTACTGGGGGTCTTTGTCAAGAATCTGACGCGTCAAAGTGGAAAGCTCGGAATACCGCTTCTGGCTGGCCGCCACCTGAGCAGCCCCCCACAATGCCTGAATATTCTGCGAATCTTTTTTCAACGCCTGAGCATAAGCCTCGTCGGCTCGCTCGAGCAGGCCGACTTCCCGCAGCGCGTTTCCCCACTGAATGAACTGATGAGGGTTACCAATCTGTCGGGCTGCGGTCTCAAGCCGCGCCAATTCCCTTCTGCGGTTCCACCTCCGAAGAAACGGTGGCGTCGGAAACTCCAGCGTCGGCAGGTATCGCAGCACGAAATAGGCGAAGGGACCAATCGGCTGAGCGATGATCAGGATCCAGATCCAGAACTGACGATCTGGTTCCGTTCGATAACAGTGAAACAGCATCCAGATCCAGAACAGGAAATACGGCGCAGAAAGCAGCGACAGGATGATTTGAAAAATCCAGAAGATCCCCGATCGGGTCGGATCGATCTGATGAACGGGAATCTCAGAAACCTGCGCCAGCATCCACATACCGACATCTCCTTCAAGGGGATGCCTCAAGGAGCCATTTTCCAGCCGTATTTGTTGAGTTCCAGCACGAGCATCACAACACCCATGATCAGTGCAGCGAGTGAAACAGACAGCAGCGCAACGTAGACGTCTGGCGCGGGTGTATTATCAGTGTTACGAGGAGCCATAATCAACCTTTGCGGATCGGAGTGAATTCTAAATCTGCAATTTCATCGTCATCACAGTTTTGTCGAAGCCGTATCGCCTACATTGACGACTGCGTTCTTGGCTTTCGTGTAGATGTAACCAACAGACTTGTCAGCCTGCACCAGCGTCAGACGAATTTCGGCGACGTATTTATCGCCTCGGAACAACGTCAGCTTGTGCCCGACGACAAGGCCGTCATCGGATCCGATCGAGATTTCAATCAGCTCACGTGAACTTTTCTCAGCCTTACGAACTTCTGTAACAACTCCTTCGACCGGTGGAGGAGGTGCGGTCTGAACGATCATCTGCTTTGGATCGGTCGTCAGATTTTTCGAAGCCAGAAATGACTTCATTGTCTTGAAGTCGTTCAATAACTGCTCATATTTTTCGGAAACTTGTGACAGCTGAATGTCGAGCGCGAACCGTTTATCTTCGGTATCATTCAGGTTTTTGACCAGTTCTTCGCGCGAAAGGAACAATTCACCGTTCTTTCCCCGTTGAAGATCGGCTTCTTTTTTGCGTTCAGTTGCTTCGGTGCTTTTCAAATCCGCCAGATCCCGTTGCTGATCAACGTCCTTTCGCAATTGCTTGTTGTCGAGATCAAGAGTCGCGACCTGCGTCGTCAGGGCGGTCTTCTCGCCTGTCAGCTTGGTGACGTTATCAGTCAATTTGCTGATCTTATCCGCGTTATCGGCCCGTTCCTTGTCGAACTCGGCCTGCATATCCCGGATCTTGGTATTGGATGCGGCGAGGGATGCCGCTGCCTTTTTCTCGGCGGCACGCCAATTGTTTTGAGCCGTGAATACAGCGCCGGCAAACGCCATAAACATGATACTCAGTACCAGGTGTAGTACGACAAGAATCTTACCGACTGTGGTCATTGTTCCGCCCCATCCGTATTAGTTAACCGAAATGCCGATTTTTGATCTTTCTGTGATCAACTAATTCGACTCGTCATATTTATCGCCAAGTTGTTGTTTCAGCTGCTTTTGTCGACGCTGAAGGCGTTGACGGTTCTCTTCCAGCCGGATCAATTCGAATTCCAGAACTTTCTGTTGCTGGAGTGCAGCAAATTTATCGTTCCGCAACAGCTCAAGCTGGTTTGCCAAACGATAGCCCTCCTCGCGTCGATCCTGGGCCAACCGCATCACCTCTTGTGTTTCCAGTGTTTTGACCGAGAACTCGTCTCCGACTTGCTTCAGTTGCGCGACCAGCTTTTCAATTTGATCTTCATATTTCTTGATTCTAACCTGTACGCCGGCATCGTCTTCGGGGATCAGTTTTTTAATCAGAGCCAATCTGTCCGTGAGCGGTTGAACTTGTGGATTCAGTTCCTGCAGTTTCTTATTCGCGTCATCCTCGAGCCGTTTTCGCGATTTCAAAATGACTTCAGCCAAAATCGGTGTTTTCGGTGAGACCTCGGTCTCCGTTCGCCGATGTTTCGCCGAGTACATGACTTTTTCACCAGGATCGGTCGTAAACACAAACTCTTTCTGAAGTTCCGGTGACCGCATCTCGCCTTGCCAGTCGGGACCACCGCTGCGCAATGCGACGATGAACGCGAGAAAGCCCAAGCTGGACGCCGTGACAAAAACCACCAGAATTTTGCCAATACTATTCATGCAGGGCTTTCTGCCAAAACCGAGACTTCAACACGGAATAAAACAGGCCCAGAGAAGGATCTCTGAAATCATCACGACTTTAACGAATACAGAATCTTACGGGTCCAGAAAAATCAAAGTCAACTAGAAACTCGCTGGATCAATCAGTCGGAACGTTTTCAGTGACGTTCGAAAGACTGTTCCAGAATGTGCGCACAATCGATTATCTTTCACTTGTTCGGCAGTCCGCGTCACCGTCTGCAAAACGAACGAGTCTCCCGGAACAACTCGCATAAACGATGCGATGTAAAGGTACGGTTATACCGATCAGCGCGAAATCAACGAAAATACCAGGTGTCGAAGGTCGTGATCCGCTTCTAAAGTGTCGGCTACCAGCCGCTGTCGACCTGTCGAGCCCCCCAAATACTGGCTGACTTGATCAACGCGCAATCGATTGTCCTAATTTCGAACCTGTCCTCCAACGCGTTTAAACCGGCTGTGCCGGACATTATTTCTGCACGAGAGCCGCGGCATAGGTCACCAGATCGCTTCGCTCTTCAGCACTCCGCATCAGCACGTCAAACCGCCCTGCCTTCTGGCAAAGTTCGGCAAACGCGGCGGCAAAGTCCTGATCAGCTTTGACCAGATATTTTTCTGCGATCGGTAATGCCGCATCCAGTTGATCGGTTCGGGCCAGCAAATCGACCATCACGTAAGCAATCATCGCCTGACTTTGTACTTCAGGTTCATTGTCGAGCAAATGTTGGAAGTACCCCAGTGCTTCAGCTCGGTTGTCGTCGGAAATGTACCGAAAGAATTGAATATGTGCCGGATAAAATTCGGTAAACGGCGGTTCGCCAGGATATTGAAATTGAACCGAAAGCTGTGTCCCGTACTCGGCCAGATCGCGGGCCAGAGCCAGTTCCGGCTGACCAGGGGTCAACGAACGCGCAAAACGAACTGTCGAGTGCAGGTGCGACACATCGATGTGATAGTTGTTTTCGGCAAACAACCAGTCTCGTCCCGCAGTCAGTTCGCGCAGCGTTCGGGCCGGCTCGGCAAACGGTATTCGCTGCTTTACTTCACGTTGAACCGATTGCAGCAGATCGCCGTGCAAGGTCCTGACCAGAAGGGCCGCACACGCCGAACGTTGTTCGGGACTGAGATTCATAAATCCCTGGTCCAGTGCCGTAATCGTGCTGCATGTGCCGTGTGTCTTCAGCATGACCTGCATCCCCTTGACGGGATGGATCAGCTTGTAAAAGGCCAGATCGATCAATTCTTCGGACTCTTCATTCGATTCGCGCGGCAAGGGGGTCGCTTCGATAGCGTCGTAAAGCGGCTGTGTTTCTCGAAGTGCGTGAAAATAGACGAACGACTGGCTCAGTTTCCTGTCAGCCAGCAAAAGCTGTCCAACTTCGCGGGCCGCTGCCACATAGGCTGATTCAAACTCGTCCCGCTTCGCTGCCGGGACATCGTCGAAAGATGTCGGGCGATTCAGTGGAGCACCCAGCTCGTGCTTCTTCTTCAAACACAACGCGTCGAACAACTTGTGGTATTCTCGCTGTTCCCGAAGCGAAGTGGCCAGCCGATCGAACACGGCGGAAGCACCTCCCGCACGAAGCTGTTCCTGAAGTTGACTGAACAGGTTTTCCGACATGAATGCGTTTCCCAATGCTCGATAAATGAATTTCAATCCCGCCAGCGTACCAATGCGAAGGATCGTTGGCCAATCCCCGCCGTCGCATAGGCTTCAGCCCGTGCGACGTAACAGTTGGTACAGCCTGGATGCCCACAAGACGTCGCGTCGTCTTCCTGCTGACGAAATCTTACGCGCGCGTCCAGCCAACCGTTAAAAATCACGCGGCCTCAACCCTGAAAACCACCGAAATCGGCGGATTACTTGCCCTTCCACGCCGTCCACGGCATCATCTTCCAAGCTCAACGACGCCAGATTCACAATCCCATGAAGGAAGTCCCGATGCAGCGGTCCGTGTTCATAAAACTCTGTGTCATGATGTTTCTCGAATTTTTTATCTGGGGAGCATGGTTGCCATCGAGTTTTGGTTTTTTTGGCGATGGAGCACTGGGCTTTAACGAATGGCAACGGTTCGGATTGAATATCGCCTTCCCCGTTTCGGCGATCATCGCCATGTTTTTCGGAAACCAGTTTGTGGACCGAAATTTTTCGGCCGAAAAATTTCTCGCTCTCAGCCACTTCATCGGCGGACTGGCGATGCTTGGTTTCGGAGCTCTCGCATGGAAGACCTTTCAGGGTAATGGAAACGCATCAGGAAATTACTGGATCTACTTCGCCTGCATGGCCGTGCATTGCTTCTTCTTCGTTCCGACGATTTCCGTGACGAATGCCATCGCATTTGCGAACATCAAGGATCCGCAAAAAGACTTTGGTCCCGTTCGCTTGTGGGGAACGATCGGTTGGATCGCTGCGAGCTGGCCGTTCATTTTCATCCTGGCTGACTGGGCCAAGATTCCGGCATTTGGAAGCGTTGATTTCGTGAAATGGCTGGGCGCCGCGTTAGGAACGTCGCTTTCTGGAACGGCATTAAATCAAGGAAAAAGCTGGGCATTCATCACCGCCGGGATTGCATCGATTCTGCTGGCCGCCTTCAGCCTGACGTTGCCACATACCCCCCCGAAACCCGCGACAGACGAAAAACATTCACTCGCCTGGCTGGAAGCGATGCGGTTATTAAAACACCCGTTTCTGCTGGTCCTGTTTTTCGTCACGTTCATTGACGCCACTGTCCATGATGGCTTTTTCTATTTTGCGTTTACCTACCTCGAAAAGGTTGGCGTCCCTTCCAACTGGATTCAACCGGCAATGAGTGTCGGTCAACTCGCCGAAATCGGCACCATGGCCTTCCTTGGCCTGGTACTGAAGAACCTCGGCTGGCGCTGGACAATGATTCTGGGCATTCTTGGCCACACGGTTCGCTTCGGTGTCTGGGCGTTCGTCCCGAACCCTTATTGTGCCGTCGCGGTCAACATCCTGCACGGGATCTGTTACGCATTCTTCTTCGCTACGCTCTACATCCTTGTCGACGAAGTCTTCCCCAAGGACGCCCGAACCAGCGCCCAGGGATTGTTTAACTTCCTGATCCTGGGACTGGGGCCGATCGCCGCCCGTTACCTGTGGCCCGCCATCGAAAAGGTCTATACGGCGGACAAGGTTGTCGATTATCGGACTTTGTTGCTTTATCCGGCGGGCGCTGGACTTCTCGCAGCAATCCTGTTGTTGCTCTTCTTCCATCCCCCGAAGGGAAAACTGGAACACGCGACCGGCGACGAGTAATCAGTCGTTTCGTGTATAACCGGCGAACATCGACAACAGGCGAAGGATTTCCACGTACAACCAGACCAGCGTCACCATCAGGCTGAAAGCGGAGTACCATTCAAAATACTTTGGTGCTCCGTTTGATGCCGCCCTCTGGATCGATGAGAAGTCGAGGATCAGGTTAAGAGCCGCCACGATCGTGACCACCAACGTGAATCCGATCCCAATCAAAGTCGGTTGGAAGAGGAACGGTAAGCGCACGCCGAAAAATGAACAGATGAACGCAATCATATAAACAAAAGCGATTCCACCTGTCGCGGCTGAAAGCCCCATATAGAAACGATTTGTTGGACGAATTAATCCACTTTTGTAGGCAAACAGCATGGCACCCATGGTTCCCAGCGTCGCGAGGGCGGCTTGTGGAACGATGCCGTGATAAGCGCGTTCGTAAGAACCCGAAATCGCGCCGAGAAACAGTCCCTCGGTCAGTGCATAAAGCGGTGCCGTAAACGGTGCCCAGTTCGGTTTGAAGGTCGTGGCCAGGCAGAAGATCAGGCTTCCGATCGCTCCTGCGACGATCCACGGAAATGCCGCAGGCTGACTGCCGCTGCGAGTCATCGCATACGTCATCGAAGCAGTTCCGAAGCAGAGCCCGAGAAGGATCAGCGTTTTTGTTGCCGCTCCCTGAATCGACATGCTTTGACTGGCGGGGAAAAATTCACCCCGAAACGAATCCATTGTGTCAGCACTGAGCATGGGATTGTGACTTCGCATTCGCAGATTCCTTTTGTTCTATTCTTCAGTCAGCCCAACAGTATTAAATGGGCGTTCCGATTTCCTGAGAAAAACTTTCATTAATGTCGTAACGCAGATTGTGCAGGTCCGGTTCAAATCGGCTGCTGCAAAATCACGCCAACCACGCATTATACCCGTGAATCACTCGAAACCCCACCCTCCTTCACGGGGGTTGTAAAAGGGGCCTTTGCTCTTGTGTCTAAAACTGATCGTAGATCAGACGGGCTGACGCCCATCGTTCGGGTTGTCCTGCTCGCATCAACCACACCAATTTTTAAAGGTTCCCGTTCCCCCTCAAACTCGCTATCCTGAGATCTTTTTACGAATCACGGTTATGGCTCGACGGATAGAATTAATTGCGACCTCGGCGTTCGGCCTCGAAGCGGTCGTCTCGCGTGAACTGCACGATCTGGGATATCACGAACAATACTCTGAAGATGGTCGAGTGACTTTCATCGGCGACGAATTGGCGATTTGCCGCTGCAACCTTTGGCTTCGATCGGCTGACCGTCTCCTTGTCAAAGTCGGCGGATTTCCTGCCTACGATTTCGGCGAATACTTTGACCAGGTCGAGGCACTGCCGTGGAACGAATGGCTTCCCATCGATGCCAAGTTTCCTGTTTCAGGCAAATCAGTCCGGTCTCAGTTACACCACGAGCCGACAATTCAAGCGGTGACCAAAAAGGCAATCGCCGAAAGCCTGAAGAAGAGCTATCAACGCCACTGGTTCGAGGAAACCGGCGCTGAATATCAGATCGAAGTGTCGATTTTAAAAGACCAGGCCCTGCTGTTGATCGATACCACAGGCCCCGGCCTGCATAAACGAGGCTACCGAGCCACGTCAGGAGCCGCACCGCTGCGCGAAACGACGGCGGCGGCACTGGTATTGATCAGTTGCTGGAACCGCGACCGGCAGTTTCTCGATCCGTTTTGTGGTTCCGGGACGATCGCGATCGAAGCGGCAATGATTGGCCGCAACCGTGCACCGGGTATCAATCGTCATTTCCTCTGCGAAAACTGGCACCAGCTGACTCGCGAAAACTGGAAACAGGCGCGTGAAGAGGCGCGCGACCTGGTCCTCGGCAAGCCGAAATTTCCCTTGATGGCCAGCGACATTGACGACAGAGTCCTCAGGCTGGCTCAGTCGAACGCCATCGAAGCCGGGATGGGTGGCGATATCGAATTCAAGAGAATGGATGTCCTCGAACTGAAAACATCTCTCGAATATGGAGTGATCATCACGAACCCTCCGTACGGAGAACGCCTTGGTGACAGTGAATCGGCAGCCGAGATCTACGACGATATGGCTGACGCTTTCGGCCCGTTGACCACCTGGTCAATCTATGTCCTGACGTCTCATCCCGGGTTTGAGCGGCTTTTCAGATGTCGTGCCGACCGCCGCAGAAAGCTCTATAACGGCCGGATCGAATGCCAGTATTTTCAATACCTCGGTCCAATCCCACCCTGGGAAAAAGCATCCGATCGACCCGAAATGCCAGGTAACGAACGCGACGTCGATCAAGACGAATAATGCGTCCATGCAACGGAACGATCCAATTTGTGATGCTCACAGCGCAAGGCCGTGATAGATCATTCGTTCGCCTTGATCTTCATGTGCCACGGCTTCGGAGTCCTCGTAGAAGCAGTGTCTTGAAATCGAAGCGATCCCGGGCCTACCCCCGGCATTGCCCATGAACGGATGCTTTGAAATGACGTTTGTTCTGTCGCTCGGCACTGCTTGACGAAAGTTGGTCACGCAGTGGCACAGGTTTCCGTTGAATCAATGTTTTCTCGAAGACGAATCGAATCATTACTTCTTCGGTAGGTTCGAGATTCTGCGAACACATCGCTCCTGGACGGGGTTTATAATCATGTGGGGACCGCGAATTGAACCTGGGTGGGGTCCAGAGGGGTTCTCAGTCAAAAAACTCCGGCTGAACGGGGTTGCGGGGAAACAGTCATGACAATCACTCGGTTCTGGTCTGCGTTTGCTGGAATAGCCTTAATACTTTCCCTCGGGGCGTCAAATGCCGACGCGGCTAAGGGAGTGAAAAAGACGGCGAATGGAAATGGTCAGCGGACCCTGGTCGGGACCGTCGTCAGCATCAATCCCGATAAGTCGGGTTATGGTGTGTTCAAGTTGAAAACGGGTACTCATCATAAAAAAATGAATCCCTACGCGAACGCTCCGGCCAATGCCAAAGTCAACCAGCAGAACAAGCCGACAACGCACGAATTGAATGTCACCGCAGCGACGCGATTCGAGCATCACAATGGAAGTTCCGTCAGCGTTGTCACCCCCGCCGCATTGAAGAAGGGGGAGCGAGTTCGAGTTCGTGCGACAGGTCCCCAGGCTCAGACGGTGCAGATCCTGACTAACCATCGCTACGCGGGACGGATGATTCGATATCGAGCGAACAATTATCGGCCGCATCTGTATCACCATCCGGTTTATCGCGCGGTTCATGTTCCCACACACCATCCCGTGAATGTTTCTGTGTCCCACCCGGTTCATCATCATCCCGTTCACGCCCGGCGTAAATGATTTTCGATGACTCCTTGTCACCTTAGATTTGCAGTCGCTGAAAAAGGGAAATCGGTATGAACACTCTGGTGAGTTTGCTGGGATTGTCATTGGCGATCTTTGGAGCGGAGCCGAAAGCGGAACCGGCCAAGCTGACAATCCACGGACATACAAATGTCGTCAATGCTGTGAAATTCGCACCCGACGGAAGCGGCCTCGCTTCGGCCAGCGACGACGACACCGTGCAAATCGTCGACCCGGCCAATGGTGAACTTTTATTGACGTTGAAAGGGCACACCGATTCGGTACTCGATGTCACGTACTCGGTCGACGGCACGAGGATGGCGACGGCGAGCGCCGATCATACGGCAATGATCTGGGAGCCGAGCGAAGGAAAACTTCTGCTGACACTGAAGGGGCACACGGATTCCGTTAACAGCGTGGCATTCAGCTTCGATGGAAAGTGGCTGGCAACCGGCAGCGATGACGATACGGTGAAATTGTGGAATGTCGAGACGGGTAAGAATGTGACGACCCTCAAGGGACACACCGATTCGGTGAATGGAGTGGCCTTCTCGTCCGACGGAAAATTACTTGCGTCATGCAGTTCAGACAATCTTGTCCGAATCTGGAGCGTCACGACGCACCATCTGGTTCGAACACTCAAAGGTCACACCGACACCGTGAACGCTTTGGCGTTCTCGCCCGACGGGTCATTAATTGCCACAGCCAGTCATGATGATACGGCCAAAATCTGGGAGACCGCCAGCGGCGAGAACGATGCAACACTCAGCGGCCACGGTGGTCCTGTTCGCGGGATCGCCTTTTCCAACGATGGAACCCTGCTGGCGACTGTCAGCGACGACGGTTCCGTAAAAATCTGGGACTTGTCAACGGACGCCGAAGTCGCCACGCTCGACGGTCATTCCGATTGGCTGAACAATGTCACCTTCGCGCCCGATGACGCCACACTCGCCACAGCTGGCGAGGACAAATCGGTCAAGATCTGGAACGTCCCGAAACCAAAACCAAGCGGCACGGCGACAGAAAAGAAACCCGCGCCGTCGGAAAAGCAAGCTGAGTCAGCAATCTAGAAATAGTGAATCGTCCGTAGGCGACATCGAACTCGCTTTTATCGTTCAACGTCACTATTGCCTTCCCATGGACACAACAAGGTCGGTCTTGCAAGGAACTGATTTCGAAGCCCTATACACAACCTGGTCTTTCCCTTGTGAACGTTTCGCCCTGTCAGTCGCTCATCAAGACGCATCACTCGGGGCCAAGGCGATTGGCGAAATCTTTCCTTGTACGAAACTTGCATTCGCTATGGTCCTCCGGCTTCTGATGGCTCACAGTGTCCCTATGTTTGCAATGTCCTCCCAAAGAAGTGGTTACTCACAGAGTCGCAGAGGCACGGAGTGATGAGAACGCAATCGATACTTGTGGAGATTCGGCTCGGTGATGACGAAAAGCGAATCACTCGGGCAATTCGTGTGTCTTCCTAAACCGCTTCTCCGTGACTCAGTGTCTCCGTGAGAAACCAAAAAATGAATCCGGGTACAGCACGGTTTCGCCCACTCCGAAATTCGTCGACCCCCACTCCAGCCGAGGCGTCCGTTCGAACGAGCTTCGTGGGATCTCCCAACTTCCGCGACGATTGTTTCCGACCATGCCTATGGTCCTGAACTTCGTCCCAGAGGTCGGAATTGAATCGGTGACACCCAATAGAGTTCAGCAGGGAGTCCGCCGTGTATGGGCTGTCGCCCCATGATTCTTTCCGGGTTGCCATCGTCTTTTCCCCGAAGGGGATATGGATACCAGCCCAGCGGCAAGCGAGTCTTCGAGCGCCGCCCTGGGTGGCGGTTGAGGGAATTGCAGGTGCCCTGAAGGGGCACG
>CAIULL010000003.1 GCA_903899985.1 uncultured Schlesneria sp.
CTGGAAGAAATCGGCTGAACGCCGATTCGCCTGCGCCGCTGGCTGCGGGTTAAACAATGCAGAAGTCATCGTTTCACCGCGCCTCGCAGAGACGCGGGAACTGAGCGGAGAAAATGCCGGCAGCCGCGGCGTCATTTCTCATTGGGGCGTTGCGAAACGTCGTGGCTGTGGCGAGGCCTGGAAGAAATCGGCTGAACGCCGATCCGCCTGCGCCGCTGGCTGCGGGTTAAACAATGCAGAAGTCATCGTTTCACCGCGCCTCGCAGAGAAGCGAGTCCCACGGCGATCCTGACGAAAACCGAGGCGTCATTGCCCATGGAGCGATTGCAATCGTTCGCACAGTGAAATCCACGAATGTGCCAGCGGTTATCGCGTTAACAGTGACCGACGCATATTAAGCTCAGAGGGTGGCGTTCGTGAGTTCTTCGTGAACGATTGGAATTCAGAAGGGCCGATTCGTTACCGGATCTCTCGTTTCAGGCGGATGTTGGTCTCTTCGATATCAAACGCCGGCGGGACGAAATCCAGACCGAACCGCGATAAGGCCTCATCCAGGTCGGGTTCGGGAAATATTTCTTCGTCTGTGTCTTCGACGAGTTTCAATAATCGTGTCCAGCGGTCGATTCCACCGATATCTTCCAGCGGGCAGGCACCCTTTCCATTGATACACCTGGGATAACTTGTGAACGACTCTGCAGGGAGCGTTTTTTCGATCGCGATCGTGTGTTTCCACGCGTCGCCAAAGTCGTAGGTGTACGTGAATGTTTTGATCTTTGCTGCGAATAACTGAGCGATGGAGATCGAACGCTCGTCAATTGCTGCTCCGTCACCCGCGTAAGGAACTCGGATTTTACGAATGTCAAAGCCATGCAGGTGCAAATCGCCCCAGCCCATGGCTACCTGAACGACCTGATGCAGAACATCCAGGCTGAGCGATTTGACCAGTACCCGACGCCAGATCAGCGGTTTTGAATCATCTAGCGAGATTCGTAAGCAATAGGCCAGCGAATCGTCGTGAGGTACTTTGGGCAACCTCATCAGGCGGTCGAGTGACTGTGGCTCGTCGTCCTCCGATTCCGGAAAAGCGAACGCCAGCATCGGTGGTGGCTGTTTAAATCGATCCCAGAACTTCATCGATGCAATGGGCGGCAAGGAATTTTCGCCGTCAATTTGCGGGGGCTTGGGTTTTCGAGCCACGATGAATTCTCACGGCGATGGTTGTGCCTCGACAGCCGATTTTAAAGCATTCAGCGCGGCCTCGGCATCAACCCGAATACGAATCTCAGGATGATTTGACGATAACTGTTCCACGAGAGGAATCAACTGCAGTTTTTGACTGGCATCAAATTTCGGTGCGAGATCCGTAACGGCCTTGAGGACGTTTTTGACGATCCGGAATTGTTCGCCGGAAGCGTCAGGCTTCTGAGAGTCACTGGCGACCGGCGGTTGTGACAGTGCGTCGATCAGGATTGCGAACCCCTTTGGGTTGCCTTGTCGCGCCAAACCGAGAGCGGCGTTAATCCCTGTCAATTTATCGCCACTCTCCAGCAGCACTTCCAACTGGTGCGTTGCTTCGGGTGATTTGAACAGCCCCAGTGCGAATGCCGCCGTCTGTTGTAAAATCGGAGCGGAATCACCCGACATCACAATCAAGTCTGAGACGATATCCGGATCGGATAATGGTTGACCTCGCTCACTGGCCCGGCCAGCCACAAACGAGAGCGACACAACCGCGCTTTTGCGAATTTCCACGTCCCTTTGCGGATCAAGCGCCATCTTGATCGCGGGAGAGATCGCTTCGAAAGAATCCATCATCCCCAGAGCACGTGTCAGGTATTCTTGAATCGCGACACCTTCTCGTGATGTCGAGTTTCTTTTGAGTTCAAGCACCAGTTGATCTGCCAGACCCTGAGCGATTTCGCGGTTTGCCCGCAGATTTTGACCCTGTTCGCCGCGGCGCGAGTCCTGGTCGAGCACTTGAGCCAGCCCGTACATCGCTCGATTCCGAACGTGCAGATTTTGACTTTGAAGATCCTGAAGCAGCTTTCTCCAGTCTTGTTCTCCCACCGCAATCAGGCCGAACATCCACCAGATGGCCACGACCCCCATGACAATCAATGCGGGAAAAAGGAACAACTGGACGATGAATCCGGCGGACGGAGGCTGCACGGGGGGCAGGTCGTTCATCGGAGGACGTCGGGGGATTGAAGCAGATTCCAGGTCAGATTCGGTCATGACATTTCCGGTTGTCGAAGAGATCGCGGTCGCCGATCACAGTCTGCGCCCGGCCTTTCCCAGATTATAGGCCGTATCACCTCAACTGTCAGGCTTCAAATTCTTTCGATCCCCGTGGCACGGTCTCGGCAAAAAATTCTGTGCCACTGCTTGAACGTCATCGTTCAAGCAGTGCTCTTCGATTAAAGCCTGAAACGTCCCAGGGTTTCAGCCGCCGAAGTGTCAAACTCGTCCAGTCATAACTTAAAAATTGAAAATGTTGACCACGAATCCGCCTGCAAAAATGCCAGATTTTGTGTCTATTTGCGGGACATCCCCACTGAGTGACAGACAGTTCCTTGTTCAGTCAGGCAATGCGTCCTAGAATTCACCCCCCAATCCTTAAGATGCTCGCCTAGAATGGATTTTTGCTTATGTCTCGCCGGTTTGTGACTGACCTTAAGGATGGAGAGATCGTCGACGACGTGTTTCTCGTTTCTGACAAACAACTTCGGGCAAATCGAAACGCCGCACTTTACCTGTCGGTCGACTTGCGCGACAAGACCGGCATGATTAATGGTCGCATGTGGAATGTCTCGGAAGACTCATGCTCTGAAATTCAAAGCGGCGGATTTGTTCGTGCCCGAGGAAAAGTACAGCTTTTCCAGGGAACGCTGCAACTGATTCTGACGCATTGCGATCCCGTCTCTGCCAATGGAGTTGATCCGGTCGACTTCGAAAAAATGTCGTCCGTGAAAATCGACCAGCTTCTCGAACAACTGCGAACGATTCTGTTAGGGTTCGAAAATTCGCATTTACGAACGCTGATGGAATTTTTCCTGGTTGACGAAGTTTTGCTGCAGGCCCTGGCAGAAACCCCCGCAGGTGTAAAAGCTCACCATGCTTATCCGGGCGGCCTGGTTGAACACATCGTCACGCTGCTGAAGTCTGCCGAGAAAATCTGCGAAGTCTACACCGATATTGACGTGGAATTGCTACAGGCTGGGGTCTTTCTGCATGACATCGGCAAGACACGAGAGCTCTCGTGTACTTCCGGGTTCAATTATACAGACGAGGGCCAGCTTCTTGGGCACCTGATGATCGGTGTCGAAATGTTGACGGAAAAGATTCACCGCGTGACCGAACTCACGAAAGAACCGTTTCCGCAAGAGCTGGAGTGGCGACTGAAGCATATGATCCTCAGCCACCACGGCAGTTATGAATTCGGCAGCCCACGACTTCCAATGACTCCCGAAGCGATCATTCTGCACATGATTGACAATCTGGACGCCAAACTTCACGAGTTTACGCGGGCAATTGAGGATGACCCGAACGGCGCTTCGCATTGGACTTTGTTTATTCCACGCCTGGACCGCAAGATTTTTAAAGGAATTCGGCAAGCATAATCGGCGATTTAGATCTATTAAAACTTTATCTTGACGAGATTTCCGTCGATATTCGCAAGCATGGATCTGTTCATGATTCCGAACTTGGCGCAACAGGGCTTTCATCAACCTCAGACTCTGCTATATAGTTAATGATTGGCTTGGATGAGCCGCCAGAATAACGACGGAATGATCGTTGAGTTCCTTAAGACGATTCGACAAAAACAATGCCGCTAACGAAGTCACCTCGTTCAAAATTACTGTTCCATCCGCAAGCGTACCTGTTCATCAACGATGCGCTTTCGGTCGCTCAGGATGTCTATGGTCGCGACAAGCTCAGTGAGACGGGCGGGCACATTCTTCCGCGCGAGTTGCTCGACGGTTTCCGCCAACTCGGGCAGCGCCGTTACGGGATGCTGGCACCGGTCGTCTTCCGGAATTGGGGCATTTCAACAACTGCCGACGTCGGGCGAATCGTGTTCGAACTGATCGAACTTGGCGAAATGAAAAAGACCGACAGCGATCAGTTCAGTGACTTCGTCGATGTTTATTCGTTCGACGACGCGTTTAATGCAGACTATTCGATCGATGTTTCAAAGGCGTTTAAGAGCTAGCCGCACTTATGTTCGACCAGGACGCCGATCGCACGCTTCCACCAACCGAGCGACGTCGGCGCGAGGCACGGTCTCGGGGCGAGGTCGCTCGCAGTCCTGAACTGACCTCTGCGGTCACATTGCTGGCAGCGAGCGCCGTGATCTGGTGGCTTGCACCAGGCTGGGCCAACTCGCTCGCGAAACTCATGCGAGATTCGCTACGAACGCCTCAAACCTCCATCGTGAACGTCCCTTTTGTTACGGTTTTGACTCAACAAATCGGACAACTTTTGGCCACGATTCTTCTCACGGCCGGACTGGTTGTCTGCGTCACTGCGCTCGCCACAAACATCGTTCAGACCGGCTGGATCTGGATGCCATCGGCGATCTTACCACGATGGCGATTTCGTGGACTTCTTTCCTGGGAGCGATGCCTGGAATCGACAGTCTGGATTTTGCGCCTGTCCCTGCTGGCCAGCGTGGTCTGGTTCTTTACCAGCAGCCGCCAATCTCAGTTTCTGGCATTATCGCTGGGTGACCCCGCAGTGATGTTGATCCAATCTGCTCAATTGATTGGTGAGCTTTGCATTCAGCTGGCGGGATGCCTGCTGTTGCTCGCCGTGATGGATTATGGAATCAGATTCTGGCGACACGAACAGGGTCTGAAAATGACCGTTGAAGAGCGACGCCGAGAACAACAGGAAGACCAGATCGATCCAAGAATCAAACAGCGCCGAGCCGAAGCCATTAACCGAATTGAAGCTTGATACTCCGAAAAAGGGGACTGGCTCCGTCTGCGGTGCCTGTCCCCTTTTTCCTTCGCAATTAAAGCAATCAGAACTCGCAGAAAAGTAGAATGTCCCCTTTTTCCGTCAAATTGACTCACAACATTCGGGAGAGTAACCTGTGTGGCAATTGGCCACACGAGGATACCTCTCTGGTAAGGCGGAGTTCATGTCAACCATCTCCCGAAATGATGCACGAATCAACGTCCGACTTCCCATTGAATTGAAGCAGACCATCGAGGAGGCGGCTTCAGTCTTGGGGCAGACCGTCAGTGAGTTTGCGATTTCCACGGTCGTTCGAGAAGCCCGGCAGGTGCTCCAGAACGCTCAGATCACGCGTCTTTCGAATCGAGATCGTGACCGGTTCCTCGAGGCACTGGACGCCGCCGATGTGAAGCCCAACGCGGCACTCAAAGCAGCAGCCCGTCGTTACGGAAAACTCCGTGGATAAATTACCGGCCGCGACCTGGATCATCGAACCATTCGACCGGCTGAGGCACGATCGGTCTGGATTTGATTGTGGTATTTCCATTCTGAACGACTGGCTCACAACAAAAGTGAGTCAGTTCGAGAAGAAGGATCTGGCCCGGACCTACGTCCTCGTTGAAGCCGGCAGCACTCTGGTCAAAGGATACTACGCCCTTTCCAATCACACCGTGATCTATGAATCCTTGCCGACAGATCAGGCGAAGGGGATGCCTCAGATTGACATGCCTGTCGTGTTGATCGGACGACTGGCAGTAGATCGATCCGTGCAAGGTCAAAAGCTGGGAGAGTTCCTGCTGATCGATGCACTCCGCCGAGCAGAATATCTCGCGGGGAAGATCGGTATCAGGGCCGTGGAAGTGGATGCCATCAATCAGGCCGCAAAACTCTTCTACGAGCGATACGGATTCCTCGCTCTGACCGATGACCCTCACCACCTCTTTCTACCGATGCACATTATTCGCAAGCTTCAGTTGCCGCCACTTTAGCCAAAAAAAGGGGGCATTTTACTTTCTTTTTTTAAGTCAGTTCGACTATCCAAACTTGATGCCAGGAACATCACGTGCGTCACGGGGCGGATACGTTCATCACCCTTCGGTTCCGTAGGCCAACGCCAAACTGAACGGGCTAAAAGCCGCCGAAAGTCGCAAGAAGAGAGCCCATCAAGGTTTCTGACGAGCTGAGAAAGCGAATCTTAATCGCCTCACAGTCCATATTTTCCAAGAATTACAAGGATTTACAAGAGTTTTCGGACACTTCTCGTACAGATCGAGAATTTGCGAGCCCGTCACGGAGCGACAAAGTTGAAGAAAAACGGCGTCCGAATCGGCACGTTGTATGGCTTGTGATGCCGCCGCGAGCACGTTCACAATTCGAGTAAAAAATCATCGCGAAAAGGACGTTTTTCCGTGCCTAAAGCGCGGTACAACGAATGTGAAACACCCTCCAGAATAGAGAATCACACAATACCGAGATGGCCAAACTTTTCCACCCACTCTTGACGCTAATTGCATCCGCCACGGACCGAGAACTTGCGAAGCACGTCCAATATTTGAAAGAAGAGAACAAGATTCTTCGAAGTCGACTTGGAGTCGCGGTTCACACTCGTCCTGAGGAGCGGCAACGGCTGATTGAGTTTGGCAAGGTGCTCGGCCGGGCAATCGAAGAACTGATCACGATCGTCTCGGCATCGACGTTCTATCGTTGGTGTCGAGAAGAGAAGTGCGGCAAGAAAAAGCCGAATCCCAAAGGTGGGCAACGCAAGCCACGGGAGATTCGTGAGTTGGTATTGGAAATCGCCAAGATCACCGGCTTTGGATACACGCGGATCATCGGGGAGTTGCGAAAACTGGGGATCAAAGGCATCAGCCGCCAGACGGTTCGGAACATCCTCAAGGAAGAAGGGATTACGCCAGCACCGGATCGGACCTCGGACAAATGGGAGAACTTCCTGGAACGCCACCAGAACACACTGTGGGCAGTTGATTTCTTCTCAGTGAAGTCGATAACGGCTCGCGGCATCCAGGAACTCTACGTCCTCGTCTTCTTGTGCATGCATAGTCGCGAAGTGATCGTTTCATCCTCGACGAAGCATCCGAATTCTGCCTGGGTCACGAAGCAAACAGAGATGTTCATCGAGAAGACGGCAGATCGAAAGGAGAAACCCTCCATCGTGTTGCACGACCGCGATACGAAATTCACGAAGGAGTTCGTCGCGACGCTGAAAGCAAAGGATATTCGGACGAATGCATTGCCGATTGCTTCTCCGAACCTGAACGGCCGGGTGGAGAGGTTCATTCAGACCATCAAATATGAGTGCCTCTTCAAGTTCATCCTGTTCGGCCAACGGCACATGGATCACATCGTGTCGGAGTGGGTGGCCTATTACAATCGCACGCGTTCGCACATGGAACGTGGAAATCTGCCTCCAATCCAAGAGACGCCTGAGGAAGTGTTGAAACCCGACCGTGACCAGATCACCGTCCGATCGTACGTCGGCGGTCTGGTCAAGTCCTTCGAGCGGAAAGCGGCGTAGAACCTGGCCGACTTCGATTCACGCATAACAACTCCCAGGATTTCGAGTTATCGAAAATCGTCGTACGGTAGTCCATCGTGAATCACTTCCGCCCGATTACACACTTCTTGTAACTGCGGCCGACCAACAAGCCTAACACAAGAGTGAAGAGGTGACCTCGTTGTGCGGGGGGCTCGTGACGCCGCGAGACCCCCGCACAACAGTGGATTACTCGTCATCGGCTGAGCGAGCTTACCGTTGCCGATCGCTTCGTTGGCGCATCGCGTCTTTGTATTCGTGTCTATATCTACCCTTCGGTGCGATGATGACATCCACACCTGATCCGATTTCGAATTCTCAGCTCGCTGCGAAGCTGACTTCGCCACCGAGTCGAGTTCGTCATCTCGAATCGCTCGTTGATGACGGCATGCGTTTCCCCACGATTTACGCCGATCCGCCTTGGGACTATGCCAACCGGGCGGCACCGGGACATGTAAAGCGTTAGGCAATTGGTCTGCTCAATCAGTTTGCTGTTCGTGAGCGAGAAGAGAATTTCGAGGTCGCCCCATTCGCCGGTTAGGCGATCGATTTGTTCCTGTGAGAATGACCGGACAAGCGGCGTCCAACATTTGTTGCTTGACCCGAGCAAAGTTTCAACCGCATTTGTCAGATCAGACCTCGCCAGCGTGGCTGACGATGTGAACAGATGAGACAGAGCAGTTTCATCTCGGTTTTGCGGCGTCCATTCCTTGCCGCTGAAGGTTTCATAAATTCGTGTCTCGCTTTCATTGCTGACGATGACCAACGGTGGCCAAGGCTCCATCAATCGCGCATACGACAGACCTTGGCCGCGGTCGTCCTCAGTCAGTTCAATACCAGGACGTTTCAATTCTAAGATCGCTAGGTGCGCACCGTCTTTGGTGATGAGCAGATCGCAACGACCGGCGGCCCAGTCGTCAGCAGTGCTTTTAATGTTGTGCATCGTACGCCCAATACGTATGCGGAACGTCAATTGATGTTGAATGTTGTTGGTCGAGAGTGCTGGAAACGCCTGTTGAAGGACTGCAGAGATGGCCGCTTCAAAATCCGCTTCAGTTGGGCGATGTTTCGAGGATTTCATATTGATCTTTTTTGGTCGTTGCGATCGATTACACAATAACGGCGATGGCTGACTTCGCACGATTTTCTGACGCTTATCCTCAAGGCACAAAGATTTTCGACCGTGTGAGAGTTGCAACCGAATGGATAAGAATGAATACCTGATGACCTTGGGTAAACGCCTCGGCCATGCAACGATGACGAGTCTGATTTCGGTCGATTAGCGTTATTGGTCGTGGACGAGACATTTTACGCCCCCCGATTGGAACAATTGCCCCTATCTCATCATCGGGGCCAAATGATTCTGGCCAAGCAAGTTCGCCGAACTGCCGTCGAAACTCTTCTGACACCACCATTCGCCGAAAAATTGCAACAAAACCTCGAATGTCGCATGCTACTGGCGGCTCAAGCACGAGGACAGCACACGCACGATGATGCTGCGTGACGTATCTCCTTACCGACATATAAATGGACGCACCGTAGCGCTTACTGAGTCGAACAGGAACGAGGATGTTGAAGTCGCACTGATGTGCTTCTTCGGAGAAGGAATCAAGCTGAAACAGAACATCGGCGGCAAAAGCGTTTGCCTCCCGTTCAAACTGTTCAGCGATGTCGGGAGCGAGAGTCTTTTCGCAATCCTCTGTAACCACGAAAATCTTGCGTTGCCATGGAAGGACAGCATGACCGGTTTCGTGAAGCTTTAAGAACGTACGTTTTGCGATGTGAATTGTCTTATCGAGATAAACAATTCTCGCTGCCACATGCAAAACCCCAAGCACTTTGCTCAGGGCACTCAGAAGAGATTTGCCAGCTTCAGCCGACTTACGGCGAAGCTTCGCGAGAAATCCTTCGTCAATCTGGGGAAGCTCAGATACGACAACCTGAGCAGCTTCCATAATTGCTGGTATCGGAGTTGGAAAGCAACCGAGCGCGTCTGCGTCCAGCAATGCTTTTTCCGCATGTTTTCGAATTATGGTGCGCTGTTCGTTGGTCAGCGAATAGTCATCAGGTCTTGCCACCTTTCCCCCTCTGTGAGCGCAAGAAGGCAAGATACTGAAGTAAGCTTTCTTCTTCGTCTTCTGTCAGATTTGCCTCTGTGAATGTCGCTGCACGTCCGTGACGAACAGCCCCTGTCGCACGCAACTTGTCGTGCCCCGAATTCGAAGAAGAAAAGTATCCTGCCTTCTCCATCAGCGTATCGTAAGGAATCGCATAAACGACAGAAATCGCATGAAGGATATTTGGAGAGGGGCGCGTGATCTTGTCATTCTCGAGTTGGGAGAGATACGCATTTGAGACTTCGCGTTCAGTAGCCTCTTCAACCTCACGAAGTGTCATTTGACGAATTCCGCGGATTGCTGCCAAATATTTTCCAAGTGACTGGCCTTCGCCTTGAGTCGCAGACGACTCTGTTTTGTCGTTTACCGCTGTCTTTTTCTTGGGCATTTTCCATCTCCGAAAGTTTTATCTCTTGAATTGTACCACAGTTGCAAAGGATAGCAAGCAATCTGCTCACTGTATGCTTGACAAACTTAGCACTGCTGCATATCATGAGCACAAGAGCATGATGCTCTGTGAGCAATGGGGCTCGCAGGCAATGACTCGGGCCTTTAGGAGCTTAAAATTATGGGTATTCCAGAGCAGAATCTGTGCCATGAAGGTCCTCAGCCTTCGGCAAAATGGGCGTGTGTAGTGGAGGACGTTGTTGTTGCGGTGCCGCACAAGGTCGTCCTGGTCTCGGTGATCAAGGCGCAGGCATCAATCGGAGGTGATTTCGTTTTGGTGAGGGATCACAACTCACCCAACGATGTTGTTCTCCATGACGACGCCGAAGTGGATCTCTCGCGAGGCAACGTTTTTTACAGTTTGTTGCGATGTGAGGTGCAAGAGCGAAGCGATTGTATGGATACCCCCAAACTTGCCTTCATTGTCGACGATCGAGCCGAGATCACAACGAGAGGCGAACAAAACGGAAATATGCTTCGTGAACTGTTTGGGTTGGCTCATCATGCTCGTCTTGAGCGAGATTTGGAGGGGCCGAATGACGAATATATTTCGCTTGAGGCGGTCGTTCGTTTTGTCGATGGCCCAGTTTTCTACTCACGAACTGAAGAAGCGACTCTGAAGATAACTGTCAATTCCAGGGTCTACACGGAGCATCAAGGCGTGATGGCCACGATGACCGGATTACAAATCGCGACGTTGGCGTTTCCTGACAGGCCATCTGAGACACGAGTCTGGTTTGTTTCGGAAGTACGTCGCGAAGTGACGCTGACGGAAACGGTACACATTCACGGCTGCGAGGTTTTCGAAGTTGTTCGAAGAGAAGTGACTGGCGGATATGAGATGTCACGGATGGATCGCGAAATATCTGAATTAAGGGACGGAGGGCAACAAATTACCCTGGTTCCGGCGCCAGTAAATGCTGTCGTTTATCACAATCTTGTCACTCGCAACGGTCAGAACGTCTCAGTCACGGACGTGTTGGTTCCAATTCCGGGCGGCTATCCAGCGCAATTCATCGATCTCGCATTCTTGCCTGACGATTCACCGCTTATTGGCAAAGTGAAAGGAGAGCCTCAGGGGCCCCGGGTTGTTGCCTTGGGCCGCACATGGCGACAAATCAGTTATCACCCGCATCAGGGTGGGGGCGCACCGACGTGGAATCCAACAGTTCACGGCTTTCACACTTATCTTGGAGAGTTGCTCTCATGGCTCAGCAATTGGAAATAAAGTCTGTCCGCCTCAAGAATGATTCAGCGTCGCTGGTGAGGATTCGTGGGAGTGATCGCCAAGAACTGGAAAAGCATCTCTTCCAACGCTATCCGAACCGAGAGTGGGGAACTTTTTTCCGCTACGGCTGGCGGCGAACTCCCTGGGGAGTGGCCATTTTTTATGTAGATGGATTGTGGCCTGAATCAGGTGATCTCGAGCGGCAAACCCCACTAACAACATTTCGCGAACAATACAGCCGAAGAGCGTTCCAAGTTGCTCGCGAATCGAACGGCCTAGGACTCGGAGTCATTCATTCCCATCCGGCTGGATACGGCACGGTCCCAAGTGCACTCGATGATGACATGGACCTCTACTTCGGCAGGGAGTTCAGCACATTTTCGGGCGGCTCGCCGTATTGCAGTCTGATTTTTCAACGAAGTGAAAAACGAGGATTCACGTTTTCTGGTCGAGTTTATGATCGAGGAGCTTGGTTACCAGTCACGGATCTGATCACGGTTGGTCAAACCATCGAGAGGACGCGAAGCGAACTTGTCCAAATTCCTCCAGTGAGCGAACTTACACTTTTGAAGGGAAAAGGCCTGGCTGCAGAAAGGTTAGCCAGCGTTATGGGAATGCCGTCATTGCGGCGGCTGCAAAGTGCAGTCGTTGGCGTTGTCGGATGCAGTGGGACGGGCTCCCCAGCAATTGAAGTGCTGGCCCGAGCACAAGTCGGTGAATTTGTCCTGGTGGACCCTCAACGATTCGGAACATCAAACCTCGAGCGGATTCACGGCTCGGTCTTCAAAGATTCAGAGGGACCGGAATTTCCATACAAAGTCGACCTGATGCGAAAAATGATTTTAGAGATCAACCCAGATGCCCGCGTTACAACTTTCGTTGGGAATATTCTGCACGAGAACGTTATCGATGAATTGGTTCGTTGCGATATCGCACTCGGCTGCGTTGACTCCCATCACGGGCGGCTTGCCCAGAGCGATTACTCAAAACACTTTCTTCTCCCGTCGCTGGACATCGGTGTGAGAATGTTCGGTTCGGATAGTAAAGTGAGCGAACAAACGATTGATATCACGAAATTCGGTCCAGAGTACCCGTGTGCATTCTGTGGAGGGCGAATCAACTCATCCGAACTGGCCATTGAGCTGATGACTGAGGAAGAGCGACAATTTCGTCAAGCAGCAGCAGAAGATGCCGTTGCCAGAGGTGACGACCCCGATCATTACTGGAAACAACAGACTCGACAGCTGCATACGGTCGGATATTTAACGACAGCAGCCGGCGCGCTCGGTGCAGGATACGCCGAGGGTTGGTTGACCGGTGCTTTCTCAAATCCGCATTCCAGTCTTCAATTTGATCCGAGCAAGGATCATTTTGCATGTGTTGCGCCGCCACGAGAGCAAGCCGAGAACTGCACCTGTGGTCGTCATATTGGCTGGGGAGAACAAGCACGATCGTTTCGAAATATCTTCGTGCCTTCCCATTGGTCTAAAAAAGCTGTTCTGCGGAATCGTCCATAGGCCACCTCGCACCTGGAACGATTGTGTATTGCTTTTACTGGCTGGGGTTAAAGTGCTTTTCCTGGACCGCATCCAACGACACTGAAGCAAACGTAGACCAGAGCACCGCTTCACGCTTGAACATTTTCACGACAGTTTATGGAGACTCCTCCGTCGAGTGCTTGACATCTTTAGCAATGCTTGATATGCTTGGCGGCGAAAATTTAAATGGAAAACTCATTGGGATCGTTTCTGTCACGGATACGAAACAGCAAGGGATGGTCTCTTCGTCACGTTGAGTCACAGACCGGCATTTCCAACTCGTATTTATGCCAAATTGAGAATGATCAAATACGTGAGCCGTCGCTACAGAAACTGTTGAAACTGAGTGAACTTTACGAGATATCTTACCCGGAGCTTCTCAAACAGGCGGGATATCCAATTCGAGAACCAAATGCTCACACCGATGTCGCGAGCCGGTCTATACCCCAGCTTGAAAATCTTTCTAGCGAAGAACAAGAAGCGCTCGTCGACTATTTAACGTTCTTGCGCTCAAGAGGACGAAGGAGGCGCTGATGGTTTGGTCGATATCTGAAAGCCGCACTTTTAAGAGGTGCCAACGTCAATGGTATTTTAAGAATTTTGTCGCGAATGCCCTCGCAAAAGATCCATTGCGGCACGAAGCATATCTTCTTTCCAAATTGCAAAGCGTCAGTGCGTGGCGCGGAAATGTGGTTGACTCAGTCATCAGCGAATTCGTTTTGCCATCATTACGCAAAAAGCAACTTCCGAAATTGCCTGAAGCGATTCGCAATGCCAAAAGTCTTTACGATCAACAAGTGGCTTTCGCACTCCGCCATCCGTTGCACGATCCGCAAATGAGTCCTTCAAAGGCAGGAACAAAATTCGCCGCATTTTATTGCATGGAATACGGCGGATCGGTGGCGCAGTCAGAATTGGATCAGGCGTGGGATGATATCCAAGCTGCTTTAACGAATTTCTACGAGATGACGGAGGTTCATAGCGAATTGCTGTCAGCTACGTATGTGATTGCTCAACGTGCTCTTTCGTTTTCGCACTCCGGGAGCAGCGTTCGGGCTGTGCCCGATGCTATCGCGTTTTTTCGTCAGGGCCCGCCACTTATTCTGGATTGGAAAGTTCATTCTTTCGGTCTGCAGGAGGCATGGACCCAATTGGCAACCTACGCGATCGCGCTGACTCGGTGTACGCCCCACAAAGATTTTCCAAGTAATTTCAGCCAGCTTAACCCGCACGACGTTCGACTCGCAGAAGTGCAGCTACTTAAGAAGCAAGTGAGGCGATACGAACTTTCGGAAGACGACATTGATCGAGCAGATGCGTACATTGCCGAAAGTGTCACCCTCATGGAATGGGCGACTGAGGGAAAGACAGGAAAAGAGTTGCAGCCTACCGATTTGCCGCCAGCGGTATCACCAGATGTGTGCCAGCGCTGCAGCTTTAGAAAGCTCTGTTGGAGTGCAGAATGACCGTGAAACTTGAAACGAATATTTTTGCAATCACGAATTTAGCGGAACTTTCGTCCCGCTATCGCCTCTATCGCATCCGTGGCCTCCACAAGGATCAGGCTGAATTTCATCAAAACAAGAACATCATCACGCGAAAGATTAGTTTTGCGCTGCGAACACCGGCGGCCGTCATTTCGCATCAAGGCGAACCCCATTTAGTTGTCCGCGAGGACGCTCCGGAGCCACCCTCTCCGTATCAACTTGTTCGAACTACGGTTTACTTTGACGTTGTTCCAGGGAACTTGAATCTCGATTATTCAGTGAGAACTCCGGAAAACGACGAAATCTGTCTGCGGTTCTTACAGTTCATGCTCCAAGCCCCGCTTTCCAATAATCAGCTGCTTTGGCAGCCCGGCGCTGGACAGCCGTTTTTCCGGAAGGAACCTCGAAATATTCGTGGCGATCTGAGTCTCTACGGCGGATGCGCAGTGCGTGCGGTGGCAACTCCTGACGGAGGGTTAGGGCTCTGCGTCGATGTGTGCCACAAATTAGTGAGTCGTAACCCACTGCCAATCAAAATGACGCGAACTCAATTTCGGCCGTGGCGGGGACGGCATTGCATCTATAGATTCGGACATCGGTGGTACGACATTCAACTGCACGAGTTCTCGGATTTGAATGTCACAGAAACGCTACTCCCATTGACTGGAGGCAATCCCACACTTCTGCAATACATCGTCGCCGAATGTAGAAAGCCAATACCGGAGGAACTTTCGGCTCTTCCTCATGACGCTTCCGTAGTCCATTATCTGACGAATCGGAGCGAAACACGCTCGGCCCCAGCGGGCCTGTGTTTCCCAGTGCACGATACTCAGGGTGAAGGCGGAAACGGCCATCGGGAATCAATTTTGCGTCCACATGAGCGAAGAGAAATGATCCGAAGGTTCGTCGCACAGTTTCTTGTCAATCTAAAATTCGGAGATGCCAAGCTCAACGTCGCGACAGAAGCATGCGCAATCCCACACAAATTGTTTCAGATTCCTGATTATGAATTCGGTAACGGCCGAATTCTTTCCGTCCGCGGCACCCCTGGTGCTCAGCAGGTGTCTTTGGATTCAATCGGAAGAACTCGAGCTGGATTGCTTCGAGATCACGATGCAGGGTTTTACTCTAACGATCGCCTTGATCGGCAGTATTTGTTTCTTCCTCAAAGTGTGGAAGATGGCTTTGGATCGCAATTCCGAACTGACTTGAAACGAACCGTTGAAGAATTGTATCCCAAGGGCGGAGGCTATAACCCAATTCTCGTTCCTTATGATGACAGAAGGCCGCGCACTTTTGTCGAACAAGGCAAAGCAATTCTGGAGGCCGCCGAGCGGCAAAATATGAAGGATGGATTTGCATTGGTGATGATTCATCACACGAGCGATAAACAAATCCGTCAGCATGACCATCTGGCAGCGATGGTTATCCGAAAGTTCAGAGAGTTCGACGTTTTCGCTGCAGTGAATCATTCTGCAATGGGACAAGAATGCTACCGGATGGCAACTGGACGCGATGGCCGTCCTTATTACGAAGTTGCGAATGACAAACGCGGGAAGTTCTCCGGCTACCTGAGAAATGTTGCGCTCAACAAGATCTTGTTGACTAACGAGAAATGGCCGTTCGTTCTTGCATCACAACTTCATGCTGATGTCACCGTAGGAATCGACGTCAAACAAAACACAGCCGGCTTCACAGTTATTGCTCGAGGTGGCAGCATCGTGAGAACGGTTTGTCACCAATCGAACCAAAAGGAACGACTTTTGAGTGATCAGGTACGAAGGTACTTCTGTGATATCCTGAGGAAAGAAGCCGATTGTGGCACAACAATAAAAACCATTGTGGTCCATAGAGACGGGCGAGTCTGGCAATCAGAGATTGATGGAATGAAAAAAGGTCTCGAGATTCTTCGCAAAGAAGGAGTGGTGCAGTCAGATGCAACGCTCACCATTGTAGAGATCTCAAAATCATCTCCGGCACCTCTGCGATTATTTGATACTTCCGTAAATGGCCAAACGAAAGTTGAGAATCCTCAGGTCGGGCAGTATTACATCGGCGCCGGCGGCGATGGATATTTGTGTGCAACAGGTCGTGCTTTTGCTAGGGCTGGGACCGCAAAGCCGCTGCATGTGCGATTCGTTGAGGGGAGTCTGCCTTTTGAAGCATGCTTGGAAGATCTTTACAGTTTGACGGCTCTCACTTGGACGAGGCCAGAAGATTGCGCCCGTGATCCAATCACGATCAAGTTAACCGATCGAAGGTTGGGAGAGGATGCTTCCGAATACGACGCTGACGCGCTGGAGTTTGAGCCAGATGAAGAGGAGGCGCATGTATGAGCAGTACTGGTCTTTACTCTGGCCTTTATTCCAAAGTTCGAGAGTATGCAGAACTTCTTGATGGCGTGCTGATTCGACTTAAAGACGGGCAGAATAGAGCAGATGACGCCGCAAGTCGGCGTCTTGCAGAATTGCTCGTTGCAATCGACAAAACGCCGTTCAAGGACTTATCGACGCAATTATTGGCCGTGTTGATTCGAGATCCACATCGTGATCGTTCAACCGGTTTGTCTGAAGTAGGAGAGGCCCTGCTGCGCGGCGACGTGTCGCCGGCAATCATCGAACGCTTGGAGGAACTTGCAACGCAACTCGAACGTGAACGTTCCAGTATGGTTGGATTTATGCGAGGCCGAAGCGAGTGAACGAATACTTGGAAGGTTCAGTTCGACAGCTCATCGAACGTGGGCGGCAATTGACCGCCACAATTCCTCGCAATCTGCCTCGGGACTACGACACGCTCGCCCGAACCTGCCGGGAGAAGTTGATTCAACTCAACGAGCAACTTCGTTCACTGCTGGACGATCCCAGATTCAGCTATTTAAAACATCAGCCAGAACGACTGCGCTCGTTTAAAAGATTGGTTGCCGAACTTGATCTCATCGAAACGATGGGCATAGCCGCTCTCGATCGCGCAAACGACGAAGATCATAAACTCAATTCCTTGCTTGAAACAATCACGCGTGAAATTGCCTATCCTTTCGAGACCCCGGTTGTGACAACGTTGTCGCAACAGTACTTTTGCATCGTCACGGATTTGAATTTGTTGTGCGTGCCGTTGGCCGAAGGGCGTTTTTTACTCCATTTGCCAGATTTATATCACGAGTTGGCTCACCCACTTTTGACGCTTCTTGATGATCCCATCGTCGAACCATTTCAAAATGCAATGCTGTTTGCATTGCAAGAAACAATTGAATACTTGGACGCGGAGTCAATCAAGCAAGATCGACGGCGTGGTCCAGAGCGACCGACAATTACGTTGCAGCGTTGGAAGATTTGCTGGGTGAAGTACTGGATGGTCGAGTTTTTTTGTGATTTGTTTGCGGTCCTGGTACTTGGTCCAGCGTTCGCATGGTCGCATTTTCATCTATGCGCAAAAAGAGGGCAAAATCCATTCGACGTGCCATTGTTCGGAACTTCTTCTCATCCAGCGGATGATGCTCGAATGCGCGTGATGATCGTTGCGTTAAAAAACGCGGGCTTCGCTTCTGCTGCTGACAATATCGCGAAACGATGGTCTGATTTAGTCGGTCTTAGCGGATACATTTTAGAGCCGGAATACCATCAATGTTTTCCAGACAGTGTGCTCGAGTCAATCAGTCGGCACGCGCTTTCTGGGGTATCAAACATAGGTTGCCGAATCGCCAGCCCATCAACCGCCGATCAAGTTCATTCGGCACTCAATTCAGCATGGGAACAATTCTGGCTTAGGCCAACAGAATATGTAGAGTGGGAACGGGCAGAGGTCACTCGAATGATCTCGTAATAATTGATGATGCGATTGGTTCGCACAAACCATGGAAGCCCAACGAAAACGCTTTGCATCCAGTTCTACGCCGAAACCCAAAGCGTAAAGCGTGCGCTAATTCTCCCAGATCACATGTGCTATGGTTACTCGTCGTCCAGGTCTCCGGCTGATAAAATACTTCACTCCGAAGCTCGTTTTGTGCTGCAGAAGAGTCTCTTCAACAGTCATTAACGATAAGATTTCCAGCAAATAAGAGATGTGCATGCTTCCTTTGAATGAACTGGCAGAGCAGTTATATCAACGCCAGTGGACCGTTGATTGCCCTGAAATGAGGCTTGATCAACCGAGCGTTGCTGGACTATCCCAACTTTCTGGCCCTGGATACCTTCGGCAGGAAGACGACGGAGTCATAAGATTCAAGCTTTACGCGTCACAGAACGCAATTGATCTGCAATCGATTCATCCGAGGACCGGCGTTCCTGGTCGTCTTTTAGGAGACAGCTCTTTCCATCGTCTTGAGGCGATGGATATGCGTGGTAATGTCTGGAATGTGGAACGCGCATTACCTGTTCCCGATACAAGCTTGATCGGTAGCAAGCAATTTCGGGTGGTGCGAGGTGATGCGCATGGTCTGGTCACGACGATGGACCAACCCAACAATGTATCGACTCTGAAAATGTTCTTTTTCACCGAGGAACGCGTGCCAGGGAATGCTTCCACCACGGTCACTACCATCACACCCGATGGCAGTGAGCATAGCTCTTCGAAACTAGATACTGCACAGTTCGAGACAGCTTTTGGCGTTTTTCACATCTATAATCGAAGTGGAATGTTGGTTGTTGATGTTGTAACTCAAACTGCGTTTCCAACAGGTTTTAGCACGCGGATCGTCGAGTCTTTGGGGTTCGTCTTGGCAAAACCACTTATGTGGAACGTGCTGGAATTGATTGTGGATGGCAAACGAACCATCCGTTTGCGTGGTGACCGACAAACTGTTGATGCAAAGATTCAACCACCGGTAGTTAGCGGGACCATTGACATGAGCGGTGGTGATGTATGGCGGCTCTTCGACAAATACCTGGCAATGGTCTGCAGCCGGACTGAACAAGACTTTCATCCCGCTTCACGGCACGTCTTTTCTGCCTTGGAGGCCAGCGCGGGTGTCATTGGCGCACGCGCTCTTGCGCTTGGTGTTGCTGTCGAGGGATTGGTTAAGGACCTTTTCCCAAATGCAGGAGCGCTTCCAACTACGCTCAAACCAGTCGTAAAGCGCTTGAGGAAGCATTGTCTTGCTTGGTCGGAATTTTCAGATGAAGAGACGAGAAAGCAACTGCACGGCAGGATCGAAGCGATGCTCGGCCGCATCCTTGAGGTAAGCGCAAAATCAAAACTCTACTCTCTCGCGAATCAAAAAGGGGTTCGTGAAACCCACATAGCGGCGTGGGGAGATTTACGTCACGCTGCTGCCCACGGTGTGACGCCAGGTTCCGACGATTTGCAAAAACTCGTCGATCTCTGTGACACGGTAAGTGTGCTAATGTACCAGATCATTTTTTGCGCAGTCGGTTACGAGGGCAGGTACCGGGACTATTCGGTTCGTGGTTGGCCGAAAAAATATTATCGAGGCCGATCTCCGACCGAAGAAGAAATCTCAGTTGCGGCCTATTACATTTGGAAAAAGAATGGCGAAATACTCGGGTCAGACGTTGAGAATTGGTTAGTCGCAAAAGATGAACTGGAGAAGGAGCTCTACTGATCACGAACGTCTCGCGAAGCCGCAGATACGTTCCGTGGACCGAAGTTCTTTCAGCGATGTTTCAGCAACAGCTGCGCTAGTTGCGACCGTACATGCGAATTGCTCTCCGGTCTGCGTGGCCAGGACATACTCAAGCCTGCGCGACTCAGGTCAGCCCAGTATGAGGTCTCGAACAGAATCCGGTACAGCTTGTCTATCTGGTGGGTGATGCCCGAATGTCGGTAAAGCAGTCCTTCGCGGACTCGCGGCGGCAGTTTCCGCATCGAATCGGTCAGAAGCCGCTCAATCCGTGCCTCGAAGTAGCTCCAGAATTGAATAACGATGGACGCACGCGGGGAAGACGAAGAAGAGTTGCCGAAGCTGCGAACCCGGTCGGCATCAGTCACAGGACGCTTCCATTCCCGCTCCAGCATGTCGAGGTACATGTAAGAGAGGTAATTCCCCCAGCCCACATCTGGATTTTCATCGGGAGCGCGACCTCGGTTCCATGAGCCTTCTTGACGAGCATAGGCTGCTGTACTGACAACGGCTTGCCACACGCAGGGCAGTCTCCGCCCGTCCGTCGAATTCCGCTGCAGTCGCAAATGATGTAGTCATACCAGAGGCTTGACCACGAGTAGCCAGGCGTAAGCGAATCGAACCACATTGCTTTATCCATGAGAGAGCTTTTTACAGATTATTGACGCAGAAACGGAGTCGTTGGTTCGGTATTGTCCCTCAACAGGGACGGAAGCGGCAAGGAAGAAGGTTCAAGGATTATCAGACGTCTCTCCGCTTTTTTGCGGTTTGTGACTTGAGTCGTTTCAGAGGCTCAAACGCGCGGCGTGGCGTCTGCCAAGGCCCGTGGCCCGAGGCGTCCGATGGTACGGTCGATTGCCGGGCGGTATCCTTCCGCCATCGACTGGCAACCATGAAAACGCAGCGAAGGCAATTTGACGCAGCCAGTGCTCAATACCAGGAGATGAACCCCCATGGATTATGTGTGTGATACAAACGTTTGGTACGACATTGCCGCCGGCAGACTCGATCCAGCAAAGCTCAAGGATGGCGGCAACAGGCTTCTTGCGCCGGCAATAAATGGGCTTGAAATCTCGTCGAACTTGTCGGCCAATACGTTTAAAGATCGCAAGGCAGCATCTCAGGCCGTTATTGATCATGCCGATGATTATCTGGAAGACCCTGAGCGCACAATGGGGACGATTTGGGGTCTGAACCTTCCGCCTTTGGGATTCGACTGGCGGAACGTTTACCGAACGATTGCGGCCTCGAATGACCTGGCGGAAATCGTGAATGGAACACAGAACATCATGAAGGTGAATGCGGTCGCTGCCCAAGCGTGGCGTAAGGGCTTCACCGATAAGTTCGTCGCGGACGTTGAGACAGCCATACGCAAATACGCACCAAATTACGCTCTGAACAGGTTTCAGGGAAAACAAAGGGGACATTCTACTTTAATTTGCCAATGGGTTCGGTTACGCTTCCACCATGCCAAGAACATCGCGCGCGTCACAGGGTGGATATGTTTACCATGTCCTCAATCGAGGAAATGGTCGAGCCGATGTTTTCCACAAAGATGATGACTTTGCCGCCTTTGTCAGATTGATGCGTGAGGCGCATGATAAGATCCCCATGAGGCTGGTTGGTTATTGTTTGATGACCAATCACTTTCATCTGATGCTGTGGCCTTTCGGCGATGGCGCCTTGAGCCGATGGATGCAATGGCTCATGACCTCACACGTGCGGAGGTATCATCGGCATTACAAAGGAAGCGGGCATGTGTGGCAGGGGCGTTTTAAAGCGTTTCCTGTCCAGGACGACGAACATTATTTGACGGTCTTGAGGTACGTCGAGCGGAATCCTCTGCGTGCAAACCTTGTCCAACGGAGTCAGGATTGGGAGTGGTCAAGTTTGAAGCCGACCGATCGCAGTGGACCGCCTGGATTGCTCGTTGATGGACCTGTGGCGAAGCCTGACTCGTGGACACGGTTCGTTAATGGTGTCGAGACCGAGGCGGAATTGAAGTCGGTGCGACACAGCCTTGAGCGGGGAACGCCGTTTGGCGACGAAGCCTGGCAGCAGGCGACTGCGGATCAGTTGGGGTTGGAATCTTCGCTGCGCCCGCGTGGACGACCGCGGTTGGGTGGGGAAGCGGGGTGAGGGTGACGCAGAAGACGAAAAAGGGGACACGAAGACGAAAAAGGGAACACGAAGACGAAAAAGGGAACACGAAGACGAAAAAGGGGACAGGCACCCAAGGCGGAGCCAGTCCCCTTTTTCGAATACACCCCGCTGGGCTCGAACCAGCAACCTTCGGTACGTGACGGAGTGCCGCTCGAAGAATGTTGCCGCTTTTTGCATGAGCTCGTATGGTTGCAAGTCATGGAGAGACACGTTCGGTCATCCCATGGCTCAGTCGTTTTGCAGCCTCCTTCAAAACCTGCTCGTCGCTCCAGTTGGGGTACTGTTGCCGAACGGACGATCGAGTCATCAGTCGGGCGGTCTCCCACATGCGAAAGGCCTGAGCGAGTCGCTCGGCGAGGGTTTTCCGGCGAAGAATTTCCACGACGACAGGATCGAGAATCTCAACGACAGGTGTTCTCGCTGTCATTTTGATGCCATTCGAATTGAACAAGTCGAAAGTCTTCGGTTCCGAAGAGCAACGATACATTTCCGGTGGCGTGAGTATACCCTTCGAATCCCTGAAAAAAAGCACAAAACACAGCGGGTGGCTCATGACCTCGCGCATGCGATGACGCGATCGACATGACTAGGGGAAAAGGCCATGTTTGACAGGGCCGCTTTGAAGCGTTTCCAATTCAGAAGACGCAGAAGACGAAAATGGGGACAGGCACCGTGGACGGAGCCAGTCCCCTTTTTCGAATACACCCCGCTGGGCTCGAACCAGCAACCTTCGGTTCCGTAGACCGATGCTCTATCCAATTGAGCTAGGGGTGCCCGGCCCAAAAGTCTAACGATTACAAGGTTTTAAACAAGCGACCATTCCCCGTTTGCCACTTTTTTGTGCCGTTCCGCACCGGTTCGACCGCTTTTTTCCGGTTGGAAACCGCTTCCGTGTCGTATCAATCGAGCGGAGTTTCCCGGCTATGACTTTTCTGCCGTGCTAATCGTCTTCGGGTGCCGGAAAACGCGGATTTCGACGCAGACTGACATTGCTCGCCATTTGCCGATCGGGAACAAACGTGAGTTGAGAAAACCCTGACTCAGTTGTGACCGGAAGATCGTCTCGGGTATCGTGATGGATTGGAAATATCCGGCGGTTGAATTGGATTTGTAATCTGGGAGCGGTTCATGCAACGTTGTCTGGTGACGGGTGGGTCGGGATTTATCGGCAGCCACCTGTCTGAGCGCCTGTTAGAGATGGGAAACGAGGTCACAATCCTCGACGATCTCTCGACCGGCCGACGGGAAAACCTCGCTCCGATTGAAAACCATCCCCGGCTGAAGATTCGCATGGGTTCGATTACCGATCCTGTGATCCTGGCGGAAGTCATGGCCCACGCTGACGTGGTTTACCACATGGCGGCAGCGGTCGGCGTAAAGCTGGTTGCCGATGATCCGGTTCGAACGATTCAGACAAATATCTACCCGACAGAAGAATTACTGCGACTGGCGGTCCAGCGAAATCAACGCGTGTTTATCGCGTCAACCAGCGAAGTCTACGGAAAGAATCCGAAAGAACGCTGGACGGAAGAAGATGACCTGGTTTTCGGTCCGACCTCCCGGCCCCGTTGGGCCTACGGGTGTTCGAAAGCGATTGATGAATTTCTGGCGCTGGCTTATCACCGCAAACATGGCTTGCCGGTCGTGTTGGGACGTTTCTTTAACGTCGTCGGCCCGAGACAGGTCGGGCATTACGGGATGGTGATTCCTCGATTCGTTGATGCGGCACTGAAGGGTGGTCCGATCGTCGTTTATGATGACGGGCAGCAGGTCCGCTGTTTCGGGCATGTGCGGGAAGTTGTCGACGCGGTGATCAGTCTTGTCGAAACACCGGCAGCACATGGTTCCGTTTACAATATCGGCAGCGATTTTCCGGTCACGATCCGGCAATTGGCAGAAGAAATCATTCAGCGAGTGAACCCGGCAGTGAAGATCGAATACCTCCCCTACCGTGAGGCCTATGGAGACGATTTCGAAGATGTTCGACGACGAGTTCCCGATGTCTCACGGTTGGAATCGATTCTGGGAAAAAAACCATCCATGTCGCTCGGAGCCATTCTGGATGACATCATCCGCTGGAAACGAGAACAAATTGCTGCCCATTCCACTCGCTGAATTTCCGTTTCAGGCGACGCGGCCAGCGTTACAAGGCGATCAAAGAACGGCCGGAACACGAGGGACAGTACCCGGCGGCATTCCGGCCGTGGCGAAACCATTGACGTCTGATGTTGTGAGGTGGGGTACGATATGACACCCGTCATGCCGAATCCGGCGCTGCTGAATGACGCGGACCTGCTGCGATCTGTCGTGGCTCCTCGCGCTCCGTTGTTTACGACCCTGAACCGGGTTTCGGCATTCGCTCCCTTGATTGTCGTCTGTTGTATCCTGCCTGCATTCCAGCTGCTGACCAATCCGGGGCTGAACGAACTGGCGTCCCTGTGGGGCTTGCGAAGCCTGGCTGTTGCTAATTCAACGTCGATCAAATCGATCCTGGAGCCGGGGATTAATGAAACAGGCCAGCCCCTGATATTTCAGCCACCAGCCGCCGGCTGGTTGAACGGATTTGTTGTCCGGCTGATCGGCTCATCCCGCGCGTTATCTACGTCGCTCGTCTCGTTGATTGCCGCGGGGGCCGCGATCTGGCTTGTGACTCGTTGTGCGTGGCGACTTGGGGGTGCGAATACGGCACTGATCTCGGCACTGCTCATGTGCAGCCATCCTCAGCTGCTCGAATCGGCGATCGTTCCGACGAATTGTGCCGTCGGGCTGTGCCTGATGCTGGCTTCCATGTTCAGTTTTCAGCGATATCTGGAACAGGGTCAGTCACTGCTTTCCTGGAATCTTTTCGGCAGCGGAGTCCTGTTTGGTTTTTCTTTGCTGGCAATTGGTCCGATTGCGTTCAGCGTTCCCGCGATTTTTTTTCTGTTGGGTTTGATCTCCCCTCCGAGAACCAGGTCGATCAGCGAAATCACCAATAATACACGGGTTCTGGGGTCGCCGGCATTACGTTCGATTCTCGTGCTTGTCGTCGTCGGTCTTCTGGTTGGTGGTTGGTGGGAATTGATGATGTTCAATCAACATGGCTGGTCATTCTGGCGCTCGTGGTGGACCTGTCTTCCCAAAGAGTGTCTGGAACCGGGTGAATCCGATTGGCGGACCGACGTCTGTCCCCTTCTTCAGCAGTCCTGGACCGATTGGCTGACTCAATCGGCCATGTTGATCGGTTGGCTGTTCGTTGGTTTGTATCGATGCTGGCTGGAATCCCGTAATCCGGCAGGTGGATTATCTCGAAGAAGTTACGAGTACTTGTTGTTGTGGTGGTCGTTCCTTTTCGCTGGTCGAATGATTGCCGAGATCGCGGGGTCGATGTCCGTCACCAATACATTAGTCTGGAATATTGCGCTGCTGACACCAACGATTTTACTGGCAGCGCTGGGGATTGGATCTCTGATCGAACGGAAGGTCTCTCCAGCGGTCGAATGTGCATTGTTTGTTCTCGTTGCAGGTCTGGTTGTTTCGCGACTGACGATGTCTTACACGTCGGGGCTGCTGGCTGCCGTTCTCACGACAATCATGTTGGCGTTTGGTCCGCAGCTGGCATCCGCGGTCAGCTTCAGTAATACAGGATGGACCGAAGCGGGATGGCGTCAACTGTTGCGTTTCACCGTTTCTTTTTCATTATTGGGCTGCTTGACCGCCGGTCTTGATACGCGGGATAGTGTCTCTGAAGACATGCATCGAATCGCCCTTTTGAAGTCGCGACTCGAAACGCTGCCTGAGGTCCAGCGGATTTCACTGATTGCGAGTCGAGATCCCATCCCCGTGGCACTGAGGTATATCTTGCGAAGTCGCTGGCCTCAGGCGGAACTGGTGACCACAGAAGGCTGGGATGCCGGACTGACGAAAGCGATGGATAATGAACGTCAGCAGCCTCGATCACGATTCCTCGTCCTTGAGTGGACAAGACGCGACATTCGTGTCTCGGCAGATACAGGTCAGGCCTGGCAGATCGCAGCCGTGGGAGATCCCCTGTGGTTTTACGGGCGACGGCTTTCACTGGTCCTGATCGGCCCGCGAACATAAGTCTGTTTCGGCCCGATTCGATTAAAAAACCAGACGCCCGTTGGAATCTCCGAACTTGTCGGTTTCGACTCCGAACTGGTTCAGCATCGTGACGAACAGGTTCGACATCGGCTGCTTGGGAGCTTTGAAAAAGCGATTGGTGGTCAATGCGCCCCCTGCGTGTCCCGCCAGGATCACAGGAAGGTTATCGTGGGAATGACGATTACCGTCTGCGATCGCTCCGCCATAGACGATCATCGAGTTATGCAATAACGAGTTTCCGTCGACATCCTCGATCTTCGACATCTTTTCGAGGAATTTTGCGAAGCAACTGAGATGGTACTTGTCGATTTCGGCCACCTTTTTTACCAGCTCGGGGTTCCGCTGATTATGGGTCAGGTAGTGATGTCCTTCCGGAATTCCAATCTGAGGATAAGTCTTATTACTTCCATCATACGCCAATAGCAGCGTCCCGATTCGAGTTGAATCGGTCTGAAAGGCCAGGATCAGCATGTCATACATGAATTGCATGTACTCAGCGAAATCGGAAGGAATGCCCGTCGGCGTTTGCACATCGGGTTCCGGACGGTCTTTGAATCGTTCTGCCGCTTTGAGTCGCTGTTCCATTTCCCTGACAACGGTCAGGTATTCGTCAAACTTACGCAGATCTTGACGACCAAGGCGTCGTCGTGCGTCACCTGTTTCCTCCAGAACAAAGTCTAAAATGCTCTTCTCCGTCTCTTGCCGAATCGCAAAGTTCTTCTGACGGTCGGCTTTGTCTCCGGCACCAAACAGCCGTTCAAAGACCAGTCTCGGATTCGGTTCCGGACTGACGGGAGTCGTGGGTGAACTCCACGCCAGATTGTACTGATACGCACACGCATAGCCGGAATCGCAACTGCCCGAATTGCGTACGACATCGGACGAAAGTTCGAGCGACGGAAACCGGGTGAGATGCCCGAGCTTCTGGGCTGCGACCTGATCAACCGAGACACCAACATAGATGTCGCTGCCAGCCGTCTTGCGCGCACGTGCCCCGGTCAGAAATGTGGCACTGGCGCGGGCATGATCACCCGCTCCGTCACGTCCTGCCGTTGCGTGCTGGTGATCAAGTCCGCCGATTACCTGAAAGTGTTGCTTCAGTCCTTCGAGGGGTGCCATGCTGTCGTTGAGCGTGAAGTCATCACTGGGAAACCAGTGATCCTGCTGAACGCCGTTCGGAATTGACATGAACGCCATGCGAAGTGGTGCACCGGTCGCAGTGGAGGCCAGGCCGGCGACGGGCTTGGGAAGTTCTTCAGCAAAACCCCGCCTTGGCATGAGCGAAGGCAACATCGGCAGAGCGACCGACACACCAACGCCGCGCAAAAACTGGCGGCGGCTGATCGCCGATGAACGCTGTTGCGCATTAATCGCATTTTGCGAGATCTGATTTGGCCTGGTCATCGATCTGTCCTGTCTATCGTTGTACTTGTCGAAAGCGAAGCTTTAACGATCTGATTGGATGTCAATCTGCGTCAGGCTTTGACGACGCGACGCTGGGGACATTCCGTTGCTTCTGGAACGGAGCCGATTCTATTACTCCCTGAATCAATGCACTGAATCGTCCGTCGTTTTCAATCAGTCGCTGCACAATCAGATCCAAAGTCTGCTCGTCGGTTTCTTCCATTCCCCGCCCCAGAGCGTACGTTAACATTCTCTCGGTCACGCATCGGTAAAAATCGGTCGCATGTCGGTCTCGCAAGATCTTTTTCAGATCGCGTATGTCCTGAAATGTTTCTCCCGTAATCAGTTTGCCTGATGCATCGATCGGCTGATCTTTTTCCTGGTCCCGCCACATTCCCAGGGCGTTGAAGTTTTCCAGCGCAATTCCCAGCGGGTCCATGCGGGAATGACAGGAAGAGCACAATGCAGACTCGCGATGTGCTGCGAGCAGCTCGCGAAGCGGCGGTTCGCGCCCTGCAAACTTCTTGGCTGATTCTTCCAGGTCGGGGACCCCTCCTGGTGCCGGTGGAGCGGGTGTGCCGAGAATGTTGTCCAGAATGAACAGCCCCCGTTTGACTGGCGACGTACGTGTCGGATTGGATGTCACCAAGAGCATCGATGCGTGCGTTAACACGCCGCCACGCGGGCTTCCTTCGGGAAGTTTCACACGGCGAAGTTCATTTCCGCGAACATCAGGAACCCCATACAACGAAGCAAGCCGCTCATTCAGGAATGTGTAATCACAATCCAACAGATCCAGCAGGCTGCGATCTTCTTTCACAATGTATTCAAAGCACATTTCCGTTTCCCGTCGCATCGACCGTTTCATATCGTCGTTGAATCGATCTGACATCTGACGGAATTCTTCAAATCGTTTGCGGATTTTGTTGTCTTCAGGAGTCAGTTCGCGGCTGAGTGGTTGACGTCGACGACCGCGAAATTGCTCCCGCAGTTTTTCGTATTCTTCCTGATGTCCCAGGACAACGATCGGATCGATTGAGACCTGAGTCACGTCACGCGTCCTCAGCCATTGCCCGACGAAATTGCGGGCAAATTCGTCAGCCCGTTCGTCAGCCATCATCCGCTGGACTTGCTTCGAAAGTTGAGTTCGAAGTTGTCCTGCTTCGGCCAATCGAAACAGTTCTTCATCGGGCATGGTCGACCAGAGGAAATAAGAAAGTCGCGACGCCAGCGAAAACTCATCGACGACCGAATATCGGCCGCGATCGGCGGGCGTTTCAATTCCTTCCAGTCGAAACAGGAACCGAGGAGAGCTCATCACGGCGACCATCGCGTGCGCCACGCCTGCTTCGAATGTTTTATCGGGCTGCCGGTAAACGATTTCAGCCAGCTTGACCAGACGGTCAACCGTCGTCTGATCGACGTGGCCACGAAATGCTCGGGTTGCGAACGTTCGAAGAATTTCCGCTGCGTAAGCGTTTCGTTCGGCGAGCGAATCTGGTGGTGCTTCGCGGGGGAAAAACCTTGAGTAGTGACGCGGGTGAACGAGTTTTGTCGTTCCTTGTGGTCCGGCGATCTGCACCGAGTTGATTTCGAAACTCGCACTGGTGGACTCGCGGCCAACGCCCGCTTTGTTTTCGTCTTCCGACACAGACGGAACAGGAGTGAGCTCAAACGTGAGTTCGTGGTCGCCCGTCTTCCATTCCTCAAGGAAATGATAGCGGAGCAGTTTATTCTCATCCCAACCGTATTCGTGAGTCGTACGCATCTGTCCGTCAACGCTGAAGACAACGTGATAGCGCGAAGGATCGAAATCGAACGTGCCGCGCAGCTTCACCGCGACGTGCAAATCATACTTTCCGTCATCCGTGATGCGGACGATGTTCCTGACGGTAGCAGCCTTCTTTGACGAAAGGTGGTCCCCTCGGTCCTTACCGTCATCACCGCGAAAATCTCGACCATGGAATTCCTGCTGGGGAATCATCCAGGTCACCTTGGGAACCGCCTGGTCGACGATGGCCTGAGCCGCTCGCAGATATTTTTCCATCAATAGCGGGGAAAAGCTGAGTGCATCGCCGACGTTGTCAAACCCATATCCCGAGTCATCTGCTGGCAAGATCAATGAGGCATCGAATTTGATACCCATCAGGTCATCAACCGTATTGTCGTATTCGCGTCGATTCAACCGCCGCACTCCGATGCGACCGGGGTCAACATCCCTGGGATCGATTCCAAAAACTTGAAACTTAATCCAGCGGGCGATCGTTTCAATTTCTTCACTGCCAGGCCGATCTTCGCCCGTCGGAGGCATGACCCCCGATCGAAGATTTTTCAGAACCTTCCACCATAACTTCCGGTCAGTGACCGCATCTTCGGTTGAAGCAAATTGATCGAGAGACAGATTGCCGTGCTTCGATTCCTGGCGATGACATTCGAAACAGTATTTCGCCAGTAACGGTCGTACTGTTTTGTCATATGCCGGTTCATCAGCGATAACGCTCAAGTCAATCGGGCTGAACAAGAAACAGGCGGCGAGTACCACCAATCGGTTGACGACGACGCCACGACGGAAGAATCCAACACGTGACAATTCCATGAGGCATCGCTCTCAATCGTTGAGCATCTTTATGACATAATTTGGGAGAAAGTCTCTGGCAGGATACGGTCGAGGGAGCGGCAGCGTCAAGAAACGATGCGGTCCATGCAGAACGCGGCCTGACGAATTGCAAGGAGCCGACGTGATTGACATCGTCGTTGGACGACACGCGTTTCAATGTTTCGACGTGGGGACGAACTGTTCGTAGCCCATCTCTCGCAAACGATCAGCAAGCAATTGGATCCGTTCAGGCTCCCGCATTCCATTCAAGACGCCGTAAAGAACGCATCCCATCACGATACTGGTGACACGAACAACGCTCATGGGAAGTCGAAACGGGGTCAGATCGGCAAAGATTTCATCGACGCTGCAATACTCGCCAAACTTCTGGCCGTCATAGAGCATTTCAACACCGCAGAAGTCCGACGTCCATTCGTAGTCAAAAGGGCCGTACACTCTTCTTCGGTGTTTCACCCAGAAGCGACTTCCCTCAAGCTGGACGCCATGACTGCCGGACACGATGAATTCTCACCTGGACTTCGTTTCGCAGGAGGGTTTCCCTCTCTCAGGGAAGCCGTCTCTTCGGTTGATTTTAACGCTCTTCAGTTCACGGCGACTGACAAAAGCGGAAGAACGTTATTTGATCCATCCGCTTCTGGAGTTCCGTAAGATGAATTACCTCCTGTTGATTATGGAGATCGTGGCGTTTTCAGCAAGATGGGTTGGTTCAATCTGTTGAGCGGCAGACTGCGTGGCCGATACGATCACCAAGAACTTTGTTTGAGCCGTGGGGGGCATTCGGCAATTCGTGCCGGTGTTCGCCTTGTCTTTGCAGTGGCGAGTAAACGATGAAAACGGCAGCATTGCAAAAACTTCGCCGCAAACTGGCTGAAGATTCTCCCGTGTACGGCCTCTGGGTCACTTTGGAATCCCCAAGCGTCACCGAGATCGCTGTCGGCCTGGGACTCGATTGGGTTGTGATCGACGCGGAACATGGACACCTCGACTGGAAAGAGATCCTCGAACACATTCGTGCGACGGTCCGCAGCGATACGGTGGCTCTCGTGCGGATCACAGAATTGAATGGCGGTCTGATCAAACGAGCACTCGACATCGGTGCCGACGGAATTGTCATCCCCTGGATCGAGACTGCTGACCAGTTAAGACAGGCGGTCAGTTACGCTCAGTATCCCGTGGATGGACTCAGGGGGATCGGAGGCGAACGAGCGACATGCTGGGGACAGTGTCTGGTTGAACATACCGCCGAGGCCAACGAGAACGTGCTGGTCGTGCCAATTGTCGAAACGGTTCGAGCGATTCGGCAGGTACCGATGATGTGCCAGGTTGAGGGTGTCGAACTGATGTGGTTCGGACCAGCGGACCTGTCATCGAGTGCCGGTTTTCGCGGGCAATGGGAAGGACCTGGTGTTGCCGAACAAATCCTTCAAGCCAAAGACATCATCCGTCGTTCAGGCCGGCACTGCGGCGTGCTGGCCACGAGTAACGACGATATCAAGGAACGGCAGAAGCAAGGGTTTCGCGCGATCGGCCTGGGGATGGATGCTGGTTTGCTCACCAGATCGATTCGATCATCTCTGTCGGTGCTTGGTCGTGATCGGGCCATTCAATCTTCGTTCGTCCCGACCGCTGCCTCCATTGCCGCTGCACCCTTGGTACGACCACCTGAATCGATGCGTCCCGACCGCGACGAAGTCATGAATTCGGTTGGTACAGGTCCGCGAGCCGAGATTGCCCGTGGCGTCAATTTCGAATGTCTGGTGGGTCGGCACAATCAGGCTCGCAACTTAACGACGGGGATTGTGACCTTCGCACCCGGTGCCGTCTTGCCGTATCACTCCCACATTTTTACGGAATCAATCACGCTACTCAGTGGTTCGGTCGTGATCGACGTTGAAGGACGTTCGTACGGATTAAAGAAACTTGATAATGCGGTCATTCCAGCAGAACTGGCTCATGCTGCTCGCAATGGCTCCAACTCGGAACCAGCGGTCTTACACATTGCCATGGCGACCGACACCCCAAGCCGGACGCTTGTCGATAAATTCTTTTCTCGGCGATCGATGCTGGAGACGTCAACGGGGGTTCCTGGTGCCGAACGAATCAACCGCTTTGCCACAGCCAAACGAGGTGCCGCCGGTCCCAATACCGAGTTTATTGATTGCTTCAATCAGACATTGCTGCCGGGAATCGAGATGAGTGGTGGTTACGGACTGTTTCAACCGGGGGGCCGTCTTCCCGCTCATGTCCATGATTTCGACGAATCGATCTGCATCATTTCGGGAACCGCGACATGTGTGGTGGAAGGTCGTCGCTATTCGATGAGCGATTGCCAGACCGCTCTTCAACCACGAGGCCGGGTTCATTACTTTATCAATGAATCGAACGGCCCGATGGAAATGCTTTGGGTCTATGCGGGGCCGGTCCCCGAACGAATTATTGTCGATGAACGATGCGCCACGGTCAAAGGGAATCCCTGGCGGACTTGAAATGAAATCGTCCCGCGACTCGAAATAAGCCAATCATGAAGAAGCCTGATTCCTCTGGTGACAGCGAACGAGTCTCAGAACTCATCATGGCGGCAGAGCGTTCTTCGATGATTCATGACTGGCAGCGAGCCGACGAATTGTTTCGACAGGCGATTGCCGAGGACTCATCGCCAGCAAGCCGGATTGCCTACGGCGTCTGCCTGTCCCGGCAAGAACGATATTTTGAGGCGATTTCCATTTTCACTCCAATCCTGGATGGGGAAAACCAGCAGGCGATTGGCGTGGTGTGTCACAATCTAGCGGCCATTTACCGCGAGATCGGTGACTTCGATCTGGCTCGCCGATTCCAATGGCGCGCCACTCTGCTTCTCGACGACGCGGGTCCGGAAGAACTGCTGGCGATGGCGAACGACGCGTTGGCGAACGAGTCCTATCAAACATCCGAATCTCTCCTGATGGCCGCCATAGAAATGAGCGGCGATGTCGCCGACGAAGTCCAGGACGGCGACTTAATCGCCACACTAGGACTGGTTCAAGCGGAACTGACGTCGCCTCAAGAAGGGGTGGTGACACTCTTCTCCGCCTATCGTCGACATCAGGAGACCCAGGATTTTCGGGGGATGGGAAACGATCTGTTGAACATGTCTGTCTTATTTGGCCGGTTGCAACGCCGTCGAGCCGAACGTGCCTGCTTGAAGCGAGCGATTCGTTGTTTTGAGAAGGCGACGGCAAGCTGTTCAATCAAACGGACAAATGATCTCGTTGACCGACACGACCGTGTCGAGTTCTTTCGACAATTCGACGGACGCCGAAACTGATCTGTCGTTAAGATCCGGTCAGGAGAATAGCGAGAGCATGGTCGCTGCGATCACTTCAGGAATCGCCGTCAGCGTTAAAGCGAGCGCAGCAATTCCGGCTCCCGTTCGAATGATCGTTGACAGCGAGTTCATCGCGACGGATGTGTTGCGATTGGCAAATGCCAGAGTGATGTCGAGCATCAGCATGGTTACGACAAGCGGTAAGGCGATGCGAATTCCGAGAATCATTGAATGCTGGACAAGGCCGTTCAGCAAATCCACGGATGTCGACCACGACACCGCACCGACAGGAATTGAAACAAACGATTCGACCAGCGATCGCAGCAGCAGCCATTGACCGCTCAGTGGTTCGATTAACAAGAAAACGGTCATCGCCAGCAGTGACGTCAATCGGCCGCATGCCGGATCACCCTCCGCCCAGTCTGGGTTCATCACTCGTCCAAGACCCAGCCCGCTTGATCGGTCGAGCCATTCTCCTCCCAGCATGAGTCCACTGAATACGGCAATGACGCCGATCCCAAGCAGGGCACCGAGACCGATTTCACTGGCGACCAGGCATGCGAGGTCTGTTACCGTTTCGGGTAAGAGAGGAATGTCGGTCGAGGTGTGCTTCGCATAAGTTACTGCGGTATCATGTTCAGAAGTGTTAAGCAGCGTCGGTGCAATGATCAGCGAAAGCAGAATCACCAGCGCAACGCGCAGCGAGAATGGGACGGGAATTCGAAGTCCGCCAGGTGCCACGATGAATACCCCTGCCAGTCGGGCCGCCACCAGCATGAACACAAAACAACTTCGAATTCCACCGCTCGCCAGGTGCTGAAGCACCAGCCGTCCCCAGGGGTCAGCAGTCAGTTGTTCAAGCAGTTCATTCATAATTGATGGGGGATCTCTCGAATTAAGTCTGAGGCATATTCCGCCATTCGACTAAGCCCCCATGGGAGCAGATAGAGGACCACAAGCGAAATTCCAATCATCTTCGGAACGAACGCGAGAGTCTGGTCATGCAACTGGGTCATGGCCTGAATCAGGCCGATGACTAATCCGATCGCCAACGCGGCCAGAAGCACCGGGCCACCGATAGTCAGCGCCAGCAGAACTGCTGATCGACAAAGTTCTACAGCCATGTCTGCCGTCATGCCGCCATCCTTACACTTTCAACACACCCGGCGCCGGCCTAGGCCATCCGGACGCTTTCAAGCAACATTCCCACCGTAAGAAACCATCCATCGATCAGAACAAACAACAACAGCTTGAAGGGGAGCGAAACCATCGAAGGGGGCATCATCGTCAAGCCCAGGCTGGTCAGGATCATGGCCACCACCAGATCAATGACAAGAAACGGCAGAAACAATTGAAAACCGATCAGAAATCCGACTTTCAATTCGCTGAGCACGTAAGCAGGCGCAAGGACCGTGAACGGCACTTCATCGTAACTTTGCGGTTCTTGCCATGAACTGGCTGACTTTGATCCGGTCGCTGGCCGTTGAATATCGAGCAGCATCCAGACCGCGTCACCATTGTTTGCCTTATCGATTTGTTCACTCATGAAGTTTCGAACCGGGCCAAGCGTTTTTGCCAGCGCCGTGGCTTCATCGATCGCAGGTTCTCCCGCTGCCGGATTGGAATAGGGGCGAATCCCTTCGTCGTAACTTTTCTGCCAGACAGGTGACATGATCAGAAAAGTGAGAAACATACAAACCGCGGTCAAAACCTGATTGGGTGGTCCCTGCTGCGTTCCCAATGCCTGACGAAGTAAGCCAAGAGCCACGGTGAACCGGACGAAACAGGTCGTCATCATGAGAATCGACGGAGCCAGACTGAAAATGGTCATCATGGCCAGCATCTTCAGGCCCAGGCCCAACTGTTGAGGCGACCCAATCTTTTGCGGATCAAATGTTTGAGGGATTCCACGTTCGATTTCACCCGCTGGAATTTCATGCAGACGTTCTTCAGCAACGGCAGGACGGACCTGATTCGCCTCTTGAGAACGCTTGACCGATGGTGTAACGCGATTCGTTTGAGCGTCAGCCGGCGAAGCGGACGCCAGACAAAGCCCCACGGCCGCAATCGCCGCGAAAACCCGTTCCACTTTTGAAGGTGAAGTCATTTTCTGAGCCGACGTCGTTGGCAATGAATTTCGAGTTGTGCGGGCCTCATCCTTTGAAGGACTACGGCACGCGTTCGTCAATCGTTCAACTTCCTCGGGATCATCAATCTCAGAGAGCGTGCGAACTCCGTCGGAACCGACTCCCAAGACAAGAATTCGAGAACCGCACCTGACAAGATGGACAGCCACTTTCGGTTCAATCGTTCGACGACCAAGCACTTCCAATGCATCGATCGGAAGTGCTTGTGCCCCTTGAATTCCATACCGCTTCAGGCCTCGCCCGACAAGAACGATGGTCCCGACGATTAGTCCGAGCGAAATGAATGTCGTCCAGAGATTATTTGAGGAGGAAATGGTTTTCCCACGATTGGCACCGTTTGGTTCCACACCACTCGTCCGGGTGGGAAGCGGCAGGCCGCGAGATGTCTCACGCGACCGTGATGGAAATCCCTCTTCGGCTCGCCCTGCGGAATCTCCAATCAGAAAGATCGCAACGACCATCGCCAGTATGGAGAAACGTCTACTTTTCATGGGATTTATGACAACGAAACCCGTGGAACGGAACTGAAAAATATCGGTGTAATCTGGCCGCCGCCCAACATTGAGGTCTTGTTTTTGCGACAACATTTCATCGTTTGAGTCGGTTTCGGCAAAAACTGCCGCACGGAATCGATGGTGGAATACCCTCGATCGAGAAATTGGACAAGATCAGGATCGCGGACTTTCCCGCCTGATTTGGGTATATTGCCCAGACAGACACTTCGAGGTGATCGGTCAACGGCGAGCGACGATCCGATGAATCGACTTCCTGTCGACGCGCGAATTCAATGTGTGCGTGCCGACACGAAGGCTCACTTCCAAGCGTCTGTCAGCGGAAGACTTAACAGGAAACTGATTTGATCGTTGTATGACATGGCGGAACAGCAGTTTTTCAAACGATATCGAATGGAGATCCGGCTGGACGAAACGCCCGTTGCGTCCCCCGTACTGCCCGACGGCTACATTTGGCGAGCATGGGATGAGGCGGATGCCGAGCGACACGCACTGACCAAATATCGCAGTTTCCGCGATGAACTGGATTCCGAAGTCTTTTCGTGTCTCGGTGAATATTACGGTTGCCTGAGACTGATGTCCGATATCGCCAGCCAGGAGACTTTTCTCGGCCCCGCAACATGGCTCGTCTGTCGGGTCGGACAAGGGGAACTTCCCCAGGATTGCGGAACGATTCAAGGGATCGGTGCGCCGAATCAATTCGGATCGATTCAGAACATCGGGGTTGTTCCCGAACATCGAGGATTGGGTCTCGGACGTGCACTCGTGATGAAATCACTGGAAGGATTTTTAAGTGCCGGAGTGAACCGAGTTGTTCTCGAAGTGACAGCCTCAAACGTCACCGCAGTGGAACTCTATCGCAGCCTGGGTTTTCGAATCACACGCACCATGTACCGCGTCGCGCCGATCGAAGAATCCGCTCTTTGAATCCGGTCACTCAACCAGGCCGTCCCCCTTTGTCGTTCGGGTATTGAGCTGAACGATCTCTCCGCTGTCATACCGTCAGTTCGCCAAAAACATCTCTGAAATTATTTGAATTTTCATGCGAACCTGATTCTGTGCCTGCGGGTCATATACGCAACGGCGATGATGCTCATCGTCAAGGACCTCACAAGTTTCAGGAAGAGTCAACTTCAAAGGCTTCGCGGATCATGATCTTTTCACAGCCGATATCCGATCGTGGACAGAGCGATACGAAATCGTTGGCCATACCGGCGAACGTTGCCGCAGCACAACCCGTGCGCCCCCGGATTCAGCAGGCGATTGTCGGACTGTCTTCAGTGATTCAGACGGTAAGCCCGCAGTATTTGGGGAACATCGGCTTCAAACGCGTACAACCCTCGTATCCCCTGCGCTCGTGACATCGGCTTTATGCCTCCGCAAGCTTTCAAAAGCCCGGTGTCACACGAATGACACCGGGCTTTTCCTTTGGCGAAGTCGAAGAATTTGAAACAGCGTCAACGACATATCACCGTGAGCGTTGACGAACGGGACGCGTTCGAGCCCGCAGAGCAATGGCATTCGTGGAACCGTATCAACAATTATCGGGGTGAGGGGCACCGGTCGCCCGCGTGTCTTGGGCACACGAGAAAGTCAGTTCGATTCTGACCATCCCGACTCCGCTTGGTGGTGTAACGGAAGCACGTCGTTCTGATAAGGCGACAGCGGTGGTTCAACTCCACCCCAAGCGATCATCAGTCTTCGTCACGAAGGATACATTCCACCTCGCCTGTTAAGTATCCGCCGCAGACGAAAGCTGCCGCTGCTGAAACTTTTCGTTGCCCTTTATTAATTCAAGAAATCCTGCACTCCCTCCCGCAATTTAAAACGGAGAAAACCGTGGAACAAGAAGAATCTGACAAACGGAACCACGTCCTCATCTGGGGTCGTGGTGTAACGGCAGCACAGCAGATTTTTAATCTGCCCGGCGGGGGTTCGAATCCCCCCGACCCCACTGTGGCTTCGCCGCAGAGAAAGTAGATAAGAGACAGTAGAAAGCCGCTGCAAGCGGTTTGCACGGAGCTATCGCTCCATAAATGAGAGGAACTTTGGCGACGCTTCGAACGTCAAGTTCCTCAAGAATAGACGGAGGGAATGTTCCTTAGGTCCATGGTGCGGAAGCTCCTCGCGGACCGGCGGCGTCCGGCTTCTACTCATCTAATACGATTCTGTCGCGATCCGCTGCAGGCCTGTCGCTCAACGGTTAGAGCAGGCTCCTTATAAGGGTCAGATGGCGGTTCAACTCCGCCCGGGCCGACTTAAAGAAGAAGTCCGGATCAAATTATTGAAGGTGGCACACTCCGTCATTACCTGAGATAGCAACGGTTCATTTGCATCTGGTCTCATTTCAAAACCCGAACCAACAGAGAACACCTGAAACAGCACCAATAATGAGCAGCAGGCAGGCCAGCAACGACCCCCACATAGCAATATCTTGAGTGCCGCCACCCATTCCGTACCGCTTCTCGCGATGCCGATGAACGATGGAGCGGACAACTTCGATTGCTATCAACACGAACAGGAAAGCACCAATCGAAATGTAATTAATCATTCGCCACATGTGAGAACGTCCTTCACTCCTTAATGATATCGCACGAATAGTTTAGCAACGAAATCAGCGCACCCCTAAGTCGGCAATGCGGGTTTGAGCCCCATAGTCCTTCTCCCTTTGCGGGGTAGTTTCTGCTGGTAGAAATCCGTGGCTTTGAACCACGAGTTCGCAGGTTCGATTCCTGCCCCCGCATTTCATGACGATTTAACAAAGGATCTGCCAATCAACTCATAAGCGATGCGGCATCGTTCGTGCCGGTCATGACGCCGTACCCTGTACCTGCCGGGACAAAGTCAACGGCTCGGTATTTGGTTCGGTGCCCACTCCTATAGTTTTAAAAGTTACGGAAGTCATCCGGCTGGATGAGGAACCTGTCTTGAAAACAGGCGGCGGGAACATCCCGTTTGTGGGTTCGAGTCCCACGGCTTCCGCTCGATATCGAAAAACTTCGTGGCTTATGTGCCAGTAAAACGAGATCGGTCCCGCAAACGGATCCCGGTCAGGTTTGATCAAACACAGGGAGATGCAATTTCCAATGCGATATTTTTGACTTGATTCGGTCCTGTGGCCTAGCGGCGAAGGCAGCTTCCTCACAAGAAGAAGAGCGGTGGTTCGAGTCCACCCAGGACCACTTTGACCTCGCGAGGATCACTTGATCACGTACATCGCGCGAGCGACATCCGTTTTCGAGAGAAGCATCATCGCGAATGAAAATGCGTCGGCTGGGCATTGGCGTGCCCAAGTGGCTGTAACCCACCCGCCTCGTGCAATGCAGGTTCGACTCCTGCCCGACGCACTGCGCTTCGCAAGAAATCAAATCGTCGAACGTAGAAAGCCGCAGCAGGCGGTTCTCAAAGAGCTCCCGTAACACTTAGAGCGTCAAGTTCCTCAAGCGTAGTACGACGAATTCTTCACGACTTTCTCACGTTAACTTGATCTCTCAAGGTGTATCACGGGTTTTCATCAGACTGGGAATACCCGGGTCTATTAACTGCAAACGATTATCGCCGGTGGGCCAGTGCTCAGCGGAGTTTCATAAGCTCTGACTGCCAAGTGCGACACTTGGACCGGCTATTTCAACTTAATTGGGGATCGGAGCCCAAAAGGGGACGACTTGAGACCGATCTACTGGACGTTATGGCTCAATGCTCGAGAGGCTTGACTATGTCAGTGTCGCCAACACGCTTGCGGGTCATGAAGAGCAAGCTGCCAGCGAACCGATTATGATCAGCTCCCTCTCCGCGACTTTGCCCAAAAAGGAGATTTATCGTGAATCGTGTGGCGACGGAAACGTTGATTCGGATTCGGCGTTACGATCCAAACGATGTCGATGCCGTTTATGAGGCGGTCATGGAATCCAAAGCAGAACTGTCGTTCTGGATGCCCTGGTGTCATCATGCGTACTCGCGAAAGGATGCGGCTGCATGGGTCGAAAGCCGTCCGAATGCCTGGGAAACCAATCAGGAGTGGAGCTTCGTTGTGGTGAACGCTCAGGGAAAGTTGCTTGGCGCTTGCGGAATCCATCGCATCGATCGACTCAATGGGGTCGGTGAACTCGGTTATTGGGTGCGGACTTCTGCGACGAGTAACGGCGTCGCGACATCGGCCACGACGCTGTTATCTCAATGGGCGTTTCAGGAAATGGGATTACATCGCATTGAAATCGTCGCCTCTGTAGAAAACAAAGCGAGTCTGCGGGTGGCTGAAGGGTCGGTGCGATTCGGGAAGGTGTCCTACACGAACGAATTCTACTGCATGGCCGGCGGCACAATTGCGAGTTGTGGGCGATACTAAAGCACGCAACCCGCGAACCCACCGGATCGGAAAAGGAGTCACCTGCGTGAGACTCGCAAAATCAACGCGAGAAGTTTAAGGTTTCATGCGGAGGTCATCGCATGGAACAGGCAATCGAAATCTCAGAATTGAATCACCGATTCGGAATCCCCGGGATCGTCAAAATCGTCGCGGGTCACGGTGGACTTACCAAGGTGGAAGTCACGTCGTCGGCTGCGCAGGGTGAGATGTACCTGCACGGTGCGCACGTGACATCCTGGAAACCGTCGGAGGCAGAAGAAGTCCTCTTCGTCAGCTCACAATCCCATTGGAACGACAGTCGTCCTATTCGCGGCGGCGTTCCTGTCTGTTTTCCGTGGTTTTCCAACAAAGCAGACGACCCCAATGCGCCGATGCACGGATTCGCAAGGACAAAAGCCTGGCAACTGGAGTCGATCGTACAGACTGGTGACGCGGTGACCGTCAGCATGTTCATTGAAAGCGATGACACCACGAAGAAATGGTGGCCGGCTGACTTTCGTGCGGTCTACCGAGCTACATTCGGTCCCGAACTAATCCTGGAACTCGACGTCGTGAACACAGGAAAGATGTCGTTCCAATTCGAGGAAGCGCTTCATACCTATTTCCGAGTTGGAAACATTGAAACAGTGCAGGTAAGCGGCTTGGACGGAGTCGACTACCTCGACAAGACCGACGAGAAGCGAAAGAAGACTCAAAAAGGTGCGATCGCGATCGTCTCAGAGACTGACAGAGTTTATCTCAATACGGGCGCAGTCGTTGATCTGGAAGATCCCGCTTCAGGCCGCAAGATCGCGATTGCAAAAGAAAACTCCATGTCGACGGTTGTCTGGAATCCATGGATTCAAAAGGCGAAAGCGATGTCTGACTTCGGTGATGACGAATGGCCGCAAATGATCTGCATCGAAACCTGCAACGTCGGTAATTCCGAGGTTGAACTGACACCCGGCCATCACCACCAGATGAAAGCTCTCGTGCGCGTTTCGAATTTAAAGCCAACCGTCTAATACTCTATTCAACATCTCACGGACAAACGCCTGTTTCCGAGTGAAGTACCGGACACAATGACCAAGTACATCCCTTCATCCGGTCGTACGAATCCCGCATCGGTACGCAGCAAGTTCATAGACCCGACGAATTCAACGTGGTGCAGGCATGCTTGATGCGACCTTGACGTCAGTTTGGGAACGACTGGGAATTATTTGATGAGCACTTCTGAATCTCCAGACAGGGATCACCCTTTGGCTCCGTTCTACCGAGCCTTCGGTCACAATGTCTGGTCGCGGCATGGTGTAATCTGGACCGATGCAGGGCGATTTTCTCTGATAACCGTCCCATGCAATCAGAAACTAACACTGACAAAGAAAGAAATTCAGGATTTATTACGTGTTTCCGGCAGAATGATTGCTGTATTTCCGACAACGGAAAACACGGGAGTCACCGTCACGAATTTCTGGGTAAGAGACAAAGGCTATTCTCTCTCGTTTCTCCAGCGGCAATTTCGCCAGCATGTGATAAAAAACGAGAAAACTTGTGATGTCAGATTGATATCATGGGAAGAACTTTCTCAGATTGGATTAAATATCAACCGAAACACGATGGAACGTCGAGGTTTGAAAATGCATAAGTGTATTCAGCCCGAAAACTGGAAACACATCTGTTCTGTTGCTGACACGATAAAGGAATTGGAAGTTTTCGGGTGCTTTTACAATGGTGAACTGACAAGCTATTTAGTCTCCTGGTGCTTTAATAATATCTGTCAAGGAATCATGCTTCACCGCGACAGTAAATATAATTATCTGGGTGTTGGAAACAGTCTGGTTTATGGCTTTACAAGTCAGATGATTCATCGACCAGAAATTAATTCCATTTCGATGGGAAGGGGATGGTTTCCCAAATTCGAAAGCCTTAACCGGTTCAAGCGACATGCAGGTTACGTCGACGAAACACTCAGGCTTGCGGTGGTGCTCCATCCGCGCTGGGAAACAATCCTCGGCTCCAACTTGACCCATAACGTCATGGAACAAATTACCGCATGGACACGAGGCCGATTGAATTTAAAAGATGATTTAGAGCTTCTTCAGGCGGCCGCTATGACGCAACTCTAAACCCTGAAAAGGTCTTTCTTCAGGATATCAGCCGCTTTTTCAGCAATTACGATCGCGGTAGCAGCGGTATGTGCTGCTGGAATGGCTGGAATGATCGAATTGTCAACGACCCAGAGATTGTTCAATCCTCGCACTTTTAATCGAGGATCAACAACGGACAAATCGTCTGAACCCATGCGACATGTGCCAACGGGATGGTGGTATGTGCTGGCATGATCTCGAAGGAATTCGCCCCCTTCCATGGAACCCGGAAGGATTTCCGAAGTCAGCCCGAATCGACGCAGAGCCGGCCGATTAACAATCGAACGGATTCGCTCAACCCCCGTCAAAAGCAGGTCTGCATCTCCGGGAGCCGTCAAATATTGTGGGTCTATTAACGGTGGGCCTGAAGGATTATGAGGATTGATCGTCACCGTTCCTTTGCTCTCCGGGTGCATGAGGATCGATGCCAATTCAACAGCATGAGGATGCCGGTTGGTTTGAAACAGAGTTAATATCTCAAGATCCGGGGAGTTATGCTGGCCACTGAGAAAACATCCTGCTTCGCAGCAATTAGACGACATGACGCCATTGCCAAGAAACAGGTATCGAAGTGCTGCGGCAATCCATTGGGATTTCCGTCCTGGCGACAAGGTTGTCGATTGAACGACGACGGGAGCTCCGATGTGGTCTTGAAGATTCAAGCCCACTCCAGGCAAATCAACGTGGACTTTCAATTGAGCTGAGGAAAGGAGCCCGGCCGGTCCAATTCCAGAGCGTTGTAGAATCTGGGGTGAAAAAAAAAGTCCCTGCAGAAATCACGACGCCATGCAACGAGCGAATGATCGTTTTGGATCGGCTTTCACCTACCTCAACTCCGACAGCGTTTTCACCATCAAGCAGAATTCGCAAAACCTCCTTGCCTGTCCTGATTTCAAAACGATCACTTAATCGAAGCTGTTTGAGGGCGTGGGCTGTGCTTATCCGTTTGCCGCTTTGCTGAAACAAATCAAACAGTCCACAAGTTTCTGATCGTGATCCAGTCAGACGATCCACTTTGTGAAGACCGTCCTGCTGGCAGCCTTCAAGAAAAGCGTGAGAAAAATCAGAAACAAATGCCGGCGGGTTGACTGGCATCATCTTCTGGTCTTTTGAAAGCGTGGCCCGTTCCCAAAACGGCCGAAGTTCTTCCCATCCCCATCCGGTGCATCCCGCCAACTCCCATGCGTCAAAGTCAGCGGGCGGGCCGATTGCTGCGATCATGGCGTTGACTGCCGATGTTCCGCCTGCCAGTCGCCCCATGGGAATCGGTATGGTTCTTCCCCCGAGTCTGTCTTGTGGTACCGTTTGAGTGGCCCAGGACCAGGCTTTTCGCAATCTTAAACCTGCGAGAGGCGCATCCAGTGCCCAGTGTGGATACTGTGGCCCGGTTTCTAAAACAAGAACTTTTGCGGATGTCTCCTGGATGAGTCGACTTGCCAGCACAAGTCCCGCCGTTCCGGCCCCAACAATGATGACATCTGCGTCCCGCATGATTAAAACGGCCTAATTAATCGGGAAAAACAAAGGTGTCAGGAACCGAATCGAGCATTCGATCTCTGACACCTTTACGTCACTCAAAACAGGAAGATTCGCCGTTTTAAAGCGCATCCTCGTGCTACATATTGATTTCGAAGCCCTTGCGGTTTTCTCGGGAGAGGAATGAATTTGCTTGAGCATCACCGATAATTTCTCGCTTGATCGGGTCCCATTTGATTTCGCGGCCCAGACGCATGGCGATGTTTGAAATATGACAGATTTCGAGCATGCGGTTATGTGACCAGACGTCCGAAATCGGTTGCTTGCGGGCTTTCATCCCTTCGATGAAGTTGGCGGTGTGGTTCGCGCTGACTGTGCCACCGTAAATCTTTTCGATGGCTCCTTCCGGCAGCGGTTTGTCCTTCAGGTCTTCGACCGGCTTACCGGTGAGTTTTCCACGGTTGACGAAGATCCGACCTTCCGTTCCTTCGAACAGGATGCCGTTGTCACCTTCACTGGTGATAATCATCTCGACACCGTTCGGCATGTCGACATTAATGGTAAATCGGGTCGCTGCATTGTACTGATCGCTGACGGTCGGATTTCCGTCTTTGTATTCGACCGGCAGCGTGTATTCGCCCGGAGCGACTCGACTGGGTCCCGTTTCGGTGGCACCGAGAGCCCAGCAGGCAATATCGACGTGATGAGCACCCCAGTCGGTGAGCTTTCCTCCGGAATATTCATGCCAGTTACGGAAAGAGTAGTGGCAATTGCTGTAGAGGGGGACTCCGCCGCCGTAACCTTGTCTAAGTTCCGGGAGCGCCCGGTAGGGAACGCTGGGGGCTGGGCCCAGCCAGAAGTCCCAGTCGAGCTGTTCAGGGACCGCAACTGTCGGAATCACGGGCGATCCTTCCATCCGGTCGATACCGCACGTCACCTTTTTCACTGTGCCGATGCGACCGTCTTTGATCAGAGCGATTGCTTTCAGGAACCGCTGGTCAATTTCGGTTCGCTGCATGGTGCCGACTTGAAAGACTCGGCCCGTCTTTTTGACCATCTTTTCAATCAGCTTTCCTTCGTCGATCGTTAAGGTAAGCGGCTTTTCACAGTAGACGTCTGTCCCGGCCAGCATCGCTTCGACAGCGATCTTGGTGTGCCAGTGGTCGGGAGTCGCAATCATGACCGCATCAATGTCTTTTCGATCCAGGATTTTACGGTAATCTTTGTAGCCATCAGGCTTCTTTCCCTGATGCTTTTCAACTTTTTCAATGTTGTCCGCCAGCACATTGGCGTCGACGTCCGCCAGAGCGGCAAAATCCGCGTGGCCGAAGGACTTGCTGGTGATTGTCCAGCCTTGATTTCGCAGGCCGATGGTGGCAAACACGGGCCGCTCACTCAAGGCGTGAAATCCGTAAGCTCGGTTGGCGGAAGGGAGCAGAATGCTGGCAGATCCTGCGGCTGCGATCCCTTTGAGAAACTGACGACGAGTTGTCTGTCGAGACGTTGACATGTGTCGAAATCCTTCTGGAGAAAATGACGGTGACTGCTTGCAGGCAGGCATTAGATTGAAATGGGATGAGCCGATTAGCGTATCCGGAAGCCGGTCTTTCGTGAAGGATACGAACAGCAAATTCCGTCGCCGTTTGACGGCCTGCGTTTTCGCGGGCAAATTGAGCAAACCGAGCGGAATCTGCTCCCCTGTTTCACGAATATTGATACCCGACTTTGTATACTGAACTTTTCGTAGAATCCCCGGCAAATAAGTTTTAAGGAGTATAACAGCGATGCTCAAAACACGTCTGATTCCCGTCGCTTGCCTGATTTTCTTCGCAACCCAAACGGTATTTGCGGCAGAGCTTCTCGATTGGCGTTCATGGCGCGGTCCGCTGGGGAACGGGAGTGTTGAGCAGGGAAATTTCCCCGTAAAATTCGGTGCAAACGAATACCTGTGGCGCACGGAATTGCCCGGTAAGGGTTGTTCGACACCTGTACTTCTTAACGGGACGATTTTCGTGACGTCCTCCGCCGACGGGAATGACGCTTTGCTGTGCTATGACCTTGCGGGGAGAGAGCAATGGCGGGCTCCCTTTGGTAAAGAGAATCCCGGAAAACATCGTAATGGTTCTGGAAGTAATGCGTCACCGGTCACGGACGGGTCGGCGGTGTATGTCTTCTTCAAAAGTGGAACATTCGCGGCAGTCAATCTCGACGGCAAGGTACGGTGGAAGACCAATCTTGTCGAACGGTTCGGACCCGATACGTTGTACTGGGATCATGGCATTTCACCCGTTCTGACCGAAAAGTACGTGATAATGGCTCGCATGCATGAAGGTGAGTCGTGGCTGGCGGCATTCGACAAACAGTCTGGTGAAATCGTCTGGAAGGTCGCTCGAAATTATTCGACCCCGCAGGAATGCGATCACGGCTATGCGACTCCTGTGGTGATCACGTATCAAGGGAAGGAATCGATCCTGGTCTGGGGCGCCGAACATCTGACGATTCATAATACGACTGACGGACAGGTGACGTGGTCGTGTGGCAATTTCAATCCTGCGGCGAACAAGTTATGGCCTTCGATTGCCACTCCTGTCATCGTTGGTGACATCGCGGTGATTGCCTACGGTCGTAACGATCGAGGTATTCCACGCACGTTCGGGATTCGACTGACGGGAAGCGGCGATGTGACAAAGACGAATCACGTCTGGGAGCGAACTGATATCGGGACATTCGTGCCAACACCCGCCGCATACAAAGGTCGAGTGATCCTCGTGCGAGACCGGGGCGAAGTGGTGAGCATTGACCCGGCCACAGGTAAAACCGTCTGGGAGGGAGCTTTTCCCAAGCATCGTTCAAACTATTATGCGTCACCTCTGATTGCGGGGGACAAGTTGTTTGCTCCCCGTGAGGATGGTGTCGTATTTGTTGCCAGTATCGCTGACGACAAATTCGAACTGCTGTCGGAAAACGATATGGGAGAATCGGTGATCGGTTCGCCGATCCCCGTCTCGAACCGCATTCTCATCCGTGGTGAAAAGCACCTGTTCTGCATCGACGCAGCGCAAGCGGCGAAGTGATTCGTTTCAGGATTTTTTGATTTGGCGAACGTCGAAATCAGCACTCTGTGCCACTGCTTCGGAGTCTTCGGAGAAGCAGTGTCTTCTGCATGTTTTGTTGGCGCAAAGAGCACTGCA
>CAIULL010000004.1 GCA_903899985.1 uncultured Schlesneria sp.
ATCGAGTCACAATGTGGGTTTCAGGCTCGCCCTTAAAAACAAAGTGATTGTGAAGCGGACTACATGCAAGAACTCGTTTGCCGGTCAGCTTGAAATAACTAACCTGCAGAATCACGCTCAGCGTCTCGATCACAAAGACACCCCCTACAACGAGCAACAACACCTCTTGTCTGGTCACAAGGGCGCCGTATCCCAACAGAGCCCCTGTCGGCAGAGATCCGCTGTCACCCATGAAAACTTGAGCGGGATGACAGTTGAACCAGAGAAATCCAAGCATCGCACCCACAAGTGCACCGAAGAGAACGCCGAGTTCTCCCGCTCCCGTCATGTGAGCGATACTCAGATACTCGGCCATCACCCGATGACCAGACAGGTATGTGAGCACTGCGAATGCGGAACCAGCAGCAATTAGGCAACCACTTGCAAGGCCATCCAGTCCATCAGTGAGATTGACCCCATTTGAACTTCCAACCATGACAAACGCAGCCCAGACGATGAAAAAGATTCCGATCGTCACTCCGAATTTACCGACCGGAAACACGAGTTCCAAACCATGTGGTTTGTCGACCTGCACAAAATAGAGCAGTGTTGCCACGATAATCGCAATAACCCATTGGGCGAGGAATTTCTGGCGAACAGTCAGGCCGCGTTGTCGTGAACGGACTTTGATCCAGTCGTCACGCGTACCAATTGCGCCAAAGCCGATCACGACAATCAGCGACTGAAGTAAGTACCGGTTTGAGAGGTCTCCACACAAGACAGCAGCGACCGTAATTGCCAGGACGATGAAAATCCCTCCCATTGTCGGTGTGTCTCGCTTTCCTGCATGCAGTTCGTTCAGCTTTTCCGAGGCACTCACGATTCGCTCACGAAAGTGTTCTTTTAACCAGCGTATTGCGTGCGGACCGAAAATCAGCGCTGTGACAAACGACACCAATGTCGCCAGAGCAATTCGAGCTGTAAGAAACACACGCGAGTCACCGGTCGAGACCCCAGCCAGGCTTTCGACGGCAGATCCATACTGTTGAAGTAACCAGTAAAGCATGAAATGTTTTCAATAGTCAGTGATGTCATGGGTACAAACCCCCGTGTCTGCACCGGATCTGTCATCGATCAGGCCGTTGCCCGTTCAATCCGCATCAAAATACGCTGTAAATTACAATCTGGAACATCAGTGCGAGCCAGGCCCAGATTTTGAGATCACTTCTCCACGTTCCGGGTCGATCGGGCGGATTCGTTGCGGTCGAAGAAAGCTGGATGATCCAGAACATCAAGATCAGGTAAAGCCCAACCATCAGCCATCGAGCTGCTGATAATGGGACAAGGTCCAGTTGATGACGAAGAAAATTTCCGATCCAGTGAAATACAGTCATGCGGCCTCCCCATCGGGATTCGTGCCACCAATCGCATAGCGAGTTTTCTCGGGCGGGTCTGATCTCAAAAAGTAGCTGAAAATCATGATAAACGTCATGGACACCAGGAACGACCAGATCGAGTAATAAAGATAAGGCTGCCCCACTTGGAATAGCGGCTTCAAATCAAGCCATTGACAGAGTCCTCGTTGATTCAGCGAGAACAGTCCGATCGACGTCAGTAATCCGGCATAAAATCCCGTCACCGCGCCATCGGAAGAGGCGCTTCGCGACAACATTCCCGCAGCGAGGACGGCCAGCGTGGGACCAAGAAAAAACGACAGCAAAGTTTGAAAGATCGTGTAAATGCCTGCTGGAAACGCCTGTAACTGGAAGGCGAAATAGATCCCCCAGATGACAAAACCGATTGTCGTCCACCGGCCGACGGCCAGCATCTGTCCCTCATCCGCCTCAGGCCGATAGCATCGGCGATAAAAATCATTGACGTACAGGGTCGTTGCGGAGTTCAAATACGAATCGACACTCGACATCAGTGCCGCGAGAAACGCTGCGACAAACATCCCGCGACAGCCGACTGGCAAGAGAGCACCCACGAGTTGGGGCAGCGCCACATCTGCTCGTTCGTGCCCTAATTCGGGGAATTTCACCAGGGCAATCAGCCCCGGCACAGCCACGAGGAACGGAATCAGGTTCTTGATCAACGCACCGTAGACATAAGCTGCTTTTGCTTCATATTCCGATCTGGCACCAAGCGCTCGTTGAACAATGCATTGATTGCCAATCCAGTAACCGGGACCGACGATCAGGCCCAACCCAAACAAGATACCAGGCCACGGACCGGGTGATCGTGTATCGACAGGCAAAACCAGCGACAAATGTTCGGACTCATGCGCGGGCCGATCATGTCGCGGCTTTACTCGCTCCGCCAATCGTTCGTTTGTTACCAGCTTCTGTTCGCGTTGCCGGACATCCTGTAGATCCTGTGCCTTGGCGACCGCATGAATCTTGTCGACGAGTGGTTCGATCCCTCCCACGTCATAAATTCCGATGACGACAAACGTCAAGCAACCACAAATCATCACCACGCCTTGTAAGACATCGGTGTAGACAACTGCAGCCAACCCACCAGACCATGTGTATGCTCCCACAAGTAAAGCGGTTGCCAGAATACAAACCGAGATATCCCATCCAGCCAGACTCTTCAGAAACACTGCTGAGGCCAGCAACATGACCCCCAGATTGCAGGCCATCAGAAAGAGCCAACACGCGGCGACTGACAAACGAAGCTGAACGCTGAATCGCCGCTCAAGATACTCGGGAATTGTCGTGACGCGACAACGCCAAAGGTGCGGAATAAAGACGAATGCACCGACAAGCATGGCAGGTATGCAGCCAATCCATTCGAAATTTCCCATCACGATGCCGTAACGGTAAGCATCTCCGCCAACACCAATCAAATCCGCTCCGCCAATATCCGTGGCGACCAGTGACATCCCGATCGCCCACCACGGCAAGCTGCGTCCTGCAAGAAAGAAATCAGATCCGCTACGAACATAGCTGCCGACCCACAATCCAATGACCATCGTCGCAGCAAGGTACGAAAGAATCACGAGATAATCGATCGACGTCAGTTGGGCCATGTTACTCCATCGTTGAAGAAATCCGTTAATCACGATCAAGTTTGAAATGGAAACGCCAGCTGGCCAGGTGGGACACAACATCCCAAACGGCTTAGCAAGCCGACAAACTCAACCCATTTCGCCCAACGTGTTGACGGAGCTTACATTGACGACAAGACCTCGTCCACCCCCAAGTCTTGGACAGAGTGATTCGAGAAAATGATCACTCAGAGTCGTCCGGAGAACTTGTATTGCCTGAACCCGGAGATTCGGTTTCTCCCCGGAATCGATATCCGACACCGCGAACGGTTTCAATGACGTCGCCAAGAGGGCCAAGTTTCTGGCGAAGTGAGCGGATATGGACGTCGATGGTCCTCTCCAGCGCATTCGCATCCTCACCTCGACAATGGTCCATTAGCTCATTTCTTCCAAATGGACGACCTGCGGCACGCGCAAGCGACCACAATAGACGAAACTCAGTCGGTGTCAGATCAACCGGCTGGCCACTGACTTTCGCCGTGTGGTTAATACGATCAACCTCGATCGCATGAATCGCGACGACATCGCGTGACTGCTGGTCCGCCCCCGCCCTGCGCAACAACGCCTTGATCCGGTGAATCAGCGGTTTAACCTTAAATGGCTTCGTCACGTAATCGTCGGCACCCATGTTGAAACCGACGATCTCATCGACTTCTTCACTTCGCGCGGTCAGCATCAGCACACGAATCCCCTGCGTTTTGGCATCCGCTCGCAGTTGCCGACAGACTTCAAGGCCGTCGATCACGGGTAACATCAGGTCCAGCAGAATCAAATCGGGCTCGAACGAACGTGCCTTTCGCAGGCCGTCCTGCCCGTCAGCTGCTAGCGCAACCTCAAACCCCTCACGTTCGAGGTTATAGGTCAGCACTTCTTGCAAAGTACGTTCGTCTTCGATAATCAGGATTTTTTGTTTGCTCATGGGTCTTCAAAAAAGTGTTCTAGGCGATCGTTGATGTCCGAAGACGGTGTCGGATGATCTCACCCTGCACCAGGTAAACGACATCTTCAGCGATGTTTGTCGCGTGATCAGCGATCCGCTCAATTTGACGCGAAGCCGAAAACATATGTAATGCGGGTTCGACCAGTTCCGGCTGGGTCTGCATCAGTCGAGTCAATTCGTCAATGATAATTCGATTGAGGTTATCGATCGATTCATCCTGATCGCACACCTCGCGCGCGGTCCTGACATCCAAGTGTACATAGGCATCAATGCTGCGGTGCAGCATATCAAGAGCCTGTCGTGACATATCCTTCATATTTTCAGGCACCGCAATTTCGGCACAACTGGCGATTCCACAGGCGCGTTCGGCGATGCTCACGCCCAAGTCTGCAACCCGTTCAAGCTCACCGCCAATCTTCAGTACCGTCGTAATTCTGCGGAGATCAATGGCAACTGGTTGGTGGAGTGCAAGAAGTTTTAAACATTCTTCTTCGATCTCAACATCCATTCGATCGACTTCATCGTCGGCGGACATGATCTGTCTGGCTCGATCATAGTTTGGCTTGTGTAACGCATCGACCGCCGAATGAATCATCTCCTCAACGCTGGCACACATTGTCAGAAGCATTCGATGAAGGTCATCGAGATCGCGAATTAAATGAATTGACAAGGAAGTTTCTCCGCGAACTCAGTTGATTCTGTCGGACGGTATTTTGAGCAGTCGGCAATTGTAACAGATGCGAGAGTCTGGCAACGATCGAATCCACGGTCGAAGCGTTCCAAACTCAGCCGAATCGTCCGGTGATGTAATCCTCGGTCTCCTTCTGAGTCGGATTCGTAAACAGCTGTTTAGTCTGACCGATTTCTACGAGACGGCCCACGCAGAAAAACGCCGTCATTTCACTGATTCTTGCGGCCTGCTGCATGTTATGGGTGACAATGACAATCGTGTAATTCTGTTTGAGTTCGAAAATCAAATCTTCAATTCGAGCCGTGGAAGCGGGATCAAGAGCCGAGGCGGGCTCGTCCATCAATATAACTTCCGGATTCGTGGCAAGAGCACGAGCGATACACAGACGTTGCTGCTGTCCGCCGGAAAGTGCCATCGCCGACTCCTTCAAGCGATCTTTAACTTCGTTCCACAAAGCCGCCTGCTTCAACGACCGTTCAACGATCCCTTGCAATTCCGATTTGTTTGTCTGACCGGCGATTCTTGGTCCAAACGCAATATTGTCAAAAATCGATTTCGGAAACGGAGTCGATTTCTGGAACACCATTCCGACCCGCTTTCGCAAGGAAACGACATCGACGTCACGGCTGTAGATATCCATACCGTCAAGAAGTACCTCGCCTGTAACACGAGTTCCTTCGATAATATCGTTCATCCGATTCAGCGATCTCAGGTAAGTGCTTTTACCACAGCCTGATGGCCCGATCAGTGCCGTCACCGCTCGACTTTGAATTTGCAGATTGATGTCATACAGCGCCTGCTTCGTCCCATAAAAGAAGTTCATCCCCCGTGTTTCGATTTTGGGAGTCCCCAGAGACGGAGCAACTTCCGGTCCTTGAGCGTTACTTCCGTCGCCCTGCGGATTAACAAACTGAGTGAATCGTTTAACGAGAGCCATGACGTTTAATCATCTCTTTTGAAATTCGAATTACTGAAGGGCTGAAAGCCTGTATAAAACCGATGTCACTTTCATGAGCTGACGGGTTCGAGGAATTCACCACCGATTCCATTGTTGAAATCGTTGACGAATCAGGATCGCAGTCCCGTTCATCATGAGCAATGTTGCAAGTAACACGATAATTCCCGCCGCAGCGACGTGTTCAAAGTTCGGTGCCGCTTCATTAACCCAGCTGTAAACCAGAGTCGGAAGCGCGGTGAATCGATCAAACGGAGCTCGAATCAGTTTATCGGGATTTTGAATAAGATCGCTGATTCCTGTGATGCGGCCCGGCGCGAAGCTCAAATGAGCTGCCACTCCGATAACGGCAATCGGTGCAGCCTCGCCAATCGCGCGCGAGAGAGAAAGAATGACACCCGTTAAGATCCCCGGCAGCGATGCGGGAAGCACCTGATGCCATATTGTTTGCCACTTGGTCGCACCAAGCGCGTAAGCAGCATGACGCAATGAGGCCGGTATCGAACGCAGCGCCTCTTGAGAAGTGATAATCACGACGGGCAAACTGAGTAACGCTAACGTACATGCACCGGACAAAACGACAGGCCCCAGCGGCAAAGTTATGTCAATCGGCTTGGCACCGAGAAACTGAAGAAACTTCATCGAGATGACCGTCACTTGCTTGTCGAACGCACCGAACATCCGCGAAAACACGGTAAATCCAAGAATGCCATAGACGATTGAGGGAACTCCAGCCAGGTTGGCGATGTTTAATTGAATAAATTTCGTCAGCATCGTCGGCTTTGCATACTCTTCAAGATAAAGGGCTGCACCAACACCGATGGGAACGACCATCAGGCTCGTTAATCCGATCAGCCACACGCTACCCCAAAATCCCGCCATGATCCCGGCTTGCAGCGGATCGTCGCTGTTGCCATTCGTCAGAAAGTTCCACGTGAGCCATCCCCAAGGCTTTGCCGGCTTGGGTGGATGAACGTGGGGAACCGGACATTCCGAAGGAATCCGACCAGGTCCGACTTCTTTGAATTTTCCGATCGGTTCTTTTCCCCCGGATAAGTCGCTGACAGATAAGTCAAAAACGGGAGCCGCGCGCTTGCCATTGTGATTAAATACAACTTTACCGCCGCGAACGTCGGTACCGGAAAAACTCTTAATTTTTTCTTCGGGATCGGAAGTAAAGTAGAAATCGCCTCCGATAATTTTACTTACGGTGTAAGTCAAGTCCCCTTGGGTATCGAGATTTTTTCCCGTGTCCGTCAAAGACACGGGAGCCAAACCACTCCCCCGGCCGGGACTCAGCGCTGAGGAAAAAATCGAACCCATTAACACGACAAGCATGGCCAGAGCACCCATCGTGGCAAGTCGGCAAAGCCACTCAAAACACTGACCAATCCTGTGTCGCCAGATCAGCCGACGTTCGTAGTTATCATCTCCCAGCTTCATTGGTATACCTCACGATAACGCGAAAGCACCCACTGTGAGATCAGGTTCATGATCATTGTGATAATGAATAACACCAGTGCCACGGCATACAAACTTTTTTCAACCGTGGAACCACTTACGACCTCACCCGTCATGACGTCCACAATGTACGAGGTCATTGTTTGAATCTGTGCTAACGGATTCAGCGTCAGGTTGGCAAAACCAGCTGAAGCAATCGCCACCGCCATCGTTTCACCGATACTACGGGACAAGGCGAGCAAAAAAGAAGCAAATATCCCAGATAGGGCAGCAGGAACGACGATCTTCGCGCTGACGTCAAACTTCGTCGACCCCAAAGCGTAACCCGATTCGCGTAAACTATTCGGCACCGAGCGCATCACATCTTCACTGAGTGACGCGACCATCGGAATAATCATTAGCCCGACAACGATCCCACCCGCCAACGCATTTTTGCCATAGACGGTCATTCCCAACCAATTTTCAAATATGGGGACGATCAACATGGGCGTGAGGAACCTGATCGCAAAATATCCGTAGACGACAGTGGGAATGCCCGCCAGAATCTCCAGAACCGGCTTGACCCACTTCCTGGCACTTGGAGAGGCATATTCGCTGAGATAAACCGCAATCAAAAGCCCTACAGGTAAACCGATAATTGCCGAAATACCCGTAATGAGAAACGTACCCGTCACGAGAGGAAGTATTCCATAATGTTGCTGTTCTTCAGCATATTGTGGAGTCCATCTCGTTTCGGTGAAAAACTCGCGCAACGAGACCTCTTGAAAAAAAGCCGTGTGAGGAGGGAGCGCATACACCGACTCCGTGATTAACACGTAGATAATACTCAACGTCGTCAAAACAGAAAGGAGCGCACAGCAAAACAGAATCCACTGAATTACCTGTTCGCGAACGTGTGTCCACGAAAACCGACGCCGTAACGACAAAACGCCGTCCGTTCGATTCGGTCCGTCGTTGGAAACGGATTTGTTGTTCTGCGAGCCCGGCACCTTACCATCCCCTAAGTATCAAATTCAAATATTGAATCGCCCGGTCACAAACTCTGACTTTTTACCGGCATCGTTAGCAGGTGGCTGTCCTACTTTGCCGATGACAACTCGTTAATTGCCGCTTCCAGTTTTTCAGAAGCTTTCTGACGATCTTCTTCCTTGACCTTCACGAAACCGCGCTTCCCAATTAACGATTGCGACTCCTTGGAAACGGCAAATCTCAAGAACGCTGCTACTTCGGGACGCTTCAGCGAATTTTTATTGACGTACATGTAGAGCGGGCGAGCCAATGGAGCATACTCACTGCTCAAAATCGTTTCTTCTGTTGGCTCAACGAACGGTTTTTGAGCTTCTCCCGACTTGGTTTTATCCGCGACACCTAATGCTTTCAGCTTTTCCGTATTTTCGGTGTAGTATCCGAACGGGATATACCCAAGAGCCGTCTTGTTCGCAGCGATCCCCTGCACGAGAACATTATCATTCGCCGCAGGAGTATAATTCGTATTCGTTGCCTTCTTTTTCTCGTTGATGACTTCCGTAAAGTATTCGAATGTGCCTGAATCGGAGTCAGCCCCGTACAGCAAAATCGGTTGAGCCGGCCATGATGGATCGAGATCACTCCACGTTTTTACTTTGCTGTCCGGTTCCCAGATTTGCTTCAATTGTTCGCAGGTAATGTTGGAGCACCACGTATTTTTCGGGTTGACAGCAATCACGATCCCATCCACGGCGATATTCAATTCCAGCCACTCGATCCCCTTTTCAGCGAGTTCTTTGACTTCTTTAGGGTCAATCCCGCGTGAAGCATTCCAAATGTCTGCCTGACGGTTCAAGAATTTCTTGTAGCCGCCACCCGTCCCTTGCATCCCAATGCTGACGGTATGTTTGGATCTCTTCTCGAACTCAACGGCAAAAGACTGGCAAATTGGATAAACGGTGCTTGAACCTTCAGCGCTGATTGTCGAGGATTCTGCGGCTTCAATTCCCGTGGCTTCAGCTGCTGCGGTCGTTGCATTCTTGCCGGGTTCGATTGCCGAGGCGGAATCGGTTTGGGAAGTCGTCGCATCGCCATTATTGGCACCGTCGTGTCCTGTCATCGGCGGCGTGAGTGCGGGAGGAGTTGCCGGAGGAGTTGTCACGGGTGTGCTCTTCACCTCACACCCGGATATAATTCCCACCGCGCCAATTGCCATTAGAACAGCAGCAGTTCGCCATCTATTTCCGCCAAGAATCATCACGAAATACTCCTCGAAACCAATTTCCGAAACTTTTCCGGAATGTTGTTGTCGAAAACAGTCAACTTTTCAAACCCCGCAACCTGAATCATTCCCGGTATCATACGGGATTCTCGTTAAGATTTTGTGAACAACGGCACCACCACGGACGATCGGTTCCGTCACCAGCAAGGCTCGCTCAAACGTGTTTTGCTACTGAAAATTCCGCTGTTTTGAGTTCTGCTCGCATAATTGACCTTGCCGTAATTTTCTGCAAACAACTGGGAAACAAGGTCTCGATGATTAAAAAATTCCAATCATTGCTAAAAAACGGTGCCATTGGGGTCAATTCGACCACCAATGGCACTTGGCGTTTTTAAATTTTATGGCGATTAATCACTACTCTTTCTTCGCAGCAGCTAACGGCTGAAGGTATTCCGGGTTGAGCTTGTCTGTTGCCCAGAGCAACCCGCGGGTAACCATATCCAGGTATCGCGGATCGCCAACTGTCTCGGAATTGTGACCCAATGTCGTGCTGAAAACGCGGGACTTGCCGTACTGATTCGTCCAGGTCACGACGTAATCGTCGACTTTCGTGCCGATGTCCTGACGACCGCGAGCCAACGGCTTGGCGGTTGGAAACAGCTTAAGATTGTTATAAAGCTCTTCGTTGACCGTAGTCCAGTTTTCAAGTGACTTCGTCACAGGATGTTCTCGGTCGACAAATGTCACTTCGATTGGTTTCTGTGGTCCGTGAGCGGCAGACTGAATTCCAACAAACTGAAACCAGTCGTCTTTTCCAGGAAGTCGGTAGCTGTGCATCGCACAATGCAGGTTCACGGCGGGCAGACCATTCCGATGAGCACTGAGAATGTTTTCGACGTACTTTGGTTCGACGACATCCGAGGTGCACTCGTCATGAAGGATTACGTCATATCCCTTTGACCATTCAGGATTGTCGTACAGATCAAATCGTGCCTTCGTCGTTGTGTCTGAGGAATGAATTTGAGTGACCTCAACGTTCGCTCTCGATTCGATACCGTTTTTAAGCAGATCCTTTTGGCCTTTGTAGTCATGACAGCAACCACCGGTAATCAACAGGGCCTTCAATGGCTTTGGCTTGGCCTTTGCCGCGTCTTGAGAGAACGCGGAATCGGTCAGAAACACGCAGGAAAGGACAAGAAACAAACCGGAAAAAAGGTGCTTCATCGAGGTGACTCCTGGTTTAAAATCGACGGAACGGAAATACCAGACACAAATTCAACTTGGGTTGAGGTGTACGTTATGGTAGCCAAGCCAAGTCCGAGACGCCTCGGACTTCACGAGATTTTTTAAACATTTAGCCAAAGCGCAGCCTTGGGAAGGTTTGCCTCAAACATTTCGGAAATCTGGTGGTGCTGAAAATGGAGACGGACACTGTAAATGACGACGGCTACGATTATCAACGTCGCAAGCCCCAGAACTTGCTGTGCGAGCACCGAGTTTTTTCGAGCAACAATCTGAGTGATGACGCACACCACCAATGTCATCGAGGCTTTAAAGTAAGCCATTCCGGCCATTCCCCATCGATCGAGGAAGTATTTTGCGATCGGATTCGACTCGGTAAATCCCCCTTCGTCCCGGGTCAACAGATAATATGTCATAATGACGTCCAACGCGCTGACGACGACAAGAATCAACGTTTCTTGCGGATGATAAAAAAACTCTGGCGGGTTGGCTGACCGTTTCTTCAATGATTTTGAGTCGCGTTTGGTCATGGTCGTATGTGATGTCCCTTCAAAACCTTAAGTGTTCACACAATCGGAAGCCTCTGGGCAATACTTCTGGGCATGATCGTTGGCTGTTGCGTTTGAAGCCCTTATCAATTCATTTGACGTAAATCGCTCTACAGGATCTTTCTCTCGCGTACCAACGTCACCTTATTCGCCCATTCCCCCTCTCCAGGCCATAAAACTGTTGGGATCCGGGCCAAAGGGAGATCCCTTGCCGCAGTCCTTGCATTCTTTGAAGCATTGTGCCACCTTCCTTCCATCATGCCTCGAAGAATTTTCGGGAAAAGTGCTCCCCAGTTAAAAAATTGCGAGAACGGTCTTAAAAAATTAAAGCTGATATAGTGATGAATGGATTGGAAGTCACGAAACTAAAAAAACGTTACGGAGACGTCACGGTCGTTGATGATTTAAGTTTTTCCGTAAAACAGGGAGAGGTCTTCGGCCTGATCGGCCCAAATGGTGCCGGTAAATCAACAACCATGATGATGATCATCGGGCTGCTGAAATCGGACGGAGGTTCGATCAAGTTCGATGGTCAACTCTTCGATCCTCGCGACCCGGAAATGCGATGTCACCTCGGCATCGTACCTCAGGAACTGGCGATTTATCCCGATCTTACTGCCGCCCAGAATCTGCGATTTTTTGGAGGACTGAACGGAGTTCGTGGCCAACGCTTGAACGATCGAGTTGACTATGTGCTGCAACTGACGGGCCTGTCTAAAAACGCCGATCACACTCCGAGTACGTTTTCCGGAGGAATGTCACGACGACTTAACTTCGGAATCGCGCTACTGCACGAACCCCGTTTTGTGATCCTCGACGAACCGACGGTTGGTATTGATCCTCAGTCCCGTTCGAATCTGCTGGATTGTGTTAAACATCTTAGCGAGCAGAATGTCGGTGTGCTCTACGCATCGCACTACATGGAAGAAATCGAAGCAGTCTGCAACCGCGTCGCCATCATCGACCGGGGCAAGTTGCTGAAAATGGGAACACTGGACGAGTTACTCGATCGAACTCGAATGGATCTTGGCATTAAAGTGGCGATGCTTCCCCAGGATCTGATCAAGAAGCTTGCGGACATTGCCACGGTCCACACGGATTCCGAAGGGATCACGAGCATTGCGATTCGCGAAAGTCGGGAAGCTCCAGTACCAGGGCATCCAGGCGAATTGCGACGCATTCTTGAAATCCTCGAAGATGCAGGGATTCCACTGAAAGGAATCAAATCACAGGAAACGAGCTTGGAAACGCTCTTTTTGAGCCTCACAGGAAGGACGCTGAGAGACTGACATGGGAGCTTGGGAAATCACCATCAAAGACCTGCGCCTGATCCTTAAGGATCGGGGGGCATTGTATACACTCCTTGCGTTGCCTGTCGTCTTTATCGCGATCCTGGGTGTCTCGACGGGGCAGTTGATCACAACCCACGACCAGGCGAATCTGGTGAAAATCGGCGTGATCGACGAAAGTGCAACTGATCTTTCAGAAGCGGTGTTCCAAAACCTTTCGACAATCGGCGGATTGAAAGTGACCAAGGTGAAAGACCGCGACGAGGGTCAACTCCGACTGCAAAATGGCCGCAGCAGCGTGGTTGTGATTTTTGGTAAGGAGTTCAGCGAAAAAATTGACGATCTCGAATTGAGCGACGTATTCGACAACGAGCACGGCAAACTGAAAAAGGGGTTATCCGCGCTCGATATGGAAGTCGAAAGCGGTGCCCAGTTTGTCGGAGTTGCCGAACTTGTACAATTCGTCGTTCTCTCCGCCGTATTGCGAGTCGTCGCACCAGAAGTCGCCAAACGCAGTGTTGTGCTTCGAGGATTCATCAACCGGATGGCAGAACGCCGTGCCGAAGAGCTGATGAACGAGACGCAAGAGCCTGCTGTCGCTAAAACCGTAAAGGCTGGTGCGAGCATCGTTTATCAGACACTCGTCCCTGCGTTCATGGTGATGTTTGCCTTCTTCCTGGTGAATATCATGGCAAGTTCGTTCATCAACGAGCGAACGCTGGGAACGCTGAGGCGGCTTCAGGCTTCAAGAATTGGCCCTGCAGAACTGTTGTGGGGCAAAACGTTACCCTTTCTGTTTGTCTCGATCATTCAAAGCGTGCTGCTGTTTATCTCGGGCAAGCTGATGTTCGGCATGTCCTGGGGAACATATCCGTTGATGCTGCTGCCGGTCATCCTGACCACATCGATCTCGGCCACGGGGCTGGGACTGCTTCTGGCAACGATCGTAAGAACAGAATCGCAAGTCTCGTCGTATTCCACATTCCTGATGATTGTGCTGGCGGGAATCAGCGGATGCTACATGCCACGAGACTGGTTGCCACAACTGATGAAAGACGTCAGCCTGGCAACACCGCATGCCTGGGCTCTGATCGCATATCAGGAACTTCTGACGCACAGTAACCCAAGCTTGCAGCTAGTTGTCATCTGTTGCGTCGTACTGGCGATGTTTGGGGTTGTATGCTTCACAGTCGGCTACGTCCGTTTTCGGAAATTGGAATACTCAAACTGAGGCTTTACGCAATTCAACGAACGGAACCCAATCCCATGCTGACCTGGGGCGACTGCGTGTGGAACAATTGCGGGCAACGATGCGCTTGACGCCTGATCGCAACACTGCGAAGGATTTCTTCTCGAGAACACGCAGGTCCGAATAAAAACCATGCCGCTGCTTGAGGCATTTCGGTCACGAGGCACCGGGGGACAAAACGAACAAGCTCACAGCGCATCCCGCGTGTTCTAAAAGAACTAACCTTCACTGCTTGGCCTGAAAGGGCCACGCAGTGAAGGACGATGATCCCCGACACCGTCGCAGCGGAGACGGTGTTTCATCAGATTGCCTGCTTCACCGCTTTTTGGTACCGGTCAAGCCATCCAGACATCCACTCACAACGTTTCGAAGATCGATGAGAATCCCCACTGCGCCTGCACGATGCTGCTGCTGGTCGTATCGACATAGCCTTTGGCGGTCGTGCTTGCGGTGTCTCGGTTCAGCGACCAGATCGAGATGCGTCCCATCCCCTTTTGTTCGGCAAAGGCCAGCAGTTGCTTTGCTGCATTCAGATCAAATGTTTCCGTGGTCACGTCGTTGAGGCCAATCATGGGTGTAACCCCAATCATGCCCCACAATTCCGCACTGCTCTTGCTGGTACCGTACAGCGTACTCAACTGATTGAATAGACTGGTGGCGGATTCGATCGCGTAATTCCCCATCTGATTCGCAGGACTCGGCGCAGCACTGTCGCCGAAGTCCATCGCCATCACGTTAACACCGGCGATTTGCACCCCGTACTTGAGCGCCGATTGCACCACGTACAGTCCGTCGGCCGTCAAGCCGGTGGGAAGTACCGGCAAGGTGAACCAGATCTGCAGATTTGTGCCGGTTGCAGCGGCATTTTGTTCCAGCGCTGCAAGAGCCTGCGAACGACGATCGATCGAAGCATGGTCCGCAGAGGCGGCACCTTCGATATCGAAATCGAGATGGGTCACGTTATAGGCATTCACCACGGTTTGATACGCCGCTGTCAATTGCGTGACGTTGGTAATCTGCTGAGCCAGTTCTGCATTCGAAGCTCCGCCGAATGAAACCATGACATCGCCGCCAGCCCCCCGCAGATTGGTGATCTGCTGCCGAAGTGCCAGGTCAAAGCTCCCACCGTTCACTTCGTACTGTGAATAGCCACCCCAACTGGGCTGATTGTTCGAGTCGGCGACGATGAAGGCCAGTGAGAAGTATTTAATGTTCCCGGACGTGGCCGCCGTCACGAGGTTGTACGTCGGGTATAACGTCATGTCGACGTAAGGGGCGTAGAACTTCGCTGGCCAGCTTGCACTGGTTGTGGCTTTGGCGACTGTGACCGCGACATTGGCAGTCGCAGTCCCTCCATGGCCGTTACTGACGGTATAAGTGAACGAGTCGCTACCGACGTAACTCGTCGTCGGAGTGTATGTGATCGTGCTATCAGCATTCAGAACAGCAGTTCCATGCTGCGGAGCCGTGGCCGCTGTCACTGTCAGCGAATATCCATTCGGATCAGTGTCGTTGGCCAGCACATTAATGATTTTGGGCTGGTTGATGATGACAGAGACCGAATCATCGGCAGGTGTTGGCGCCTGGTTCACGGTGCCGCCCCCCCCACCCCCGCCAGCAGTCTGTGTCCCCACCCAGGCGTAGTTAGTCGGGCCGACCGTCACGTTCCCTGGACTGCCGTTGAAGCCGATCGTCACGTTGGCACCGGGCAAGATCGTGCTGTTCCAGCCGGCATTTTGAATGACATAATGATTGCCGACATGGCTAACGATCGATGCGTTCCAGATCGAACTGATCTGGCCAGGAAAATCGAAGCCGAGTTGCCAGTTTGTAATGGCCGTTGAACCAGTATTCGTGGCGGTGATCTGACCGCCGAATCCGGCCCCCCAGTCACTGGTGACACTGAATTTGAAGCCTCCTCCTGTCGACGCAACAGTATTCTGAATGGTGCCTGTGGCCTGCGTCCCGCTGAGCGTAGCTCCCGAAGGATTACTGAGCCCCAGGTTGAAAGTTGTGGTCGCAGCCGCTGCCGGGTTGCTCAGCACGGACACATTAATCGTCGCTTGCGTCTGACCTGGAGCAAAGGTCAAGGTCCCGCTGGTCGCCTGATAGTTAACTCCGGCGACCGCCGTGCCGTCCGATGTCGAATAGGCCACAGTGACTGGGGTCGATGCTGCAGCAGACAATGAAACCACGAACGGTTCGTTCACAGATGTCGTTGCCGACTCAGTGACAGAACTGTTGGCGATCGAGAGTGTGGGCAAAGCGACGGTGTTGCCCAGTGCAGCTCCATTCAACTGGTAATTCGTCGGAATGGCCGTGCTGGAGCCGTTGGCGACGAAACCAAACGCCACGTTACCGAGTGCAGGGAGATTCTGGTCGTAACTCAGCCCCTGGATCACGTAGTGATTGCCCGTGTGGCTGACAATCTGAGCGTCCCAGATCGATGAGATGTTTGCTGAGTAATCAAACTCAAGCTTCCAGTTCGCGACACTCGTTGACTGAGTGTTCGTCAATTGCATCTGCGCCTGAAAACCTGACCCCCAGTCACTCGTGACCGTCATGCCGACACTGACGCCGGACAGCAACGAGCGTACCTCAAGTATTTCGACCTGCACGGACTGATTACTCGGAAGAACTGATCGACGCTTCCTACTCCGAACACATTTGTCTGACATTAACCAAGAAACGAATACCTTGCGAAGACTGGTCATTGAAAATTCTCCTGCGAAATGAGACGTGAGATGTGACAGATGACAATCGAAAGCACATGTTGCGCCAGATGTTTCGAATCTTTCTACTCATTAAATAACGAGCGAATTATCCAAGCTATTCGAGGTCAAAGCGCCAACGCCAAATCAAATACCGCATTAGTCTGCATCGATTGTGCGATCCTGCACCTTGTAGCGAGAAGTCCGATTGCTATTTGAGTAAATGAGTATTGGGCGGAGATCATTTCCACGTTTATGGAAATACATGTGCCCATCACGATCCATACTTCCAGGCTTTGCTCTCCATCATCACACCGGGCGCAGAGGAATCAATGTGCTCATTTGCCCGGTAATGGATTTAGTCCTTAAAGGACAGAAGAAATCGAAGGAAACGCACGAAGTGCTCTTGTGCAAATACCATTATCCTTGTTGAGCTGTAACAGCTTTCGCACCGCACTTTTCAATCGGGTTTCAGGATCGCATGTGTGCGTTAAAACAATCAAACGGGAGAGGGCGTCAGCCCGAGCGATTCACTCGTCGCAGTCGCGCACTTATGATTTCAAATGATCTGATTTACGTTGTTGTCTTTCGACGCTAGCAGTCACTGACAGATTTAGTATTCCTACCGACCGCCGAAGCGGGACCGCAAAAACAACATTCACTCCGACAGGGGAATGGCTGTCACTGAATAGTAAGTGCCACCGTTTACATTTGGCCTCCGTCAGCGTGGTCCGCACGGCCTACCTCGCCTTCGCGTCAACCAACGCCAGGCGGTCGCATCGATTCTTGTGGCTGAATATAAGCATTGTCAACACGGAACTGAGACGCCGAGTGATTAAAAGCAAGAACTTGAAAGACGAAATCGTTCCGACGATCGGACGGAATCAGTCGATTGATAACAATGACATCAGATAACGATTACTCAAAAAAGATTGATGGGAAGGGTCGAGTAAAAAGTCACTCAGCACAAACTACCAATCGGACAACGTAACGTGGAATGTCGGCTGAAGCCAATTTTGGCTGCGATTTCTGTTCGCATGAGAAACTCAGACGTTCCGACCGCACAAAATCCAACGCAAACAAACTTGCGGTACAACGTCGGTTGCCGATTGGATATTCACACGGCCCGGTGCTCCTCAAACCCGCTGTGGCGACGTGGGCCATCACGCGAAATCCACCACGAACGGACCGAGCACGGTCCAGCCAGTGCGGCCACGCCTCCTCACACACTCCATTACTGAAGAAACCTCGGCCTGCGAATTGACACTCGCCCAGCACGACTTCGCCGATTAGTCGGTAGTGGAACGGTAATTTTCTTAGCGTTTAGATTCCAGAGGACATGACGACCGAAAAGTTCTCGACTTCTGAATGATTGCTGGAGAATCGAACCACAAGCATGACACGCAGTTCCTCAAGCGATCACGAAAGCGCGAGGAATTCTAAAACCTCGATTTGACTGGCTTAACCTTTCGCATTCCCGACAAGACACGCCTCTTTTACGAGTTAACGCATCATAGGATCAATTTCGTCTCAATTCCACCGAGTCACTGAACCGATTTCTCAACTATCCCAAGGTCGATTCGATGAATGAATTGCATTTGACTTCGGGGATCAGGACCCGACGGCGTTGAGCCAACTCATGGGATAAGTTGCCCAGATGATAAACTCCACGGCAAAACGTTGCATTTTAGGCAAGCGCGATCTACAATGCCTCCGTAATGCTCGTGCGATGTAGGTATTCTGTACACCAGACCTTCCCACGCGAGGTCAAAGCAACGGATATGCGATTCTTGAGGAAAAAGCTGGTGTGTTCTGAGTGCAGCCTTTAAATCTGTATGAATGACTCACCCTGAAAAAGATTATTTGCGGGCTGTTGAACGAATTTTTGGGATTAAATTTTATGATCTCCTCTGCATATCGACCGTCGGTCTCAAAGCAGAAAGTCGTCGTACCGGAACTAACCCGTTCGATGCTGATTGGATCGATCTGCGGTGCATTCCTGCTTCCAGCACTTTTCCCGATTTGGTTGGCTGCCCATATCGATGATGATCTCGTGAAGTGCTGTGACGGTTTTGGAAGTCGAAAACGGGATTTTGACCATGTTCTGGTCTTAACGCTGTTTGTGATTTGGGCGGTTGCAGTCGCAGTCGGATATGCTTCCTGGCAAATCCCAGGTTTGATCATCTCGAGCCTTTGCGTTGGTTCTTTAGCGGGAGCATTCCTCGGCCTCTGGATTGAGCAGCAGAAGATTGCCTGACAAACCTACGTGGATTCCGCAGATATCGCGTTCGCAACTACTCGCCCGGTTCTCTCTACCCTCAAGCAAGCACTTGCCGTGGTCGATTGAGTTCGAAGATGCCGTGCGTCCCAAGTTGCGCCATTCTTTCCGACAGGTTCGGACGACGAAGAATTGAGCACTATGATGTGCGTTAACTTCTG
>CAIULL010000005.1 GCA_903899985.1 uncultured Schlesneria sp.
GCGACTTTTTCCGTTGGCGTTATCCGCGTCATTTCCAAAAGGTCTTTTTTCTTTGCGGGCACCCGTTGTTACTCTCAGCAGTGATTCATGAATCCATCAGTAGACCCGCACGCTCGGGTCGGCTTCTTGTTAAATCGGCCAAACTGTCTGACTTTGATTGGGCAGACTGTCATTTCCCCAACGAGAACCCTCAAACCTTTCGTTCGAAGCGTACCAAGCCGCAAACTTGTTCGTGGCAGTTCCGGAAAACTTTCTACAGTCAGTCAGGTCACAATTTGGCAGATGGAAAGGTGCGATCGGTTTGGGAATTGTCGTTAACCGAGAAGGACCGACTTACTCCTTGCCCCGCAAGGCCGGCGCGAGGGGTGAAGAGCTGATTTATCTTTTTCGCGAGCGTTATATTTTGCCTGTTCGGAAAAGTTGTCAGTCTGTTTTGCAGTTAGAATATCGATTGACGGGATTTCTGCTTCCGGGGAGACTGGTTGTGGCGATGGGCTCGCGCAGACTCCGAACCGCGAACCCGTTGCCAATTGCTTTGGTCAAATCGTCGGTCAAAGGAGTGACACGACTTATGCTTGCACTACGACATCATTTGGAATTCTTCGTCTTTCAGACGTTGGTTTGTATCGTTGATTGCTTATCTCCCAGGTCATCCGCCTGGGCGGCCAAGTTTTTAGCGACGATCATTCACTATGGCCTTCCTCGCAAATGGACCCGATACGCAGTCGCACGCGACAACGTACGTCGAGCATTTGGAGAACGTTATCAAGAATCGGAAATCGATTTAATCATCTACGAAATGTGGATCCATTTGTTTCGGACCGTTGTGGAAGCGGTACAATGCACGCGAAAGTTGCATTTGCACAGTTATCGCAAAGTCGTGGATTTCGCCGATTTCACTCGAACGAACGAAGCGATCTGTTCTGGACGTAGCGTTTTGATGTTGGGCGGCCACTTCGGAAATTGGGAAATTGGTACGGCACTGTTCGGGATCTGGGGATTCCCGATGGGGATCATCGCTCGCGAAATGGACAATCCCTATCTTCACGATTGGTTCCGTAAACAACGAGAATTGACCGGCCACCGAATGCTGCTGAAATCAGGTGATTACGATGAGATGATTCACCTGCTGGAAAAGGGCGGAAACCTGGGTATGCTTTGCGACCAGGATGCGGGGCCGCGGGGAGTCTTCGTCGATTTCTTCGGTACTCCTGCATCGACATTCAAATCGATCGCGTTATTAGCGTTGGAATACGACGCGATGATTATCGTTGGTTATTCGATTCGACGTCCCGATCGCAGGAGTGATCGTTTCTGGTCACGTTTCGAGGTCGGTTGTGAAGCGATCATTGACCCGCGAAAAATCGTCGGTAACGATCCAGTCGGTGAAATCACACATCTCTACACCGCCGCTCTGGAGCGGGCGATCCGCCGCGCTCCAGAGCAATACTTCTGGGTTCACCGCCGCTGGAAAAGCGAACCTCGAAAACGCAAGATCGTTGGAACGACTGAACAGCGCCTGGCGGGCTGATCAGATATCGTCGTGCTCAGATATCTTAGATATCGTAGTACATGGCGAATTCGTACGGATGAGGTCGTTGACGCAACGCGTCGACTTCCTTTTCCGTCTTGTA
>CAIULL010000006.1 GCA_903899985.1 uncultured Schlesneria sp.
AATTGCGAAGAGTTTTGGAACGCTTATCTACGCTCATCTGCGCTAATGGAAGAGAAGAGAAGTTAAGACGTTCGGTCGGACTGTTGTGCGAGGTCAGGGGACCTACGCACAACGGGTTGGCGAAGTTGACCAGGTTCGATTTCCTAAAAAGCCTATGAAAATAGGAACTTGGCCAACTTTACCAACTTGGTCAACTTTTTTTACGGACGTTGGCGAGACGGGGTTTTTGAATTGCGAAGAGATTTAGAACGCTTATCTACGCTCATCTTCGCTAATGGAAGAGAAGGAGCGAGAAGAGGAGACCTTCGGTCGGATTGTTGTGCGGGGTCAGGAGACCCGCGCACAACAGTCCGGTGAGGAGACCCGCACACAACGGAGCGGTCAGGAGGCTAATCGCACAACGGGTTGGCGAAGTTGACCAGGTTCGATTTCCTGAAAAGCCTGTGAAAATAGGAACTTGGCCAACTTGGTCAACTTTTTTTTGAGGTTTCGGAGTTGCATTCCATGCAGTGGAAGTCGGACGCGGGGTAGAAACTTTTTGCGGCGATGATGTATTCGTTTGACGGTGGTGGCGAAGCGACAAAGCCGAAGCGCTTCCAGTAGCCTGATGATCCCTGGACCGAGATCAACGACAAATGAGTTAAACCCAGGGCTGAACCTGCTTCGAAAACGGCTCGAACGAGTTCGTCACCAAGACCCGTTCCTCGAAATGGCGGGCTTAACGCCAGATCGTGGATAAACAGTGAATCGCAATTCGCCGGAAGGCTGGAATAGATCTCGTTCAATGGCGGGATTTTTCCCTTGATCCAGGGATGACTCAGGATGTATCCGACGACCGCTCCTTGGACTTCCGCAATCAGGCAGGTGGATTCGGAGACGTGCCAATGGGACTGGAGTGATTCCAGGGATTCCAGCACTTCACGCGGATAGGACTCGGCCTGAATTCGTGCGATGCTGGGCCAGTCTGCAGATTGAATGCGGCGAATCATGCTGGTCCAAATTGCGATGGCCGTGTTTTGCAGGGGACTTGCGACGTCGTTGTTCACTCGGATTTTTCGTTCGCCCGACGCGCTCACATGTCAGAGTCTTTTTTTGCGATGATGGTTTAACACTTGAAGAGTCCGAGGGCTAACGCACCTCGGCTCGCCTCAACGCGCGAATGATTTCTCGATTTTGAACCGATCAGCCGACGCGCATCAACCGGCTGTGCCGGTGTCGCAGGACGTACTTCGGACGTTTTTGTTCACTCGGATTTTTCGTTCGCCCGACGCGCTCACATGTCAGAGTCTTTTTTTTGCGATGATGGTTTAACACTTGAAGAGTCCGAGGGCTAACGCACCTCGGCTCGCCTCAGTCAACGCGCGAATGATTTCCCTATTTTGAACCGATCATCCGACGCGGATCAACCGGCTTTGCCGGGGGTCCAGTGCGGGGTCAGTAGAGCCGCGCACAACAGCCGGAGGATTGTTGCCCGAACCCCCCGATTTTTATTTTCCGATTTTCTGCAGCTCCAATTTGGACCGTTCAATTTCCTGAATGATCCTTGTGACAACTGGATCAAGCGAATCGATTTCCTTGCGCGTCATTTCGACGTCGATTGAGGCACGTCCGTATTTCCTGGACTCCTTCGTCAGTTGTTCCAACTCCTCAGCCAGTTGCGTTTCCTGCTTGATCCAGGTTTCGATCTTCAGTTTCCGTTTAGAAATGGAGGCCTCGTCCTCGTTAGACTTCTGCAACTTTTCCCGGGCCTGCAATTTGGCTTCGGCCATGATGCGTTTCAAGCGGATTTTTGTGAGTTCCCCTCGAAGCACTCCGATTTGCTCAAGCGAAGTTTGTTGCGCGCGATTTAAGGTCGAGGAATCCGCTGATCCGATGCGGTCAGCAAGACCGCTCAATTCGTTGCGTTTTTTTCGGGTCTTATTTTCGGCATCGGCGAGGATCTTTTCCAGCCGTTCGATTCGAAGAAGGAGTTCGTCTTTTCGCGTTTGTTCCAGTTGTTGTTCCTTGGGCTTTTCGATCGCTTCGTCCGCCGCGAAACATCGTTGTTCGTCACAATGCGGGGCGAGGGCCAGCAGGCTGACGCAGAGAATGGTGAAAGCAACGGGACTGCGCTTCATGACGTTCCTTCTTCGTGCTGGGTGTGGAATACTGAACAATAGATTTGTCATATTTCGGACATGCGTCCGAGTTCTGGTGCGGAATAGACGCATTTGATTTTCCGCCGACGTGACCAGGAGCATATATTGCTTTGCAAAACAAAGCAATGCGTTAAAGTGTTGTTTGCAGGATCATTCTTTTGCCATTCAGTATGTGCATGGTAGACTTTTTCAGAGAGACTTTAACAAGGAGATCCAGATGGTTTTGCTGGGGCACGTCCGGAACGGGACGATTGTTGCGGATGATCCGATCGTGCTTCCTGAGGGTGCGTCGGTTCGTATCGAAGTGGATATGGAAAGCGCTGCGAAAAATCAGACTTCAAAGGAACCTCGTCGAGGTGGGCAATACGCTGGTCAGATCGTGCTCGCCCCGGACTTTGACGAATGGCCGACGGATCTCCAGGAATCGCTAGGAATGGTTCCGTGAAGTTATTGCTGGATACGCACACATTTTTATGGTGGCTGTCTTCGCCGGAGCAGATTTTACCAGCAACGGCAATGCAAATTGCTGATGCCGATAATGAGATTTATGTGAGCGTTGTCTCTCTCTGGGAAATCGCGATTAAACGCACGATCGGAAAGCTGCAAGCCCCGATCAATTTGCAGTTGGATGTTGCACGCGTCGGGTTTGAACTTTTGCCGATTACGGTGAATCACATTGTTGCCACGGAACGACTGCCATTACATCATCGCGATCCGTTCGATCGAATGTTGATCGCTCAGGCCAAACAAGAACAAGCGACATTGGTGACAAGGGATCCGCAATTCCCTCCCTACGGCGTACCGCTTTTACTTGCATAGCCTCAGTAACGATTAAACCTGTTGCTTGTTAACTGCGAAGTCGCCTGATTTGCAAACGTTTTTCAACCCAAGACATCGTCTTCCACTTCGCATCAGTTTTCCCGTTTCCGCCTGAACAAAAGTGGGTCAGGCGTTTTAAAACTCAGAGGGCTGACGCGGGTCTGGCTGACCGGTTAACTTACGTCGATATGCAGACTCGCAAATCCGGGTTGGGGTTAGGTCCCGATCAGAACGATTTTTAAAAAGCACAAATGGGGATATGGCAAGATGATTAAGAACTCGGTCAAACACAAAGTGAAATCGGGTGGCGTGGCGATCGGCACGATGATGTTCGAGTTCAACACCACGGGGATTGGCCGGATTGCCGCGAATGCGGGGGCCGAGTTCGCCGTTTACGATATGGAACATACCGGCTGGGAGATCGAATCGATTCGGATGCTGATCGCGACGACACCCTGTCAGAAGCTGATCCCGATCGTGCGGATTCCGACGACCCAATACCACTTCGTTTCACGTGTTCTCGATATGGGCGCGATGGGAGTCATGTCCCCCATGGTGGAATCGGCCGAAGAGGTAAAGTTGCTTGTTCAGTCAGCCAAGTATCCGCCGATGGGACGTCGAGGAGCGGCATTTGGAGTGCCACACGATGGATATGGGGCCGAATCGATTACGGATGCCGTTCATTCTGCGAATACCGAAACGTTACTGATCGTTCAGGTGGAAACCGCCAAGGGGCTGGCGAATCTCGAAGAAATTGCCTCCGTGGCTGAAATCGACGTGTTGTGGATCGGTCTGTACGACATGGCCAATTCGTTAGGGATACCCGGACAGATGGATCATCCTAAAATTCAGGGAGCGATCGAGAGCGTACTTGATGCATGTCGGCGACATGACAAAGTTCCGGCCGTGCTGGTGAACAGTGTGGAAGAAGGGCGGGCTCAGCTTCAACGCGGGTTTCGCCTGGTGGCCTTCGGGGCTGACAGTGCAATATATCAGTCGGCATTGAAACAGGGACTGGCGGCGTTACGTGCGTAACGGGTTGTGACAAGGACATGACCCGGCTTTGTGCCACTGTGTCGGAGTCTTCGGAGACGCAGTGTCTTCGCTCATTTCGGGACGTACTTGTTTTCGTGATCGTGTGAAGAGCACTGCTTGGCCGGGGACGGTCAAGCAGTGGCACAGAGGACAAATGCGTGGACGACGGTCTGAGAGGCAACTAGACTTTGGCCCGTGTGTCACGCGAGGAAACGACCTCTCAACCAAAATGCATTTGCGGGAAATTCGAAAACGCCATGACTCAGACGCTTCCGACGATTCAGGCCGTTTGTTTTGACCTGGACGGATTAATGTTCAATACGGAAGAGGTCTTTTACGTCTCGGCCGATATGCTGCTGCAGCGACGCGGGATGCGGATGTCTCGCGGTGCGATGGACGCCATGCTGGGACGACGACCGCTTGAATCGCTGACCGCATTTCGGGATTACATGGGACTGAAAGAAGAACCGGCCGATCTGCTGGCGGAGTCGCGTGTGATTTTCCATGAAATGCTAAAAGATCACTTGAAACCGATGCCGGGTCTGTTTGATTTATTGGATTTGATCGAATCGAAAAGCATGCCGAAAGGGGTTGCGACATCGTCGCCTCGGGATTATCTCCATGATATCTTCGGACGTTTTGACCTGGCCCCTCGTTTTCCGATTCAACTGACGGCCGAAAGCGTGACTCATGGGAAGCCGAACCCCGAAATTTATCTGAAGGCGGCGGAACAACTGGGTGTCCGGCCTGAAAACATGCTGGTGCTGGAGGATTCGGAAACGGGGACTCGAGCGGCCGCCGCCGCGGGTGCGTTTATTGTCTCGGTCCCGCACGAACATACGGCCGGTCACGATTTCAGTCAGTCGAAATACATTGCCAGCGGATTGAACGACCCGTTTATTCTGAAGATTCTTGCTTAGGTTTGGGTCCGGCATCTGTCTTTGTCCCGAAGGGACTGCTGCAATTAACCGGTGGTTGAGCGTCAGCCACACCAACGGATGAGTGGATCAAAAGTGTCTCGAATCCTGGAAGGATTCCAGATCATCGAGGCGGGTTAATCACATGCGTACGAATACTCAAATGCCTGAACAACGTTTCTGGCATCCATCCAGGATGCAATTTTTAGAATCGTCCATGAACCGCTTCGCTCAACCACCGGCTAATGGCTTTAGTCCTTTCAGGACACAAGAATATCGAAGAAACGTCCCGAATCTTACGTTGTCGGGACGGACGAACTTATGATGGTGGGCCGCGCGTCGACCCACACGACTTAAAATCATAAACATTGCCGACCGCGTGGTTTGGGTCGAGCTGGCTGATTATGATGCTGGTTTGATTTTTCCCCGTTCTCTGCTCAACTTGAAGTCTTTGCCGATATGTCGACGACTGACCGAACTGAACGAGTTGCTATTGTCGGCATCGGCGGCATCTTTCCCGGTGCGCCGGACCTGGACACGTTCTGGAAAAACATCGCCAAAGGGATCGACTCGGGTCGCGCCGTCCCCAAGGGCCGCTGGTTCCTCAGGCCGGAAACGGCATTCGATCCTGAGGGACCAAAAGCGGATCGTGTCTATTCCACCTGGGGCTGCTTTATCGAAGACTTTCAGTTCGATCCGACAGGATTGAATCTGGACCCGAACTTCCTGGAGAAACTCGACCCGTTGTTTCATCTGGGTCTGCACGCCTCTCGCATGGCCTATCAGGATGCAGGTGGGCTTGGTGGTATCAACCCCGATCGAGTCGGTGTGATTCTCGGCAATATTGTTCTGCCGACGGAATCAACATCAGCCATGTGCCGTGACGTTTTGGGGCGGACATTCCTGGAACGGATTGTCGAAACGGCTCAACTGACAGCAGAGCGCCGCAGTCAATTACTGTCGGAATGTCGCCGTAATTCCCCACGTTCGGATTGGCATCCACTGAACCATGATGCGGCCAGTCTTCCAGCGGCCTTGATTGCCGAAGGTCTGGGACTGGGGGGGATGGCCTATACGCTTGATGCCGCCTGTGCGTCATCACTTTATGCCCTCAAATTTGCCTGTGAAGAACTGCTGGCTCATCGAGCTGACGCCATGCTGGCGGGAGGGATGTCACGACCCGATTGCCAGTACACTCAGATGGGATTCGCTCAGCTTAAGGCATTGTCGCGACGTGGCCGATGTGCTCCTTTAAGTGCGGCCGCTGACGGCCTCGTCGTGGGCGAAGGGGCGGGAGTTTTCGTGCTCAAGCGATTGACGGATGCCGTCAATTCAGGCGATCACATTTACGGCGTGATTGCGGGGATCGGCCTTTCGAACGATCGTGGAGCGAACCTGCTGGCACCTCATTCCGAAGGCCAGCTTCGTGCCATGCGGTCGGCATACCAGCAGGCGGGCTGGCAACCGAGTGACGTTGACCTGATTGAATGTCATGCCACGGGGACTCCTGTGGGCGACGGGGTCGAAATTGACAGTCTGCATCAGTTATGGGAACGGGAACAGGCCGTTGCCGGCCAGTGTGTGATCGGGGGAGTCAAATCGAACGTCGGTCATCTGCTGACGGGTGCCGGCGCTGCCGGCCTGATGAAGGTACTGCTGGCCATCAGGCATCAGACACTGCCGCCAACCGCGAACTACGAGAAGCCGGCGACGGCGCTGGCTCAACCGGGAAGTCCGTTTCGTGTCCTGCGTCAGGCGGAACCGTGGGAACAACGTGTCGAGAAATCGGTGACAGATCATGGAACGCGATCGTCTCTGATTCCTCGTCGTGCCACGATCAACGCCTTTGGATTCGGCGGTATTAACGCTCACGTTCTGATCGAAGAGTTCGTTGAATTACCTTCAAAGGATTTCACACGAACCGAAAACGGCGGCTTACCGATCAGGTTGGAATCCGGACATTCAACACAGCGCGAGCCAAGTCTGAATATTGCGATTGTCGGTTTTGCGGTTCAGAAGGGAACGTCGTCAGCGACTGTCAAAGGTTCACAACCACATGGATCAGTGAACGAAAACAGTTCGCAGAATGACTGGGGAGTGACAGCGACAGAGTGGTATCGTCATGAAGTCGGCTTTTCACTGGAGACGACTCGATCGTTGAACGAGCCGATTTCGTCGGTTCATTTGCCGCTGGGAGAATTCCGCATCCCTCCGCTGGAAATGCAGGACATGTTGCCTCAGCAGCAGTTAATGCTGAAGGTGGCTGCCGAGGCTTTGCGGGACGCGCTTCATGAGGACCAGGAACAGACTCTTCGCACGGCAACTGCCGCTTTGGGAAACCGAACTGGCGTATTCATTGGAATCGAGCTTGACCCGAATACGACGAACTTTCATCTTCGCTGGTCGGTCGAGGAACTGGCACCGCAATGGGCGGACATGCTTGGGCTGGTGCTCACCCCTGAAGAGATGCCCGCATGGGTCGATAAACTGAAGAAATCGGTCGGCCCACCGTTAACGGCGAATCGCGTGATGGGCAATCTGGGTGGCATTGTTGCCAGCCGGTTAGCTCGCGAATTCAACGTCGGCGGTCCCAGTTTTACAATTTCCGCCGACGAGAATTCTGGTTTACGCGCCTGCGAAATGGCTGCGCATGCGCTGCGTCGAGGGGAACTCGACCAGGCTCTTGTCGGTGCGGTCGACCTGCCTTGCGATATTCGCAGTCAGTTAGCGGCGTGGGGATACCCCAAGGGACTGCAGGGGACGACGACCGTCGATAGTGCGACGGCATTTGTGTTGAAACGATTCGAAGACGCCATTGCGGATGGTGACCCGATTCATGCTGTGATCACACAGATCGATTCGTCGAATCGAACCCGTGATAACTCTGATTCATCGATCAATGCCGGCGCAGCGACTGGTCTTTTACAACTGGCAACCGCCGCAGACTCGTTACGGAACCGGATTCTGCCAGGATCAACGTCAGATCATTGGTTACACAATCGTTCGGACGGAGCGAGGCGAATTCGCGTCACGGGTCGAGGGGTCGACGGACGCGGACTTGCTTTTGAACTTGCGGATCACCCCGACTCAACATTCTTTCATACTCCAAAATCCAAAGTTCGAGACACTCTTTTACGGAATGTTGGCCTGTTTGTGATCGACGGTGACAGCGTCGGAGAACTTGCATCGGGTTTGGAACGGTTGGCGGAGTTGGCTGATTCCCGCGAATCGATCGGGCTGTTGGCAAAACGTTGGTTTCGCGAGCGACCGCCGGGGGAACAACGGCGGCTGGCGGTCTCGCTCGTGATCAAGTCGATCGATGAACTGCCGGAAGTCATTCGATTGGCGAAGGTTCGCCTCGACGGAAACTCGGCTTTCGACGGCACTGACCGGCGGATCTTCTTTTCGCGTGATCCACTGGGAAAGGGGGGGCGACTGGCCTATGTCTTTCCGGGTTCGGGCAACGCCTTTCTTGGCATGGGCCGGGAACTGCTTTCGGCGTTTCCCGAGATTCTGCTTCGGCAAGATGCCAGGAACAACCGGTTGAAAGACCAATATCGTCCGGAGTTAATCTGGTACGGCAAATCGACGACAGAATTATTGGATGATCATAAAGCGATGATTTTTGGTCAGGTTGCGATCGGGACTGGGGTGTGCGACCTGCTGGCACGCTTCGGAGTCCGACCTTCCGCCAGTCTTGGATACAGCCTGGGCGAGTCTGCCGCACTCTTTGGATTGCGAGCCTGGACGGATCGAGACGAGATGCTCGATCGCATGGATGCGGCGTCGCTGTTTGGTAGCGATCTGGTCTACCCGTTCAACGCGGCACGACGCGCCTGGAATATTCCCGAGGGGACCGACGTCCCGTGGGTCTCGGGTGTGATCGACCGTTCTGCGAACGAAGTTCGTGCGGCGATTGCAGCGTCAAACATGAACGAGGCCAACGGTGATTCGGTTCGTTCGTCGCGTGTTTATTTGCTGATTATCAACACACCGAATCAATGTGTCATCGGAGGCGATCGGAGCGAGGTTGCGCGGCTGGTCCAGAACTTATCGGCGACATTCGTTTCATTTGCAGCACCGAGCACAGTTCATTGTGAAGTGCTTCGGCAGGTTGAGCCGGCGTATCACGCCCTGCACGTGATGCGGACAACCGCACCCGCTTTCGCGGACACGAATAGTCATTCGCAACCGATTGACTTTTATAGTACGGCATGGGGTTGTCCTTACGAGTTGACGCAGGACAACGCTGCCAAGGCGATCGTGGCACAAGCGGTCAACACCATCGATTTCCCGCGCGTGATTGAGCAGGGCTATGCCGATGGTATCAGAGTATTTCTTGAGATCGGGCCAGGTTCCTCGTGTACCCGGATGATTGATGAAATTCTGGGCCATCGTCCGCACCTTGCCCGGTCGGCACTTCCGGCCACGTCGAATCCGATTTCGACGTTCCTTGAATTGCTGGCAGCTGTGATCGCAGAACGAGTCCCCGCCGACCTGACGTACCTCTACGGCGATCAACACTCAGACCAAAGCAAGCCGACAACGGTCAGTTCCAATCGCGAAATCGTGACCGAAACAGGCGGACCACGATTCCCGATCCCGGCCCCTCCGCGCGGCTGGCGATTTCAATTTCGACCGATCACGGTCAGTCACGTACCCGTGGCGACGCAAAAACCGGTTTCTGCCGACGTCGGTTCAGACCGGCCGTCAATCGAAACGAAGCAGCCTGCTTTAACAAACAAACACGAAATTACACCAGAACCTTCCGGAACGAATGTCATGACACAGTTGGACGATCTGCTGGCCGCTCGAATGAAAGCACACGAAACGTATCTTCGCGTGTCGGCTGAGGCGCAGCGGATCATGGCTGATCAGCTTGAGTTACTATCGAGACTCGCCGGTGGTGAACCACTTCCAACCGCGGCTTCATCGAATGGAAGCGGAACGGCATCAAACCAGACTTTGATCGAATCGACGGAAACGACTCCCCAGCGGTCGGAGACTGTCATCCCGGTCGTGCCACCCAGATCATTGTCGCGATCGCAGTGTATGGAGTTTGCGATTGGCAAGATCGGTCGTGTGCTGGGAGAACTGTTTGCCGAGATCGATCATCATCCGACTCGAGTCAGACTCCCTGATGAACCGTTGATGCTGGTTGACCGCATTCTGGAAATTGATGGCGAACCCCTTTCCATGACATCCGGTCGAGTCGTGACCGAGCACGATATTCATCCGGGCGCGTGGTACCTGGATTGCAACCGGATTCCGACCTGTATTGCCGTTGAAGCGGGACAGGCGGACCTGTTTTTGTCGGGATGGCTGGGAATTGATTTTGAAACGAAGGGGATCGCCAGTTATCGATTGCTGGATGCGGTCGTGACATTCCACCGCGAGTTGCCGGGACCGGGTGAGACGATTCATTACGACATTCGTATTAATCACTTCTTTCGCCAGGGTCAGACGTATCTGTTTCGCTTCGAGTTCGACGCGACAATCAACGGTCAACGCCTGTTGACGATGCGGGAAGGGTGTGCGGGCTTTTTCACCGAGGCGGAGCTGGCGGGAGGGAAGGGGATTGTTCATACAGCTCTGGACCGACAACCTCGCCCGGGAAAGCGACCGGCAGACTGGAGAGACCTGGTCCCGATGGGGGTCGAGAGTTATGACGATCGCCAATTGCTGGCGTTAAGACAGGGTCAGCTTGGTACGTGTTTCGGTCCGGCGTTTCAACGGCTTTCTCTAGAATGTCCCGTGACGATCCCGGGATTGATGAACGATCAAGGGCCAGCAACTGTCTCCAGTCAACGGTCGAAGATGTGGTTGATCGACCGTGTACTGAAGCTCGATCCGAGCGGCGGGAAGTTCGGCCTGGGGATGATCCTGGGTGAATTGGACATTCATCCGGATGACTGGTTCCTGACCTGTCACTTCTGTGACGATCAGGTGATGCCCGGGACACTGATGTATGAATGCTGCATGCACACGCTGCGGATTTTCCTGTTGCGCATGGGTTGGGTTGGCGAGTCGGGCGAAACGGCATACGAGCCGATCCCGGAAGTTCGCAGTCGGCTGAAGTGTCGCGGCCAGGTTCTCGCCAGTACGAAAAAGGTCTGGTACGAGATTACGTTGAAAGAAATTGGATATACAGAATCCGGCACGCCGTACTGTCTTGCGGACGCCCTGATGTATGCGGATGGAAAGCCGATTGTCGAGATTACCGACATGTCCGTCCGATTGTCCGGACTGACACGCGAGGCGATCGAACGACTCTGGTCGGGCTCGTCATCCGCTCGCGGATTGTCTGCGAAACCGGATCATGGTGTGAACGAGTTTGGTGCGACTCATTCGCTGGCGACCCGTGAACCAGTCTATGACCGACGTCCGGCCTTATTCGACACGGATCGCATTACGGCGTACGCCATTGGCAACCCTTCGGATGCGTTTGGCGAACGGTATCGCGTTTTTGATTCGGAACGGATCATTGCCAGACTGCCAGGACCTCCGTTTCAGTTTCTGGACCGGATCGTGGCGATTAGCGGGTGCGAGCCGTGGATATTGAAGCCAGGGGGAGAGGTCGTCGCGCAGTATGACGTTCCATCAGATGCCTGGTACTTTGCATCCAACCGTCAGAGGCGGATGCCGTTTGCGGTTCTGCTTGAGACGGCGCTGCAACCGTGTGGATGGCTGGCCGCGTATGTGGGATCGGCTTTGACCAGTGATATTGATCTGTCGTTCCGTAACCTGGGTGGTTCGGCAACCCAGTTCCGCGACGTTACTGCCGCGTCAGGAACATTGACGACAACCGTGAAAATGACTCGCGTTTCCACATCGGGGGGAATGATCATTCAGCACTATGACTTTGATCTCAGGTGCAATGATGAACCGGTTTATGTCGGCAACACGTACTTTGGATTCTTCTCCAAAGCATCGCTGATGAACCAGATCGGCATTCGCGATGCAAAACCATTTGTTCCATCGGCGACAGAGGATCAGCACTGCACTCGCTTTGGTTACGTCGACCAGGCCCCGTTTGCTGATTCGCAATTCCAGATGATCGATGAGGTGAAGTTATCTTTAACGAACGGGCCGTTTGGAAATGGTTTTGTGATCGGTACGACCGCCGTTAATCCGGCATCGTGGTTCTTTAAGGCTCACTTTCACCAGGACCCTGTCGTGCCCGGTTCGCTCGGTCTCGAATCCTTTTATCAACTCGTGAAGTTCTATGCGGCCCGGCGATGGAATCTTGACGAAAATGCTCAGTTCGCGACACCGATCGTCCACCGACCGGGAGGTCAAATTCACGGGAAGCACGAATGGGTTTATCGAGGGCAAGTGATCCCTCGAGACAAGCTTGTGACGGTCACTGCCGTGATCAAGCAGGTTGACGATGCGAGTCGACAATTGACGGCCGAGGGGTTTTTATCTGTCGACGGCCGAATCATTTATCAGATGAAAGAGTTTTCCGCAGGGGTTCAAGACTAGACCCAAATGGTAAGCCAGGCGGCGTCAGGCCATTTCACCTGACGCCGCTCTGTGCGAAGTGATTCGCGACGAAATGCCGATCCAGAGATCGACGAGAGACCGACAAAAGCATGGTCCGCTGCAACCAATTATCCGAGTTCGTCAACTTTTTCAGCGAGTTGCTCAACCGCCTTGATCAGTCGTTTGCGGACTTTGTCAGGGAGTTCTGCAAATTCTTCGAGGAACTGTGGAGTGATCAGATTCACGCAGCGTTCGATGGTTGTGGTAAACCGCTTGGCGATCTGTTCGGTACTCAGGACCGGCCGCTCGCCCTGCTCACGTCCTGGGACCGACATGGCATTGGCGTTGAACGGAGCATAGTCGTCCCCGGTGCCACTGGAAAGTCGATTAGCGAGAGCTGGATTCGTGTCGGAATCCCCGTTTGCGGGATTGTTAGCGGAAACAGAAAACGACGATTGAGGATCGGATGGAGCGGCTTCGCGGGCGAGGGCGGGTTCCGTGGGGAGACCGTCCAGTGCGTCGTCCATCGCAGGCGTGTTCAGATCCTCGCCCCGCTGAGCTCGACGCCACGCTTTCATCTCAGCGACACCGGCCTGAACGTCATCGGCCCATTGCAGGCATTCGGCGGCATCGTCCCAATTGATAGCGGCGTAGAAATGCGACCATTTCAAAGTCGAATAGTTTTGATAGACGTCAGCAAATGTCTCCCAAACTCGACGTCGCTGATAAACCTGATCAGCACTGAGCGAGACGAGTGCGGCAAAATCGGCATCGGTCCTGCCTCGTGCGAATCGCTTCGTCCAGAGGGCGGCACATTCGCCGACTTCCCAATTACAGCGGCTGACCGCGACTTGGGCACGTGCGATCAAGGAGGCTTCGGTTTCTTCGCGTACGATTTCCGCAGTACCGGAATTCGACATATCAATTTCCCATGGAGTTGCAGGTGCTTGTGTCATCCGTTGAAGTTCGACCGAGTCGAACGTTGGCGAAACGCTGTCGCCGACAAAACATCGCCCATCCGTGGAGGCGGAATCGTATCGCTCAGCAATTTGTCTCGCTACTGTTCGACCTCAATTTGAAAACCATGGGGCTTAAAATGATTTGCCGTATGGCCTTGTGCACCGTCGATCTTCGAAATGATGTGCTGCTGTTTGACTGCACTGGGTCAAGCAGTGCTCTGCGGTTTTCAGAAACGGACAGATGAAGACACTGCTTCTCCGAAGACTTCGAAGCAGTGGCACAGAACCCTCATTGAAACATTTGACAACGTAGTCGAGCCCCGACAGAAAGGGACTTTTCGGAAATGGATTGGCTGACGTCACTTCGAGACCAGTTACCACTGTTGCTCGTATTGTCGCCCCTGATCGGGTTTGTCGTGACGTTGGTTGCGTCGCGATTCGAACCGGGATTGGTACGTACGCTCGCCGTTTCCAATGTGATTTGCAGCTTGTTCATCCTGGCAGGACTTGAGTGGCAGTACGAGATCGATCTTGCGGTGGACGCAGACATTATCCGGACAGCCGAGCGTGAAATCGCGAAATCCGATACGGAAATCGGGACAATGAGCGAAGTCCGCCGGACATTGGATCGACGTCGGGTTGAACGGCTTCGTCATCAATGGTTTGCTGTCGATGGAACGAATCTATTTCCCGTGCTGCTGCTGGTTGTCGTCACGATCCTCGTCATCCGGCGAAGGGAATCGACAACCGACAGCAATCGCTGGTTCATTCCGCTGGTCATGTTGTTTGAGGCCACATCGCTGGGACTGATGACCACTTACGATCTGCGGATCTACCTGATGTTGTCCGGTACCAGTACGGTCATCATCAGTCTGTTGATCGGCCAATACGGCAATTCAGAACGCCGGTCGAACGCTGAGCAATTCTTGTCGACTCAATACTGTGGGGGTGCGTTGATTGCGATGGGGTTTGCAATGCTGGTCGTCGCAGTCCCCTGGATGAAAATCCAGGATTCGACCAACGCTCAGTCGATTTCATGGAACATCGCCAGCATCACGCAAGAGATCCAGAAATGGGCGACCCGGAATGAACTGGCCTACCACTATGTTTACGAGTGCTTCCCCTGGATGTTGCTGGTGTTGTCGGCGGGATTCGCAATTCAAGCAGGATTATTTCCATTTCATTCCACGCAGATCAAGGTGATGAGCGATGCTCAACCACTGATTGCCATCCTCTTTGTTGCCGGAACGTTATCGGCCAGTCGCATCGGCTGGCTCAGGTTTGTCATGCCGCTGGCTCCTGACTTGATGGCATCGTTCGATGGCTGGATGTTGATTCCTTCTTTTTGCGGTGCCGTTTGGGGTGCGCTTCGTGCGATTGCCCCAGCCGATTCGAGACAACGCCCTGCGTACGTCTATTTAAGTATTTCCGGCGTGCTGCTGCTCGGCTGTTATTGTTTCACTCGAATCGGAATGGCCGGTGCCTGGCTGATGCAACAGCAATTGACTGTGATGATGTGCTCGATTCTTTTCATGATCGATGATCGCCAGGTGACATTGAACGACATCGGCAACAAAGAACGAACTGATGTAACAAGGTTGAGTACCCGGGCTTTGTTGTTGTTAGCCTGCTTTCCGATCCTCGGATTCTTTGCCAGCAGTTTTCTGATCGTCACGGAATTGCTGAATGAAAGCCTGCTTCTTGCAGCGACTGTATTCATCATGGGTGGGCTGATTTTCAGCGTACTGAAGTTGTCGATCGACCAGTATGACCGATTGAAGGTGCAGGTCGGACCGGAAGTTAACTCCAAGTGGCGATTTCCCGTTTGGTTTCTCGTGATGTTTTCGCTGACGATTGCCTCGACCGTGTTCCCCGGATGGTTACTCCACCAGTGTGAACCGGAGTTTGCTCGCGTTTTCCGCCGATACGAGCAAAGGCAATCCGCAGATTTCGCCGAACCTGCAAAAAAAGACCGGCAATCAGCACCATAACAGGCCGAAAATGGCCGTATTCTAGGTGATCTAACCCGACTTTTAGGAATATAACTTCAGCCGTGAGGATTGGTCAGCCGATGAGACGAAACTGGCGTCCCGAAAACAGGGCTCCTGCGTCAGCAGACTTTAATCCAATTTGATCATTTTCGGTCGTTGATAAATCGAGGAATATCATCCATGAACCGCACACTTCTTAACTGCCTGGCGCTGGCGGGTCTGGCGAGCATGATGCCAGCGAACGTGGACGCTCAATGTCGTAAATGTGCTTCGCAACAGGCGATGTTACCGCCGGTCGTCCCTATGGCTGCCGCACCGGCCAATTGCACGATTTCTCAGACGCGTCCCGTTGTGACGACTCAGCTTCGTCCGCAAGCGGTCACGACGTTTCGCGATGTTACCGAGACACAGATGCAACAAAAGCAAGTTGTCGAAAATGTCCCCATCACGACCACGAAAAATGTCACGGTCGATGAGGGTGGCTTTCAAATGGTATGGGTTCCAAAACCCGTGACCAAGCAAGTTGCAGAAACGACAGTGCAGCAGCAGGTGAAGACCGTATCGGTTCCCGTTCAGGTGACTCGCCGAGTTCCCCAGATGGCGACTCAGATGGTTCCGGTCCAGTCCGTTCAATATGTGACCGAGCATGTTCCTGTACAAGCGATGGCGATTGCTCGGCCAGCCTGCTCGTCATGTGGCAACAGCCAGGCGTTCGGCATGCCGCTGTTTGCCACTCAAATGGGATATGCACCGGCTTACCAGGCTGTTCCCTATGCAACGGCTGTAATTCCTCAGGCGCCGATCAGTACTGTTCCCGCACAGCAGACAGCTTCGATCACGGCTCCTGCTTACCAGCCAACTCAAGCTCAACAGGAGACGGCTCCTTTACGTCCCACTCCTGAACCTTACGAAACGGTGCCGGCTCGCGGCGGCGTTCCGCTACCAAAAGACGAAGCGACATCTGCACCGGCACCGGCACGAAAGACATCGATGTTTAACGGAGTTCCAACGGCGGCATCGGTCTGGCAGTCCCGGAGTTCGGTCACTCGCTGAGACTTATTTTTGAATGCCGACCGATGTCTTCTTCAGTGACTCAGTCAAGCGTCGAAGCCCTTCTTCGACGGTGACACGAGGAACATAACCGAGATCACGTCGAGCGGCATCGAGTCGAAACCAGTGGGCCGTTGAAAGTTGGCGGGCGACGAATCGGGTCATTCTCGGTTCGTCCGTGCGGCCCGTGAGTGTGTAGATCGTCTCGAGCATCCCGCCAACGGTGTAGGCCGCCTTGGCTGATATACGACGGGTCACCGGTGCGACATCAGCACAGGCGAGCAGCCGATTGATGAGATCCCAGAGAGGCTGCGGTTCTCCGTTGGAAATGAAGTAGGCCTTACCTGCAGCGTTTGAGCCAGTTTCCAGTCGCTGTTCTGCCAGTAGATGCGCCTCGGCTGCGTTATCAACATAGGTTGTATCGACCAGGTTTTTGCCATTTCCGACTTGCCGCAACTGGCCTGAACGAGCCCGCTCAATCAGCCTTGGAACAAGGTGGTTATCGCCGGGTCCCCAAATCAAGTGAGGCCGAAGCGAGACTGTGGCCAACTGAGGTCCGTTCGCCGACATGACGCTTCGCTCGGCAATCGCCTTGGTGAGGGGATAATGGGCCAGGTATCGGGACGGATAAGAAACAGATTCATCGATACCGACTTCGTCCTTTCCGTTGAACACAACGCTGGGCGAACTGGTGTAAATCAGCTTGCGAATCGCCTGTGATTGACACGCGGCAATGACGTTCTGGGTACCTGAGACGTTCGCGCGATGATAGTCATCGTATCGTCCCCAGACACCTGCCTTCGCGGCGACGTGGAATACGGCATGACAGCCTGCGGCAGCCTGATGCACGATCTCCGCATCAGCGATGTCTCCTTTCACGCAGTCGACACCCAACGCTTCAAGTTCCGGCGATGCGCTTCTCTGCAGGCTTCGCACCTGGTCGCCTCGCGCCAGCAGGCGCCGCACAATCGCTTGCCCGAGAAATCCGTTACCACCGGTCACTAAAACACGCATCTGAAGCAACTTTCAAAACCAATCTGCAGTATTACAGGTTTCCATCATTCACAAGAAGTTGTACTGCACGGGCAGAAGCTCATGCTACAGCGCGTGACTCGCTGATTTCGCTTGAAAGAATCGACGAACTTGACGTGCAAACAAGCAAAACACTCGTTCCTCGCGACGACTTCTTTCTGGTCTACCTAAAGCGGGACGATAGACAAAATCGTCGTTAGTAAGAGGATCAAGATCACAGCAATGACCCACCACGAATATTGTTTGCGCGGCCGATCTTCGCTCGTCATCCAGCGGTTACAGGCGGGGCAGTGGTCGGCCGCTTCGAGCATCGTCTCACCGCAATGAGGACAGGGAATATAACCGTCGTCAGACTCGTCGTCTGTGTCGTCGCACCAGTCATCGTCATCGTTTTCATAGTCCTGAGTCTGTCGCATGCATTTTCCCTGGATGGCAACGTGTCAGAGCCGATCTCCAAACGTCGTGTAAATCATCATGGATGGCAATCGTAATCCACACAATCGATCCATTTTCCACAATCGTTCGTCTCGAAGCGACAACTCTTCGCCAATCGGCAAAGTTTGCCGTACTGGTTGGCGATACTCTTCAACGAGAGTGAATTGAATGTGGGGTCATTCGTTTGTAAGGGACGTCGTTTCAGGTCCCGGATGACCCAAGGAACCATTGTCTTTCCGTTTCGGCGGGATTGGGAGCATGACTTATGTTTACTACCGAACATTCGAGAACACGGACAATAGAGAATCAGTTGGCTGAGCAGCTGAAACAAACCTGGTTAATGCTGTTTATGGGAGTGGCGATTGGATTTGTCGGACTGCACTTCTTCGTTACGCGTCCGACCGCGAATGAACTGGCAAAAGTGAAAGCCAGCCTGACTTCTGTTGAGGAAAGGATGCAGGACCTGGCCTCAACCAACGACAACGTCTGGGAAGCCAACAGCCTGTTGACGAGCCTGCGAGCTCAGCATGATCAGATCGCAGACGCCCGTGTGGCGCTACAGGCGATTCGTGAATTGAGAAGCGAGTTGCTTCAGGTCGCGTCGAAGAATGACACCGTCTCGAAAGCCATCGGAGGGGTCGACAGGTTACAGACGCGGATTATTGATCAAGAAGCAAAAACAGAAGGGGCGGCTCGCGTTTTCGATTTGATTCAATCGTTTGAGGATCAAATCATCGGTCAGCAGGATTCGCATGATGGCGCGGTCAATTCACTCGACAAGTTAATTGCCCTCAAGGAAGTTGCAGCCTCGCAGGCGAGTGACCTCGGACAGGCTCAATCAGCACTGAATCAACTTGTCGACCTGAGCAACGGTTTGCAGAAGCAACTCGAATCGATTGAATCAGCTCGATCCAGTTTTGAAGGCCTCGCATCTCTGAAGTCAGGTTTAAATGCGGCCTCAGAAAACTTGAAAGCGGCTCAGGCCGTTTCAGATCAACTGGTCGCCTTGCAACGTCGCCTTGCCGACGGTGGGCAACAGGCCGAACTCGCTACGGAACGAGCCGAGCGATTAATCGGACTCAATGGCAAGCTCGTCGCAGGCGAGTTGAATCTGGCCACGTCGGAAAAGGGTCTGGATCGACTGCTCACGATTCAGGGCAAGCTTGCTAACGAGCAGTTGAACGTTGGAGCATCCGAGCAGAACCTGGATGGATTACTGACGATTCAGAGCAAGTTGGCGAACGAACAATTGAATGTCGCTTCGTCGGACCAGAACCTTGATGGACTGCTTAAGATTCAAGCGAAACTGACAGATGAATCATTGAACATTGTCCTTTCGACAGAGAACGTGGATGGACTTCTCTCGATCCAGGACAAGTTGGTTAACGAGGCTTTGAATGTCGCCACATCAGGCGAGAACCTTGATGGATTGCTGAGAATTCAAGGGAAACTGATCGACGACCAACTGAACATTGCCGCGTCGGAACAGAACCTGGACGGTCTGGTGACGATCCAAGCGACCCTCGTCGCTCAAACACGTAACCTGGCCGATGCAATTCAGACTCTGGAAGTGCTCAGTGGCTTCCGAGAAGAATTGGGTGCACAGATTCAGGCACTGGCTGGTGTCCGTCACGATCTTGTGGAACTCAGCCTGATGGAAACTTCACTGGCGAAAGTAGCACGAATCATGAAGCCGCTGGTGGAACTGGGAAATATTCGTCGACTCAGTGACGAAGAATTGCGTCACGCCGCCCGCAGCATCCTTGATGGTCGGACCGCAACTCGGGTCACCAGGAACAGTGCTGAAAACCGACCGACCGCGATCAGCGGAATCTCGGCCGAAACTTCAGCCCAAGAATACGGCGATGTCCCCATGCCAACCAACGAATGATCTGACGATCGAAATCTCGAAATGACTGGCAACCGGGATGCGTTGAAGATCGCGTCCCGGTTGCTTCGTTTGATTGAAACCGACGCCTGGTTTAATTCGCAGTCAACGGCAGTGGGGAATTAGCGTCCAGTCGATGTCCTTTAACTTCGCTGCGATTTAAGAGATCGCACTCATACGCGAAATGACGTCTCGGGATCGTCACTGTCGCTGGTCGACTCGCTTCTCTTCGAGTCGCGGTGAAACGATATAATTGGGAACGTTGAGCACTTATGACCCACGGCGTACAATGAAGTTTGTTACGAATCGATGCGTTTTTCCAAGGCAATTTGCAATGCAACGAGTGCAAACGGGTGGTGGTTGGCGAGCAGTGCGTTACACCTTCAGCAAGGCACGCGAGGCAGGCGGATTGTGGAAATTATGGAAAGCGATGCGCTCGAAGAATGCCTGCAAGACGTGCGCATTGGGAATGGGTGGCCAGCAAGGCGGAATGGCCAATGAACGAGGCGTTTTTCCGGAAGTCTGTAAAAAGTCGCTGCAGGCGATGGTCGCCGACATGCAAGGAGCTGTGACTCCTGATTTCTTCAAGACCTATTCGATTCCGCAACTTCAAGCATTCTCGCCGCGTGAACTCGAATCAAGCGGTCGATTGACGCAGCCTGTCATTCATCGAAAAGGCGAGAACTACTATCAGCCGATCTCCTGGGACGATGCGTTCAAAAAGATCATCTCGAAACTCACTCCCGCGTCAGCGAACAGCACTGCTTCTGAATCGTCGCACCGGGCGAAACCTGACGAAACATTCTGGTACTTCAGCGGCCGCAGTTCCAACGAAGCCGGATTCCTGCTGCAGGTCTTTGCTCGTGTTTTTGGAACGAACAACGTCAATAATTGCTCTTTCTACTGTCATCAGGCGAGTGGCGTTGGCCTTGGTAGCGTCCTTGGGACCGGCACGGCCACGCTGGTCCTCGAAGACGTCGAACACGCTGACCTTGTCTTTATCATCGGTGGAAACCCAGCCAGTAATCATCCGCGGTTGATGTCGACACTGAAAAATCTCCGCCGAAAAGGGGGACACGTTGTCGTGATTAACCCCATCGTTGAGACTGGGTTAGTCAATTTCAGCGTGCCGAGTGATCCCATCAGCCTGCTATTTGGAACGAAGATCGCTTCGTTGTACGTTCAGCCGCATATTGGTGGTGACCTGGCTTTGCTCACAGGCATCGCCAAGCGGATTGTGGAAATGAACGTCCACGACGAGCATTACCTGGAAACCTACTGTGATCACTGGCCAGAATTGAAGGCGCAACTTGCTGGCATCGACTGGAACGAGATCTACCGCAAATCCGGTGTCGACGCCGTTGCCATTCAGGCGATTGCCACGAGATATGCGAATGCTGAAAACGTCGTCTTCACCTGGACCATGGGAATCACTCATCACACGTACGGTGTCGAAAACGTCGAAGCGATCGCGAACCTCGCGCTTTTACGGGGAATGGTCGGGCGGCCCAACGCCGGACTATTGCCGATACGTGGACATTCCAACGTCCAGGGAATCGGCTCGATGGGGGTCACGCCGCAACTGAAAGAAGCGATCTTTGAACGATTACAGTCGCACTTTGGACTGAAGCTTCCGACGACGGCCGGGCTGGATACGCTCGCCTGCATGGAGGCAGCCAGTCGTAAAGAGTTGAAGTTCGGCTTCTGTCTGGGTGGAAACCTGTATGGCTCGAATCCGGATTCAACTTTCGCAGCACACGCGCTTGGCGAATTAGATCTGCTGGTTTATCTGAACACCACACTGAATACAGGCCATGCCCACGGACTGGCCAAAGAGACAATTATTCTGCCCGTGCTGGCGCGCGATGAAGAGCCTCAGGCGACGACCCAGGAATCGATGTTCAACTACATCCGCTTAAGTGACGGTGGGCCGTCAAGGCACGTCGGACCCAAAAGCGAAATCGAAGTCATTGCCACAATCGCCAGTGGTGTGCTAGGCAATAAGGGACCAATCGATTGGGAATCGATGCGAAATACCAATCGAATTCGCGAAGCGATTGCCAAGGTCGTTCCGGGTTTCGAAAAGATCAAAGACATCGGGGCGACGAAGAAAGAGTTTCAGCTTGACGGTCGTACGTTTCATACGCCGGAATTTCCGACGAAAAACGGCAGAGCGCAGTTGCGAGTCCACTCGCTACCCGAACTGATTGGTGGTCCGAACGAGTTGCGATTAATGACCATCCGCAGCGAAGGTCAATTCAACACGGTCGTGTATGAGGACTACGACCTCTATCGAGGTATTGAAGGCCGATTTGTTATCCTGATTCATCCCGACGATCTTGTACGCTTTCGTCTGCTTCCCGGTCAAAAGGTGACCGTTCGCAGCGGAACGGGTGAAATGACCAATATTATCGCCACGCCGTTCGACAAAATCCGACCGGGGAACGCCGCGATGTACTACCCCGAATGCAATATTCTGGTCCCTCGCTTTGTCGATCCCAGATCCCGCACACCGGGCTTTAAGTTGGTGATCATTACAATCGAAGCAACGAAGGTGGGAAGTTTGCCCCTGCTGCGGTAACCGTGTCGGTTTTCCGAACGTGTTGTAATCTACTGGTGGCCGATTTACGCTCGCACTATGAAAATCGCTCCTGCTAACTCGGCTCCCCGTTCAACCGTGTTGCGCTACGTTGTCTTCAGCGGATTGATTTCTGCGGTATTCGTCTCCATTTTTTGGTTGCGGCAGAATAAATCGGCAGATCAATGGTTGGAAGAAGCTCGCCAAGAGATTGATCAGCGAGAATTGACGAAGGCCTTTGCAACGCTCGAAAACGCCGTTAAGGCTGCACCCGATTTCGGACCTGCCTGGAAATTGCTGGCGGATGTGGCCAGTCGAAAGGGAGAGTTTCGGCGATCAAACGAAGCTCTCGAGACTTATGGGCGGTTTGAACCGGACGATGCTGGAAAGTTGGGCATTCAACTTGCTAGCCATTGGATGACTCGAAATCAGATTCAACCGGCAATCAAAGCATGCCGGTTGGCTGCTGACTTTCGTCCACAGTCCCCTGAGCCTTACCGACTGCTGGCACAGATTTACGGAGTAACGGGACATCGTGCGGAGGTCGTAAAATGCCTACTGGAACTCTTGAGGAGAAATTCGTTTACGCGAGACGATCTGATCGTCCTGTCATCCGTCAATCCCAGTCTCGATAGCCCAGAGCGTCTGAAGCTGATGCTGGAGGCCGACCCGTCGGACAAGTCACCGCTGATTCCTTTCGCAATGCACGAGCTCGATCGGAATCAGGTTCAGTCCGCAAAAACATATCTGCTCCAAATCACAGAATTGCAACCCGAGGACCTAGAGGCCCAGAGTATCCTCGGGGAACTCTATGCTGATTTTGAACCGGACGCATTTCTCGACTGGAACCTACGACTACCTGCTCACGCCGAGGAGGATTCTCGCATCTGGCTCGCTCGTGGCAAATGGTTGCAAAATCATGAATCAACTGAGTCTGCTGTTCGCTGTCTGTACGAGGCGATCATTCGCGAGCCGGAAAGCCTGGCGGCCAACATGCTGACGGGTCAATTGCTGAAAACTCGCGGCGCATTCGAATTAGGTCATTTTTTTACCGAACGTGCACGTCGGCTACAGAAGGTCATCGATTTGAGTTCGCGAATGACCGAACCCCGAGCTAACGAGTGGGTCGAGCCGATGATTGAGGAGCTTGAAGCGTCCGGTCGATTGTGGGAAGCATGGGCCTGGTGTGTCGCTCAGGAACTGAGTGCTCCGCTTCAAAACGAGGCGATGGCAGGTCGTCGAGAACGACTAAAATCACAGCTTTATTCAACCATGCCGCGAACGAAACCAGGCAGTCTGCCGGACGAGATCGCGGACTTGCAGAAATACCCGCTCCCGGACTGGTCACATTTTAAATCGGGGCAAACAAAAAACCTGCCCGCTTCACAGATTGAAACCTCGACGATTCGATTCGAAGACCATGGGCAAACAGCAGGGTTGAATTTTCAGTATGTGAATACGTCATCACAAAAAAGTGGGCACAAGATCTACGAAACTATGGGAGCTGGCGTCGCCGTCCTTGATTACGATCTTGACGGCTGGCCCGATCTGTATTTTCCTCAAGGCAAAAACCTTCTATTAGAATCAGAAGACGGACCCAGCGATGTTCTCTATCGCAACCGTTCCGGCAAGACTTTTTTACAGGTCACTGAATCCGCCGGGATTCATGAGACGACTTATTCACACGGAGTCGCGTCGGGGGATTTTAACAACGACGGATTTCCCGATATTTATGTCGCCAATTTCGGCCGCAATCGACTCTATCGTAACAACGGCGACGGCACATTTTCGGACGCTACCGATGAGGCGGGATTGAAACAATCAGCCTGGACAGTCAGTTGTGCCATTGCTGATCTCAACGGCGACGGACTACCAGAACTCTTTGATGTCAACTATTGCCAAGGCAAAGAGGTGCTGACTGCCACCTGTTATGACGAACATCAACGTCCGATCGTGTGCCGACCGACAATGTTTGATCCTGCCACCGATACGCTTTGTGTTAACTTGGGCGACGGACGATTCCAGGAATTGCAATCCGAAGCGGGTCTCGATCTTCCGCAGGGCATGGGACTGGGTCTTGTCATCGCCGATTTTAACGACGATGACCGGCTCGACGTCTTTGTCGCCAATGATATGACGGCGAATTTTCTCTTGATCAACGAATCAGCCGGACCGGGACAACCGCCACTTTTTCGAGACGAAGCTTTTTTGCGTGGCGTGGCGCTCGATGTGAACGGGTTAGCGCAAGCCTGCATGGGTGTCGCCAGTGCCGATCTCAACCGTGATGGTCAACCGGATCTGTTTGTGACCAATTTTGCTCGCGAATCCAACACACTCTACATGTCTCAACCCGGCGGGATTTACCAGGATCAAACTCAGATAGCTGGCCTGCGTGAGCCGAGTTTTGACCCGCTGGGATTCGGTACCCAATTTTTCGACGCCGACCGTGATGGTTGGTTGGATCTGGTTGTGGCGAATGGTCATATCGACTCATTTGTCAATGAGCCTTTTCGAATGAAAACTCAATTCTTTCGCGGTCAGCCGGCGGCGCGATTCACGGAACTGACGTCGAAAAATGTTGGCCCGTTGTTTGATGAATTACGTTTGGCACGCGGATTGGCACTCCTCGACTGGAACCGTGATGGCCGGTGCGATTTTGTTGCTACCGATCTCGAAAGGCCTGTCTTGCTGGCTGTGAATACAACCGTCTCGACGAACCACTCATTTCGACTGAGGCTGGTCGGAACGCAAAGCAGCCGAGACGCAATTGGCTCAAAGATTCGCGTAATCGTGGACGAAGGTGACGAACGAGTTTGCCAATTAACGGCCGGTGACGGATACGAATCCAGCAATGAACGAATGATCGAGATCGGTGTTGGCCATTCCGACCGCCTGAAGCTGATCGAAATTCGATGGCCCTCCGGAATTACACTTCAGCTTGAAAATGTTGCGTGCGACCGTGTTTGGCTGGCAATCGAAGGACAGCCACATTTGAAAATAACGGTCCCAGCTGAATAAGAGAAATCAAAGCTCATGATTACGCCGCGCAATTGCGCATCTAGCCACTTTTTCAGGACGACTTCATATGCGTCAGCAGACGGGCTGAGCTCTAATCCTTCGCATTTCGAAGCAACTTCGGTTATGAGAAGAAACGTCTTAAAGCCTGTCGTAAGTTAGCCGAAATCAATTACTTCTTCGCTTTCATCTATCCGTTTCGCGAGCCTCCTTCGCAATAACGGCCCAGCCGCTATTTTAAACCTCGATGCACGTTCTTCTCTCGGTCAATTGCGGAACGCCAGTTGCGTATCCCTGAATTGTATCGCACGGAGCGGATACATTGCTTCTCCCTTTGTAACGCAATTTCCTGCATGACGCGCGATGCTCCCTTAAGAAACTCGCGAGCCAAGTGAAAAACAACTTGATTGGTAGCCAGTCAGTTAAAGGCAAGTTATGAGAATTAAACATTGCGGTTTATGGGCTTTTTCTTCGTTGCTGGTGTTGTTTCTGCTTCCTGGCTGTGGGGGATCAGTAAAAGGTGCGGTTGAAAAAATTGTCCCAGCATCCGGCACAGTGAAATTGGATGGAAGGCCAACGGGTGGCATTCGAATCCGTCTGACCCCGATCAATGAAACGAAAAGTGTCGGCGGTGCCTGGGCCGTTACGAACGACGATGGCTCGTTCACCGTGATGCACTGGTCGAACAAACCGGGAATTACTCCTGGTTCTTACCAGATCACATTCTCGAAGCTCGTGAATCCCGACGGAACCCCGCTCGGTGATGGCGATTCGCCGATGATGGTGGACGCCAAAGAACTAATTGCGCCGCTATGGAGTAAACCTGATGCCGAAAAAATGGCCGCGGTAATGCGTCGAGTCGACATTCCAGATTCGGGGAAGAAGGATCTTGAATTCAAGATTTCTTCGGCCACGAAAAAGTAGACGGCCGGTTTCCATTGGCGAAAGCCAATATAGTCCTTTTGCAGGGACGTTCGTCCCTGCTTTGTTTTGAATTCTGTCTTTTTTTGGAGAAGTTTTATGCCAAGTCTCGTTCGATTACCTGCCAAACCATCACGTCGTTTCAGCGCCTTCACGCTGATCGAGTTGCTGGTGGTCATCGCGATCATTGCAGTCCTGATCGCGTTACTGCTTCCCGCCGTTCAACAGGCTCGAGAATCTGCCCGGCGTACGCAGTGTAAAAATAACCTCAAACAGATCGGATTAGCACTGCATAATTATCACGATGTCGCAAA
>CAIULL010000007.1 GCA_903899985.1 uncultured Schlesneria sp.
CAGTTACGATCACCCGATTTCACCAGCGAATGAATTTCGGACGTAATCGACATTGCCTCGTCCTGGCCGTCGAGATACAGGCGTAATTCAACGGGCCGACCGCTTGGTCGCGTGGCGATCAAGCGTTTCGGCTTACGTCGCTCGTTGTGTCGAATCAGTTCGTCGGCAGCGGCAAGGATTTCCGGAGTGCTGCGGAAATTCTCCTCCAGTCGGATCAATTCGACGCGAGGAAAGTCGCGTTCAAAACGCAGGATGTTCTCGATCTGGGCACCGCGCCAGCCATACACCGACTGATCGGGATCACCTGTCACACAAAGATTGGGTTCACGCTGAGACAATGCCGCGACGATCTGATACTGCGCCCGGTTTGTATCCTGATATTCATCAACCAGAATAAAACGAAAACGTTCGTCGAGCGAGAGCCGCAATTCTTCGTTTTCGGTCAACATCCGGGCGACGTGCATGAGTAAATCGTCGAAGTCGACTGCGTTCGATTCGAGCAACCGCTTCTGATAGGCGGGATACACACGAGAGACGACGGCATCGATATGTGTCCCTACCGATTTGGAATGACGAGACTGATACTGTTCCGGCGTAATCAAATCGTTCTTCGCCTTGCTGATTCTCCCGAGTAGTTTCGACGCAGGAAAATGAGTCGCATCAAAATCGAGATCCTGCAGGACACTTTTCAAAACTGTCAATTGATCGCTGACGTCAAAGATCGAGTAGTTCGACGACAAGCCAGCAACAGCGGCATGTTCTCGCAGCAGCTTCGCGCAGAACCGATGAAAGGTGCTGACCCAGACGAACGAACGTGGCAGCAAAGCTTGCACGCGTTCGCTCATCACACGAGCCGCTTTATTGGTAAATGTAATCGCGAGAATTTCTCGAGGGTGAACGCCACGCGAAATCAGTCGGGCGATTCTACGCGTGATCACACGGGTTTTTCCCGAACCCGGCCCGGCGACGACAAGCAACGGCCCCTCAAAATGCTCGACGGCCGCTCGTTGAGACGGCGTCAAATCATCGGAAAAACTCACGTGTCAGGCACTCCTTTATAAAACGACCATTCCTTGCGATCAGCTCGAACCTGAACGAGCGCTCCATCTTACCGATACCTCAGCCCAACGCCACCAATCAACGACTGTCGAAACGGTTCATCGCTGTAATCGTCCCGAGAGGTCACCTTGGGTGAGGTAGCGATGTCAAGGTCGTTCGTTCCAGCAGGATTCCTGTGATCGTTGATGTCTCAACCGCATTGAACTTAGAAATCCTCGCGCGAGCCTCGCCCGCAACCGAATTGGAGGGCGAGGCACATGCCGAGCCGCTTCGTCGATGCGTGTACGTATATCGCGGCTCGGTGGGAGCCTCGCCTTCCCGTGGAAGATCTTCGCGGCGCGCGAACAAACAAAACTAAGTTGTACACCACACATTAAAGGCCTGTTCTATCGCCATTGATTAACGTATTCCGAAACCGTATCGTAGCCGGAATTCGGTGGATCTGCGTGTGCTGTTGATAATCGAGGAGGAAGACGTGAATTCGGGAACGCGAGGGTTAACCGGAGCTGTCTTGGTCCTTTCGAGCGAACAAGCGTTTTCGCATTCGATGTTGATCGGATTTCCTCACCAGATCTTCGCACAAACGATCTTACTTCCCTTTGCTGCGGTGTCGATCGTGGCCGGAATCGCATTTCTGTTAGTCAGTTTGTTTCGCGATCAAAAATCATGACAGATCGACGTCGCGAATCGGCGACGAATCGCGCTCGAACAACGAGATTTCCCGCATTTCACCTAAAGTCCGTGGTGCGTGCCGGTATTTGCTGCATGGTGGCTCTGGTGCCACTGCTTTACTGGTACGTCGTTTCCAGTTTGCAGATTGTGCAGGCTGAGCAGGCGCTCGGTCAATCCGATTACCAAACTGCGTTGACTCTCGCAGTGCAGGAATTACGAACGAATCCAAATTCAGACCGTGCGCTGGCCGTCGCTGGTTCAGCATCAGTGGCCTTGCGCAATCCCGCGATGGCCAGTTCATACTTTTTGCGGGTATCGCCCCGATTTCCTCAACTCAAAAGCCTGGCATATCGGGACTTGGCTCGCATCGCAATGGATGCAGGACACGCGTCCGAAGCAGAAGGTCTGCTTCAGCAGTCATTAAAAATTGTGCCCGACGACCCGACAACTCTGGATCAGTTGATCTATCTCATGACGCTTGAAGGCCGGACTTGGGAAGTCCGAAACCTCATCCTCGAACGGCTACGTTCCGGAATCGTGACACCGAATTATCTGTTGATCGCAGGAATCTTTCATCCGAAACTGGACGGTGCGTTGAAATTTGCCAAACACTGCCTGGCAGTGGTCCCCGAAGACCCCTTGCCGAGGTTGATCCTGGCAAAACAGGCGTGGAAAGATAACCAGCCACAGGTCGCACGATCGCAACTCGAACCAGTCCTGCAAATGTATCCTGATTTGCTGGAGGCCCATGCGATTCTGACTCAAGTGATTGCAGAAACGGGAACCCAGGAAGAATTTGTGCAAGCGATCGGTCGACTGCCAGCAGGAGCACAAGGTCATCCCGAAATCTGGCTGGCTCAGGGGATCTGGGCAGAAAAGGATGGGCAGACCGAAGCCGCTGCTCGCTGTTATTGGGAGGCCGTCAGGCTCGAACCGAATTTGACGATCGCCAATTACCGTCTTTCGCAGGCCCTCGTGACACTTGGAAAGCCTGACCTTGCACAGCCGTTCGCCGACCGTTCACAACGCTTAACCGAACTCGGTTTTGAACTGACATCGATGTTGGGAGGAATCGATTCGAAAAAACTACCGTCAATTGTCGGTCGACTGGAAGATCTGGGACGCGATTGGGAAGCTGCGGGCTGGTGCTACCTCAGGCAAAAGGAACAAACCCCGCATCCCGCCTGGCCGAGTGAAGCGCTTCAGCGAATCTCTCCACGGCTGATGGCGTCCACTCATTTTACCGTTCCAGACAAGAACCCTTCTCGCCAGATCGATCTTTCACATTTTCCGCTGCCCACGCTGAACCGGTCCGCCGGGCCGAAGTCGCATCCTCTGTCGATTGAAGAACCGCTCCATCAAGTCGCATTCCAAAATGATGCCGATCGCACCGGTCTCCAATTTACCTACCAGAACGGTGCCCGAGCGGGAGACATGGAGTCCATGCTGGAAATGAATGGAGGCGGAATCGCTGTCCTGGACTATGACGGCGACACGTTGCCAGATCTGTTTTTCACCCAAGGGGGAAACCTGCCGCCGGCCCCGTTTGATGGGTCTCCGGCAGACAGGCTGTTTCGGAATACCGTTGGAGACAGTTCGACCGCAGCTTCCGCCGAACATTTCGAAGATGTTACCGACCGGGCGGGGCTTTGTGATCTTGGTTACGGACAGGGAGTTACTTCCGGTGACTTCGATAACGACGGGTTTCCCGACCTGTACGTGGGAAATATCGGGCGCAATCAGTTTTATCGCAATAACGGGGACGGCACGTTCAACGACATCACGGCAACCGCACAAACCGAGGCTGGTGGTTGGACATCCAGTAGTGTTCTGGCCGACTTCAATCAGGACGGTTTGCCCGACCTTTACGTTGTGACTTACCTCGGCGGTGAAACGCCGTTCATCCCCTGCAGCAAACGCGCCCCCGTGCGATGTAGCCCGCTGGACTATCCGGCGGAACCCGACCGGTTCTATTTGAATCTGGGAGACGGTCATTTTCGAGACCTGAGTGAAAGCCACGGACTTGCTGCTGCCGAAGGAAGGGGACTGGGAGTGGTGGCTGCGGACTTCGATGGTTCGCACCGGCTGAGCCTGTTTGTGGCTAATGATATGTCTGCAAATTTCTTTTTTCTCAATCAAACCACGGCCCCGAATGACCTGAGGTTTAACGAGCAGGCCCTGCTTTCTGGCTTGGCACTCGACCATCTGGGTCAGGCCAAAGCCTGCATGGGTGTCGCGGCAGGAAATTACAACAACGACGGCCGGCTCGATTTGTTCGTCACCAATTTTTATCGACAATCGAATGACCTTTACGTGCAGCAGCCGGACGGAACATTCCAGGATCGATCTCGAGAAGCCAGGCTGTTCGATCCGAGCTTCCTGCAACTGGGGTGGGGAACGCAGTTTCTCGACGCCGACCTGGATGGACATCTCGATTTAATCGTGACCAATGGACACGTCCACGTCCCGATCGATCCCGCCGTTCCGTATGACATGCCGGCCCAATTCTTCCACAATCGAGGTGACGGAACATTTGCCGAAGTTGCTGGCGAAACCCTTGGCGAATTTTTCCAGGCGAAGCGGTCCGGACGTTCTCTTGTGCGACTGGACTGGAACCGCGATGGCCGAGACGACGTGTGTATTTCGCACCTCAATCAGCCAGTGGCGCTACTCACGAATCGAACAGAACAGACAGGCCATTATCTGGGGTTGCGACTGGTCAGTGTGAATTCGGCACGTGATGCCATCGGTACAACCGTGATGGTTTCGATCGGCAACCAAACATGGACACAGCAGTTAACGGCAGGCGACGGTTTTCACGCTTCAAACGAGCGCCGACTCGTGTTTGGGTTGGGAGCCCACCTGACGGCGGACTCCATCGAAGTTCTCTGGCCATCGGGGACGCGGCAGAGATTCCAGCACATGGCGCTCGACCACGAATGGATACTGGTTGAGCATCGACTTCCCGTGTTAACGACGGCGGGATCACGCTGACGGACTGGGGTCGTTTCGATGTCCTTTGAGAAGATTACGGATATGGAAAACCCGGAAAAAAGGGATTTTCTGCTCATGACGATGACAAAGAACCAACTGGTTGACAACATCACCGGGACTGATAGGATCAGACGGAATCTGTCGTTCACTTTCAGCGCTCGATGTAAACGCACATCGGTGATCTTCGATCACGACCGATCCACGCATCTGTTTGCATGACGGTGGTATCCTCAAAACAATTCGGTAACCGACAGGGGAAGTGAACGGACTTGGCTGATTGTTTCATTGATCCGATTTGTTTGGACACTTAAAAGCGAGCCGGGATGCGATTCGCACGCGCGATGTTGATTCCAATTCTGGTTCTCGCCTGCATCGTCGGTTGCGAATCTCGTCCGGAGGACAAGCCAACTTCGGCGAAACATGTTCGCGAAGACAACCGTTCTGCGGCGATTCGCGGAGAAGTCAGCCCTCGGTCGTCCGCACACTCTCCATCGGTCAAGTCCGGCCGACTCGAGATTCGATTTTCCAATCAAGCTGACGAAGCGGGCATTAACTTCGTCTATCGCAACGGAGAAGAAGCCGAGCAATTCTCGATTTTGGAATCGCTTGGGGGAGGCGTTGCTCTCGTCGACTATGACCAGGACGGCGATCTCGATTTGTTCTTTCCCGGGGGGGGATCTTTTACCTCGGATGGTCAGCCGGCAGGATACCCGGGTGCACTCTATCGACAGGAAGAACGCGGCAGATACTCGCCAGTGACGCATCAGGCCGGTGTCGAAAACAAGCCCCTGTACACACACGGTGTCGCCAGGGCTGATGCGGATCATGATGGATTTCCCGATTTACTTGTCACGGGATATGGCGGCCTGCAGTACTTCCGCAACCAGGGGGACGGGACGTTCATCGAATGCGCCGTCAGTTGCGGCCTGGATGACCGTCTTTGGAGCAGCAGTGCGGCCTGGGGTGACCTGAACGAAGATGGCGTCCTCGACGTGTATGTTGCGCATTACGTCAACTGGTCACCCGCGAACAATCCCGTTTGCTCAAGCATCGGCGGGAATCGCCGCGATGTCTGCCCGCCAAAGCGGTTTGATCCATTGCCTGATGTTTTATACTTCGGGGTCGGAGATGGCACATTCCGAGACGGTTCCCGTGAGGCAGGGCTTTCAACTTTGGGTAAGGGACTTGGAGTGCTGATTGCCGATCTCGACCTGGATGGCCACCAGGATGTTTATGTGGCCAACGATACCGTGCCGAATTTTCTTTACCATAACACTGGAAATGGAAAATTCGAGGATATTTCGGAATCAAGTGGAGCATCTGTTAACGACCGAGGTCTGCCGGATGGCAGCATGGGTGTTGATATCGGTGACTTCAATCTGGACGGATTACCCGATCTATGGGTGTCGAACTATGAACGGGAAAGCTTCGCCGTTTACCGGAATTTCGGTGGAAAAAACTTTCTCCATGTCAGTCAGGCGACCGGTGTGACCGCAGTCGGGGGTCAATTCGTGGGTTGGGGAACGGTCAGCTTTGATGTCGACTCTGACGGCGACGAAGATGTCTTTGTGTCCAACGGCCATGTCGTGCACTTTCCTGAAGCGGCTCCAGTGAGACAGCACCCGTTGCTGTTTGAAAACCTTCTCGGAAAACGATTTCAGGATGTCGCGCCGAATGCCGGACCATGGATGAAATCCCCTCATGCGGGTCGAGGATGTGCCGCCGCGGATCTCGATCACGACGGGGATCTGGATCTGGTCGTTTCCTGTGTGAACGAACCCGTGGCGATTTTGATGAACGAAACGGACACAAAAAACCACTGGCTCCAGATCCGGTTAGTCGGCACGGTCAGCAGCAGGGACGCCCAAGGAGCGCGTGTCACGATTCACACGGAACTCGGTGGCCAGTCGCGGCAAATCAAGGGAGGCTCCAGTTATGGCTCAACCGGATCGGATTGGCTACATTTCGGCCTGGCACAGGCTGACAAAATTCAGAGCATCGAAATCCGTTGGCCGTCCGGGGTCAATCAATCGTTAGTGGACTTGGCCGTCGATCAGCGGCACATTGTCCTCGAACCGACGAATCCGTAACGACACTTTTTTGCAACGCTGTGAAAGATGTTTTATCGCGGGATCGAACTGAGATGCCATTGCATCGGAGTCTTCGCCGTCGCAGTGTCTTTGCCTTGGCATCGAAGAGCACTGCGTGACCGAATACAGTCATGCGGTGGAACGAATTCACTTGGATTCGTACCCGTTTTCCAAATTAAAAGACTTGTTTGTGTGAGCGGCACAGAAAAACATTCATGACGGACTCTTCGCCAAATCCCCCTGAAAATCAATCGCCTCTCACGAAGATCCCGCGTGGCACGTGGCCAATGATTGGTTTGATTGTCGTTCTCGGAGTGGCTTTTTCATGGCGGCTATGGCAATTCAATCAGCCGGAAAGCCATTACCAGCGCGCGCGCGAGGCGTTAGTCGCAGGAGACGACGATGTTGTCCTTCAGGAAGTGGAATATCTGACTCAAACCACGGGTTTCGAATCGCACGCGAGATTGCTACGAGGGTTATTACTGGTCCGCAAAGGAAAGTTGGCCGATGCTCTGACTCAACTGAAACAAGCCAATGCCGAGTCAACCGTCGTCGAGGCGAGTGCGAACGCCGCCAAATGCTTCTATCAAATGGGACAGTACCTCAATGCGATTGATGCCGCACATAAAGCCCTGTCGCGAGATAGCACTGCCATTGATGCGCGGCGGTGGTTGGCGGCAGCGTACTATGATCTTGGTGCCGTTGAACATGCGGTTGTCGAACTCGAACAGATCTCTCGGGAAGCACAGGCTGACCCTCGTCCCGATCGACTGCTTGGGCTGATTGCCAAAGATAGCGAACAATACCTTAGCGCGATTGGTCATTACCGGGAATCGCTGCGCCGCGATCCGAAGCAACCTGATCGAGAGAAAATTCTTAACGAGCTGGCCGACTCACTGATCAAACAGAACCTGTTTGAGGAAGCGATCAGCATTCTGAAAGACTGTCAGCGGTCTGCTGGCGTGCTGTCGCTCGAGGCCGAATGTCAGTACGCGCTAGGGGATTCCGCCCATGCCATGAATTTATTGAATCAGGCGATTGAGCTCGATCCCAAATACGTTCCTGCCAAGTTAACCAAGGGGAAACTTTTGCTCGATGAGGGAAAGGCGGATCAAGCATTGTTGTTTTTAAAAGACGCCGTGCGACTCGATCCCTATCATCGAGTCACCCACTTGCAGTTGTCACAAGCCTTCCGGCAGTTGGGTCAAACCGCACAAGCCGATAAAGAGCTTCAGCGTTCGCAGGAAATAAAATCTCGCGAGCGGGAATTCACCGATCTGCATGAAACGGCCATGTTGAAGCCTCTCGACGCCGATGTCCGTTTTCGACTTGGGGAATTAGCCGGCCAACTCGGAAAGCGTGATCTTTCAAAGATGTGGTTGCGTGCGGCGCTGGCCATCGACCCACAACATGTGAAGGCACAGACGGCAGTTCGTCTCGATTCAACATCACCCGATGGAGAAAACTCAACAAATCACGTCGCGGATTTGCCTCCTTTGAATCCTGGTTTCCTTGGCCCGGAAGCCTGTACCGAATGTCACGCCGATCGTGTTGCCGAGTTTCAGTCGACTCGACATTTTCTCGCGAATCAGACACCAGTGTCGGGCCAAATGCCTGACGGTTTCTCAGAAGGGAAGGGGACCTATCAAGTTCCTGAGCTCTCACTGAATTTCAAGATGACGGAATCGACTCGTCGGTTTCTAGCAACCGCCATTCAGCAGACCTCGACGGAAAACAAGTCGTCATCGTCGGAAATCGCCTTTTGTTATGGTTCAGCCGGAGGAAATGACGAAATCTATTTTGCCTGGAAAGAGGACCGTTTGTACGAGTTGCCCGTTGCCTGGCTTGACCCGACAAAGGAATGGGGATCGAGTCTTTTCGATCGACACGGATCCGGTGATTTCTCGCGGGAGATGACCATCCGCTGCGTGGAATGTCACAATACCTGGTTTGAACATTTCGCAGGTACCCGAAACCGTTATGGTCACGAAAATTTCATTCTTGGAGTGACGTGTGAAGTCTGCCACGGCCCCGGGAAGGATCACGTCACGTTTCACCGCTCAAATCCGCAAAGCCTCGAGGCACACGCTGTCGCTCGTCCTGCCCAGATGACACGAGAACAGCGAATGGACCTCTGCGCCCAATGCCACAGCAATGCACTGAAGCATCGGGCGCCGGCCTTCAGCTATCGACCGGGACAGCCGCTGGATGAATCCTACGTGACGCTGAAACCAAAACATCCTGAGGATGACCATGTTGCGAATCAGACGACATACCTGCGTCAAAGCCGATGTTTTCAAGAAAGCGACTCGTTGACGTGCGTGACCTGTCATAACCCGCATCAACCAAGGTCAGCAACAAACGCAGGTTCCTCGTCGTGCAAGAAATGTCACGCGGACGAGGATTGCACTGACAGAAAACAGCTTCCAACCGAAGTGCAACACAATTGCGTTGGTTGCCACATGCCGGAAGGGCGAAAGATCCAGGTTTTCTTCAGAACGGCAACGGATAAATATGTGGCGCCGGTCAAACGGTATGAACACCGGATCGCGGTCTATCCCAACGCGAAAAATGAAGTGCTGCTGGAATGGCATCGATCACAAGCCGAACCCCAAAACCGTGAAGAAGTCGTCCGGCTGTCGAAATTGCTGAGTGAGTCCTGGCGGAAGGAATCGGAAAGCCTCCACAGACAATCCCGATACCTCGCAGCGATCAACGCTTGCCGTGAATCCCTGCGATTTGTACCTGACCCCAATATGAAAGCGAAACTGGAGCAGTTAATCAAAATCCAAACGGGAATCGATACCGACTTGCAGGACGGACTTTGGCATGAGAGAAACCGTCGTCACGAGCAAGCCATTGAAGCATTCCAGCGAGTCTTAGCCGCAAAGCCTGATCATGTGATGGCACTGGGCAAACTCGGTACGAACTACGCGGTTGTGGGCAAGAAACAACTTGCGGTCGAAGCTCTTAAAGCTGCTGCAGCATCCGACCCCGATGATCCTTATGCCCCGGGAATGCTCGGGTGGCTTGCTTATCTGGATGATCGATTCGAAGTAGCTCTGGAACACTTTCGCGAGGCAGATGCCGTTGAACCCTACAGCTCAAAAATCCATTATCAGATCGGACTGGCACTTGAAAAACTTGGTCGTCGGAATGAGGCGATCGGGGAATTTACGAAAGCTGTTGAAATCGATCCAAATGAAATCAACGTAATCCGCGCTAAGCAAAGATTATTGGGAACCGATTCCTCAAAAAAGTGACGACCAGACGCCATCCGGTCTGTCACTGTTAGCGACGCTCCACACGGTTAAGATCAAGAGAACTCAGCTACAAATGCGCATAGAACCACAAAAATAAAAACAACAAAAATCGCAAGAACAACGTGATTGCGAGTCTATTCCTTGTTCGTTGCATGCAGGCCAAAGTCCGGGCAGCGCCGGCGATCTGACGACATTCCTGGGTACAAACAAAAACACATCCTGACAAACGAAAACTTCGTCTACCAGGATGTGTGAAGATTCAATATCAAGGCGAATCAGAGCAATCGAGTTCGAAATCAAAGCTTGGACAGATCGAGTTCGATTTTATTGGGACCCGGCTGGATTTCCAGAATAATCTTGCTCGTGTCGAAGGCGTGGAATTTAACAGGGATTTCGCTTTTCGCGGGCTCTTTCTTCGTCGGCGCGGGCGTTGCCATCATTTTCTTGTAGTCATCGTTTTGCCCCATCGAGACCATTGGTGGATCGGGTGGCCGAACCATCACCTGAAACCGTCCCGCAGGGATACCAACACTCTTGTCCGCAGGTCTTAACGAATAGTTCCCTAAAGCGTCCACTTTGCCTGCAACCGTGGCACTCCTTTCCGTGTTGAAAAACACGATTGTGCTATCTAATGGGACCGGCTTCGAACCGTCCAGCGTGACCTTCCCCGAAATCTGTGCCTGTTTCGACGCATCCGGAACCTTGGCTGCGGGACCACATCCGCTGAAATTCAAGACTCCGCAAAAAATCAAAAGAATGGCTTCAACACGAAGCCGCCGACCGTTCTCCATGTCCATAAACAACTCTCTCATTCAAAAATCAAACAAATGAATCAAAAGAAATACCGCAGGACCTCATTGAGAGGCCCCACGGATTAAGCACACAACAAGATTTGAATTAGAAGTCGCCGATGGGCTGACCGTCGTCTCGGGTGCTCAGTCTTCGCAAGGTCTGCATATCAATGTTATTGCTGATGAAACGAACAGTTCCATCACAAAGCAAAACATGCACGCCACCAGTGTGTGCCGAGTTGAGAGGTTTGTTAATACCGAAATTGTCGTCGACACCGGGCCACGAAGCATTGTTATTGACGGCAGGAGCGTTTGGAGCGTAACGAACAGTCGTCAGATTAAACTGACGTTCAAAGTTACAACCGTTACATGCATCAATTGTCGTGAGGTTCGGGCTGCCCATCAACATCCCATGCACGCCCTGCACATCAACTGTCCGGCTGCCATTGGGGACATCCAGAACGAACATTGAAGATTCACCAACCAACAACTGGTTTGACGTTCCGTCAGCGACATCCCTGATCTTCTTGCTGTCGAGCGGCACCAGCATGCCACCACTGCTGATCAGGCCCGTCGCGGCTTGATTTCCGCAGCAGCCGCAGCAAACGGCTTTTCGACTTGCTGGATTTGTAAACCCGTCTCCGTCCGTTGAACCCATGATCCCATAATATTGAGGATGCTCAGTGTTGCCCCCGCCTGAATCTCGCAGGTCATTTAGTGGGCTGGAGGGACAAACGGTAAAGGCAAAACGAATTCCGCGAATCACGTCGCCGTTCGCTTGCCCGGTCGCATCACCACAACAGCTCCAACCTGGATGAACCCCCGAAAAATTAATTTTGTTGTACACAGGTGCCTGGTCGACATACGGCAGAATCCGAATGTACCAGGAAATCCCCCAACCACCGGCTTGAGATGCGATGTTTCCATTCGGGAAACCATTGTAAGTATCGTGGTAATTGTGCATCGCCAACCCCATTTGCTTGAGATTGTTTTTGCACTGAGTTCGCCGTGCCGCCTCACGTGCCTGCTGAACCGCAGGCAAGAGCAACGCGATCAGGACGGCGATGATGGCAATCACCACCAACAATTCGATCAAAGTGAATCCACGTCGACGCATGAAGAATCTCCTACGAATTAAACAAGAACTATCCAAACCACAATTTCTACACACAAAAAGTGCAAGACAGCAGAATTGAACATGCTCATGACCGAGCAAATATTTCCAGAGAAAAGTCAATCGATACGATGCAGAATCGCCGTGTCAGAACGTTAAGATCTGTTAATTATCGGCAAAGAAAGCTGCGAATGCAATAGTCAAATAAGTTTTGATCCGAGATTTCAAAGGTTTACGAAAACGAGAAGATTCTTACCGAACCTCAATCGTGGAATCGAAAAAGACAAATCGGCGCATCACGACCTTCGATCAGCAAAACCTCTTGACCAGCCGAGACGACACCAAAGTGTTGCATTATGCCACCCGGCCATCGGACGTCGAGTTTATGAACTTGTTCACCTGCGGGAATTGCAAACGCCAACCGACGTTCGTTGGTGGACAGATACCCATCTCCCGCTGTCATTAGTCGAAACATGACGCGTGAGTCCGTTTGCACCCGAACAATTGCCCCAGTCGGTTCGCGAACGCCTGTTCTCCCCACGAGTTTAATGACCAGAGGAGTACCCATCGGTTTTGTCTGATTCGTCACAAGTGCAAATGGGGAATGCAAATGCGAAATGGCGACATCGATTTTCCCATCCCGATTCCAGTCGAGCGTCGCCAATCCCCTTCCAAGATATCGCTGTTGAAAGAAAGGACCTAATTTCGCTCCGGGAATCTCTTCAAAACGTTTCCCCCGGAGGTTTCGGAAGACTTGAGGGGGCATTCGATCTTCGTCGCCGCGAGACGAACGTTGATCGACGTGACCATTCGTCGCGATCAAATCGTCCCAGCCGTCACCGTCAAGATCCGCAAACTGGCAACCGAATCCAAGCGTCCAGAACCCGGCATCCCTTAAAGTAAACGGTCGTGTCGCATCATCGAAGAATCCATCCGCTTTCTGCATGTAAAGCGTATCTGATTCTCCGAAGAAATTGGTGATATACATGTCAAGCTGCCCATCGCCGTTCGCATCACCTGCGGCGACCCCCATGCAAGCCTGAGCATTACCGTCAGCATCATAGGCCACTCCTCGAACGGCCCCTTCCTCTCGAAATTTCGGAACTCCATCCGCCCCGGCTCCCGCATTGATGAACAGGAAGTTCGGGCTCGTGTCATTGGCCACGAACAGACCTAAACGACCGTCACCACCGAAGTCCCAGGCGACCAGTCCCAAACCGCGGCCATTGGGAATTCGCATTCCCGATTCGCTGGTAATATCGCGAAATCGCCCGTCCCCTTCATTCAAATACAGGCGATGAAACTCGGCCGTCAGCATATCGGGCGTACAAGCCATCGGTTCGCCCGTATTATGCTTACACTCCTTTTTGGCGGTCTCTTCCATGACCGAATAATTCGCCACGTAAAGGTCTGGCAGCCCATCTCCGCTGAAGTCGGCGAAAACGCTGCTTGTCGTCCATTCGTTACCTGCAACCCCGGAATTCGACGTCACATCCGTGAAGGTTCCGTCTCCATTATTCCGGCAAAGACGATTCGGCCCGAGATTCCCGATGTACAGATCTGGAAAGCCATCCTGGTCGAAATCGCCGACCGTCACCCCATGGGAAAAGCTTAAATCATTTGTCCCGGCAGGGATGGTGACATCAACAAAACGCCCGTCAACATTCCGGTACAGTCGATCCGTGTAATCCGGCTGAGGTGACGTGTCGCGCCAATTATTCGCCTGAGCCAGATACACGTCGCATAGCCCATCCAGGTCATAATCAATCGCTGCGAGGCCACCGCCGACAACGTTAAAAATGTGCTGCAAACGAGTTTCTTCCGTTGTCCCTTCATAATAATTGAACGAGATCCCCACCCGTTCAGCTTCCTCTTGAAACGACCAGGGGATTTCATCGCTCAACCCTGCGGCCTTCATCCCATCGCGTTGACCTGTTGCGTTCCGGGAATCCAAAGGCGCCCCCCAACGGGGTTCAGCGAAATCCGATCGTCGGAGTCTGGAAACCGGATTGAACGGCACCGAGACTTGATTGAGATCCGATCTGGCCTTTCCCAACCAATACTTCAAATCCGAATATGTCTGTGCACTGGAAACATCGGGAAGATGCGTCATCACATATGTCCATCCTGCCGCCTCCCAGAACCGTCCCAATTCTCCACAGGCTGCGATAACCTTCTTCATCAATTCGGGATCAACGTCTTTTCGCAATAAGTTTAAAAGCGCTTCGACATTCGCCAGTTTTTCCGCACGCTGCACAAACTCTTTCGCCAGTTCGGACTGCTTCAACTGATCGAGACATCCGGCGATCTGGACATTCGCGGCAAGGTGATTGGGCGACAGAGATAATGCTTCCAGAAAGCACCTTGTTGCTCCTTCAACTAATCCCAGTCGGCGCGCCTGCAATCCTTGCACGAACCAGACTTCGGGATGGTTTCGGGCATCATTGGGTAACTGCCCGCGCCACTGCAGAAACTCCGCGGCATCACCACGGTCATAGATAATTCGCCCCAGTCGACCCTGGGCTTCGCCGAGCTGAGGCATCACGTCAATAACTTGACGCAGCAGATTCTCGGCTTCGGCCTGCCGATTCTCGTAAATCATCCGTCTGGCCTCCGCCAGCTTGATCATTGTCTCCGGTGGGCTGGCAGCCAGTCCCATTTCCTCAAGATGTTCATCCGACCGAAAAAAACGTTCTGGGGCCGCGATTCCCAACAGTTCGTCCCCACGACATTTCCCACGCAGTATCTGGTCGAAAAAAGGGGAAACCCCTTCCCAGTTTCGACCCGCGACTTGCAGAATGTGACTCAGCCGTGAACTCGCTTCCACATGGTGGGGAAACAGCTCCAGAGCCCGGCGCAAGTGCCGTTCTTCCTCTGTCAGCTGACCTGTGACTTCACAGCGCCTGGCCAGTCCCATTTCAGCCAGAAATTCCCATTTCCCTCCATCTTTTGGCAGCTTCCGATAAAGCTCGATCGCCGGTTCGTTTTCGAAGCTGACTGCCGCTGCGTCCGCTGCCAGAGCGATGCCGAAAGGTCCAGATCCAGGATACTTGAGATACTCTTGAGCGATCTCAAATGAGTTGGAACGACGGAGCTCGACTGCCGCAAGTAACTTTTTAACCAACCGCTGTTCTGCAGTCGGAAAAAATTCAGGCTGAATGCAAACCGTTCCACCAACGAGGGCCAGGCAGATACCAATCGCAACCAGTCCGTATTCCACGCCTGCAGGAATCCAGGATCTCTTGTGCATCAATTGGTCTTTTCAGTGTTTTGAGATCGTCACGCTTTTTCGGAAGTCCGTGCCTCTGTCAGCAACCCCCACATCAGCAGCAAAATGCCCAGCACGAGCAGAACAAAGCTCCCCGGAACCAGCACGGCCGCGGCGGACTCATGATTCGGAAACTGGACGAGCTGCGCATGTGCGTAGGCGTTTTCAGCAGCCAATATCAGCAATCCGCCCGTAACAAGCTTCATAAAAATCAATCCTTTTGCCGAGCAGCGATCTTCCGCAATTCCGCTCGCTAAACCCTCAACAGATCAAGCGCGACACAGTGATTGAAGTCGCACTGCTTCATTCGACCAGCATATCACCTGATCTCTTTACAGACACAACTTGTGAGCCTGGCGAGCATAAACCCGAAACGGCATCGCTTCCTTTGACATGATGTATTTGCCAGATCTTATCGGCTCCCCAACTCACTCGCCACTCTTCAAAATTGTCTCGGCAGAGACCACGCCAACCCGTTACAGGTGATTCAAGATGGACAACTGAATTCGTACCCCAGCACTGTGACTGAACATCAACGCGGGAATTCAAACCGCAAAAATCTTCAACCCTTCGGCACGAAAACGCATCAAATAAAGGTTGCCTATTCCTCGTGATAGAGTATAGTTTCGTAATGTGAAGGAGGAACGACGAATGCACTCACCGTCTGACCCGGCCCCTGAAGATGCGCTCGCAGACCAACGTTGGTTGGGAACTGATGTTCCCAGCCTACTTCCGATGGCTTGGCTCGAGATCGAGCGTCACAAGTGGATTGAAAGCGAAAAAGCGAAACGCGATGTCGGGCAAGCTGCCGTCGCCGACTGGCTGAAGCGGTTCTGGTGGCGATTCTGCCGCTGGCGTCGGATCGAGCACGTCGAAGGAGTGCACCGCTGGTACGAATTCTCGCACGAAGATTTTGCCAAAGTCTTGCGACCGATTCTGGAAAACGACCGTCTCGTTCTCGTGATCCTTGAATTGATGAAGACCGACCGTCGCCGGGTGATCAATGACCTGGAGGTCATCGAATGGGCTCGCGATGCAGGAGTTCCGATGGAACGAGTGCTCGAAATTCTCGGCGAAATCCATATTAACGTCGCTCGTCTTGATCCACCCGTCGAATGGGTCCGCCGAGCAGACTCGAGTTTTTCAAGTCGGACCCTCGATTCCTGAGAACGAGTCGTCTCGTAGTATGGGCTTGAGCCCGTGCTGCCCATGAGTTTAACAAGCTGTACACCAGATTCCTAAGTACCAGACATGAGCTGGCATCAAACGCAACTCAAGTTACCGCCGTTTCGACGTGGTTTTCATCTGATCACAGCACATGTCCTACAGGCCATCCCTGAATTGTCATCAGTAAAGATCGGACTGCTGCACGTCTTTATTCAGCACACATCGGCCTCACTATCGATCAACGAGAACGCCGATCCTGACGTTCCCCGAGACCTTGAAGCCTCGTTCAACGCGATTGCCCCCGAAGATTTCCCGTATATCCATACGTGCGAGGGACCCGACGACATGCCCGCTCATGTCAAATCGTCGCTTCTTGGTAGCTCCCTGATGATTCCGATTAATGCCGGACGGCTATGCCTGGGAACCTGGCAAGGTATTTACTTGTGCGAGCATCGAAATCACGGTGGACCCAGATCGCTCGTACTGACGATGCAGGGCGATTTTGAATAGCAAATCAGGTCGGGTCGTCGCTCTTACGTTCGTTACAATCATGTTCCTGGTCGGGCGTCAAAATTTCAAAATTGGCCGCGTACTCGCTCAATTAATTAATAACGCTGTTTCGGCCAATTTTGAAATTTGGACACCTGCCCCCCTCTTGTTTTACCCCACAAATGAATCCGACACAGAACAAAATCGCGTTCCCCAAATCGACCCCGCCAAACGAAAACACCCCACATCTTGATGAGACATGGGGTGCAAATTCAAAAAATCGTTTGACTTGGAAAACTATTCGAGAATGGTTTTCGTTTCGCTGACCAGCTTGGCAATCGTTTCTTTGTTCAGATCGCCTTTGCTCAGACCCTGGCTGACCTTGACCTTACCTTCGACCCACATCATGACAGTGACGTCGGCCTTGGAGTTGATCTTATAGCCTGACGGTCCATTGGTTCCTTTGAACGTAGTGAGCGGCATCTGGCTGATCTTGTGCTTGGCAGCAGCAGCGGTCAGGCTGGCTTCTGCCTTTTCTGGCTCTTCGGTCATCACGACCACAAAACCGGCCATTTTCTGATCACGATTCTTGGCGACAACGTTGTCGAGTTCTTTAGACAACTGAGCAACTTCTTCCGTCATTTCCTTGGCGAACACGCTAATGACGGGCTGGTTGCCGTATCGGCATCGATAGCACAGTTCTTCGCCGTCCTTGTTCGGACCGGTGACATCTTTCACGTTGAAAGCAGGAACACCTTTTCCTTTTTCCAGACCCGACTGAATCTCGGCGGCAAACGCCAGACTTGCCGAAACGGCCAAAACGGCTGCACACGCTGCGAAACACTTCTTCATCGATAATTCCTCCGTCGAACAAATCAAATTCCGAAGCCTCTTGGTGTCGGCGAACAGCACGACCACCCCACTCGCTGTATTGTACACAACTCCACCCGATCGTCGAGTTACAGCAAGTTTTCCGATTTCAGGTGCATGTTTCTTAAAGATTTCACTCACGATGACCCGAACGACGCGGTTATGATTCATCATCGTACCTGCGGATTCAATAAATCTGTCGGTGCTCTTTCCTGACCCCCATTTTGTTCATTCAACATCTTGGGGACGAACCCGTGTGAAAATTCGACTGATGCCAAACCCGACTCCACTTCGCCTGGCACTGACCAGCCGCTCCGACGGGGATGTGGTCGAATCTATTCGCGCGTCGATCATTGAATTCCTGGAACGGCAACCGGGGGTCAAGTTGCGGGTCTTTGGGACACCAGACGAATTGAAACTCGGTCGTCAGCAGACGGATATCGTGATTGTCCTCGGAGGCGACGGGACCATCCTGCGCACCTGTCGACAGCTGGGATCGAACCAGAGGCCGATCCTGGGAGTGAATCTCGGACGCCTCGGTTTTCTCGCCGATTTGTCTCCGTACGAGTTTCAGGAAAAATTTCCGCGGTTCCTTGCAAAGGAATATCAGGTGATCCATCACCTGATGTTTGAATGCCGACTGCTACGCGAAGACGGGTCGCAAGAGAAATATCTTGGTCTGAACGAAGTCTCAATCCTCTCCGGATCAGCATTACGCATCTTGCATATCAATCTGGCGATCGATGGTGAGCCCGTGACGACCTATCGCTGCGATGGTTTAATTGTCAGCACCCCCGTCGGTTCGACCGCTCACAGCCTGGCGGCTGGGGGGCCGTTGCTGCGGCAAGACCTGCAAGCGTTTGTGATCACACCCATTTGTCCGCACACCCTGACCAACCGACCGCTGGTCGATCGAGCCGACTGTGTCTACACCTTAACGGCTCCTGAAATCCCTCAGGGAGCGACGCTGGTCATTGATGGACAGATTAAACAACTCATGCAGCCCGGTGATCGGATTGAAATACGAAAGGCGGCAGTCAGCTTCCAGCTCGCTCGATTGCTCGACCACAGTTATTATGCCACGCTGCATCGCAAACTTGGGTGGGGCGGACAACCTGAATTCGAAAACCGCGAAAATCTGGTAAGATCGCATATAAAATAATGACCGGCGTATTACGAATTGATCTACGGATTCGTCATTTCTAATTCTTTTTCCACCCGAGCCTGACATGCCTCTTTCCGAAACAATCCGCACAATTCGCCTGGCCATGAAAAGCCTGCTGCTGCATAAGCTGCGGTCGGGCCTCACCATGCTGGGTATTGTTTTTGGTGTGTTTTCTGTGATCGCGATGCTTGCCATTGGAGAAGGGGCCAGCAATCAGGGACAACAGCAAGTTCTTGCACTCGGTGCCACCAACATTATCATCGTCACGGTGAAGCCACCTGCCGATTCACAATCGTCCGGCGGCGGAAGTCGTGGAGGCGGCGGCCGCGGTTTTGTCGTGCCCCAATACGGCCTTTTGCGAACCGATTACGACCTGCTGACAAAAACGCTCTCCACGATTACCGGCGCAGTTCGGATGCGAGAAATCCCCAGCGAGGCCCGGTATCTGCAACGAACAATTAATGCGCGACTTGTCGGCAGCACGACAGAATATCTGGATATGAATCATCTGGCGGTACTCCGAGGACGCTTCCTCAGCGACGAAGACGAGGCCGAAGTCGCCAACGTCGCTGTGCTGGGCGCTGAAACAGCATCGACTCTGTTCCCATTCGAAGATCCCATCGGCCAGTCGATACTCGTCCGTAATGCGCGATACATGGTCGTCGGCGTCATGCGTTCGAGGACATCATCGGCTGCAATCGGTGGCAGCATGTCGGGCCAGGAATTTAATAAGGATATCTACATCCCGCTCAGCACATTCCGCAGTCGGATTGGAGATACGATCTTCACGCGAGTGAGTGGAACGTTTTCCGCCGAGCAGGTCGAACTGAATCAAATTACTCTCAAGGTAAAAAACCGGGAAGATGTCGTACCCACGTCAGAAGTCGTCAAAGAATCACTGAAACGATCGCATGCGGGCAAACCCGATTACGATGTGATCGTGCCACTGGAACTCTTACGTCAGGCGGATCAAATCCGGCAGATTTTCAACATCGTCCTCGGGTCGATTGCCGCGATCAGTCTGGTGGTCGGTGGAATCGGGATCATGAATATCATGCTCGCCACTGTGACAGAACGTACTCGCGAGATCGGGATTCGCCGTGCGCTCGGCGCACGTCAACGGGACATCATCAATCAATTCCTGACAGAAACAATCGTGCTTTCCGGGTCCGGGGGGGTGATCGGTATTCTCATGGGGCTGGCGACGCCACTGGCGTTCTTCGGAATCAAGCATATCGTCCACAATTACGTTCTGGACCGTTCCTCGGGCGAATCACCGATGGCCAAGATTTTTACAGATATGGAACCACAGGTTGCCCTCTGGAGTCTTCCCGTGGCGTTTGGGATCTCCGTTACGATCGGTATTATCTTTGGCATTTATCCCGCGCGATCTGCAGCGCGAATGGACCCGATTGAAGCTTTGCGACACGAGTAGCAAATTGACTTCGGCCAGGTTAGCGAGGATCACGTGCCTCTGCTTCACCATCTTCGGAGAAGCAGAGCCTTCGAATACCATGCGGAATCGACGTATCGAGCCCCACCCGGTATTGACACCCGATTTGTTCCCCGTGACAAATACAGATCTTTCGAATTCGATCGAATCTCACCATCTGGAAACCGGACATGCTTGCACGCCCATTCGTTCGCCTGCACTCTGATGACAATATCGCCGTCGCGGCTCGACAGGTTCCGCTCGGAACGTCTTTCCAGTTCGATGGAACGGGCGAGATCTTTTCACGCGAATTGATCGACATGGGCCACAAGATCGCGCTTCGCTCGATCGAGACGGGCCAGCCAATCAAAAAGTTTGGACAGACGATCGGCTATGCCTCGCAACCAATTCCGCAAGGGACCTGGGTCCACGTCCACAATGTGACAGCCGGGGAATTGAGTCTCGACTATGCCTTTTGTTCGGAAATTCCCCCCGAGCCAACACCGATCACGGGAAGAACGTTCCAAGGATACCGACGACAGAACGGTAAGTTCGGCACGCGGAACTATATCGGGATCGTGTCGACCGTGAACTGCTCAGCGACGACATCGAAATACGCGGCGGATAAATTTAATGCCGAACTTCTGGCCGACTTCCCGAACGTCGACGGCGTCGTTCCTCTGATTCACAAAGGGGGCTGCGCGATCCAGTACGGTGGTGAAGACCATCAGCAGCTGACCCGGACCTTGGCGAATGTCGCTCGTCATCCGAATATCGGAGCCTACATCGTCATCGGCCTCGGGTGCGAGACGGCACAAGCGTCGTTCCTGATGGAAAACGGTGGCCTGCTGCAACTCGGGAATTCTCCGTCACCCAACCAACCGTTGGTGATGAATATTCAAGAGCAGGGGGGTGTCGCCAAGACTGTCGCTCGGGCCGTCGCTCAAATTCGTGAAATGCTACCGGAAATCAATCGAGCACGACGCGAAACGATCCCTGTTTCTGAATTGATGCTCGGCCTTGAATGCGGAGGTAGCGATGGAAACAGCGGGACCACAGCCAACCCTGCCTTGGGTTATTGCAGCGACATGCTGGTCGCTGCCGGAGGAACATCGGTCCTGACCGAAACACCCGAAATCTATGGCGGCGAGCATCTGCTGACCCGACGCTCGGTCACAAGAGAAGTGGGCGAAGCGCTGCTGGAACGAATCCAATGGTGGGTTGACTACACAGCAAAGTTTGGCCAGCGAATCGACATCAATCCGTCCGTCGGTAACAAAAAGGGTGGCCTCACCACAATCTATGAAAAGTCGCTGGGAGCGATCGCCAAGGGGGGAACGTCTGCTTTACGGGGCGTCTATCAATACGGCGAAGCGATCAATCAGAAAGGCTTTGTCATCATGGATACGCCCGGCTACGACCCGGCATCAGTTACAGGCCTGGTTGCGGGTGGTTGCCATGTCGTCTGCTTCACAACGGGCCGTGGCAGTTGCTTTGGTTGCAAACCCGTCCCGACGATGAAGATTGCCACGAACACACCGATGTACGATCGCATGATTGATGATATGGACATCAACGCCGGAAAGATTCTGGATGGAGTTTCGCTGGAAGAGGTTGGTCGCGAGATTTTCGAAGAGGTGATCGCCGTCGCCAGCGGCAAGAAAACAAAAAGCGAAGCCCAGGGAATCGGCGACGAAGAATTCCATCCGTGGACATACGGCCCGATTACATAATTGATTTCGTTGAAAACCGACGGGAATAAAGAGCTTTGTCATGGAACTACAGCTAAGCGGGAAAGTGGCAATTGTCACCGGGTCAAGTCGCGGCATCGGGGCTGCGATCGCTCGCACGTTCGCTGGCGAAGGGGCAAAGCTCGTACTGGCAGCACGGACACGAGAACAACTCGAACAAGTCGCAGCGTCCTGCTCGACCGAAAGTCTTGTCCAGGAAGTCGACTTGCGACAGCCGAGTGCCGCAGAATCGGTCGTGGCTGCGACTCTGTCACGATTTGGGCGCATCGACATCCTGATCAACAACGCTGGCGCGACGAAGCGGGGCGACTTTCTCGAGCTTTCCGACTTCGACTGGAGCGACGGGTTTGACCTGAAGTTTTTCGGAGCGATGCGGCTTTGTCGCGCGGCGTGGCCGCATTTGCGCATCAGTCACGGAACGATCGTCAACATCGTTGGAGTTGGCGGCAGGACCCCCGGCGCAGATTTCAGCATCGGTGGGTCGGTGAATGCGGCTCTGCTGAATCTGACAAAAGCCCTTGCCGACCGAGGGATCATCGAGGGTGTGCGAGTCAACGCCATTAACCCTGGTGCGACGATGACGGATCGACTCAGAAGCCGGGTACAGAATTTGGCCGACGAACAATCGATTGATGAAGCCAAAGCCGCGGGTCGAATGGCCAAATCACTGGGGGTAGGACGGTTCGCCTCACCCGAAGAGATTGCGAACGTCGCGGCGTTTCTTGCGTCATCCTGTGCGGATTATTGCCAGGGAACGATCATTGACGTCGACGGCGGCCAGACCCGGACACTGTGAAGATTCACGCAAAACGTTGTTGAAGTTTTTCGGGGACAAAACAACGCCGCAAGACTCACGACCGTTTCGCTGTGATGCTTTCCGCGAATGCGAAGTACTTTGACTATTTCGTTGAGTCGCGAGATATTGGGGGATTCGGAGAACGAACTTGATTTTATGAGTAAAGACTCTGAATAAAGAGTCGTTGTCGAGACGAACGAATGCGCGCTCAAACCATGGAAATAGACCGGCAAAATGCCAACACACTTTTGCGACTTTTGGCCAACTGGAGTGATTTAACGCCTGAAGCACCGGCCTTATCAACGCCAGACCAACGGTCGTTGAGCTTTGGGCAATTACAACGCCTGGTTACGAACACTGTATCAGGTCTGCAGTCTCACGGGTTTGACTCGCAAAGCCGATTAGCCATTGTGCTGCGGAACTCACCACAAATGGCGGCTGCATTTTTGGCACTCGCAGCCGGTTTCGTTTGTGCACCACTTAATCCCGCCTCTCAGGCATATGACTTTGAACTTAACTTGCGTGACCTTCGCCCGCAGGCACTGATCGTGGAGAGCGGCGTCGATTCACCAGTGCGCGAGGTTGCTCGATCTCTTGGAATCGTTGTCATTGAGCTGACACCGCGTCCGTCAAACGGAGCCGGATGGTTTACATTGTGGGACGAACATTCCGGTACGATCGATGAGTCGCTGTTACCGCAAAGCACAGCACCCGCACTGTTGCTGCCAACATCGGGGACGACGTCTCGTCCCAAACTTGTGCCCCTCAGTCAGGCCAATTTGTGTGCGTCGGCCCGACATATCGCACGGACGCTGCAATTGAGTCCCGCAGACCGTTGCCTGAATGTGATGCCCCTGTTTCACATCCATGGCTTGATTGGTGCCGTCCTTTCATCGCTCAGCGCCGGAGCAAGTGTGGTCTGTACGTCGGGATGGGATTCTCAATCATTTTTCGAATGCCTCAAGCAACCTGGCGTTTCGTGGTACACCGCGGTTCCCACAATTCATCAATCGATATTAAGTGCGGCAGCCGAGCGAGGGAACAAGATCGAACATCGATTGCGATTCGTCCGGTCTTCGTCTGCGGCGCTTCCGACGGCTGTATTCGACGCCCTGGAATCGTTATTTGGTGTCCCGGCGATTGAATCCTATGGGATGACCGAAGCTTCACATCAGATGTGCAGCAATCCTCTTCCACCCGGGATTCGTAAAAAGGGTTCTGTGGGTCTCCCAGCCGGACCTGAAGTGGTTATCCTGAACGAGAATGGCGACTTGCTGGGCGCGAACCAGAATGGAGAACTGGCGATTCGTGGACTAAATGTCACGTCCGGCTATGTCGATAACCCTGAGGCGAACACAGCGTCGTTCAATAACGGCTGGTTTCTTACTGGCGATCAAGGCTATCGCGACGAAGATGGCTATTTCTTTCTGACAGGGCGCCTGAAAGAGATGGTCAACCGCGGAGGAGAAAAAATCGCTCCACGCGAGGTTGACGAAGTCTTTCTACAGCACCCCGCCGTCGAGCAAGCCATCGCGTTTGCAATACCCCATCCGCGACTGGGTGAAGATCTCGCTGTTGCGGTTGTGCTTCGCACGCAGGCGATCGCCGATCAGCGTGAGTTACGAGATTTCGCACTCAATCGGTTGGCCCCTCAAAAAGTTCCCAGCCGGATTGTCTTCGTTCCGTCGATTCCGAAAGGTCCGACGGGCAAACTGCGGCGAATCGGGCTGCACGAGGCGCTTTCTGATTCGCTGAAGGTTGAATTTCAGCCACCCGAGTCGTCAGCGGAACTGGCCATCGCCAACGTCTGGAAATCAATCCTGAACTGCGAAGAAATCGGTCGTTTTGATAACTTCTTTTATCTGGGAGGGGACTCGCTGCTCGCGACACGAGTTCTTTCACGTCTTTCGACAACATTTGAAATTCCGTTGCCTTTGGGCACACTTTTCCGACATCCCACATTAGAGGAACTCGCCCAGCACATCGAAAACATCGTCTTGGAGCAGATCGAATCGGAAACTGATCACGACCATCCCCAGGGTGCAACGGCAGCCGAGTAAAATCGAGAGAATGCGCCATGAGCGAACGCGATTCGCGGAACGAACGACTGAGTCATTTGTCGCCAGAGCAACGTGCGAGGTTTCAGCAACGTCTGAACGCAGCGGCCACGAAACCGGTGGTACAACAGACAATTTCCCGCGTGGAAGAATCAAAATCGACCACGCTTTCGTTCGCTCAGGAGCGCATGTGGTTTCTTAACCAGGTCGAACCTCTGCCACAGGTGTACAATCGACCGACGCATCTTCGAATTCTCGGGCGACTGAATCTGGAGGCGCTGCGACAAGCCCTGTCAGAAATTGTGCGACGCCACGCGGTCCTGAGAACCTGCTTTCCTGTCGTCGACGGATTGCCGACGCTGCGCATCGCCGAAGATGCGGAGCTGGCCATCCCGTTGATTGACTTTTCTCAAATGTCGAAGAGGGAGCGGGAAAACGCTGCTCAGATGCACCTGTACGAAGAGAGTCAACGTCCATTTAATCTGACCATCGGGCCGGTCGTTCGTGGAGCGTTATTGCGATTGTCGGACGACGAACATTGGTTGGCGTTGACTTTTCACCATATTGTTTTTGACGCATGGTCCGAGGGTGTCTTGTGGCGGGAATTCGAGGCGCTTTATGAGGCTGCCATTCAACATCGGACTTCCCCGTTGAATGAGCTTGCGATTCAATATGCGGATTATGCAGCCTGGCAGCGGTCGCAATGGGAACGATCAGACGGGCACGTTGAACGTGTTTTCTGGCAGAAAACCTTGTCGCATGCACCGGCCGTGCTTTCGCTTCCCTCCGATTTCCCACGCCCATCACAGCGGTCCGGCCGCGGTGCCATTCATCGATTTTCCCTGAATGCTGACGTTGTTGAACCTCTGACTCTGCTGTCGCGATCAGAAGAGGCCACCATCTTCCATGTGCTGCTGGCCACATTCCAGATTCTGATGATGCGTTATAGTGGCCAGTCCGACATCTGTATCGGAGTCCCGGTTGCCGGTCGCATCCGGCCAGAGCTCGAATCCTTGATCGGCTGCTTCGTCAACACACTGGTATCGCGTGCAACGTATTCAAAAGAACAGACATTCCGCCAGATCCTGCGATCCGTGCGGGACGAGACAATCAAGGCATTAGAAAATCAAAACCTTCCATTCGAGAAGCTGTTACAGGATCTACCGATTGAAAGGTCGCTCGACCATTCGCCTTTGTTCACCGTCATGCTGAATCTGCGGATCACGACGCTGTCCGCCCCCCGCCTCGCGGGATTGAAAGTGAGCCGTATTCCGGTCGACCTGCAGACGTCAAAGTTCGATCTGACGCTGAGCCTGAGCCAGAACGGCGGTCACTACGACGCGGAACTTGAATACGCGACAGATCTTTACAAAGCCGAAACCGCCGCCCGCATGGCCGACCATTACACCGAATTGCTGCGGTCAATAACAAAAGAAGCCGACAGACCAATTGATCAATTGAATCTGATCGGGGAAGACGAACGCCATAAGATTCTCGTGGAGTGGAATCAGACCGATCGAAATTACCCGCGCGACAAGTGCGTACACCAACTGATCGAAGAACAGGTAACAAAGAGACCACAGGCGGTTGCCGTCGAGTTCGAAGGACATTCCCTCACTTATGGCGACCTCAACGCACGCGCCAATCAGCTGGCTCATTACCTGCAGAAACTCGGAATCGGTCCGGAATCACGTGTGGGGATTTGTGTTGACCGCTCATTCGAAATGATCATCGGACTTTTGGCGATTCTTAAAGCTGGAGGTGCCTATGTTCCTCTCGATCCGCATTATCCTGCCGAGCGACTCAACTTCCTCGTTGTCGACACCGGAATCACGTTGATCCTGACACAACGACATCTGGAGAGTCGATGGCAAAACGTCGACGAACAATTGTTCGTACTCGATACCGATCACTCCGTCTGCTGCAATGAGCCGGACGTCAATTTAAATCTGAAACAGTCGTCCGAAAGCTCGGCCTATGTGATCTACACGTCAGGTTCGACAGGAACTCCCAAAGGGGTAGAAGTTCTGCATCGCGGGATCGTGAGGCTGGTTTGCGGAGCGGACTATGTCCGGCTCGATGAGACGCAGTCGGTACTGCAACTGGCGGTCCTTTCCTTCGATGCCTCCACATTTGAAATCTGGGGGCCGTTGTTGCATGGGGGACGTTGTGTCCTGGCCCCCGCTCAATTCCCCGAGCCAGACGAATTACACCAACTGTTGCGTCAGAAAAACATCCGCACGTTGTGGTTGACCACCTCGTTGTTCAACACCCTCGTGGACGGAAACGTCGACGCACTCAAAGGGGTCGAACAGTTACTCGTCGGGGGGGAAGCACTCTCGGTTTCGCATATTCGCCGGGCTCAGCAGGCGCTCGGCAGCCAGACACAACTGATCAATGGGTACGGGCCCACCGAAAGTACCACCTTCGCCTGTTGCTATCCTTTACCGGCATTGATTCCTGAGGATTGTCAGTCGATCCCGATCGGCCGACCGATTTCCAATACCACTGCTTATGTTCTGGATGAGAATCGCAAACTGGTCCCTATCGGTGTCGCTGGCGAACTTTACCTGGGCGGGGACGGTCTGGCGCGGGGTTATCTGAACCAACCCGAATTGACAGCGGAAAAGTTTCTGCCTGATCCCTTCAGCAATCGCCCGAATGCTCGGATGTACAGAACCGGCGACCTGGTTCGCTGGAACGTTGACGGCGTGCTCGAATTTCTCGGACGACGCGATCAACAGGTCAAATTCCGCGGCTTTCGAATCGAAACCGGCGAGGTCGAGACGGTCCTGTTACGTCATCCCGCAGTCAGGCAAGCGGTCGTGATGTTGCGCGAAGATCGACCTGGCAAAAAACGACTCGTCGCTTACTTTCTCCCGATGGATCCGACCGCAATCCCATCGACCGACGAGTTGCATCTATTTCTGAAAAATCATTTGCCGGAATACATGCTGCCGTCGATCTTTGTTGAGTTACCAGACCTGCCACTGACGATAAATGGTAAGGTCGATCGAATGGGATTGCCCGTCCCCAATTATGAGCGATCCGAAGGAAAACACCGCTACACCGCACCTCGAACGCCGCTGGAGCAAATCCTGGCTGAAGCCTGGAAACGTGTTCTTGGAATCGAACGGGTCGGCGTTGATGACAACTTCTTCGAACTTGGCGGGCATTCACTTCTGGCGATGCAACTGGTTTCTACGGTTGGTCCTCAGTTAAGCCGTGAGGTTTTCGTCAGGTGGGTTTTTGAAAGCCCCACGATCCGACAGCTTGCACAAAAGCTGATTTCGGTTAAAGGCGAAAACCGTCAGTTGCAGCCAATTCCTCTCTTCGATCGTTGTCAGCCTCTGCCGCTTTCCTCTGGTCAGCATGCCCTGTGGCTGGTCCAGGCCCTGCTGCCAGACCAGGCGACCTACAATCAGCCGTTCGCGATTCGCCTGACCGGACGAATCGACCGAAGATTGATGAATCGAGTGATTGAACAGATTGCCCTCCGACACGAATCACTCCGCACCGCGTTTGTCCGATCCGGCGAAACACTCATTCAACATATTAGCGCGCCTGCGGAATTTGCAGTGAATTGTCGCGAAATTTCATTGCGACACGAAACGGCCGAACAACAAAATCAGGCGCTACAGACGACTTTGCTGGACGAGGCTCGTCGACTGTTCGATCTGGCCGTGGCACCGCTGTGGCGAGTCCTTTGGATTGACCTGGCCGACGACGATCAGGTGCTCGCGCTCACATTTCATCACAGCATGATTGATGAGTGGTCAGTGCGGCTCTTTTGGCGCGAACTTGACACTCTGTATCGAGCTGGCGGAAACCTCCCTGCGGCATCGCTGCCGGAACTACCCATCCAATACGCCGACTACGCCATTTGGCAACGTACTCGGGAAGGGACTGCCGAATGGGAACAGTCGCGGGCGTATTGGAAAAAACAGCTTGCCGATCTACCTCCAGCGATCGACTGGCCGTCAGACCGGGTTCGGCCGCTCCAGCAAAGTGGCGCGGGTTCGATTTATGAATTCCGGCTTGGCGATCCTTTAACTCGCCATCTTCGAGAACTGGCTCGCACTGAATCAATCACCTGCTTCTCGTTGATGCTTGCTGCTTTCCATGTCTGGCTCGGACGTCTCACTGGACAAGCCGATATCATCGTCGGAACACCGCTGGCAAACCGTGAACGTCCGGAAGTGCAATCGTTGATTGGATACTTCCTGAATACGCTTCCCATCCGTGCCAGACTGGATGAGAACCTCAACTTCTGTAGCTTACTCAGGCAGATTCATCAGACGTTCTGGGATGCCTGCACACATTCCGAAATTCCCTTCGAACAGTTAGTCGAACTCGCTGTTAAAGAGCGTGAACCGGGACGAAACCCGATCTACCAGGTGATGTTTGTTCTGCTGGAAGATTCGCTCGGTGATTTTCCGATTGGGTCTTCAACGGGAGTGCCTCTCAATGTCCGGACCGGAACCAGCAAGAACGACCTGATGCTTGATATTCAAGCGACCGGAAACGAATGGGTCTGTCGATTTGAATATGCCACCGATCTGTTCAGCGCTCAAACTGTGGCCCGCATGGCTGATCGTTTCACCGAATTGCTGCGGTCAATCGTCAAAGACGCTGACGCATCGATTGGCCAGCTGAATTTGGTCGGGAAAGACGAACGCCACAAGATTCTTGTGGAATGGAATCAGACGGGTCGCGATTACCCGCGTGACCAGTGTCTGCATCAACTCTTCGAAGAACAGGTGCAGAGGACTCCGCACTGCGTCGCGGTCGAGTTCGAAGGAGAGTCCCTGACCTACAGTGAGCTCAATGCACGCGCCAATCGACTTGCGAGCTACCTTCGTGCGCAAGGAGTACAGCCTGAATCGCTGGTCGGCGTCTACGCCTTCCGGTCACTGGAAATGGTGGTGAGTCTGTTCGGAATCATGAAGGCAGGAGGAGCCTACGTACCAATCGATCCAGAGTATCCTGCGGAGCGGGTTTCCTACATGCTCTCGGATTCCGGCGTCACGGTCCTGCTGACTCAAAGTCACCTCGTGGCGAGTTTACCCGATCACTCAGCCACGGTTTTCTGTGTCGATACGGGTTGGAAACAGATCTCGTCTCTGTCGGATGGGAATCCCGAGACGGAAGTTACGCCATCCAACCTGGCATATATGATCTATACGTCCGGTTCGACGGGCAAACCCAAAGGGGCGATGAATACACATCGTGGGATCGTCAATCGACTGATGTGGATGCAAGAGCAATACGTGCTTACCGCGACGGATGTCGTCTTGCAAAAAACACCGTTCAGCTTCGATGTTTCTGTCTGGGAGTTTTTCTGGCCCCTTCTGAATGGCGCACGGCTCTGCGTGGCGAAGCCTGGTGGACACAGGGATGCGGACTACCTTGTCCACCTCATTCAAACTCAACATGTGACAATTCTCCACTTTGTTCCATCCATGTTGAACGTGTTTCTGGAACATGATGGGGTCGAAGGGTGTGCGTCGCTACGCCACGTGATTTGCAGTGGTGAAGCATTGTCCGCTGACCTGAGGAATCGATTCTTCACTCGGCTTGATGTTCCACTCCACAATCTCTACGGACCGACAGAAGCGGCTGTCGATGTGACACACTGGACATGCCATCGGGACCAGAAGATGCCTTTTGTCCCCATCGGAAGACCGGTCGCAAACACCCAGTGTTACATCCTCGATAAACACGGGGAACCGGTGCCGATCGGAGTCTCCGGCGAGTTGTATCTTGGTGGTGTGCAGATTGGACGTGGCTACCATCATCAGCCTGAATTGACCGCCCAGAAATTCATTCCCGATCCATTTCAAAGCGACCCGAATGCTCGTCTGTACAAGACGGGCGATCTTTGCCAGTTTCTTGATGACGGCAATATTCGTTTTCTCGGACGGATCGACAACCAGGTCAAGATTCGCGGGTTCCGCATTGAACTCGATGAAATCGAATCGATCCTGGATAGTCATCCTGATGTGTCACAGTGTGTCGTCAATATCGACGAAAACGAAGACGGCGAAAAGACCGTCGCGGCTTATCTCGTTCCCTCAAATAAATCAGTTCTCTCGGTTGGACCGCTGCGAAAGTGGCTGGCAGAACGATTGCCAGAGTACATGATTCCGTCGCGTTACTTCTCGATCTCAGCGGTCCCCCTCAGCCCCAGTGGTAAGGCGGACCGCCGCGGATTGAAGACAGCGAATGCCGTAGAACTTGAAACCGGGACGAGATACCGCACTCCTCAAACCCGTCTCGAAATCAAGCTCATCGAAATCTGGCAGACGGTTCTGGGACGGAAGCGAATTGGTATTCAAGACAATTTCTTTGAATTGGGCGGACATTCACTGTTGGCAGTCAAGGTCGTCGATGCAATCAATTCCTCCTGCGGAATCACAGTCAAGGTCGCAGACCTCTTTCGACATGCGACGGTGGCAGAATTGGCGGAATATCTTTCCAAATCCGATCACGTATCCAACGCATCCAATCGGGGCCAATATCTGGAATCAGTGCGCCCCGGAAATCACAAAACAAATCTTGTGATTGTCGGTGCCAAATTACGAGTCCCTCTCGAAATGCTTCCACCTGACATCCCGATCTGGTGGCTGAAGCTGGATGGACTGCATGTCTGGCCACCTCAGCACCTGAATCTCCCGGCTCAAGCTGCAATCCATGCTCAGGAATTGCTGGAGGCAATCCCCTCCGGAACGATTTTGCTCTGTGGGCACTCGTATAGCGGACTGCTCGCAATTGAAGTCGCCCAGCAGCTGAGAAAGTCGGAACAACATGATGTGATTCTCATTCTGCTGGAACCATCAGTCCCGCCAAGGCGATACCAATCAATCTTGGAACGAGCGGCTCAGAAAGTTCTTCGCTACAAAAAGCGATTTCGGTTACGACTTGTCCAGGAGCTCGCATTGGGACTTCACAAGCGAACCATCGGAAATCTTAACAGGATGTTCATCAGGTCGAGACATTCTTCCGATCAGAAGATCTCGGCTGACGACCGTTGGAGGTATATGGAGCCGTTTTTATTTGAGCAGGTCCGGGCCTATCAATTGCCAGATTCGATTGAGGATGACGTACATCTGATCAAAACCGATTTCTATCAAACGGATTTTTTAGCCACGCTGAATCAAATCACCAAAGGTGCGTTCTCGATCTACTCAGTTTCGGAAAGCCTCGATCACCTCGATATCGCCAGCCCTCGTCACAGTATGCTCTGGATGAAGATCGTTCAGCAGTTGATCGCGGCGCGATCCAGTTTATCTTCACCTGTGAACTAGGTGCGGGCGAACCCGTACAAACGATTGTTCTTCTGCTCCAGCAAGCACTCAATTCACGGCGTCGCAAGTCAGTTCAACAGGACGTCGAGGTTCCATACGCCCGGTCAACCCGATACTTCTCCTGTCGAACTGGTCTCATAAACCGGGTAACGACATAATCATCGATGACGATTCCGTGAAACTGAGGACAGGGTTTGATTGCGCGAAACGTAAGAATTCCGATTATCACAGATAAAGACACAGCCATGACCGACAACCAAGATGAAAACGAAGACGAAATCGCCTCCCAGGAATGGTACGACCAGAAGAGCGCCTTGATGGCGGAAATCCTGGGTGAAGAACACAACATGGTGATGCACGCGATTATCCCTTATGCGCTCGGGGGTGGACTTGATCTTTACTACTTCCCCAATGGGATCGAAGGGACTGCCGTCGCCACGAAGGAACTCTGCGAGATTCC
>CAIULL010000008.1 GCA_903899985.1 uncultured Schlesneria sp.
CATCGCAAGCCACGGTCACTTCAGCAAAGGCGGAGGGACGGTTACCGGCGATTTGCATTTCCGCGGTACGACTCAGCATCAGGCGAACGGGCTTACCCGTTGCTTTGGCCAGTTTGGCACAAGCGACGTCCCATTCATCGACGGTGGACTTCGAACCAAAACCACTCCCCAAGAAATCGCAGCGAATATTCACGTTCTTGGCATCGACGCCAACCGGTTCCACGTACTGACCTGATGTTCCCGAAACATTCTCGGTCGACAAGGCGACGTTTAAGTTTTCGCCGTCCCACGCGGCATGAGACCCATGCGGTTCCATGCTCATGTGTGTGATGGTGTGAACGCCGTAAACCCCCTGATGAATGTGCTTCGCCTCCTTCAACGCTGCATTAATGTCTCCGCTTTCGCTCGTTCTCAATGTTTTCGTCAGATTCTGAGGTTTGCCGCCGACTTCCGCCGCTGCGGCCGCTTTGAGATCCGATCCGTCCACGAAATGAGGCAGGGGTTCGAACTTGAATTCGATCGCTCGTAGACCGTCTTCAGCAAACTCAGGCCGTTCTGCCGCGATCGCGACGATCGGCCAGCCTTCGTACCGGATCTCGTCACCCACCTTGGCCATCGCCAGGACTGATCTCACTCCTTTGACGGTTTTGGCCTTTTCGATATTCAAAAGCACCAGTTTCGCATGAGCGTGCGGCGACGTCAGCAGTTTTGCAAACAGCGTTCCAGCAGTATTAATGTCGTTCGTGTACTTGGCCTGCCCGGACGCTTTAACCTTGCCTTCGACTCGCTGGATCTCGCCACCGATCAGGGAGTGTGACACTTGAGGCTCCCAACCGACTTTCCGTTCGACCATGTCGTTTGACCCTCATTCACGTACGACGAAAGTGTCGTGCTTTTTTTTCGGCGGCTTCGTTTGCTATCGAAAAAACTCGGTAGGCTGTTGGTTGCTGTCATCACACAAGAGCACTGCTTGAACGAAGACATTCAAGCAGTGGCACAGGACTTTTTTCCGTCGTTTATTGTGCAATCTGGGCCGTGTCGTACGCCGCCTTCAAAACGCCGTCGTATGTTCCACACCGGCAGATGTTTCCTCCTAATCCGCGACGACACGCTTCCTCGGTCGCGCCGGGATTCTGGTCACAGAAACCCCGAACGGCCATGACGAACCCGGGAGTACAAAAGCCACATTGAATCGCGTCATATTTACAGAAGGCGGTGACGACATCGTCGGTCTTCTCGAGGGAATGCATTGATTCAGCCGTGACAATCTTTTGTCCGACGACTTCAATCGCAAACCGGGTACACGCATAGACCGGTTTGTCGTCGATCAACACAGTACAGGCACCGCACGTCGAACGATCACAGACATCCTTGCAGCCCGTTAAGTTCAAATCATTCCGCAAGGCGTCGATTAACAGGACTCGCGGTTCGACCGTCACCTGCTGGTCCGCACCATTGACGTGAAGCGTGATCGTATGAGGTCCCGCGGAAATGATTTTTGTCGACGGTTGCTGAGCGGCCAATGGCCCTTCAACCGCCGCTGTGGCGGCAGCACCGGCGACCACTGCCGCACCAGACCCCTTCAGAAATTCGCGGCGGTTAAATCCTGTCCCGCCGCGATTGACCTGATCACGTCCCATGCTTGGCTCTCTTATAGAATGGAATCGCGACAACTTCTGCGGCTTCGCGTTTTCCGCGAATATCAATTTCTACAGACGACCCTACCTTCGAATGTTCCCCAGTGACGTACGCCATCGCGATCGCCTGATCCAGCGTCGGCGAAAATGTTCCTGATGTGACTTCGCCGACCCGATCAGCTCCTACAAAGATTTCGCTATGCTCACGAGCAATTCGTCGCGAGCCCAGCCTTATTCCAACGCGAACATTTCGATTCGTCTGTTCTGAAATCTTGGCGAGTGCTTCACGCCCGATGAATTCCGGCTTGTCCAATTTGACTGAGGAACCGAGTCCTGCCGTCAGCGGATCGATCGTCTCTAAAAGTTCGTGCCCGTAAAGCGGCATGGCAGCTTCCAGACGAAGCGTGTCACGACAACCAAGTCCACAAGGTTTGACCCCAAGGTCATGACCGGTTTTCATGAACGTTTCCCACAAACCGGCGGCTGATGCGTTGGGAACTATCAGCTCAAAGCCATCTTCTCCCGTGTAGCCAGTTCGACTGACAAACGCGGGAACCCCATTGAGCTTGATACTCCGTCCGGTGTAGTACTTCATCGAGTCAAAACTCTCGCCCGTCACCTGATTGACCAGTTTCAGTGCCATTGGTCCTTGAACAGCGATCATTGCGGTCTCAAGAGTGTGATCCTGGAAGCGAAGATCGAGCGTCTGGTTCGCGGCCGCAATATCCGACGTCCGTTTCCCGATCCAGTCAACAATCTTCTCACGATTGCTGGCATTAACGACAAGTCCAAACGATGTCGCATCAATTCGGTTGACGAGCACATCATCCAGAATTCCCCCTGCGTCGTTGCAGACCAGCCCGTATCGAATCTGGCCGTCGACAAGATTGTCGACGCGGCAAGTCAGCAGATGAGCCAGCAACCGGGAAGCATCCGCACCACTGAAGCTCAGTCGCCCCATGTGCGAAATATCGAATAGTCCCACCGCCTTTCGCACGGTGTGGTGTTCGTCCACGATGCTGGTGTATTGGACTGGCATTTCCCAACCGCCGAATTCGACCATGCGGCCGTTATGGTTTGTATGCCAGTCAAAAAGTGGTGTGCGCCGCAACGACATGCCATTGTCCTTTAATTTCTGATGTGATTGGACCATTGATTGAAGGAATCAATCGGCCAATCGGTTCCACAGGGGAGCGACACGCGATACTCTTTGCCGTGAAGTCTCCCCCTCACATAACCTATTCACGACTCCTACAGGAGCATGACGTTGAACATCCAATTCGGCAAGATTCACACCCGAGTTACCTGCGGAAATCGATATCCTGGCTTACCTGCAATCGGATCGATAATTGCCTTCGCGTTCCTGATGTCACTGGCAGGAACGTTACTGGCTGACGAGCCTCGACCGAATGTCGTGCTGATTGTCATAGACGATCTCGGCTGGGCGGATCTTGGTTGCTACGGAAGTAAGTTCCACAAGACTCCCAATCTCGATCGCCTGGCGTCCGAAGGGATGCGGTTTACTCAAGCCTACGCCGCAGCACCGGTCGGCTCGCCAACCAGGGCGGCCATCATGACGGGGCGGTATCCGCAGCGCTATGGCATTACGACATCGGTGCTGGGCAAAGTGGACGACCCAAGTCGCCGTTTGAAACCGCCTGAAGTGGCACCGCAATTGCCTCTGTCGGAAGTCACCATTGCGGAAGCACTCAAACAAGTCGGTTATACGACAGGGGCGATTGGAAAATGGAATCTCGGCGGAGCGGGTTACGGACCAAAAGAACAAGGTTTTGATGTCAGCGTGGCGGGGATCGACGTCGTGAGTATTCCCTATCGCGATGTAGCCCCTTACACGGATCAGGCGGGAAACAGGTTGCCGGGACTCGAACAGGCACCGGACGGCGAATTCCTGACCGACCGACTGGCCGCCGAAGCCGAGAAATTCATCACCGATCACAAATCAAAGCCGTTCTTTCTCTATCTGCCGCACTTCGCCGTTCACATGCCCGCCAGTCCCAAATCGGAAATTGTCGCCAAGTACGGAAAAATGCCGACCGATCCAAATGGTTCCCAGATCAACCCCAACTATGCCGCGATGATTGAAAGCATGGACACCGCTGTTGGTCGCGTCTTGAAATCGCTCGATGATCACAATCTGTCACAGAACACACTGGTCCTGCTGACTTCTGATAATGGCGGCGTCTGCAATGGAAACGGCCAGATCATTCCGTCCACATCCAATGCGCCGCTACGAGATGGCATGGGACACCTTTACGAAGGGGGTCTGCGAGTTCCATTGCTGGTGAAGTGGCCAGAAATCGTCAAAGCGGGATCAACCAATGACGCGATCGTGTCGTGTCTCGACTTCTTCCCGACGATCTTTGAAGCATGCACCGTTGCAAAAACAGTAACACAACCGATCCCATTCTTTGATGGAGTCAGTTTGATTCCCCTGTTGAAAGAGGCAGGACCAATAACTCGCGAGGCGTTGTACTGGCACTTCCCACACTACAACGTCAACGCCGGTGCCAAACCGGGAGGGGCGATTCGAGCAGGCGATTGGAAGTTGATCGAGTACTACGAAACAACGCCCCACGACGCTTCCGGCAACGCCCAGTCGGATGCTCACACCGGTCGAAGAGAGTTGTTCAACGTCAACAAGAACGGTGGCGAGGGACAGAATTTCATCTACGAGAAAGCCGACATTGCGAAAGATCTGGCCGCGAAATTGGCCAAATGGCGAGAAGCGGTCGGTGCCAAGATGCCGACAGACAACCCAAGCTACGGGCCAAATCTCCAGGCGGACGATGGCTCGGTGATGATGCCATCAAGTACCGCCGATGTCTTCGGGGTGATGCTGCGTTATGAACCGCTCCCCAATAAAGACACCATTGGCTATTGGGTCAAAAAGGACGATTGGGCCAGCTATGAATTCACCTTGAAAAAGCCGGGTCGTTTTCATCTTGTGCCGCATGTCGGTTGTGGCACAAGCGGAGGGAGCCTGGTCCACTTTGAAGTCGCCGGACAGACGCTGCCCCTGAAAGTCCCGGGGACCGGCCACTTTCAAAACTTCGTCCCGCAAGACCTGGGGATCGTGACGCTCGACAAACCAGGCCGATACACGCTGACGGTCAAACCGCAACAGCTGGTCGGGGTTGCCGTAATGGATGTTCGTCGTATCGAACTCAAACCAGTCACCGTCGCTGAAACGCTGCCTGAATTGCATCTGCTCGAACCATTCTGGCGATCAGCGACGGTGTTCCGCGAAAGTGTTCTGTGCGTCGAAGACAACACGAACCAGCCTGCAACCGGCAAACTGTTGTTCCCCGCCGTAAAGATCCTTTCCGTTCATACGGCCAATGGAAGTCAACAATTCGAGGAGGGGATCGACTTTACCGTCGCCGCCGACGGAAAGCAGATTATTCGAACCGAAAAGTCGCGTATTCCCTTTCTAAAAGGCTCGGATCTATTCATGCCACGCGGTGCCAGGCCTGTCTGGGCTGGCGGAGCACAGCCCGCGATCCCATGTGCCTTGCCACATAAACTGGGCGACCCGGAAACTCACTTGCTTTTCGACAACGGACACTGGTTTCACGATCAGCAGATCGAAGTCACGTATATCCGCACAGCTAACAACTGGCCCGAAGGAGGACCGAAATTCGATGCCACCAAACTGCCAAAGACAGTGGCTCGCCTCAAGGCCAAACAAAAGCTGACCATCGCCGTCAGCGGCGACAGTATTTCGTATGGCCTGAACGCATCAGGACTGGTCGGTGCATCCCCCTACATGCCAATGTACCCCGATCTGGTCGCCGCTCAATTGCGAGCCAGCTACGGCGGCGAAGTGAATTTGATCAATCGAGCGGTCGGCGGCTGGGGAGTTCCCAACGGCCTGGCCGATCTCGACAAGCTTCTTGAATCCAGCCCAGATCTGGTCATTATCGCCTACGGCATGAACGACGTCGGCCGCCGAAACCCCGACGCCTATCGCGAAGGGATTCAGCAAATGATCACGCGCATCAAAGCTTCGCAGCCACAAGCAGAAATCATCCTCGTCGCCACCATGGTCGGCAACGAGCAATGGACCCACACCCCGCGCGAGATGTTTCCCAAATACTTAGAAGCGCTGCAATCGCTGCAGGGAGACGGAGTCACCCTGGCCGACCTGACCACGCTGTGGACAGAAATGTTAAAGCGAAAACGAGACTGCGACCTGACCGGCAACGGAGTCAACCACCCCAGCGACTTCGGCCACCGAGTCTACGCGTCCGCGTTGTTATCGTCATTAATCGAAACCCCCTAAAAACCCATAGAAAAACGCAACCCCACCCCCCCCGCGGGGGTGGTTAACGGGCCTTTGCCCTAGCGACTTCCTACCTCGCGCCGTGCGTCTTCCTACCTCGATTCAAGACGAAAGCGTTATCATCGCCCGGCCCGCTGGTGCGAAGGCCCGTTAACCACCGGAACAGGCCCGGTGGGGTTGCGTTTGAGAATTGAATCCGAAACCCCACCCCCCCTGCGGGGGTGGTTAACGGGCCTTTGCCCTAGCAATTGCAATCACCCAACCACCACCGATAACATCAACACATAACGGCTGGTGCAAAAGGCCCGAAATCCACCCCCGCAGGGGAGGTGGGGTTTCAAAGTCCTCAACATCAGCCGCAGCAAACGAAGTGATCACACATTGAAAAGGGCCACCAATGCCGATCGCTGTTTCGTGTCCGGAATGCGGCAAAGCCTACCAGTTGCCCGAAGAATCACTCGGTCGCAAGGCCACCTGCAAATCATGCGGCAACGCATTTCGTGTGCAGACCGGAGCCGACGCGCCTCAATCCCGCCGTTCCGTTTCCGAATCCGTATCCGGTTCAAAAAGCCGAATCTCCTCCAGCGACACGTTACCAGCCCAAATCGGTCGGTTTCAAATCCTGGACAAACTGGGAGCCGGTGCATTCGGCACGGTCTATAAAGCCTACGATCCGGTTCTCGAACGCGAAGTGGCGGTCAAGGTCCCCAATCCCGGCCTGCTCTCATCCGAACGAGACAAACAGCGTTACCTGCGGGAACCAAAAGCCGCCGGTCAATTGCATCATCCCAACATCGTCCCGGTCTTCGAAGCCAGCCTGGACGGCGACAACATCTTCATCGTCTCGGCCTTCATCAAAGGCCGTACGCTAGAGAAAGCGATCGAAGAAAAGCGGCCCGATCTCCGCCGAGCGGCAACACTCGTGATGAAACTGGCCCGAGCTTTGCAATACGCTCACGAAAACGGAATCGTGCATCGTGACGTCAAGCCAGCCAATATCATGCTCGACGCAAAGGGAGAACCGCTGCTGATGGACTTCGGCCTGGCTCGGATTCAGGAATCCGCCGAGAAGCTGACGATGAACGAAGCAGTCCTCGGCACTCCGGCTTACATGTCCCCCGAACAAGCGGCGCACAACAACGAAAATGTCGGACCTGCGAGCGACCAATACAGCCTGGGAGTGATCCTGTTCGAAATGCTCTGCGGCCAGCGCCCGTTCAGCGGTCCCGCTGCGATTGTGATGTCGCTCGTCATTAAGCAGGAACCACCCGCACCAAGAAGCCTTAACAAAAAAGTCCCGCGAGATTTGGAAACGATCTGCCTGAAAGCGATGGCGAAAGAGCCGAAGAAACGATTTGCTGACTGCCAGGAGTTCGCGGATGACTTGGAGCGTTGGTTGCAGGATGAACCGATCACTGCGCGACGGACGACGATTGTCGAACGCGGAATTCGCTGGAGTAGAAGGAATCCATTGGTTGCTGCGCTGACGAGTTCCGTAGGAGCACTCCTGTTTCTGGTGGCGATCATATCCTCATTCGCTGCCGTCCGGTTGGATCAAGAAAGGCGACGAGCAAGTCAAAAAGATGAAGAAGCGACAAACCAGAAGCAGCTTGCAGAAAACAATGCAACGGAGGCACGAGAGCAGGCTCGCCGTGCCGAAGATCAGGCGATTGAGGTTAATCGGCAAAAAGAAATCGCTTTGCGTGAGCGAGACCGTGCCGGAGCAGAGTCCAATCGCGCATTTCGAAATGCCTACATCTCCGAGATGAACCTCGTCCAGCGAGATTGGGACCAGAATGACTTCGTAAGCCTGCGGAATCGTTTGACTAAAACATCGCAAAAGAACCCAGACGATGACGACCCACGCGGGTTTGAATGGTTTTATTGGCGCCGGCTCGTATATGGCGGACAACAGGCGTTCATCGGCCACAATGGCCCGGTTTCTTGTGTGTCATTCAGTACGGACGGAAAGCGTATCGTCAGTGGAGATGCTCACGGCGTTATCAAGGTTTGGGACGCGAACACTGGCGGGGAAATCCGCACACTCAAGCACAGCGCTGAAGGATTATCCCCTATTATTTCGAATGTCGAGTTTAGCCCGAATGGGTCGATGATTGCTAGCGGCGCCGTTCTTATTCCGCCGGCCCAGCTTACATTCCAGCAGCGACGCTCCGGGATAGTCACGGTGTGGGACGGAACTACAGGAGCGGAAATTGTTTCGCTCGACAGAAAGGCCAAATCTATTTCTTCCATCCGGTTCTCGCCGGATGAGAAGCGTCTAATTTGTGGAGAGATTGAGCTTCCTGAACTGAAGATTCGCGCGGTGTTTCCAAGTGCGCCCCGGGGCGCGATTACTGTATGGGACACGGCAACAGGTCACCAACTCCTCGACGTGGACCTAAATGCGGTAACCAAAATCGTTATTAGCAGCGACGGACAGCGGGCAGCGAGCGTTGATCCGGTAAACGCGATAAAAGTCCGGAGCCTATCCGACGATAAAGACGAATCTACATTAATTGGGCATAACGACACGCTTACCAGCGTCGTATTCAATTCGGATGGAAAGAAGATCATAAGCGGTAGTAGCAACGGGGTGATTAAAGTCTGGGATCTATCGACCGCTCAAGAAACACTCTCAATACCGGCGCACACAGGTGTGGTAAAGTGCGCGGTGTTCAGCACAAACGAAAAACATATCCTGACAGGAGGTCAAGACACGAGAGTCAAATTGTGGAACGCATTCGATGGGCGGGAACTGTTCACGCTCCGGGGGCATTCCGGAAGCGTCAATGCGGTAGCGTTCAGCCCCGATGGGCGAAAGATTGTCACTGGAAGCAACGACAACCTGGTCAAGATTTGGAAAGAAAACGCAACACAAAGTCCGCTTACGCTCGTTGGGCATTCCGACATCCGTTGTATAGCATTTACGCCCGACGGAAAGCGTATTGTAAGCGGAAGCTGGGACCGAACGGTGAAAGTGTGGGACTTAACGACCGGTGGAAACACCCTTACGTACAAAGGCCACTCAGATCATATCACCGCGTTGGCCATAAGCGCCGACGGAAAAACAATTGCAACCGGCGGAGCCGAAAATAGAGCGACTTTATGGAACCTGGAAACAGGAGAAGACATTTTCGTTTTGCAATGTCAAATGTCATCTGCGGCTTTCAGCCCAGATGGGAGCCGGATCGTCGTCGGAAATCGCGATTGGTTAGGTGTTTTTGATGTCGCGACCGGTGATTTGTGTTTTTCTATCGGCGATAAAATAAACGGTGTTGGCAGTGTTGTTTTTAGTCCTGATGGACAGAAGATATTGTGTGTCGCATGGAACGGATTTATTGAGTTGTTGAGCGCAACCGACGGTAAGCCGTTTATTAGTACCAAGGGATTCTGCACTAAAGCCGTATTTTCCGCCAGTGGGTCGCAAACCGTCTGCTCCGGACGGATGATTGAGGTGCGCGATGCAACAACCCTTCAGCTGAACCTCACTATTGACACCGAGTGTAATGACGCCGTGTTTAGCCCGGATGGACGAAGAATTGCGAGTATCGGGGAAAAAGGGGTTAAATTCTGGGATGTTACAACTGGCCAAGAGGTACTTACCCTTGAGGGCGGCGGAAGATGTGTTGCGTTCAGCGCGGACGGACGTCGAGTCGCCTGCGGAGGCGAACACGGTATCACAATCTGGGACGCGACAGACAAAAACTAGCGTTCGGGAGCTCCAATCGAAAGATCTTGTTCTGATTCACGCTTGTTCGAAATTCGTAAAATCTGTCGCGTCCTAGTCCTCTCGGCCAAAAGTCCCCTTTTCTCCCAGAAGTTCTTGACGGCAACCCAACCATATCCCTCAGGCGCGGGGTTTCGTCAGGTTACGTTTATTAATGCTTCTCTGAATTCTTGGGCTGATTGATACCGGATCTTTGGTTTATCCTGGAGGGCTTCGTCGATCACTTCGGCCAGGCGTTTGGGGATCGACTTGTCTCGCTCGCGGATTGGGATCGCTGCCGTTTCGAGAATTACGATCCAGGGATCGAGGCCTTTGATGAAATTGCGCGGCGGCTTTCCTGTTAGCATTTGATACAGGCAGGCCGCCATGGCCCAGACGTCGACTTCGGGTTTGGCGTTCAAATAATCAACGACTTGTTGGCGTGGCATGTAATACGGCTTCCCCGCCATCGCACCTGAACGAGTCATCCCGCTTAGTCCCGCGGTGTCGAATGCTTTGGCCAGGCCGAAGTCGCTCACTTTGGCGATCAATTCAGACGGACTTCCCGTCAGCAGAATGTTCTGGGGACTCAGGTCGCGATGGACGAGACCGTGTGCTCGCCTGGTGCTGCCGTCGAGAAGTTCTACCTCGACATCGACGTTATGGGCGTACTCTAAGGCATCGAGCGCCTGGAGTGTAATCTTGATCGCTCGTCGAACGGGCAGGACGCCTCCCTGGTTTTTCATCACGCGGTCGACGCTGCGATACCGGCAGAGTTCGAGCGTGAAAAAGAACATTCCTTGCGAGTGACCGTAATCGTATACCGGGACAATATGAGGATGATTCAGGGCGGCAGTGTTCTTGATTTCGCGGAGGAACAGTTTGCGAGTCCATTCGTTGGCCGCGACCTGAGGGAGCATCACCTTGAGAGCCACTCGTTCGCCGGAAATCGTGTTCCGTGCGAGGTAGACCGCTCCCATGCCCCCTTTGCCCAGACGTTTTTCGATTTCGTAATCCTTAATCGATTTCAGATCGTGTTCGCCGGAGCGCGCGTCTGCCAGCAGGCGCCGAATGAGCTGTAGCGGTTCGGCCTGACAGGCGCTGCAGATGAATTCTCCGTGGCGACCGGTTCCCATTTCGTCGGCGACATCTCTGCCGCACTGCGTACACTGCTGCACCTCGTTCGGTGGCTGCTGATATGGTTGGGTGGTCTCGATGATGACTCGACAATCTTCACAGCGTGAGTCTTCCGGGTCGGGATTTCCCGTTGCGCTCTGGTCATCGGGGATTTCCTTTTGACAGCAGGTGCAGACCTTGGGAATGAAGATCTCGGTTTGGAACACGAGCGTCCCGACCGTGATTTGGTCACCCGATTTCAAGTCGTGTTCGCGATACTTGATGCGCGCTGCATCCTCACGCGTTTGACCCTTTTTTCTCCGTCCAATGATCTCGTCGTTGACCTTCGTTCCGTTAAGACTCCCCAGGTCGCGGATGCGGATGTCGGGGGGATTAATGTCTAACAGGCAGTGATGGCGAGAACACCTGCGGTCGATTTCGGTGGTGCTGGGCAGCCGTAGCTGGCATGCGCTTCCTCGACCGATCAGGCAGGTTGCGCGTTCTTGAAACTCGAAGGTTTTTCCTTCCAGACTGCCAGCAATCACCTTGATGGAAACTTTTGATGGCATTGGAAGGCTTTAATCAACAACCCCTATCGAAACGCAACGCAACCCCACCCCCCCCGCGGGGGTGGGGTTGCGTTAGGTCGTTTTTTATAAAATCACGCGACGTTTACGAAGACCTTGATGGCTTCTTTTTCTTCGACTAACAGTCGCATCATTTCTTTGTAATTGTCGAGGCCGGCCACGGGGTTTGTCAGGATTCGTTCCGTCACTCCGGGGTATGTCAGTTCGCCTACAGCCAGGTCCGCGATTCCCATTTCGAAGTGACGGCGGTTGCCGTTCACGCTGGAGACCAGCAACTTATTGCCGAGGACCCATTCGAGATTGATCTTGGCACCATCGACTGTCACGTCGTGTTTGCCGCCAGTGATGCTGGTCCAGATGAGTGCTCCGTTATGAGCGAGAATTTCCATCGAGCGGAAGCAGACTTCGGCATTGCCGGTCGCTTCGAAAATCAGGTCGGGCTTGCCGACCTTTTTCACCAGATCGTGCAGTGAGGTCTGTTTGGTGCTGACATACGTCGCACCATACGCTTCGGCAATTTCCTGCTTACGATGTGGGCCGGGGCGCGTCGCCACCGTGTAAACTTCCATTCCTCGCAGTTTCAACATCATCGTGGCGAGCAAACCAATCTGACCGGCCCCCATGACGAAAGCTCGTTTGGGATTCCAGACCTGCAGACGTTGTTGAGCGAGATAGGCCTGGTCGATCGCCTTCGCGCAAACGCTGGCTGGTTCCGCGAGAACGCCGAGATGCTTCAGATTCACAGGGACCTTGACCATATATTCGGCGTCGTCGACGAATGACTCGGTCATGTAACCGTGACAGAGATTGATGCCACGTTCGAAGTAGACCTCTTCGCTGGTAATGTCATTTCGTCCGATCTTGTCAAACATCGATCCACCGGGTCGACGGACGGTGCACGAGACATAATCGCCAGGCTTCAGTTCCGTGACCTTATTGCCAACTTCCAGGACTTGACCGAAGCTTTCGTGACCGATGACGAGGTGTTCGCCGCCGGGAGGAGCGTTTCCATACAGCGCTTCGTTGATTTCGCGGTCGGTTGCATCGACGCCGACTTGCAGCGTTTTGACCAGAACCGCTCGCCCTTCAGGAATCTTGCACACATGCGGCTGTGGCTGATCGTGAAGTTTCGGAGCGGGAATCTCTCGAAGGTGGACGCTGTTGGGCTTTCCGGGAAGTACGGCGATGGCTTTCATGGCGAATTCGACTCGTCAAGGATTTTTGGTAATTGATAATGATCAGCAACGTCTAAGATGATGCCCGGGAGTGAGCATCATTCGGCCCGGAAGTGTAACTATCCGAAGCGACTCATTCCAGCAGGCGAACCCGGAAGAGCAGGGTGGGGCATGGCGATCAAACGGCGTATTCCCACGACGACCTTGCGTTACACCCAAAAAAACGGCGTTTCATCCAGCGTAACATCAAAGTCAACGTAGCAAGTTTATTGCCCGGAATTACGAAAACGAAACCCCACCCCCCCTGCGGGGGTGGTTAACGGGCCTTTGCCCTAGCGTCTTTTCGATACCGATTTTTCACGACAATGCAATCATCCGCCGCCCCGCTGGTACGTATTTTCACTCCGATTAGACTTGATTGCGCAACTATCCACGAACGAGCTAGGGCAAAGGCCCCTTGACCACCGGGGCGGGCCCGGTGGGGTTTCGTTTGGTGGTGGCCGGAACACTCAACCGACCCGCAACTCCGCGTCGTGAACGCGAGCTGATAGTGCGAAATCCATTTCCACGTGCGATGAAACCGATTTGGTTGTCGGATTCAACAGGTGATTGAGTGCTGCGATCAATTGGCGTGGATTGGACTTGGAAACGGATGCATCCACGGTGAACGGGAATGACTCGTCGTTATCCGATGTCGTCAGTCGAATCACGGGAATGCCGCTCGCTGTTTGACGGGACATTACCGCATCTGCGACCTCGGTTGTGACCGGTTCACCGATCAGAATCGCACAATACGCCGATGACCGCTCGTTCTGAATGCTTGCACACGCGTTTGCGTCCGATTTTACGGAATCAGAATCGTATCCGACCGATCGCAAGGCCATGCCAATCAGGTTTCGGAAGAACAGCGAATCTTCGATGATCAGCACTCGGCGTAGCTCGATCGTCTCTTCAACGGGTTCCGGGACGGCAATTGTTACTGAGCCCGCTTGAAGGCTGACATCGGACGGAGTGGCCATCGTCGAGTTGTCAGAAATGCGGATAACTTCTGCCGCCGATTGGAATTCTCGAACGGAAAGGACATGACACATCGCCGCGGACCAGGGTTCGGTCGCCGCCAATTTATTCAAATCAGTACTTGCAGCGGTCGAATTCCCAACGACTGAAGTCAACGCATTTAGCCCCATCTCAGACGTCAATCGCGGATGCGACGGAGTGGGGACAATTTCCCGCTGATTCGCGTGAGGATGCGCGATGACAGTACCGTGAGCCGTATCGTTGGCTGCGGGAGCGACTTCGATTGTCCTGTTTGTTGGGTTTGACCAGAACCCTTTCAGGGTATCCCGTTCTAATTTCTGTAACGATGTCAAATCGGTGATGAACGGTTCCTCACGCATCGCTTCCAGACCAAGCAGCAAGTCCTGCAGGCTTCCCACGGCGGCTGTCACATCATTCAGGTTTTCAGTTGTGAGTTCCAGCTTTCCCGCGCAGAATCGTTCCAGAAACTGCTCAATCGCCAGGCTGTTTCGAGCCAATCTTTTCAGATCCAGATCATCGGCTTTGATCCAAAGCACTTGCAGGCTGCGGATCAATTCCACCAGACCATCGTGGTCGCTTGATCTGAGCGACCACGCAGCGAACCATTGGCGCAACTGGCTGATTAATCGCCAGGCGTGATCCAGTAATGATTCGATTCTTGCGGGTTCCAATTGCAAATCTGTCACCCCAAAGAAACGTAACCCCACATCCCAACGCAACCCCACCCCCCCTGCGGGGGTGGTTAACGGGCCTTTGCCCTATCGTCTTCCTACCGCAATTCGAGACGAACCCGTTGTCATCGCCCCGGCCCGCTAGGGCAAAGGCCCGGTGACCACCCCCGCGGGGGGGGTGAGGTTTCGTTAATCTTTGTTTTTCGCGAATCGAATGCCGAAACGGCCTCCGCACCGGCGGACTTTGCCGATTGAGAAAGCTTTGACGATCGACTCTGTTGGCCTATATCGACCGGTCGTTCCGCAAAAATTGAACGAGAGTTTTTTAAAGGATCACGCCTGCGACGCAGGCGGTCAGGCAGCACGAGAGCATCCCGCCGAGCATGGCACGAAGTCCGAGGCGCGCGATGTCACCTTTTCGCTCTTCGGCCATGCCGCCAAGACCACCAATCTGGATGGCGATCGAACTGAAGTTTGAGAAACCGCACAGTGCGTACGTGAGAATGACAAATGACCGCTCCGTGATTTGATCTTTACATTTGGCAAGTTCACCGTAGGCGATCACCTCGTTCAAGGCCATTTTCAGCCCAAGCAGTTCGCCACCTTTCAGGCAGTCTTTCCATTCGATCCCCATCAGCCAGGCAATCGGAGCGAATCCGTAACCGAACCCATCTTTGAGAGACCACGCCTGGCCGATCAACTCCCCCAGCATGGCCAGTCCCTTGTCGACCATCGCAATAAGCGCGATGAACGCCATCAGCATGGCCGCAACGTTGAGTGCCAGTTTCATCCCGTCGGCGGCGCCATTGGCTGCGGCATCGATCAAATTGACTCCCGCCGGAGGGACTTCGAGCTTGGCATTTCCATACGTCGCAGGAGTTTCCGTTTCTGGCAGCATCAGCTTGGCAATCATCAGGCTGGCTGGAGCAGAAATGACAGAGGCCGTGATCAAGTGACCGGCAGGAATTTTCATCCCCACGAAAAGCGCCAGAACACCACCTGAAATCGTGGCGAATCCACCAATCATGACCGCATTGAGTTCTGAAAGAGTCATTTTGGCGATGTATGGCTTGATCAGCAGCGGAGCTTCCGTCTGTCCCAGAAAGACGTTAGCACTCGCAGACAGAGTCTCGGCCCCTGATGTCCCTAATGTTCGCTGCATGAGCCATGCAAGGCCGTTGACGATCCATGGCATCAGGCCGATGTAGTACAAAACCGACATCAGCGACGAAACAAAGATGATCGTTGGCAACACTTTGAAGGCGAAAAAGAATTCCTTGAAGCTGTCTCCGAAGACAAATCGTGCCCCCGTGTCGGAAAAGTCGAGCAGCGATGTAAAGACATCACCCATCCAGGCAAAAAACATCAGCCCCAACGTGGTCTTCAGAATCAGGATGGCAAAAACGAATTGCATGATCGTCCCCGCGATCAGCACTCGCCAGGGAATAATTCGCTTATGGGAACTCATTAACCATGCCAGCAGCAGCATGACCACGTAACCGAACAAGCTGATGAAGCGTTCCATGGAAAGATCAGGCTCACGAGAGAAACAAGGTACCCATGTTCACAGAAGGCATTGATACAAACGGCATTCACACACGGGGAGGCTCATTCGAGGTATCTGAGCGTGTTAAACGTCCGATCACCCGCGTCTCCTAATCCGGGGACGATGTACTTGATGGCATTCAATTCAGGGTCGATCGCACCAACGAAGATCTGGGCCTCAGGAAATCGTTTCACGACTGCGTCGACCCCCGCTTGCGAGGCAATCACGGAAATGAGCTTGATTGATCTCACACCCCATTCTGTCAACGATTCAATGGCGGCCGTTGCACTGCCACCGGTGGCGAGCATCGGGTCGAGGATCAACGCGACGTCGACGGGGTTTGATTGAGGCAGCTTATTGTAATATCGCACGGGTTGCGCGGTCGCTTCGTCCCGGTACAGACCCAAATGCCAGACTTCGGCGTCAGGGATCAGATCGAGAATGGGATCGACCATTCCCAACCCCGCACGCAGAATCGGAACAAGTGCAATCTTCGGAGCAAGTTCCGCCCCGACCATCGATGTCAGTGGTGTCTGAATTGAACGATCACGAACATCAAGATCATATGTGGCTTCGTAAGCAAGCAGGGTAGAAAGTCTTCGCATCAAGGCGCGAAACTCTACTGGCGACGTGTTTTTGTCACGCAGTTGCGTAAGATGATATCGGACGAGTGGATGATCACTTTCGAAAACGTGCAGCATGCATAAACCCCTGAAGGTGCGAGACTGCGAATAGCCTACGGACCACAATCGATTTCGAACAGCGAACACTCTTTAAGCGTGCGGAATTCCGAACGACTGAACTTAAGATTCAGATGAAAGAAACGATGTCAGGATCAAAATGAAGTTTGTTGATGAGTATCGAGATCCGACACGGCTGAAAATTCAGCTTGCTGAACTGCGAAAGATGATCACTCGTCGGTGGGTAATCATGGATGTCTGTGGCGGCCAGACCCACGGATTACTTCGACACGGCATCGAGCAGGAACTCGAGGATGTTCTGGACCTGGTGCATGGCCCTGGATGCCCGGTCTGCGTCACACCCGCTGAAGCGATTGACGACGCCGTTGAACTGGCAAATCGTCCTGACGTCATCATGACAAGTTTCGGAGACATGTTGCGAGTCCCCGGTCGAAGGGGGAGTCTGCTTCAGGCACGGGCCAGGGGGGCTGATATCCGCATCGTTTATTCGCCCGCTGATTCTGTCCAACTGGCCGTGAGGGAACCTGAAAAGCAGGTCATTTTCTTTGCTGTGGGATTTGAATCGACCGCTCCGGCAACGGCCCTGGCCGTCTTGCAGGCACGCCAGCTTGGACTGAAGAATTTCAGCCTGCTGGCAAATCACGTGCGGGTCGAGCCAGCCATGCGCGCTGTGATGCAATTGCCGGGAAATCGCATTCAGGGAATGCTGGCGGCAGGACACGTCTGTACGGTGACCGGGTATGCTCATTATTCGGAGTTCGTCAACCAGTTCCGCGTACCCGTTGTCGTGACGGGATTTGAGCCCATGGATTTACTCGCCGGCCTGACCCGATCCGTTCAACTGCTCGAGTCGGGTGAGCCGCAACTTTGCAATGAATACTCTCGATCGGCGCAGCCGGAAGGTAATTTGCATGCACAGCGGTTGATCGACGAAGTTTACTGCGTGGCGACCGTTCCGTGGCGAGGATTTCGTGAGATCGCTGATGGGGGTCTGGTGATGCGACCAGCGCTGCAAGACTTCGATGCGCGATCTCGTTTTGGTCTGGCTGAAGCCCTTTTGTCGAGCGATGGTGAATGCCGTAGTGGTGATGTGATGACCGGACGGATCAAGCCGATTGAGTGTCCGTTATTCGGCAACGCCTGCACTCCGGAGACGCCCGTGGGTGCTCCGATGGTCTCCTCAGAAGGGGCATGTAGCGCGTACTTCCGCTATGCGAGACCGATCGAGGTACGAACTTGAGTCAGATCAGCCGACAAGATGACGTACCGGGTTGTCCGATTCCCAGCGAGAATGATCGCGAGCGGATCACACTGGCTTATGGCGAGGGGGGGCGCCTTTCGCGACGAATGATTCGCGAGCGGATACTGACTCGATTTTCCAACGACCAGTTGAACCAGTTGGGAGATGCCGCGCTGTTGACGACAGACAGTCGCCAACTCGCCTTTTCGACCGACGGGTACACGGTGACCCCGTTATTTTTTCCCGGGGGGGATATTGGGAAACTCGCGGTTTTTGGCACGTCGAATGACCTGGCCGTCTCGGGCGCGATCCCTCGATGGCTGAGCCTTTCGTTGATTATTGAAGAAGGGCTTCCGTGGTCGGTGCTGGACCGGGTCCTCGACAGTATTCAGGCCGCAGCAGCGGTGGCAAAGGTCTCGATCGTAACGGGTGACACAAAAGTTGTCCCCCACGGGGCAGCAGACAAACTCTTTATCACAACGTCGGGGGTCGGCGAAATACGAGAACCTGCGCCACCCGGCCCTCGATCACTTCAACCGGATGACGTATTGATCGTCAGCGGCCCGATTGGCTGCCACGGAGCGGCGATTTTGTGTGCTCGGGAAAAGTTTGACTTTGACCCGCTCCCTAACAGTGATTGTGCTTCTCTCATTCAGCCGCTTATTTCCCTTTATGCGGCACGGCTGACTCCTCGTGCCGTTCGGGATGCGACTCGCGGTGGTGCGGCGGCCGTGTTACAGGAATGGGCTGACGCATCGGGATTAACTTGTATCATCAACGAATCTGCGATCCCCGTCGCTGATGGCGTGCGTGGAGTCTGTGAGTTGCTGGGGCTTGATCCGCTCAATTTTGCAAACGAGGGAACATTTGTCCTCGCCACGCCACCTGAATTGGTTGAATCCACACTGAATTTGTTGCGCCAGCATGCGGTGACGAATCAGGCGGCAGTGATCGGTCGGGTTAAACCCCGCCAAAACAACCCTGTTCTCGTGGTGAGAGGGATCGGACGGGAGGTTGTGCTCGACGAGCCTTCCGGGTCGCCCCTACCTCGGATTTGCTGAAAAATTTCTTAAAACGAAATCACGGGCAGGGTTAATTTCTGAATCAATCTACGGTTAGACCGCTGTGACAGTCCTGTGCGGACAGCCTGTCGTTGGTGTCTCAGTTGAAAGCTGATTGAAACGCTTTCTTGATGACGAGCGAGAAATCCCGAAATGGGTGACTCGATTCCGTGCTCGTCGAATTGTGCAGGAGGTTGCTGTCACATGGCTGGTTTGCGAAGCGCCCAAAAGGCTGGCAAGTGTTTTCGCGAGGAATTCGATTCCCCAAAGTCTGCAACACCATCGCGTAAGCCTCGATTTCCAAAGGAGTTAATCGAGCGAACTCGGCATTTGATGGAACAAACCATTGAGTTTGTCCCGCATTCCGACTTCGAACGGCCCGACGCCGTCCAAGTCATGCGGAAACTTCGACCAGGATCACTCGATCAACCCCCGGTTTTCGCTCGAACTGAACCCGGAATCGCTTTCGTGTCGGGGCTTGTGCAGACACCATTGTTGACGCATGACGAAGAAGTTTACTGGTTTACCTGGATGAATTTCGTCAAATTTCGGGCAGAAAGAAACCGTCGATTACTGGATTTGAGCCAGCCCGACCGAAAACTGGTCGCCCGAATTGAAGCCGATATGGCAGAAGCCCTGCAGGCAAGAAATCATATCGTTCAGGGTAACGTGCGATTGATCATTTCTCTCGCAAAGAAATTGACAGGATCAATTGATGAGATGTCCGATCTGATCAGTGAGGGGATGCCTCCGCTGATCCGTGCCGTGGAACTGTTCGACATCAGCCTGGGAAACCGCTTCAGTACATACGCGACCTGGGCAATCCGCAATCAGATGTTGCGATTTCTGAAACGGGCAAGAACTGTTCTCGACGTCTCCACCGGGGAAGATTCTCCCTCACTGGAAAATCTTCCTGACAGAGAGTCCGCCACGCTGACGACTGAGGCAGCTCAGGAAACGCGGATGGCAGCTGTTCGAAGACTGTTATCCTCGCTCTCCGAGCGAGAACGTGAAATTGTCACTGCTCGATTCGCGTTAGAGGGTCAACCGAGCGGCCAAAGCCTCGCGGACATTGCCGGACGAATGGGCCTTAGTAAAGAGCGAGTTCGTCAAATCGCACTGAGCTCGCTGACCAAGCTGCGTGAATCGATGAGTTACGACGAATTTGAAGCCATCAGTTGAGATTTGAATGGGTCTCGACGCGTCCAGCCGGGCCGTCACACAGCCATGACACATCGCATTTGATCTTCGATTTGTGCGGCGTAATCCGTGCTGAAGTCGAGTGCCGGGACATCCTCTGCTGGAACTTCATCCGAAGCAAATGTGTCTGCTTCCACTGGTGCAATCTCTTCGACAGGGCTCTCAGTCGTCATTGACGACAGCGGCGAGGTTCTTGTCAACTCGCCGCGCAGAACTCGGATGTGAGCGGGGGCTTGAATTCCGAGTTTGACCTTTCCGCCTGCGATCTGGGTCACCACGATCACAATGTCATTGCCGATCTGAATCGATTCCGAAATCTTCCGTGAGAGAACAAGCATGATTGGCATCCCGTTTTTTGTTGGCGAATCAGATTGATGATTCGCGTCAACCTGTTTGTCAGGCGGTCGACATTGATCCGCCTTATGAGATTTCCACTAATGCAACCGGAATGCCAGACCGTGGCGCCAGTCACGGAATTTTTGCAAATCCCAATGAAACAGGCTGTTTGATCCCTTCCAGGGAGAACACCTCGGCCCTGCGCATGTAAAAACGGGCTTTTTTGTCAACACCAGTTTTGGAAGAAATTACAAACGCGATCGCGTGCTGATCACAGGGGCGGTTTCCAGACCCCGATTTCGTTTTCCAGAATGATTTTAAATCATTCCAACGTCCTCTTCGTTGTCGCTTCAATGGGCCGATTGAAGCGGTCGCATCAGCGCTTTTGTGGAGGAGATCCCAGGCTGGTCCTCGCCGCTACGCGTCGTTGTTGGGTATTGCCCAGTAGCCACCTTTTGCATGATCGAAGGTGATTTCCGTGCCGCGAATGGATTCGTCGAAATTTCCATCCAGGAAGACCGTTTTGCCTCCGACAATCGTTCGCACCGGCCAGCCTTGCAGCGTGACCCCGTCCCAGGGACTCCAGCGGCATTTTGTTTCCTGGTTTTCATTCCGAACGGTCTGCTTCTTGCCAAGATCCACCAGAACCAGGTCGGCGTCGTAACCTTCTGCGATCCTCCCTTTCCCCTCCATATCCCACACACGGGCTGGCGCATCGCACATCCAATGAACAACACTTTCCAAAGAACAGATGCCGGCGTTCACGCAGTCGAGCATCAGTGCAAGCGAGTTTTCAACAGCCGGGAGACCTGAGGGAGATTTTGGATAGGGCTGCTGTTTTTCTTCCAGTGTATGCGGAGCATGATCGGTGGCGATCACCTGAATTCGTCCGTCTTTTAATGCTCGCCAAAGCCCTTCATTATCTGCGGATGTCTTGATTGACGGATTCATCTGCACCAGCGACCCCAATCGCTCATAGTCATCGACATTGAAAAAGAGGTGATGCGGACAGGCTTCCGCAGTGATCAGCCCCTGTGGATCTCTCAAAAACTCTGTTTCCGCCGCGGTCGAGACATGCAGAACGTGAAACCGGTGCCGGTGTCGAATCGCCAGGTCCAAGGCTCGCTTAGTGGCGATGACCGCAGCCGCTTCGTCACGAATCTGGGAATGGTCTTCGTATTTTGAGCCACCACCCAGTCGCAGGCTGTTCGCCTTGACGGTGGCCTCATCTTCACAGTGGGCACAGATCGGTAATGTTGTCTCAGCAAAGATTCGTTCCAGGGCCTGCTGATCATCCACCAGCAGGTCTCCGGTGCTCGATCCGATGAAAATCTTGATCCCCGGAGTCCGTTTCGCCGCTTTCAATTCGTCGAGATTCGCCGGAGTGGCACCGATGTAAAAACCATAATTGACCATGCATTTTTCGCTGGCGAGCGCCAGCTTCTCGGCCAGGCGGTCGCACGTCGTCGTGGTCGGCTTGGTGTTCGGCATTTCCAGAAACGACGTGACGCCCCCCTTGGCACAGGCGCGTGTTGCCGTGCGCAGATCTTCTTTATGGGTCAGGCCAGGGTCGCGAAAATGAACCTGATCATCGACAACTCCTGGAATCACAACCAGATCATCCGCACGAATCGTTTCGTCGACCGAAGCACCTTGCGGGGGATCGATACCGAGAATCTTTCCGTTTTCGATCAGCAGATCGACACGGGCCTGACCCGTCGGAAGAACGCATGTTGCACCTGAGATCAACAATCGCACAATCGGGCCTCGCTTTTTACTATTTCGTTTCGGTCACTAAAACGCTTAGCTGGCGCTCAATGCGTGGCCCACAATTTCTCGAGCTTCCGTGACAATCCGCTGAAGGTGTTCGTCATCGCGAAAGCTTTCGGCGTAAAGCTTATAAATGGCCTCAGTTCCCGATGGCCGGGCAGCAAACCAGCCCTGATCGGTCACGACTTTCACGCCGCCAATCGGCTTATGGTTTCCCGGTGCTTCGCTCAACCTGGCTGTGATGGACTCGCCTGCCAGTGTCGTCGATGTGATCGCGGCAGGGTTCAGATGTTTGAAACGGTCCTTTTCTTCGGCCGTAATTCGCTGATCGATTCGCGTGTATCGCCGCTCACCAAACTGAGCCACCAGATCGCGATAATGGAGACCAGGATCGCGTCCGGTTTTGGCAGTGATCTCGGCAGCAAGCAAGGCCAGGATAATGCCATCCTTGTCGGTCGACCATGCCGTTCCGTCCATTCTGAGAAAGCTGGCGCCGGCGCTTTCTTCACCGCCGAAACCGAGTGTTCCATGAAACAGACCGTCGACAAACCATTTGAAGCCAACCGGCACCTCGTAGAGAGTCCTGCCAATTGATGCCGCGACACAGTCGATCATCTGACTGCTGACGCAAGTCTTCCCAACACCCGCATTGCCCGGCCAATTCAATCGGTTTTGAAACAGATACTGAATCGCGACCGCGAGATAATGATTGGGATTCATCAGCCCAGACGACCTGGTCACGATACCGTGTCGGTCAGTGTCAGGATCATTCCCGAATGCGATGTCAAACTGGTCTTTCAGTTGAACCAGACTGGCCATGGCATACGGACTGGAGCAATCCATCCGAATCTTGCCGTCGTGGTCAACCGACATGAAAGCAAATTTCGGGTCGACCTGCTGATTAACAACCGTGATGTTCAGTCCGTAGGTCTCTGCAATCGGCTGCCAGTATCCGACGCCCGCTCCACCCAGCGGATCGACGCCGATCTTCAGTCCGGTGTGCCGGATGACATCGAGATCGATGACATGTTTCAGGTCGTTGATGTAGTCACGGGCAAAGTCTTGCGACCGAGTCGAAGTCGCCTTGAGAGCCGATTCGTAACTCAGCCGTTTTGTGTTGGCCAGACCACTTTTCAGCAATTCATTGGCGCGATTTTGAACCCATCCCGTGATATCGGTGTCAGCCGGACCTCCGTTTGGAGGGTTGTATTTGAACCCGCCGTCCTCGGGCGGATTATGCGACGGTGTGACGACGATCCCGTCGGCAAGATGGTCCGTTCGACCCCGGTTATGGCAGAGGATGGCGCGAGAAATCGTTGGCGTGGGGGTAAACCCGTTTCCGTTCTGAATAACCGTCTCGACTCCGTGAGCCGCCAGGACCTCTAATGCAGTTCGCTCGGCAGGCGCTGAAAGCGCATGCGTATCTTTTCCAAGATAAAGAGGTCCATCAATCTTGTTTGCTTCGCGGTATTCGATCAGCGCCTGCGTAATCGCGATGATATGTGATTCGGTGAATGTCCCGTCGGTCGAAGTCCCGCGATGCCCGCTCGTCCCGAAACTGACCTGCTGTGATTTGTTGCTCGGGTCTGGTTTTTGATCGAAATAACTCGCAATCAGTTTATCGGTATCGATCAGCATCGATGACGGAGCGGGTAATCCAGCCAGAGGAGAAACGGCCATATTCAAACCTTAAAATTTATTTTCACGTGATATTTCGCCAGGGAACAGGGTCGGTCACGAAGCCGTTTTCCCAGGCTGTGCAAGGGAATCACGGGGCTCATGGCGCGAACCGGATGGGTAGTACCGATGTCCTGACACTCACCACCTGACGAACCGAGTATACACAATACAAACAGACAAGCGTTTTGACACGGTCACGGATCGCGTTTACCATCCCGCATCGATTGACCATTGCGTCGAAATTCTCTTAAACGAATGAGCATGCTCGCCGACCAACCCGCTGCCACCAATTCCTCTGAGACGGACGGGTTACGGCGTCAGCTTTTCTTACTGGCGCTTCCGGTTCTCTGCGAGCAGATGCTGACGTTCTGCGTCGGCTTTTTTGACGTTTACCTTTCTGGCCGTCTCGGAAAGTCAGAAACCGCGGCGATCGGGCTTTCAGCCTATGTCTCGTGGCTGGCATCCATGCTCTTCAGCCTGGTCGGGACGGGGACTTCAGCCGTTGTGGCTCGAGAATGGGGTGCAGGCCGATTCGACGAGGCACGCCGGATCGCCGGCCGATCCCTTTCGATGTTGCCCATCATGGGCCTGTTCGTTTTTTCGCTGCTGCAGCTTCTGGCTGCCGGTTTCCCTCGCCTGCTGAATATGGAAGGTGAGCAGTTACGAATCGCGGTCGAGTTTCTTCGAATCGATGCGTGTGGTCAGTTCTTTGCAGGCTGGACCTTGATCGCGTCGGCGGCTTTCCGGGGCTCGGGAGATATGCTTTCGCCGCTGCGAGTCTTACTCGTGACCAACCTCGTGAATATCATCGTCTCGACGGCATGCACATTTGGTTTATCAATCGAGAATCCGTCTTTGACGATCGTTCCTCAACTGGGTGTCAGGGGAATCGTCATCGGAACGACGATCGCTCATCTGTGTGGCGCCGTCCTGATGACCTGGCTGCTCTTCTCCAGAACCTCGCGATTGCATGTGACGCGAGCAGACTTTGGCTTTCATCGAGAGACGATCTGGCGAGTTCTGCGGATTGGCGGCCCGGCGGCTCTCGGAGGCCTGTGTACGTTCATCGGGCATTTTTCGTTTTTGATGGTGATCGCTCGACTTTCACCGAATGGTTTTGACGGGGCAACTTTCGCAGCACATGTCGTCGGGGTTCGAATTGAAGCTCTCTCGTATCTTCCGGTGGAGGCCTTTGGAATCGCCGCGGCAACGTTAGTCGGCCAATCACTGGGCGCACGACAGTTTCAACGAGCCAAAGCGGCAGGCCACGAAGCGCTGAGTCAATGTGTCTGGTACGCAGTTTTGATGACGGTATTGTTTTTTGTTTTTGCACCACAGATTTACGCGATGATGCACTCCGACCCCGCCGTGGCTGCGGCGGGTGTCCCCGCGTTTCGCCTGATGTCGGGCTTTCAGGTCCCTAACGCCATCTTGATCGTATACGTCAACGCACTGCGCGGGGCGGGTGATACGCGTTTTCCGCTGTACTGTTCGCTGATCGGGAACGTGATTGTCCGCGTATCGGTCGGGTACTTCTGCGGGGTTTACCTGCAACTCGGTTTGTTGGGAGCCTGGATGGGCATGGGTGCGGATAATATTTTGCGATCAACCCTCGTTGCCTGGCGATATCTCGCCGGCAAGTGGACCCAGACCAAGGTGTAACCCGCGAGTTTACTCGGCCCCAAGCTCCAGCCCGCAACTCGTTCCCAAGCTCCCGCTTGGGAACGCAAGTCTTCGAAGCTCTGCTTCGCACGAAGCGAGTCACGCTTCCCCATCGAAACAATTCCCGAATCAAGTTCACTCCCGATTCCGCGACGTCGAAGCGGAGCTTCGGGAAGAGGCGTTCCCAAGCCGGAGCTTGGGAACGAGTTGCTAGCGAGTTGAGAGCGCGTTACCTCGTTCCCAAGCTCAAGCTTGGGAACGCAAGTCTTCGAAGCTCTGCTTCGCACGAAGCGGGTCACGCCTCCCCATCGAAACAAGTCCCGAATCAAGTTCATACCTGATTCCGCGACGTCGAAGCGGAGCTTCGGGAAGAGGCGTTCCCAAGCCGGAGCTTGGGAACGAGTTGCTAGCGAGTTGGGAGCGCGTTACCTCGTTCGCTCACATCCAATCCGTGACAACATCAATCAGGCCTGGACGTCGTGCATAGTTTCTCGCGCTGGAATATCGCCAATGAAGCGGATCATCCACATAACCCCGAACAACGGGATTGTTATGGATATACTCCAGCTTTTGCCACATCATTTCATCGTTCTGAATCTGTTGAGGATGACTTCCCTCCTGCCACACCTGAAAGTCACTCCCTGTCTTGTGTGCCAATTTGTGGGTCTGGAGTTGTTGAAGCAGCACCTCTGCGTTTCGCCGCTTCAGCAAATCGATGATCTGCCGCGCCGTAAAGCTTTTCATACTCTGAAGCACGCCCGACAGTTTCGGAGCACGTGCGATCAGATGCAGGTGGTTTTCGAGCACCACATAGCCGAATATCTGGAGCTCTGAATTCTGCTGGTGATAACGCCATGCTTCAAACACGATTTCAACGGTTTCAGACCGTGTAAAAACAGGCAGCCAACCGACGATTGTGTTTGTGAGGAAATATGGATACTCGGTCTCGAAAATACGATATCGAGACCGAGTCATTCGACACCTCTTTCAACTCTCTGCCGCAGCGTTTACTTGTTTTACTCGTCTTCTCGTTCGACTCGTTCCCAAGCTCCAGCTTCGTTCTACTCGTTCCCAAGCTCCAGCTTCGTTCTACTCGTTCCCAAGCTCCAGCTTGGGAACGCAAGTCTTCGAAGCTCTGCTTCGCTCGAAGCGAGTCACGCTTCCCCATCTAAACAGGATCAAGCTCACTCCCGATTCCGCGACGTCGAAGCGGAGCTTCGGGAAGAGGCGTTCCCAAGCTGGAGCTTGGGAACGAGATTCGACGAGTGTCGTCGAGCGTCGACGAGATTCGGAGGAGATTCTAACGGTCGACTACTTCGTCCTCGCAGCCACCTTCGTCGGAGCGACCTCAGCCGCCGCGGCTGATGCGGCCAGATATTCCGCATGAAGGACTGAAGTCGAGCGTTTTGCAATTGGCTGTGGGGCTGCAACCGGTGTCGCGTATGCCACGGGAGCAGGAGGATACGTTGCTGAAACGGACGGAGCGACGCTTCGAATCGCAGGTTGTGCTGTTGTGGCGGATGCCATGCGCGATGACAACGTCGGTGTGTAGACATCAGATCCGACGCTGGATCGATTTGCGTTGACGCTCGTCGGAGCAGTTGTACGGGCCGTATAAATCGGCGAAACGACAGTTCGATTCGCGGCGATTGATTCGCCCGAGTACGTTGACGTGTAGGCAACAGGTTGTGCCGGATAAGTCGTTCCCGCGACCGTGTAAGTCGTTGTGGTGTTAATCGAGTTATTGTCGCAGCAGCTTGTCGGCAAGGTGTAGGTGTATGCGCAACAATAACGAGGTGCGCGATATCTCACGTAGGTGTACGTCGGGTAGGTGTAAATGACCGGACGGACATAACCGTACCCGGCATAACCATAGACGGGATACCCAAACCCAGGATACCCCCAGCCGCCGCCCCATCCCCAACCACGATGTGCCCAGCCGCCGCCCCAACCCCAGCCACCGCCCCAACCCCATCCCCAGCGGTGCCATCCGATTGAGGCGTCGGTTAATGCGGTCTGAGCGTGTACCGCAGCTTGCTGCGCGACTGCCGGACCAGATGCCTGAACTTCAGAAACGAATAACCCAAGACTCAGCAACGATAATATGACCAAGCAAGCTCGAACATTTTTCGTACTCATCAATTTGCCCCCTCGACAGGATTTCGTATTGATCGACCAGTCATCTCGCCACCCCGATAACAACGCGGTCCATGTTATGACTGGCGAATTGCGTTGGTCAAGCAATTTGGGGGCATTCAGGCTGGCATTTTTGTTATGTCGAGGTCCGGGAAAAAAGATCGGCGAAGTCATTTTTGACTGCGTTGACTCCGGCAACAGCCAAGCGAACATCGTTTGTTGGTGAGAGCATTTGACACCCCTTGCTGATCAGCATTTCGGCATGCTTCGGGTTAAAGGTCACCGCAGCCCATGGTTTCCCTGCGTCACGGCAGGCTTGTGACACTTTGTCGATCGCCGCCAGGCATTTCTCGTGAAAGAACTCACCGGTCACTCCCAGACTTTGACTCAGGTCTGAAGGACCGACGAAAAGGGCATCAACGCCATCAATGGCCGCGATCGCGGCACTCTGTTCAATCGCCGCCAGCGTTTCGATCTGAATCGCAACGAACGTCTCTTCGTTGGCCTTGCGTGTGTACTCAGCTGCAGGAATCATTGAAAATCTTGCGTCCCATCCGCCCGTATTCAGACCACGCCAGCCGCGAGGCGAGAACTTGGACCAGCGCACGAATTCCTCCGCTTGTTCGGCACTGAAGATCTGAGCCGCCATGATGCCGCTGGAACCCGCTTCAAGGCATCGAGTCACTGTGGCGTAATCTGTCGGGGCGACGCGGCAGAATGTGTCGAGGCCATGTTCGCGAGCGGCCATCGTCAGGATCTCGAGCTCCTGAGACGAAAATCCGACGTGTTCCATGTCGAACCAGATTCCATGAAAACCGCCACTCATCCCGAGAATATGGATCAAATTGTGGTGCGGCATCCTCCCAACGCCGCAAATACGTACAAATTCGCCGTTTTTTAATCGCTGCTTGAGTGTAACCATTCGTTGCATTCCGAGTTTTGGGAGTAAGATTGGGCTGCAATATTGTTTCAACACGTATCGAAGAGGATAATCAAATGTCTCGTAGACTTCACGCCGATCGAATTGGACCGTATCCTTTTCGCGGCGTCGACGTGAGCCATCAGCCTGAAAAGGCACCTGATCGACCAAAGGATGGAGTCGTTTGATGATTTCAGATCTTCACTCGTTTTGCGGAAGCCTCTAATGACGACCATTCTTGTGGTCGACGATTCGAGCGTCGACAGGAAGCTGGCTAATGGCCTGTTGTTGCAGGAATCCGGCTGGAATGTGATTGAAGCCGTGGATGGCAACGCCGCTCTGGCCGCGATCAAAGCTTCGTCGCCCGATGTCATTGTGACGGATCTGCAAATGCCGGGAATGACCGGCTTGGAACTGATCGCATCGCTGCGAAAAAGTCATTCGCACGTCCCGGTCATCCTGATGACGTCACGAGGGAACGAAGAAATTGCGGTGGAAGCCCTGCAATCCGGGGCCTCCAGCTATGTCCCCAAACGATCGCTGGCGACGATGCTGGTCGATACTGTTCGCCGGGTGCTAGCGGCCATGCACGAGAGTCGAAAACATTCCGAACTGATGAATCGAATCGGCGTACGTCAGGAAAACTTTGTTCTCGAAAACGACGTCAATCTGTTAATGGCCATGTCGCGACACTTTCAAACAGTTCTCGCCGAGGTCTGGAGCCTGGATCGAACGGATCGCTTAAGGACAGGAACCGCGCTGGAAGAAGCACTGTTGAATGCGATGTATCATGGTAATCTTGAGGTCAGTTCAGAACTGAAGGAACAGGACCATCAGGCATTTTATGCCTTGGCGGAAGAACGTCGGCAAATGGCCCCATGGATCGACCGACGCATTCGAGTGCAATTGAAGCTCACCGCAGAAGAGGCAACATTCGTGATTCGCGATGATGGAAAAGGATTCGATCCCGCGACGCTTCCCGACCCGACCGATCCAGAAAATCTGGCACGCCCGTTCGGACGTGGGGTGATGCTGATGCGAGCCTTCATGGACGAGGTTGACTACAATTCCACCGGGAATGAGGTCACCTTGCAGCGTAAGCGATTCCGAGTCTGACCGTCGCGGGATGCCCTCGATGACGGAGACTGATGAACTGTGCTTTCCTTTCCCGTCGATCGATCATAGAATCCCAGTGGTACGACTCCCCCTTGTCCAAGCCCCACGTGTCAGTCATGAAATGCGGACGTTGCTCAAAGCCAGCGGTATTACACATCACCGAATTGCGGCAGAAAGAAGTGCAGGCACTGCACCTCTGCGAGGGATGTGCGAAAGAATACCTCAGTCATTCGCAAGCCTCCAAAGGAGACGCAGCGATGGACCCGGATTCTGAAAGCGAAGCTTCCATTCTGGAAGAGCTTGATCAAAAGCTTTGTCCGAATTGCGGAATCGCCTTTAAAGAGTTCCGGGCACAAGGACGGTTGGGTTGCCCCCACGATTACGTCGTGTTCGAAGACGAATTGTTGCCGTTGCTCGAAAACATCCACGGCGAAACGACTCACGTCGGAAAAGTCCCCAAACGATCTCCCCAGGCGAGCCAGTTGCAATTCCAATTGATCAAACTTCGCAACGAGCTGCGTTCGTCCGTCGAAGAAGAGCGATACGAAGACGCAGCACGCATTCGGGATTCGATCCGCCACATCGAAGAGGCCAGATCAAAGGCCGAGGCAGGGCAGGCCTCGAATGAACCCGATTGAGAACGGATTTGTCACGGGGAACGGCAACTCCCTGACGAAATGATCCGAGATTTGTTGTGATCGGCGCTTTGCAGCAACTACACCATTGAAGGAATAGACGTGGACCTCGAGTCCTTAACACGCACGAGCGGCGAGTGGTTGAAAGCAACGGGACCTGATTCGGATATTGTGATGTCGAGTCGGATTCGGCTCGCCCGAAACCTGGCAGATTTTTCGTTTCCCAGCCGCGCCGACGACCGCGCTCGAGCCGAGATCGAGGAACTGCTCAGACGTCAGATCGCCAAGAATCCCGGCGGACGGAAACTGAACTATATCTCTGTCAGTTCGCTGGACACGATCGACCGGCAAATGCTCGTCGAACGACAGCTGATCAGCCGGGAACATTCTGAGACACATGGTCAACGCGGCGTGGGAATCAGCGACGAAGAGAACGTCAGCGTGATGATCAACGAAGAGGATCACTTGCGGATTCAGGTGCTCCGCAGTGGGTTCGCTCTCGACGATTGCTGGCTGGAAATTGATGCCATCGATGACGCGATCGAGGCGGACCGCACATACGCTTTCAACGACCGTCTGGGCTATCTGACCGCTTGTCCCACGAATTGTGGCACGGGAATTCGCGTCAGTGTGTTGATGCACCTGCCCGCTCTCGTGCATACAAAAGAAATTCAGAAGGTCTTTCAAGCGCTGCAGAAGATTAATCTCGCCGTGCGCGGATTGTACGGCGAAGGAAGCCAGGCCATGGGAGACTTCTACCAGATTTCGAATCAGGTCACGCTTGGAAAGAGCGAAGAGCACCTGATTCGGACGATCCAGGATGTCGTGCCGAATATCGTCTCGTACGAACGTCGCGTCCGTCAGGCACTCGTCAGCGAAAATCGGCGCGGTCTGCACGATCAAGTTTCACGCGCCTACGGAATCCTGAAAACGGCTCGCACGATCAGTTCGGAAGAGACGATGGACCTGCTTTCCAGCGTGCGACTTGGAATTAATCTCGGCTTGATCGACGATCTGGAAATCCCCACGATCAACGAACTGTTCATCCATACGCAACCGGCCCACCTTCAAAAGATCCGTCACGAAAAGCTGGAGACGGTCGAGCGCAATGTGGCGCGCGCCGATTACATCCGCCAGCGACTGAATGAGCGGAATTAATTCTATTGGCGAATGCCGGATGGTTAGAAAAATGAGACTTATACGACGTATAAGTCCTGCAGGACTGATTCACCCATTCGGACGACCAGTCTGGCATTTTTGTCAGTCCGATTCGGGCTATGACGTGCCCAACCGCCCGCTAACTTGAGAATGAAAATGGTTCGTATTTTTCTGCCTTTGGCATTTCTGAGTACCGCATCATTACTGCTGGCAATGGCTTTGGGTTTATCGATTGATGACCCGAAAGTGCGAACCGTGGCAGTTCAAACTGGCGTGCAGTACCACTTTCTTGCGGCGCTGGCAGCGCTGGTCTTCGCGACTCTCGTGCATGCCATCGTGCTGACCTATTTCATGGGAACAGGTCGCTGGATTGAAGAAACCTCAAATGCATACCACCTTGACCCCAAACTCCACAAACAAAGTCAGACAATCAAGTATCGCACGATTCCCTTAATGGTTCTCTGTTTTACGCTGCTGGTGTTCACAGGGGGATTTGGTGCGGCAGCCGACCCCGCGTCACCCATGCAGGCCAAGGGTTGGTTCGGATATTCGCCAGGAGCGATCCATTCCATCGTGGCTATCACAACGATCATCGCCAACCTTTACGTCAACTGGCTCGAATTTCGTGCACTCGAACGAAACGGCGAATTGATCGACCAGGTTCTCGCCGATGTTCGGCGCATCCGACTGGAAAACGGCCTGGCGGTTGAAGGCTGACTCTACTTGTTAGCCACGGGTTTTGGTTCGCAGTATTTCATGGCCATCAACGTGTAGGCGGTTGCCAGGTTCGGGTCTCCTTCGTACCACCGATCGTTCTTGTTCAGCCAGCCACCGTTTTCCTGCTGAAGCTCGAACAGGTGTTCGGCAAGTTCCTTACGCCAGTCGTGAGATTTGCCTTCGTCGTCAATTGCATAGTCAAGGTTCATGGTGGACAGTGATTTGGCGAAAATCTGGAAGTAGTAGTACAGTCCCTGCTGACCGAGACCGGGATTTTCTTTGACAGAATAGTGCCTGGTGATCCATTCCAGTGCGGCTTTGACTCGTTTGTCGTCTGGCGTCAGTCCGGCAAAAACCATGCTTTTCAACCCGGCATAGGTCATGCTGGCATAGGAACGTAATCCACCGTTTTCGGTGTTGCCCGCTTGCGAATTTCCTCCAGCAGCGGGGGTGTAATAAAAGCCACCATCATTCACCATCGATGAAAACGCGGTTGTATTGTGTTCTGATTCCAGGTTCTGGCAGCGTGAGAGAAAGACGAGTGCATTTTGCACAGCCGGATCATCCGCTTTCGCTCCAGTGGCTTGCAGTGCATCCAGGAAAAATGTCGTGTTCGAGAGATCGGGGCGGTCGTTGGTTCGGCCGTATCCTGCGCCACCAAATTTCGGATCGGATTTGTCTGTCTTTTCGCTCTCGTCCCATTGCAGCTTCCGCAGGTATTTTTCCGCCTTTTTGATTAAATCGTTGTACTTGCCACTGGTATTGGCCGCATTGAACGCCAGGAGAGAGATCGCCGTTTCGTAATTACTGTGATAGCTCTTCGGAGCATAAATCCCGCCGTCAGGCTGGATAAATGTTTCGAGGTGCTTAAGAGCCTTTTCGACCACGGGATCGCTGGCGGGAACACCACTTTGGAGTAATGAAAAGGTGACCAGTCCCGAGATCCCCGGCGACTGAGGTGATGTCCAGCTTCCGTCAGCAGCCTGGGTCGTCTTGAGGAAATTGGCCCCGCGAAGACGCGACTTAGCCCATTCATCGGCCTTGGGACCAACCGTCTGAGCTGCCAGTTCAGGGCCCAGGCAAAGCATCACTCCCGACAACAGGAACAAAGACAAGACTGGTAACATTCGAGGCATGATCGACCTTTCCGCAATTTTTTCATCGTCTTAATACTGACGTGATTCACTTGACCGTATCATACCGACGGTATGACTCATAGGCGATGGATGCTATTGGCAAGCCAATCACGAAACGATCCTTTTTCTGCCGCGACCTGGGATTATTGTGATTGAAGTGCCACTGCATGACCGCTTTGGGTCAAGCAGTGCTCTTTGGATTTCAGGAACGTCACGGAAGAAGTGAAAGCTTTTTCCGTGACTGATGCATTGCCACAAAGTCGAGAGCTCGAAGCTTGCCAGAAACCACAGTCACTTCACGATCTGCAACAAATGGCTTCTCGAATAGCCACGTCCAAGTTCATTGAGGTCTCGTTGAGCGATCACGCGAGGCGGAAGCTGGGTGCTGTCGATCATGGCTTCAATCCGTGATACCGGTCCGCCACCATCGAAGAAACCAAGAACCTGAACCCGGTAGACATCTCCATGCGACGTGATGTAAGGGTCCAGGTTCATCATGCCGGGAATGTCGACGATTCCTTCCGCATACAGCCAGGCGGCGGTTGTGTGCTGTCGGATCGTATCGAGTGACGGCTGGCCGTTCGAATCAAGGCGCTGCGCCGCGACAATGGCGTTCACAATTTCTTCCGTCATTGTCGGAAGACCCAATAGAATTTCACGACGCGCCTGGTTGATGTTGATTCGCCCTTCGAGATATTCCTCTTTCGTCGTCGTCAGCTTATCACTCAATTCGGGGAGAACCGTAGTGATTGAACCTGCATCGCTCGACCAGGGGCTGGTGAGTGTCGTGTTCGTTCCATTAACTTTCACGGAGGTTTTTGTGCCAATCAATTCCCACAGAGATTCGATGTTTCCTTTGGCCGAACCTCCCTTTGACAGATCAATGCCACCGCGGGTCACAGACCCACCCGATTTTGTCACGAACGCCAGGAAGTCCGTCAGGCTGGCCGCTGCTTCCTGATCCTGAATGGACTGTGGAGCTGTCGACGAAGTCGTGGACGTCGAGTTGGCGGTCATCTTCGTCGAAGCCACAACGGGATTTGTTTTCGAGGTCGCCGTCGGCGTGGACGGACCATTAATGCGATAACCAACAATAAACTTGGCAGTATCTTCGTTGAAGGCTTCGAGAAGAGCGTCGTAAAGGTCGGTCAAAAAGCCGTCGTTTACGTTAATCTTGAGTTTTCCATCTTTCTTGCGGTTCGATTCCCGACCATGGACCGAGAAATAAGCGACGAACCCGTGATCCAGCACTCCGTCAGCGTTATCCAGCGGCGGACTTTTGTCTCCGTCATTTTCATTCGGATCGAGTAACCCGTTTCGGTTGGCATCTTCACCGTACAAAAGCGTCGGAGTGATCCCTTTCACGAGCAGTAATTCATCGATCGTTTCGAAGGGACCATTCTTCGCCTTGTAGGGTGGATTCATCTGTTGATAATCCTCCGATTCAGCCCCATACGGGTTCTTGGTATCGTCGGCATCCATCCAGTCGAGAATCGCGTCGACAATCTCTGCCGTCATCTGCGGAATATTCAACATCATCGTACTGATGTCGTCATTGCTGAGTCCCATCTTGGGGAGGTAATTCAGATTCAGCTTGGCAGACTCGTCCATCAGGCCATAACGAATCGCACCGCTTTTCGAATCGTGTTCGACCGGCGCGATGATCGTGAATCGACTGTTGGCGCGCAGATGCGGGGAAGGTGAGACGACTTTCCCCATAAAGAGTGATGGATTATGGATCAGATTTTCAGCCACCGTTGTCTGCCGACTGCCGAGCAGTGTCGCCACGAAGTCGACACCAGAATCGGCGGTGATCCGCGACTGCACGTCCAGCGTGTACATCGACGCCGCTTCCATTTCGGTTGTCATCGACTGGGCAAAATTGAATGCGGCCAAAGTCAGCATGGCAATGACCACGACCACGAGCAGCAAAACGCTCCCCCAGCGTGTCGAAGGATTCGATTTCGTACCCTGATGGCTGACGCCGGGCGCATCGGATATCGATCGGGAAAATGCTTGTCTTTTCACTGTACGAAATCCTTCGGATAGGGGTCCGAAACCGGAATCAGGATGACTGTCCGAAATTTATTCATTGAACTGCTGACACCCGTACTGAAGATCGAACGCGGACGTTTTGGGGGTGGAAACGCGAACGAGACTTCGATGGCACGCGGGATTCGGGTCAGCGTGTCGGTATCCCACGTTTCGGCCCAGGTGCGGCCATCAAAGTACCGAATCTGAAAGGCAGTTACTTCCGGAGCCAGTATCTGGGACTGAGACATTTGAGTTGACGACCCTCCATTCGCTTCGGCAACCTCAACCGCCATCCGGTCCCCCTCGGTCCGCACCAGCCCACTCAGCGTGCCAGTCCCTGCCGGGAGAAACGTGTAAGAAACCTGCCGCAGGTCGCTCGTTTGGGTGGAGGTCGCGCTTGCTTGCGTACCTGGCAGCAGATCGCGTCTGGGTCGAGCGATACTGATTTCCAATTTCTGATTGGTTCCTCGCACACCCAGACTTTTCGAATTGGGACCCGTCGTTTCGGTGTCTGTTGTCGTTGTTGAAGTCGTACTTGATGTACTGGAAGCCTGAGAGGCGGCTAAACCAAACGTACTTGAAGAACTCGACGAACCGGACGATCCAGACGAACCCTTTGAACCGGAAGAGCCGCCCGACGAACCACGGGAGCCACCCGATGAACCTCCTGAACCACCCGATGAGCCTCCTCCACCGCCTCCTCCACCTCCGCCGCCACTGCCACCGCCGCCGCCGCCACTCCCACCTCCCGATGAACCTCCTCCGCCGGAGCCACCCGTCGAACCTCCTGAACTGGAACTCCCCGTGGTCGTACCAGACGAGCTGTCAGTCTCTGACTCGTCGACAGGTGGTGGTGGAACGAACGTGATCGCCCGAATATCCAGTTCAATCTTGTGAATCAGCGCCCGAGCCAGTTGCGCCCGCTCCATTTCCTCACGGCCACTCGCTGATGCTCGCCACGACTGGTCAATGGCGGCATAAATACCTGCGAGCAACAGGGCAGAAAGCGACAGCGCCAGCATCGTTTCCAGCAGAGTAAAACCCGATCGTTGACTTCGCGAGCGTCCTTTGAGCGGTGACAAACGGAAGAATCCCGCCTGGCCAGACGTGTTCAGGGAAATCATTGCCAGGAACGATAATCGAGGCGGTGTCGAAACCGTGATGGTATTTCGAACGAAGCCCACATGTCGGCGTATCATTGCGTTCTCGCTTCCATCTTTTCTTCTTCCTGTTTCGTCTGGGTGGCTCCCTGCACGAAGATCGCCTGCTCCCGTGCCCAACGACGCAATGTCACATCAATGCTGGCCAGACGGCTTTTGCTGCGATGGCTGACCGTCACATCCAGCTGAACCAGCTCTGGCTGACTGCTTGGTGTCACCACCTGGCTCCATGTCCAATTGCTGTCGTCGGGGAAGGGGACGTTCGACTTGGCCGCCATTTGCTCGACACCGGCCAGGATTTCATTCAGCTTGGCTTCACAGCGAATCGTGGCTTGCGTCTTCAGTCGAGCCTGCACTGTGGCACGGCTTCCGTTCCACGCTAATTGGGATAACGCCGCAGCGGCCATGCAGAAAAGTGCCAGAGACAGGACGATTTCCAGCAACGTCAATCCTGATCGGTGACCGTGACCACTCATTAACGTTTCCCCGCCACAAGTCGTTCGATACTGACCGCACCCGTAAATGCACGGACATGAAGCTTGATATGCTGCATTTTCTGATCGGAAACTGTGATTTCCAGATCGGCACCAGACGACCCGTCGGGGTGGAAAAGCACTGGGGTCGACCAATTCGCCCCCGCCAGATCACCCGCATTGGGAAGACCGTCCAATGATCCGGGCAACAATTTATGTGAGGCGCCTGCACTGGCCGTTGCCGCGGCAGGGGCACCTGTAGTGGTTGGGGCAGCAGCCGTTCTGAAATTCACCGAACTGAACGCGATCCCGGCTGGTAGTCGCCCCGCCGCACGAGTCAGCAATGTTGCCCCACCACCCTGACCACCTGCCTGAGAATTGGCATGGTCAGGTTCGAAGGGGACGACCACATACCGACTACCGTTCGTTTCGCTACAGAACTGGTAAATGATCCCCGATTCAATCGCCCGGATACGCGCACTGGCAATTGCCGAGCGAACTCGCTCTGCCGCTCCCGTCAGTTTCTGCTGGCCAAACATTCGCATGACGGAGGGGACGGTCATCCCCGCAAAAATTGCCAGGACCCCCAAGACCAGCATCACTTCGAGCAGCGTGAATCCGCTTCGGGCGCCACTGTTGTGCGTCGTCGCTCGAACCCGCTTTTGAAACTCAGCCTTGAAATGAGAAGACACTGGCGGCTGGAAGCACCCACCAGTGACACTCGTTTTCGCAGCTTTCCGTTTCAAAATCACTTTATCCCTGGAATCAATTATTTAATCATCACATGGTATGGCATCACAGTGAGAAACTTCTCCCGTGCCAACAGATCATACACATCCAGATTCTTTAATTGTGATGAAATCTCGGGCGGAAGCTGATTCAGCCACGATTTCGCCATGCCGGCGCCCAATTTTGCGGCGGGATCGATCGGGCCGAACAAGGCTTCAAACGGGCTTGTCGGTTTGGGCAGATTCAAGCGTTCGAGTTTCGTTTCCGGATCGATTCCGGCCAACTTTTTCGCATGAGCGATGGCGTCGTCCAGTGTCCCCAGTTCGTCGACCAACCCGAGTGACAATGCCTGAACTCCGGTGTAAACACGGCCGCGAGCCAGTTTTTCCAGTTTTTCGTAGTCCATCTTGCGTCCGGCAGCGGCCTTCTTCGTGAACTGTGCATAGATGTCGTTCATCATCTTCTGCATGGCGTCCCGCTCGGTGTCCGTCCACGGCTTCGTCGTGCTGAGGACCCCGGCATTCTTCCCCTTTTGAACGACGCTCGATGTGATCCCGACTTTGGCATAGAACTTTTCCAGGGCAATTTTCCCACCGACAACACCGATCGAGCCGGTCAACGTTCCTGGTTCGGCAAAAATTCGATCGGCACCCATGGCGATGTAATAACCACCACTGGCGGCGGTGTCTCCCATGCTGACGATCAGTGGCTTTTTGCCATCGAGTGTTTCCAGTTCGTGCCACATCAAGTCGCTGGCCAACGCACTACCGCCAGGACTGTCGACACGCAGCACAACCGCTTTGACCGTCGCATCGTCGCGAGCTTGCCGGATCGCCTTGATCATCGTTGTCGATCCCATCGATTCGTCGCCGAAGAAATCGCTCTGGCTGGAACCTGACATGATCGGACCGACAGCACTGATGATCGCAATTTTCGCGTTCGACGATTTGCGAGATGATGGTTCAATCCCCATCAGCATATTCATCATCTTGGCCATACCGGAAAAGCCGCTGAAATCGGTATCAAACTTTTTCTTACCGTAACTCCTGGTGTATTTGACCTCGACGTCCTTCTGGTCCCCCTTGATCAGCGTTGTGATGTGATCCTCATACCCAACATGATCGATCAGACCAACTTTCTTGGCCTCTTCCGCCGAAAACAGACCAGTATCAATAATCGAGGTGACTTGTTCAGCAGTCAGTTTGCGCGAGGCCGAAACCATTTCGACAATCTGACGGAAGTAATCGTCGATGATGGCTTCCATTTCTTCACGAAATGCAGGACTCATTTCGGAACGACTGTAAGGTTCGGCAGCCGATTTGAATTCGCCTACTCGCAACATCTCAGGTTGAATCGACAGCATGTCAAACAGGTTCTTATAGAAGGAGATCTCTGCACGCAGTCCCGGCATCATGACCATCCCTGATTCGGGGATGATGATCTGGTCGCAGGCCGATGCCAGCAGATAGTCCTTCGTGTCGGCTCCTTCCAGCCACGCATAGACCTTGCGGCCTTTCTGGCGAATTTTTGCGATTCCCGTTCGCAATTCATTCAGCTTGGCCCAGCCGATATGTGGTCCGTTAATGTGAAGCACAACCGCCTCAAGGTTTTCATCACTCGCCGCCTTCTTCAATCGTTGCAGCACGTCCCCAAGAGTTTCCACCACTTCGCTGAACAGCCCGCTTCCTCCAGCCCCTTCGGAATAACTTCCCGTGATCTCGATATGAGCCACCGTCAGCTTCTTGTCGGCAGGCTTATCGGCGGCCGGCGCCTGATCTTTCTTGACCGTCGCACTGGCATCGGTCGCTGCCTGAGCGAACAGAGTGGAGGCCGTCCCGAGCAGGAAAAGAAATGCGAAATACCGGTACATCAGAACCTCCTGAAAGTTTCGAACAACCCATACGCCGCAGGCTTCCTGTGACGTCAGAGAGAAATCGTCGCAAAAATATTTTGACAACCTTTAAGTTGCCAACGTTTCGTCGCGCCGGATTGTCGCACGTCACCACCCGGCCCTTTGGTCCGGTTTGTTGAACTGGCGAGCAACTGACACGCAATGTGTTCTAGCCAGCACGCCATGATCCGTCCAGCGGAAACAGACTCGCACGACATGGGCACGAGTGTGCTCGACGATGTTGACGAACCATTTTTTGATGGGATTCATCGGATCCACGAACAATCCGATATCTCATTCAGCGAATTGTTCGCAGGCCTTTCAGCACCAGATAGATCATTTCGGAAACATGCGGTGTCACGAACAAACGACGGTTTTCTTCCGCAGACAGGCCGTTCCCGGCACTTAATGCACTCAGATTGTTGGCACCTGCCGCTTCAAAGATGGATCGCAGGGCGTCGTAGTCAATCAGTTCGAGACCGTGTTTCACCGCGCGAGAATTAAAGTCCGTGACTCGTTGTTCATAGGGCGATCTGGCCCTGCCAGGATTTTGAGATCGAAATTCCTGATCCAGGCGAATCTGGCCATCGAGCGTGATCGATTCAGGTTGACGTCCCTCAACGGCATCAATGATCGCACGGGTACAACCGCCGAAGGCACCGATCAAGTAGGTTGGCAGGTTCGCTTTCATGGCAAAATAGGCTTCTTCCACCAGACCGGGATATCGACCGGCATAACCGGCAAGCGGGCCTCCCAACAAAATGCGAGCGTTAATCGTGTTGTGTGGTTCGTTCGGTTTCTTGACTTGCATTGACTCACGCATCGCCATGAAGCAGCGGGTGGCCAGGTATTCATTATCGGCCAGTGAGAGCGTTGCCGGTGGTGGTTGTTTTGCATCGAGATTCAGTTCAGCGACGAGATCCGCCGGAAGCGCCAGTCGCCGCATGCGGGCATTGGTTTTCAGTCCCAGCAACGTTTCAGCGGGCTGCGAAATATGAGCGATCCACGCCAGGAAGATTTCGACTCGAAGAGCAGGGTCCTGAGTCTGTTCGCTGTACTGTCGGGCGAGCCCATGCAGGCGTTCGGTAAATCCCCCTTTACGCGGGTCTCCCCCATAGGCCAGATTCATCCCGCTGGCCAGCAGATACCGAGCGAGTTCATTAAAAGCGTCTTCAAAATGCGACGGAAGAAACCCAAGTCGCTCTAACTCCACCGCGAACTGAGGCCCCGCTGCGGTTTCGCTCAGTGACAGTCCGATCAACGGAGTAGTCCCCTGATTGGTGGCGGTCTCGGCTACCAGGAACATGGGAGTGACTAACCGACTGTTCGGGTCACCACTATTGAGTAGCTCAATCTCGTGGTTTCCCAGCGGCGGATCGGGGTAGACCACGGTACGTGGTGTCGGAGAAGGGGGAACCAGATTGATTAGTTCCGGCGACTGAGACAGGATCAGCGCATCCTTCAGGTCGACGTCGAACAATTGACCCGTCCGTCGTGCCTGCTTCGGAAAATACTCGGACCGCAAGACTTCAAGCAGCAGGTGCCCGATGATTTCTTCGATGGGGGTCTCGGACTTGTAACGGAGCGTCGGAACGTTTCCAAGATAGGGGAATGAGCGAGTCTCACTGTGTTCAACATGATCGAGGACCAGAACCGGCCGGCGATACTTTTTGGCAAACAGGACTTCTTTCTGACACCATTCCCGGGTGCTGTAAGCATCAGTTTGAAGAATCAGTAAAGCCGACTCTTTGGCTCGCTTTTCGATATCGTCCCCAAAGTCGTCAGCATAGAAGATTCCGTTTCGATCGAAGAAGGTGTCGAGTTGCAGTTCGTTTTGCAGAAAGGTCTTGAATTGAAGGGTCAGTTCTTCGCCATCTTTCTTGGCATGGCTCAAGAAGACCCGGACAGGTGTCTCGATCGGTGCATCTTCCGATTCATAGTTCACAGGGCTTGAACCGCTGAGCAGGCGGCAAAGATCGTGCACGATTCCAATCAGAAATCGCTGCTTCTGTTGCGAGACCGGCGTCTGACGATTGATCGGCAGAAAATTGCGTTTGCGAAGTTCGGCATGCAGTGAGAACGCAGCCTGAGACAAATTGACGGGGATCAAACGATGAGCGCCCGCCTTAGCCGCTTGAACCAGCGAATCGGCATACTGTTCCCACCCATCATCGCGACCCAGCGTCATCTCATCGTCAACCAGCAACACGACAATGGTATGCTCAGCCTGATCGAAGGGCACGGGTTCGGGAATCAGATTCGAAGCGGTCGCGGTTCGCAGATAGACAGGAATCCCCAGCCCTCGCGACAGTGGTTCGTTCGCATCACGCGTCAGACGGTCAGACAAGAATGCCGCAAATTCACGCCCGAGGACGAAATCCGGATGCCAGACCACATAGACAACCAGTTCAGGGCGATAGGTCTTCTGTAGGATCATGGTGTCCGATTTCGACGAACTCTTGGTGGATTCAACGATTAAGACATCGTCACGGAAATAACATTCCGCATCAAGCGTTCAGCGTTTTTCGGCTTGCGATGGAAAGCTTTGGGGTATTGTTCGCAACGTTTGATGACGCGATCGACATGAACTCACAACAATATCGCAACAACGATATCGCAAATAGTAACCGTCTTAGAATGCCTTGGCTTCCTGGTTGTTCTCGGAAGTGATTATCAACGGCTTCCGTTTTGCCGGATCATTCCAATCGTCGACCAGGAAATGAAAACATCGATTCCTTTAACAAGCACTGAATCGTGACTTTTCTATTTATCGTCAGTATTTCTGGAATCGTCGGGTGGTGCACCGGTTTCGTGCCAGATGATGACGTTTGAATCCCTGCTTCCGCTGACGAGCCGATTACCACTTGGCCCGAAAGCCACGCATGAGACCTCGGCACCGTGTTCCTTTAAAGTCAGTTTCAGCTGACCGGTTAACGCGTCCCACACTTTCACGGAAGTATCACTGCTCGCGCTGGCAATCCGATTTCCATCAAAACTGATCGCCAGGCCGTTGACATTCTCTACATGCCCATTCAGCGTGAGCAGGGAATTTCCTGTCGACGCGTCCCAAACTTTCAAGGTTTTGTCAAAGGATCCGCTGACGATCTTCTTGCCATCGGCGCTGAACACCACACACGAGACTTTATCAGTGTGTTCCGTCAGGTTCATCTTCGGTTGCCGATCGCCGGAAATCGAGTCCCAGACTTTGATGGTATTGTCCCAACTGCCGCTGACAATCCGTTTCCCGTCGGGGCTGAAGGCAACGCTTGCGACAGCATCGGAATGTCCCGGCAGTACGAGTAATTCCTGACCATTCGTTGAGTCCCATATTTTCACCGTTTCGTCCAGGCTTCCACTCGCAATCCGCCCGTCGACACTGAATGCGACACACCAGACTTCATCCGAGTGACCTTTCCAGTCCAATAGTTTTTCACCAGTTATTGAATTCCAGACCTTGATTTTGTTGTCGTCGCCGCAACTGACGACCCGGCTCCCATCGGCACTGAATGCGACCCCGAAGACCGAGCCGTCGTGAGCCTCGATCCTGATCGCTTCCCGACCACTCGCCGCATCCCACACCCGAACCGTACCATCCTCGCCGCCGCTTACAATCTGCTTCCGATCCGGGTTGAATGCGACGCTGAAAACCGTTCCAACGTGATTCTCAAGCGTCAACGTTTCCTGCCTGCTGGCTGTATTCCAAATCTTCATTAAATCGGTACTACAGGTGATAATCGACTTTCCATCTGGACTAAAGCCTGCCTTCATGACAGTGTTTTCGTGTGCATTCAATGTGAGCAATAGCACGCCGTTTTCAGCGTCCCAGAGTTTCGCGGTTTTATCCTTACTTCCGCTAATGATTCGCTTTCCGTCCGGGCTGAACTCGACCTGTCGGATAATGGAGCCGTGCCGTTTCATCGAATGAATGAGTTTGCCGTTCGTGGCGTTAAATGTATTAACCGCCTTGTCTTGCCCACCACTCACGATCAACTTTCCGTCCGGGCTGAAAGCAACGCTTTCGACGGGCGATGGATTTTTATATGACCACAAAATGTTACCACTTGACGCGTCCCAAAGCATGATGGTCTCGTCCCAACTACCGCTCGCAACAGAACTGCTGTCTGGACTGAACGACACGCTTCTGACCGAACTCTGATGCTTGGAAAACGTCACAATTTCACGACCATTCTTCCTATTCCAAACCTTCGCCGTGCCGTCGTCACTTCCACTTACGATCAATTTTCCGTCAGGACTGCAGGCAACACTCGTGACTGCTTTTGTATGGCCCCGAAATGTGCTTTTCTCTACTCCGCTTGTCGAATCCCAAACGGTCACGACACCGTTTCGTCCGGCGGTGACGACACTCAATCCGTCAGGGCTGAAAGCAACGCTGGCGGCCCCCGTGGAGACAGAGGCGTCTATTTGCGCCAGCAACTTACCGTCGTCCAGGGCCAGGATGACGAGTTTGCCATCCGTCAAGCCGAATGCCATCTTTTTCGCCGCATGGTCAAGTGCGACTCCGCCAGAAAAAGGGATATCGCCGCTCGGAATCTCATGCTCTACCTTTGGACGGTCGCTGGAGATGTCCCAAATTTTCACCAGATAGTCCCAACCACTGCTGACGATTTTATTCCCGTCCGCACTGTATGCGACGCTGACGACGAAGCTTCTATGGCCTGTCCATTTTTCTAATAGTTTGCCGTTTGAGGCGTCCCATTCCCGTACCATATTGGCGGAATCACCGCTGACAATCCGTTTCCCGTCGGGGCTGAACGCGACGCTGCTTACCTCGAAACTGTGTCCATCCCAGTCATGCAGTTTATCACCACTCGCAGCGTCCCAGACAAAGATATCTCCACCGTAGCATCCACAAACGATTTGCGTGCCTTCTTTGTTGAAAGCCACACTTAAAACCCTGTCCTCGGGATCACTCATGGTATGTAATTCCTTACCATTTGATGCGTCCCAGATCTTCACCGTTTTATCATCGCTACCGGTCGCGATGAACTTGCCATCGGCGCTGAACGCGACGCTCTTGACCGCCGCAGAGTGCCCCTTCAGGTTCAGGCTTTCCTTTCCATTCCGCACGTACCACACCTTGGCCGTCCCGTCTTCGTTACCGCTGACAATTCGTTTTCCATCAGGGCTGAAGACCACGCTGTAGATTTTTCCCTCGTGACCTTCAATGGTCCGCACTTCATTGCCATTGGAAGCGTCCCAGATTTTGATGGTATTGTCCTCACTGCCACTTACAATACGCTTACCATCCGCACTGAATGCCACGCTTGAGACGGATTGCGCATGTCCTCTCAATGTCATCACTTCCTCGAAAGACACCGCATCCCAGACCTTCACCGTTTTGTCGCGGCTTCCGCTGGCAACCTGCTTTCCATCAGGACTGATGGCGACGCAATTGACGTAGTTTGTATGGCCACGCAGTGTCTTCTGGTTTTCATTGAAAACGGTCCAGAGAAAATCGTGTTCCCAACCGCGCAATCTCCATGCAGCGACGTCGAGACTGCGACGTGCAAAGTCAGCATACCCTTCGCCCCACGCAAGCTGGGCCGACTCGATTGTCGAGGCGTAGACAAGGCGTTCAGCACGGTCAAGAATTTTTTGTTCTCTTACTTGCGACGCGACGGCCTCCTGCAGTGCATCGTCTGCTTTGATTTTCGCCTGATCGGCGTCCTTCTTCGCATTTTCTGCATTCTCTTTTTCCGAGATCGCATCCTTGGCTGCTTGTTGCGCCACCGCAGCTTGTTTCTTCGCATTGGCCCCTTGTCGGCTCGCATTGATCGATTGCAGGCCAGCAAATAAAAAACCGATGAACGCGAGAGCCGCGACACCAGCCACCGCCTTTGCCCGATACCTCATCTTCGCAGCGAAATCCTCCGCCGCAGCAATCTTCGACTGCTGTTCCCGCTGCTTTTCCTGTGCTTCTTCGGCGGCCTGCGCCAGACTCTTTTTTAAGAACTGCTCGGAATGATCAAACGAACCGTCGACACAGGCATTGGCCCATGCAGGACTCGGACGAAATTCGGTCCACCATTGATTGAAGAATTCCAGTTCAGGATTTCTCATCAAACCGGCGGTTTTCTCGTTCTCGGTCGCTTCCGCCAACCGTCGGTAGCGGCGACGTGAATTCTCTTCGATCTCAAGCCAGGATGGCGTTGCCTGAGTGTCGCCCGACTCCCCTCCGTGTGCACCTAACCGTTGCCATTGGCGTATCAACGCTTCATGACTGATATCCAGCAACGTATCGGGCTTCAGATCGCTTGTTCCCGCTGGCAGCGAATTGGAGTCTGGTTTCCCTGGAGTCAAAAAACAACGATCATCGCGACGAAAAACATCGACAACGGAGATCACATCGGCGACGGAACAACCTGAGATCTCGGCAACGTCCTTGACCTTGGTCGGACGTCGCACGTACGAACCACTGGCACCCCGAGCGGCCAGACTGCGAAACAACATCTGTGCGATTAATTGTTTTCGGGATGGCTTGTGTCCGGGGCCGTGATCGGCACTCGCAGGGGAATCGTCGGCCAAGCTGAAATAGGCTTCATCCAGGTGCTGCGACAAAGCGTTCGTCTGCGACTCGTACAACGAATTGCCTGCCGCGTTCGATCGATCGCCAGTCGACCCTTTTCCGATTGTCGAGCCATGATTCTGTGACCGTCGGACGAGGCCACCCGTTTGCACGTAATCTTCGAGGCGCAGGACCAGGCTGGCGGATCTTGTCCCGATGGCCATCGAGCCTCCGTTCAGTTGGTTCCAGATTCGTGATAACACGTGCTGGACCAGGGGCAACTGGTCTGAATTCCCTTCGGCGTCGTTGATCAGACGAGTGACCAGTGCCGGCTCGACCCGCGAATTAAAGACTTCAGCCGGACTTTGAATCGCCTCGGCCAACTGGTCTCGCGTCAGCCGGGGACACAGATATTGCGAATCGTTTAATATTTCGGGCAGCCCGGGAAAATTCGTGCATTCCCCCAGAAAATCCGTACGCATTGTCAGCACAATATAGATTGGCAACGATTTATCGTGTCCCGATGTCAGCAACAGATTCACGAAGGCGAGTGCCTCGTTCGGGTCCTTCTGCTGAAACCGAAAGATCTCTTCAAATTGATCTGCAAGAATCAATAAATTCGTGTGTGGCGGGAGTTGAGCCTGTCGCACCAGATTCACCAGCGACTTGTCACTTTGGCGGAGTACTGCAGGTAACAGCGCGGCCGCCTCGGGAGAATCAGACCAATGAGATCCGAAGACGCCGCATTTGGCCAGTGCGTCAGCGAGGTTGGTGACGGGTGCATCGCCGGGCTTCATGTCCGCCACGTACCACTTAGAACCGAGTTCGCCCATCAAACCGCTTTCCAGCGCCGGCAGAACACCAGCCCGGACAAGTGACGATTTACCGCAACCCGACGAACCAACGATCGCGAGGAATTGACGTTTCTTCAGTCGCGACAACACATCATCGATCTGCCCGTCGCGGCCAAAAAAAACCATCGATTCATCACGTAGAAACGGACGCAAACCCGGATACGGAGCATCGACTGTCGGCTCAAATGTGATTTTCATAAGTCACCTCCGTTTCTTAGCTCGTCAACCCATTTGGCGAGACTGCGACTGTTGGCTTTTGCCAGGTTAATCGACTTCAAACCGGGAACTTTAATCCCAAGAGGCGGTTTGTCCGACGGTTCGCCATTGCAAATGGCCAAAGCTTTAAGCTGTTTGGTTCGCCCCAATCGATCCCGTTTTGGAAAGATGCGGGGAAACGTCCGAAACTGTGCTCGAACCCACTCGGGTGGGACTTTACCGTAAAGCACGATCAAAACATCGCACTTCATCAGATTGGCTTCAGTGTCTTCGCGAATACTTGCTGGTTCACCGGATGTCAGCGTCGACGATACCGAACAATTAAGATTCGTCAGCTCTTTCGCAAGCCATTCGGTTTGCTCATTGTCTTCAATACCTCCATGGATAAAGACCGTTAATGTTTCTTCTAATGTGTCTTCGTCACCCGGCCGACTGCTGCGGATTTCAGCCACTTTCTCGACATTTTTTTCGGGTGGTGGTAGCGCGGCAACCCGTTTGACGTCCCATTTGAACGCTTCCAGAGGGCATTCAATAGCGGTTGCATTCTTCACAAAATCGAAATGGTTCGCATCCTCAAACTCTCGCGAAAGAAGATCGGGAGCACGCCATTGAATCACTTTCTTGCCTGACTCGACAGCCAAGTCATGTTGTAAACGGACGATACCATTGTGTGCTCCCTTGAGTTCACGACCGGGGTACATGCCAAGCATTTGCACGAAGCAGGTGGCCCCAGCCAGTTCCTTTAACGCCGCTTCTTTCCAGCTTTCAAATTCGACGGCGTTACGCCCCCCGAGGGCCACGCGGAACTGGTGGGACTCCAGAAACGCGACCAGTTGTTTTCGGGCACCAGACAGATCGTCGCTGGTTTCGGCAACGTAGACGACGGGACCGGTTAACGCCGGCTCTGGTGTGGCAGCGACGAGGTTCGACGCCTGGGACAGTGTGGCCTGATTCTGTTTTACGTACGAAACCCCAGCCTGCTTCAAATGGTCAAATTCCTCTTTGATTCGTTCTGCCAGGTACTGAACGGCGTCGTAGAAATCGGGATGGTCTTTGCCATTGGGTTCGGGGAATCCCATGGGACGGCGACGCTTTTTGTCATCCATGATCCACAAATCAAACGGCTTGTAATTCGAAAATATCGCCCGTTTCTGCTGATCCGTAACACTGCCAAGATCGACGACGAAGATTCGTGAATCCGATCGACCTTGCTTCGAGATCGCCTTCTGAAACGTATCCAGTTCTTTGGGGCACCAGGGGGATTCAAGAAATCCGGGCGACAGAATGACAACAAGGCAAGCTGTCCGTTCGAGTGCCTGTTCGATTTGCTTGTCCAGCGGCTGATTCTCGGCGAGATGCGACTGATCCCACCAGGGTTCCAACCGGCCGAGTCGACCGATTGCCACGCTGAGGCTAACCTCCAGCGTTCTGATAAACGACGTCACCCAACCTCGTGCGATGCCTGGACGTATCGCATCATCAACAAGTGCGTAACTGACAAAAATATCATGATCAAAACCAGATACATAGGCCATTTACGGTGTTCCTCGTACGTGCTCACCAGGGGCAATCTGCAGTCGTTCGCGTCAACGCCTGCAGCAGGCCAGTACCTTATTATGTTTTTGTTTCAATCTACGACGAAGTCCGATTGTGTCTCAGACGATTGGCGCTCGTTTACTTGACGATAACCTTTTAAGATCAATTTGCTTCACAACACTGGCAAATCTGACCATGTTCTTCAAGCGACAGGCCTGCAAAACATAAAGTATAAAGAATTGAGTATCCGCATGGACGAGTTACGACACGCCGTGGGACGCGGGGCACAAATCAATCCGGGTAACCGTTTTGCCAGGATCGAATACGTCGAAGATCTCTCAGATCTGGAAGGTGAGGACGTTGCCGATCTTGCGGGAGTTCGAACGGAATACTTTTCTGACCTGTCAAAGTCGGTTGTCTCTGAAAATGACAGTCCAGACGTTTTTTTTCGCTACAGCGTCAATCCGTATCGAGGTTGTGCCCACGGCTGCAGCTATTGCTATGCGCGGCCGACGCATGAGTATCTTGACCTCAGTGCCGGTCTGGACTTTGAATCAAAAATCTTTGTCAAAGAACGTGCCCCGGAACTGTTTCGTGAATGGCTAGCCCGTGATCGTTACGAACCCGAATTAGTCATGATGTCGGGTGTGACGGATTGCTATCAACCGGCCGAGCGGCATTTTCAGTTGACTCGAAAATGTCTTGAAGTCGCCCTGGAAGCTCGGCAGCCCATTGCCGTGATCACCAAGAATGCTTTGGTGACTCGCGACCTGGATCTGCTGAAGCCTATGGCCGAACTGAACCTGATCAATACGGCACTCAGTATCACATCGCTGGATCAGGCATTGACCCGGGTGATGGAACCACGGACCAGCAGCCCCACCGCTCGTTTGCGTGCGATCAGGGAACTGTCTGACGCGGGGATTCCAACCCACGTGATGGTCGCCCCAATCATCCCCGGCCTGAACGACTCGGAAATCCCCGCCATCTTACGAGCGGCTCGCGAAGCCGGAGCCACATCCGCAGCGTTTGTATTGCTCCGCTTGCCACTGACCGTCAAACCGGTCTTTCTGGAATGGCTGGAACGGCATCTGCCAGGTCAGAAGGAAAAGATCGAATCACGCCTCCGCGAGACGCGTGGCGGAAAATTGTATGAAAGCGATTTTGGGACTCGCATGACCGGACGGGGTGAATTGGCCGAACAGATCCGCCAGACTTTTGAAGTTTTCGCGAAAAAGTACGATCTGACCCACGGACATCCTCCGCTTGATACGTCGCAATTTCGCAAGCCAATTCCTAAAACGGGGCAACTTCGGCTATTCGATTGAATTCAAGTCATCCTACACTGGCAATTTGTTGCTTCATTGTCTGGTTAAATGCTTGTTCCCAAAGAACTTGGCCGATATATTCAGTCATGGGTTCCTGGAGTGTCGTCAGTGCCGCTCAACCCCTCCTCTTAAGGGACACTGTGGACGTTACCGTTTTATCATCTTCGGTCGAAGGTGCAGCTCATCAGTTTGCTGCGTCATACGTCGTGAATGACACGCTGGTGATCGATGCGGGCAGTATCGGCTTTTCCAGCCTCGACCGGCAAAAAGCTGTTCGATCGATTTTGATCTCACATGCACACTTGGATCATGTCGCGTCGTTACCGATTTTTATTGACAATGTCTATCAGCCGGGGCCGCATTGTCCAACGATCTATGCGTCGCAGCACGTTGTTGACAACCTGATGGCACATTTTTTTAATGACATTGTCTGGCCCGATATGGTTCGCTTATCGGCTGAGGAATCTCCATTCATCCGATTTGTCGTACTTGAAGACGGCAAGCCGGTACAGATTGATGGGATCACGGTGACACCGATCGCCCTGAATCATGTGATTCCGACCTTTGGGTTTATTGTGGATGACGGCACAACCGCAGTCGCATTTATCAGCGATACGGCTCAAACCGAGACGATCTGGGAACAGGTTCGCAACAATCCTCGCGTGAAAGCAGTCTTCCTGGAAGCGGCGTTTCCGAATTCGATGGGTTGGCTGGCAGAAAAAGCCAAGCACCTGACCCCGTCCCTGTTTCGTGAGGAATATTCCAAAGCAGGCCGTTTGATTCCCGTCGTCGCGGTTCACATCAAACCAGCGTTTTACGCCGCTGTGGTCAGTGAGTTAAAGCAGTTGAACCTGGATAAGTTGACAATCAGCCAGCCAAATCAGACATATTCGTTTTAGTTCCGGCTCGCATTAAGGTTAGAAGGATTTAATCAGTATGGCCTCCGCAGTGAACATCACAATTTCTGGTCAGGATGCCTCCCAGAGATTGCTGAAGATTCTCGAAGACCAGGAAACCGTTCGAATCGGTCGCGCCGCGAAATTGGGCTGGGAAATCCCGTGGGACCAGATGATCTCGCGCGAGCATGCCGATGTTGCCTGGGGCGATGGAAAATTGCGTGTCCAGTGCCTGGAACAAGCCCGGAACCCGATCGTTGTCGGAGGCAAACCGGTTCGTGAAGCGGTACTCGGCGTCAACGAATGGTTTCAAATTGGAACGACGATTTTCCACGTCAGTTCGCTGGTCGCACGGACATCCGCACCTGCCGAACCGGATGCCGCCACGCACAGAAACTTCGACGACTTTGAATTCCGTGAAGAAGAAAACCACGAAGGATCAGAACGGGCCTATTCTGCAGCAGAATTGCGAAAAGTCGCTTTCGGCAACGGCGAACGACAAATGGAATTGCTCGAACAACTGCCCGACAGGATCGCCGAATCGCACTCGGATGATGACCTCGGGGCGATGTTGTCGCGTCTGCTGATCGAGGCGATCCCAACCTCATCGGCCGTGGCGGTCGCCCACTTCGATGAAACAGAACTTCCCGCGGATGTTTCTCAGATCAATTCATTTCCGAAGCCGCTTTCGATGCGAGTTGAGACTCGCGAACATTTTGAAGGGCGGTTTGTTCCCAGTCGGCGAATGATTCTCAAATGTCTGAAAACGAAATCGAGCGTCGTTCACGTTTTTGAGAGTTCCGATGAATCTCAGTTTACCATGAGCGAAGGATTGGGCTGGGCCTTTTGTGCGCCGATCAAAGCCGAGTCGAGCAAGGGCTGGTGCATGTATGTTTCGGGACAGGGAGCGTCGCACGGCGGCATGATGGTCACCGAAGCCGACCTGTTGGGAGACCTTCGTTTCACACAGCTTGTCGCCCAGTTCATCGGGTCGATCCGCCATGTCCGAATGCTTCAAGAGCAGAAGACACAACTCAGCAGTTTCTTCTCACCAAAGGTGATCGAAGGACTGACAGCGGGCAATTCCAAAGAAACGCTCAGTCCGAGCGAACGCGAGATCTCGGTTCTGTTCTGCGATGTGCGTGGTTTCTCAAAAAAGGCCGAAGCACTGCAAAGCGACCTGTTGACCTTGTTGCGGAGTGTCAGTGCCGCGCTCGGCGTCATGGCGGGTGGGATTGTCGAACGTGATGGAGCGATCGCGGACTTCCAGGGAGATGCCGCACTTGGCTTCTGGGGATGGCCGATTGAGCTCGAAGAGGGGCCTGTCCCGGCCTGCCGTGCGGCCCTGGCGATTTATAAAGCCTTTCAACAGGGTGTCATCGAAAACGACAGTCTGCTGTTTGGATTCTCGGTTGGAATGGGGATCGCACATGGCCGGGCGCTTGCGGGTCAGATTGGTACGAACCAGCAATCGAAAGTTGGCGTGTTCGGGCCGGTTGTGAACCAGGGCTCTCGCCTTGAGGGTTTGACCAAGCAGTTTGCAGTCCCCATCTGCGTGGACGAAACAACAGCCGGGTTTGCCAAAAAGTTTTTGAATCCCTCGGAAGGTCGACTTCGTTGTCTGGCCCGTGTTCGACCCAAAGGTATGGACACACCGATCACTGTCTATGGGCTACTTCCCCCGCTGGAAGAGTTGCCAGAAATCACGCCAGAAATTATCGCCAACCATGAAGCAGCCGTTGAGGCAGTTGTTCGTGGAGATTGGCAGAATGCCCTGTCGCTCCTCCAGCAAATTCCAGACGGAGACGGCCCGAAGGCGTTCCTGATCAATCACATGAATGAATTTGGCAATACGCCTCCTCAGGATTGGGATGGGGCATTTTCGTTGGCCAGCAAATAATCTCTGCAATCTTCTGATTGCGATGAGAATTTCATTGACGGTCGAATCCTGTCCTGTGCCACGGCCTCGGAGCCTTCTCCGACACCGTGTCTTCATTTTTTTCGACGCGATCGAAAAGCACATGGTGACGGAAGAGGGTCATACGGAAGAGGGTCATCCAGTGGCATCAGAAGTTCCGATTGGACGAGATCCTTACTGCCACTCTGATTACGCCGTGATCTTGCTGCTTCCTTCGAAAACGACCCGAAAGAATCCGAGGATTTTCTTTTTGAATTGATCTGTCAGAGAATCAGACTGGTCTTGAAGGGAATTTGTCGCCGACAATTCCCGAGCCTTATCCGCCAGCCTTCGTTCGGCAAGAGATCGACTGAGGTCATCAACCAGACCAGGGCGATGTTCCAGCAATTTCACCAAAGCCGATTTTTCAATGGTCATAACAACGGAATTCAACGCGGCTCGGATCGTAGCGGACCGTGGTTCGCCCGTCAGCAATGACATTTCGCCAAAAAAACGCCCCGTCTGAATCCGGGCAACTCGAGTCTCGGTGTTGCCTTCCCCGGTTCGGTAGACATCCAGCAAACCTTCGACAAGAACGTACATCGAATCGCCTGCTTCACCCTGGCGGATTAATGTGTCTCCTTGAATAAATGACTGACTCGACACCGATTCCGCCAACGCGTCGAATTCATCGTCGTTCAGTGATCGGAACAGCGAGATCTTTCTCAGGATCGCAACCCGGTCAAATTGCGATCGAAAATCTGTGTAGACCGGCATGGTTCGGGAATCGAAATTGATCAGTTTCGGAATTCCCTGTCCAACTCCTGCAAACTGCAGGCTCTGAACAACATTTGTCAGAACCAAATTCGACGCGGTCGTCGGCGAATGGGGATCCCACGGCTTGACCCAATAACGAACGATATACTTTAACCCGGCTTCAGTCATCTCATCTAAAAGGACGACCGGTGAAGGTTCTTCGAGCACTCCGTCTGTCCCCGTCGCGGCCGCGAGTAGCAGTTGTCGACACCGTTCCACAGGAACGGCAGCGTCTAAACAAACTTCGATCTGAAAGCGAGTTGGAAGATTCGGCTGATTGTAGTTAGTGAAAATCATCTTGCCGAGAATGCTGTTCGGCACAATCACTAATTCGTTCGTTTCCGTTTTCAGACGCGTCGTACGCCAGTTAATCTCTAAGACTTTGGCGTTCATACCGTCCATTTCTCCATACATTCTGATCCAGTCACCGATCGAAAAGGGACGGTCAAAATGGATTGCCAGACCGGTAAAGACATCCAGGATAATTGTCTGCAAGGAAAAACCGAGCACGATACCGACCAGCCCGGATGTTGCCAGAATTCCAGAAATATTCTGTCGGAAGACCACGCTCACAACGCCTGAAACGGCGATCATCATGATCAATCCGGCGACCATGTCGCGAATCAGTCGTGGGACAGGGGCACCCAGATAATCGGCCACCAATCTTTCCCAGACGAAGACCTGGACGAGTCGAATCAGGGCAAACGCGGCCGTGATCCAGACCGCAGTCTGCAAACCGAGACTGATGAACTGGCCAGCGCTTCCAGCCCCCTCGACAACTTTGGCGATGTCACCACTAAACCAAGCGGCAAGGGCAGTGCAGAAAAACAATGTCACAGGAAACGCTAGTGAATTAGTCCTGCGCACTGATAACATCCTTCCACTAAAACGTCTCAAATTAAAAATAGCCAGGAAATCCGGCGGGACGCTGAAATTTTATCACGGCTGAAGGATTCAGAGAAGCGAACCGTTTTGACATCGCAAGACCAGAATCCCCGAAAAACCTCTAAAATCAAAGGATTTTTAGAGGAAAGGATTTCATGAAGAAAAATTGTTGGTCGGGGCGATATCGCCGAAGCGCCAACTCAACGTGAACTTATTAATGCGAAATTCACATTACTGCCGCTGGTACACCTCAACCGATTATGATGTTGAATAAAAATACCGCGACTTCATCCACTCCGAACGAATAGCTTTGGATGCTCAAGTTGATGGAGAATCTCGCTCAAGATCACCATTGATACTGAAGTCCGCCTGATCCAATTAGCGCGGAGTAGCCTGAAGCGACCTGAGTATCAACCATTCCAAAAAGGCTGAAGGAATTGGTGACATAAGCCGTAGCACCGAGAGTGAACATCCCTAAATCACGCCCCGTGTGGTTTCCTGCGGTCACGAACTGAACTGTGGGTGCGCCTGAAAACGATGACGTGACCAGATTGGTACCGTTTCCCCATTCGTGCAGGTAACGGGCCGCGAGTGAAGGAACGACCAGAATCCCACCCCAGGTGGTTTCGTGATACAACCGGCCACCGAAGCCGGTTCGCACACTATTGATGATTTGACTGCTCGTCATCAGATCGAGGCTGCCGGCGCCGGACTCGTTGTAACCTTTCTGATCCAGGTACAGGTACTGCAAACCCAGGAATGGCTGCAGCCGAAGTTCATCGAAATCAAAGTTCATCCCTCCTTCTGTGTAATGAGCCCACTGATTTCCGCTGCTGCTGGCACTGGCGGTCTGTTGAATGTTTCCGATTGTCAGCGGGCGCGAGACATTGTACGAGTTATTGCCGAAGGCATCGACGTTCGAAAGATACAGATTGTCACGGCGATGAAGTTCGTACAATCCGACTTGATAGGCACTGATCTGTGCGCTGGAACTGTCCTGGCGGTTCCCTACCGTTGTCGCGGCATATCCACCGAGCACGCCAATCATCGTATTCTCGCCCAACCATCGTTCCACACCGAACAGAGTTCCCCCCAGTCGATAATTTAATCCTCCCGCGCTTCCATCATTGGCAAAACTCCCCCCAAGGCCGTAACCCTGTGCCCATGTCGTCCATGATTGAGACACACTTCCTTGGCTGGAAAACAGGGGTGACTGGACCGCAGGACTGCCGGGCCCACCGGTTGACCCGTCATTGGGTGGCGAGTTACTCGACTGGCTGGAAACCAGGCGAATGCCATTCGTCCGTTGTGCCACGCTTGGTAAGGAAGCCCGCGTCCATGCCAATCCGGCAAGGCGGTTACTGAGCAATTGCATCTGGACCGTCGTCGTCTGGATCTCGACCGTCCCAAGACTCGGGTAAATATCACCTGACAGCTGGTTTAACGCACCTGACAACTGACCGGGCCCCAGCGTGGTCAATTGAGTCAGCGCATTTGCGTAGTCTCCCGTCGCGGTACCACTCGTCCTGTCTAGTGCCGAAGCCACCGCGATCAGATTTGATGACTGAACAGCCTGAGTCAGATTTGAATTGACGATCACCTGCAGATTGTTGGGATTGTATTGTTCGGTGAAGACAATGTTCTGGGTCGTTGTGGTTGGCTGAACAAGAGCGTATTGCCCCGTCAGACCACCTGTTGCACTCAGGATTTCGTAATGCTTACCAACGGTCAGCGTGCCAGGATCGAGGTTCAAGTTCAGCTTTGTTGCGTTATTAATTTGAGCCGTCCCGTCCACAGCGATTTTATCACTGCCTGTCGAATTCACTTCGACTGCGTAGCTACTACCCGCTCCCTGGATAAAGTTCCCCTTAATGTTCAGCGGGGCACCTACGGTTCCCGGTGCAATCGTTCCGCCGGCATTCACAGAAGTGTTGCCTGCAATCAGGCCGGTCCCCATCAGCGTACCGCCGTTATTGACATCGACATTGCTGGTCACCGAGCCGGCAATGATGAATGTACTGTCGTTGTCGATCTTCGTTCCACCTGTGTAAGTGTTGGCTCCCGAGAACGTCACGGGTCCGACACCACCGATCTCGACACCGCCTGTTCCCGAGATGACCCCGGCATAGGTACCGCTGGTGGTCTGATTGAACTGAACGGTCCCACTGTCGAAAATCGTTCCTTGCAGGCTTTTCGTGGTTCCGATCAACGTGCTGCCGCTGTTGATCGTCGTTCCACCGGCATAAGTATTCACTCCCGAGAACGTCACAGGCCCGGTACCAGCGATCGAAACACTACCGCTACCGGTCATGTTGCCGGAATAGGTCCCCGCGATCCCCTGATCGAATTCAACAACGCCATTATTGAGAAAGTTCCCCTGAACGCTGTTCGTGGTGCCGATTAATGCGGCTCCACTTTCAACCATCGTCCCGCCCGTGTAGGTATTCGTTCCTAAAAAAATAATCGGGACCGTGCCACCGATATCAACCCCACCCGTCCCAGAGATATTGCCGCTATAGGTGGCCTGTGCCATCGGAAATTGAGGATTTGCCGTCAAAATATCAGGTACCGAAATCAGTGTCCCTGGTGTGAAACTGATCGGTTGGGTCACAGTCTGAAGGTTGCCGTTATTGAACTGCAAGAAACCATTATTGACGATATCCCCCTGCAGGCTGAATGTCGAACCGGTCAAGCTGGATCCGCTGTCAACCGTCGTCCCACCGGAATAGGTGTTGTGACCAGTGAATGACACAATGTCTCCACCACTGATTTCGACTTTTCCCGTACCAGAAATGTCTCCGTTGTAGACACTGGAAGTCCCCCACGAGTTGCCGACCGGGCCTGAGTAGATTGTCGGATCAACTGGCACAACGGGTTGTTGGGGGAACAATATCGCGATCGGATAAACACGGTCCAGACTGTTGTCAAATTTCACCATTCCATTGTCAGTAATTGATCCTTGCAGACTATTCGTATTGCCGATCAAGGTCCCGCCAACGTCGACCGTGGTCCCTCCTGTGTAGGTATTTGTACCAAACAGGTTTCCAAGTGTTATCGTCGCGTTGCTGAGGACCTCCACCTTTCCCGAACCCGAAATATTGCCGTAAAACTGTCCGCCACCACTTTGAGCAAACTGGATGGTTCCGTTATCAGTGACCTGGCCTTTCAGGCTTGTTGCGTTCAAGATCAACGTACTACCGTTATCAACTGTCGTTCCGCCTTGATAAGTATTGAGCCCCGTGAACGCCACCGGCGCAACACCACTGATTTCGACGCTTCCTGTGCCTGAGATGATCCCCGTAAACGTCCCGACAGTGGCCTGATTGAATTGAATGGCACCGCTGTTATTGATCAGCCCTTGAAGACTGTCGGAATTGCCAACCAGCGTGCTACCTTGATCGACAACTGTTCCGCCGGAGTAAGAATTCCTGCCTGTGAACGCGACGGCCCCATTACCGCTGATTTCGACTGTCCCTTTACCTGACAAAATACCGCCGTAAGTGCCGCTGACTGCCTGATTGAATTGCACGGCACCGTCAACGTTAATTGGCCCTTGCAGACTACTCGTCGTCCCAATCAACTTGCTGCCAGAATCAATCTCCGTCCCACCCTTGTACGTATTCAAACCCGTCAAAGTGATCGTGGAACCCCCGCTGATCTGAAGACCACCGCCCCCTTCAATCACACCGGCGTATGTTCCGCTTGTCGCCTGATTGAATTGAATGGTCCCAAAGTCGATGAATGTCCCCTGCAGGCTGTTTGTGGTGCCGATCAACGTACTGTTCTGTGCGACAAAAGTACCACCCGAATAGCTGTTCGTACCCGAGAACGTCACAGGCCCCGCGCCGTTGATCGAAACACCTCCGCCACCGGACATGTTACCGCCGTACGTCGCACCGGTGAGAAAATTGAATTCCACCACGTAGTTATTGACAACAGACCCCTGAAGACTGCCGGTCGTATCAATCAACGTTCCGCCGTTGTTGACAGTGACAGGTGACCCTGCATTCACGAGATTCAGGCTTTGCAACGTCACCGTACCACTATCGATGACCAGCGGCTGGTAGAGATTTGCTGCGTCAATCGTGTTCGAGTTCCCCGACAATGTGATGGTCGAAGTCGATTTAAAATCCAGAACCGACTGGCTCATCGTAAACCCGTTGATCACATTCAGCGTGTAACTGGTTCCAGGATTATTATTGATTGTCTGAATGGCATTGCTCAGGTCGGTTGAGCTTCCCACATTCAGGGTTTGACCATTAACAGAGGCCGTTGAAAAAAGACCGAGCAAGAAACAGGCGATCGAAGATCGAAAAAGCGTCCTCGCCTTTCGACCGGAGCGACTGAACTGAACCGCGCGGTCACAACCACAAGATGTGCGACCGTTGATCATTGGGTTCATAAGTTTTCGCATTCGGATTCTCACCGTTCTGAAGGGACGAGAACAATCAGGATTCGCTTGCCAGCCGAACAACTCGTGTTTATGCGTTTCCACGACATTCCGCACACCGACCTGCGGGCGGTCGCTTTCTACTTGACGATTCAATCGGGAGCAACGCGAAATCAGATTGACACCCGAAACCCGTCATCAACACCAAATCAACGCAACCCACTGCCACAAAAACAGTTTACGGCACGACCAGTGACATTTTTTCAGACATTGAGTATTGATGTACGCTCAAGGAATTCAGAGGCACACACCTCATCCGGCAGAAGCTGCCACTCCCTGGTCTCTTTTCGAAAAAAGACAGAATCTGAAAAGCCGTTTGTAAGCCATCGGTAATCGAATACAGCTTGGTTTTGGTGAGGCTCCGTTGTAGAACGTCATGCAGATGGTGAACGCCTGAGACGCTTTCGGCATCCAAACTCGACCAATCAGGAGGCTCGATAGATGCTCCGTTGCCGGAACTTTTTCATCCTCGTCAGTTGCCTGACCGTAGGAATCGTCGGAATCTGTTCGACGCGTGCTCAAGAAGTCGACCCCGACGAGGCCAAAGAAAAGTCGGTGATCGATCGGTTCGTCGCCGTTTTGGAGAAAAACCCACGGCGAGGGACGGCTCTCGATAAGGTTTATGGCTTTCACGTCGAACGTGGGTCGCTTGAAGGTCTCGTCAAAGGGTATCGGGACAAAGCCACGCATGCGAAAGGGACCGACGCGGGTGCTGCATGGATGATGGTCGGCCTGTTTGAATCACTCCGTGGACATGACGCTCTGGCAGCTGCCGCATTCGAGCAAGCCGAAAATCTTGTGAGTGGTAATTACCTCGCGTCGTATTATCTGGGTCAGTCGCTGGTCCTCGTCGGTCAGCCAGACAAAGCAGCCGAGGCCCTGGAGCGATCCATTTCCCGGAAGCCAGCTCAGGCAGATCTGCTGGAAATCTATCAGGGACTTGGCCGCATCTATCAGCGAGCCCAAAAAAACGACAAGGCGCTGGAGGTCTGGAATCGGCTTGAAAAACAGTTCCCCAATGACGCTCGTGTGCAGGAACAGATTGCCACTACGTTGCTGGAAGAAAACGAGTTTGCGGCGGCCTTGCCTCGTTTCGAAAACCTGGCAAAAACGACGAAGGACAAATACCGCCAATCGTTGTTCCAGATGGAAGTTGCTGAAATTAAAGTCCGACTTGGCAAGTCGGACGAAGCGATCAAGGATTACGAAAAACTGCTGGGGCAGCTTCTTCCTGAAAACTGGTTGTACCGCGAAGTCCGCCGGCGCATTGAAGCGGTCTATCTGCGCACCGACGATCAAGCCGGGCTGATTGCCTACTACGAAACGTGGATCAAACGCAACGAAAATGATCTCGAAGCGATCTCGCGTTTGTCGCGGCTGTTATCGGGATTTGGTCGCAGTGCTGACGCGCGGCAATGGCTGGAAAAAGGACTGAAGGTTGCCCCGAAGAACAAAGAACTAAGGCACGCATTAATCAGCATGCTGGTCTTCGAGCATAAAACGTCCGAAGCGATCGTGCAGTACGAACAATTGGATAAATACGAACCCAACAACTCCGACACGCTGCGAGAATGGGGCCGCCTGATTCTCAAGGACAAATCGCTTGAGGAAGGATCTAGGAAAACGGCGGCAGCGGCAGTCTGGCGTCGATTGAGTGACGCGAGGCCCAAAGATCCGCTGATCGTTTCGCAGGTGGGTGAGCTGTTTCGGCAGTCAGAGATGACCGAAGAAGCTCTTGAGCTTTATAAGAAAGCGGTTTCGCTCGCCCCGGAACAATCTCAGTACCGTGAATATCTGGGCGAGTATTTTCATACTCTGAATCGCAAGGATGACGCCCTGTCGACATGGCGAGCGATCGCCGACGGCGCACTGAGGACCGCCCCGAACCTGGCTCGGTTGGCAGAAGTTCTCGCCAACTTTGGTTATCTGGCTGAAGCGGTGGAGACCAACGCCGAAGCCTGTCAGCTCGATCCCAAAGATTTTCTGTTACAGATGAAGCGAGTCGATTTGCTCGCTCAGGCGGAAAAGCACGACAAAGCCCTTGAACAGTTGGCGGTCGTCAGGAAATTGGCTGCTAATGAGGAAGAACGAGAAGCCTGCCTGGTTCGCGAGCTGCGCGAATTGCAATCGATTGGCAAGCTGACTGATCACATCGCGGACCTCAAAAAAGAATTGGACGATCCCCAAAGCTCTGCAAGCAAGGATGCCGATCAGTGGTTCCAGCTCGCCCGCGCACATGAGGCGGCTCGCCAGTTGAATGACGCGTCACGTGCCATCGCGAAAGCGCTCACGCTTACCCCGCAATCGATCCCGATTCTGACCGCGTCGGCCCGGATTCATGAAGCCCAGAACAACCTGCTGGCCGCAAGCGATATCAATCGGAAGCTGGCACAAATCGACCGCCGCTATCGGACAGAATATTTAAAGCAGGTGGCGGCCCTGGAACAGAAACTTGGCCGACGCGACAAGGCACTTCAAGCCGGTCGGGACCTGGTCGCCGCCGCCCCAGGCAATACCGAAATGAGTGAGTTTTTCAGCCAGCTCTGTTTTCAACTGGGTGAGAACGAAGAAGGTTTGAATGCACTTCGTCGATCTGTACGAATCAACCCAACGGACTCCAAAGGCATGCTCCTGCTGGCATCGGCTCTGGCAGAACAGTTCCGTACGAGCGAATCGATCGAACTCTATTGGCGAGCCTTTGAGAAAGCGGCCAATCTGGATGACCGACTGTCGATCACCCCAAAGCTGGCGGATCTATATCTTCAGACCAATCAGTTTGATCGAATGATCGAACGGTTGGAACGACAACGGCGTGAACCGAATCAGAATCGGGAAATGACCATCTGCCTGGCGCAGGCTTATCAATCGGTGGGAGACGACGGCAGTGCTCGTCAGGAACTGGAAAAACTGCTGACGGAAGAGACACGGGACATTCCGCTTCTCAGTCAACTGGTCAAGCTGTGCGAAGCGGGGGGTGACCTGGAAGCAGCGGTCAAGTTTCAGCAGCAATTGCTGAAGATCGCTCCCGGCAGAGAAGAGACGATGCGGTTGGCTCAGTTGCTGATGAAGTCGGGTGAGACCGAAGAAGCCAAAGCGTTAATGAGCAGCCACACCGTTGTCGACGAAAAGGATCCGAATGCCGTATTGAAGTCGATCGATTCCCTGCTGAACCAGGGGAACAATGATCAAGCTTTGGCGATGATCCAGAAACTAACAGCCGAACAGCCTCAGAACTGGGAATTGCTTTATCGTGAAGGTGTGGCACTGGCCAAATCAAAGGACAAATCGGCGGAGGCGAGATCTCGGTTTGAAGCAATTCTGGCGTTGAATCTGAGCGATGACGAAGAGTCTCTTCTGGCGAAAGCTCCGGCAAAAAAGGGCCAAGCGACTCCTCAGCCTCTGATACGAGCACCAAAGACACTAACACAGCGCACGCAAACGGCGACACAGATTCGCCAGGCCACAGGACTGGTCGGCAGCCCTGGCACGATAATCACGACATCGGGGACTGTTGCCTCGACGCGTACGGTTCGGACCGCGCAACCAATGTCGTGGACGCCTCAAGACTTTGGGGACGCCAGAATGGCCTGCCTGGGGTGGCTGAATGTCCTCGCCAGGAATGAAGGAAAGGAAAAAGAAGAGGCATTCCTGAATGAACGACGCGCAATGGGTGAGAAGTCCGAAAACATCAGAGAACTGATGGACTGTTTGTACCTTGCTCAATTGGCCAACAGTCGAAACGACATCTATTTGGTGCTGAAAAAACTGTCACAACGCCCCGAAGCTGAGGTTTGGATCAAGGCGATGTATCTGACATATCTCACCTGGCGTGCAGGGCCGCCAGTGCGTGTGATCTCCAATGTCGCCCCCGGGCCTGACGATGATGCAGACCCGATGCCGAACCTCGTTCCATTGGAAAACGAAGAACTGGAACATGTCCTCGCCTGTTTAAAAGCGGTCGATGATGCAGGGACACAGATGAGTTCGACGAGCACTTATCTTCAATTGGTCACCACAGAATTGAAGCGTTCGGGGCGAAAGGATCAGGCGGCGACCATGCTGACTGAGGCGATCGAATCTTCCGTTGAGCCAAGCCGAATTGCGTCGTTGCTCCCGGGCTTTGTCCAGCGAAACGATTTCAAAAACGCCTTGAAAGTCATTGATCGACTTGCTGAACTCAAACCCGTTGCGACAGGCCTTGGATTAAGGAATGCAAATGGAACGATCAATTACAGTCAGTTTGCAATTCAGCCCGCCAATCAGTCGCAGATCGTTTGTCAGCTCATGGATAAACGGGCGCAGAAAAACGAACTTGGTGACTCTTTGTTGTTGTGGGATCGTTATGTTCCAATCATCGTTGCAAGACTCGAGCAGCAGCTGTCTCTGAGCGCTTCGACGAAAAAACAAATTCAATCGTCACAGAATCAAATGTCGCCAACAGGAACAGGATCAGTCATTGTCTGGCGCAATGGTGCTGGAAGAGGCGAGGCTCTCGACTTTCCCGCAGAGAACGAAATCTATGACAGGCCGGCGATTCAGTTATTGCATCAAATGTTTCAACTCTACAAAGAGGCGAAGAAAACAAGTGATTTAATCAGCCATTTCCAATCGAAGCTCGCCGATGAAAATACGCCGGTTGCCCAAAAGCCGCTCTGGCATTTTGGACTCGGTTATCTGAACTGGTGGCTGGGTGAAAAAGACGAGGCGGTTCGCATCCTTGCGGAAGCAACCATGCCTGACAATCAGGAAATGAAGTTTGAACTGGCTCGACTTTACGAAAAAACAGGCGAACACGGACGGGCATTGGAGATCATTGATTCCTTGGCACCGACAGATCAGCGGGCCATGCAGAACCGCGAGATTACCGCACTGAGGATGGCGGTGAACAGCGGGAATGTCGATCGTGCCCGAACGGCTGCCGAACGATTGTTTGGACTTCGACTCGACTCAAACGTGCAGATTCAACTCGCACAGCAGATGCGTCAACTCGGTATGCACGAGCAGGCCGAGGCGGTGCTGGCCAGGGCAGGGAGGCAAGCTGGAAACAAGACCGACGTTTTGCTGACGCTGATGCAAGAATATCAGACACAGGGAAAAAATGACGTCGCGACTCAGATTGCTCACCAACTGTTGCGACGATCGGGAAACAATTCGGGGTCGGCATTGTTTTCCGGTCGAGTGGCCACGGGGACAACCACGCGGACCATCTCAGTCAACGGTCGAGTCATGACGGTGAACAATCCGAACGACACTCGACAACAGGCTCTTTCTGTTCTGAAGAAGTCGGGCAAACTCCCTGAGATGATCAAGAAGGTTGAAGCCCAACTGCAAAACGCCCCGAATTCGCAGCGACTGATCGAAACCTTGATCGAGTACGCAACCGCCAACGGTGACAATAAGAAGGTCGAGGAATTGACCGCAAAGATCGCCGAATCGAAAAAGAACGATCCGCAGTTCCAATTCAAACTGGGACAGCAACTGGCCCAACAACGAAAACACAGTGAAGCTATCGTCTATTTCAAAGCGGCGATTGCCAAGGACCCGACGCTGCTTCAGACCGGCTATTCACAGCTCTATCAGACATTTCAAAACACCGATCAATTGAATGAGATTGTCACACTCGTTGAGGGACTCGACACGACCGTTGCAGAGAATCTGAGACCGATCACGTACTTTCTTCAGGAGATGTCTCGCGGTGTCTTAACCCGTGATTCAACATCCGATCATCGCAAGAACGCCACAATCCGATTATTGAAGAAGGCCTGGGCGGCCTATCCTGATCAACGCCAGCAATTCATTGGTTACATTCAAGGTAACTGGTTCTGGCAGATGCCGGAAATGTACGACTACGCTCGCGAGGCGATTCTTCCTGCGAGTCCGGCGTTAACGTCGTCAAACCCCTGGCATGGTTTTGGTCAAAATCTCGTTCGACACGCGGATGGAAATGTCCACACGCAAGTGACTCGTCTGCTGACAATTGCCTCGTCACAAAAGAAGTTGGACGCTCTGGCAAACGATGTCGCGACCGCGCAGAGAGCGGTAATGAATTGGGACGGCGGTATCGCTCTGCTGGCGCTGATCGATTTGCGACGCGGAAATCCTGAACGAGCCATTCCAGCCCTCGAAGCTTTACTTCCCAAGGCCAAAGCCAGTTCCGCGAATTCTATGAATTATGTCATATTGTGGGAAATTGGCCAGGAATTGATGGAACACACCTCAAGTATTGACCTGGCAATCCGTTACCTGGAATCCGCCATGGAGACCCCGGATTCAATTTCCTTCAGCGGTTTTCATTGGTCGCCGATGAAACCATTAATCAGACTTTATCAAAAAGTTGGGAGGCTGGATGATGCCGAAAGACTCGTGCTTTCGGTCGGAAGTCGAATTCAAAAAACCGGAAATTCCAGTAACGAAAGCCGCGAAGCCTATCAACGGATTCAAAGCTGCCTCGGATTGACGACGGAAATCAAGGAGATGGGATTTCCTCTGGCTGCGATCCGCATCACCCACGAACAACTCGCGCGGTCAGAAGACTTTGTTAAAGCCGCGAATTTATTCGCCGGTTCTGCTGGAACCCAAACAGTCGATCGACTGAAAAATCAGATCGAAGCCAGCTTTCAAACAGCACTCACTGAATTGAAACCAGCGATGTTACCCCAACTGCTGGCGGGACCGGCCTATCGTATGCCTGAAGATCAACCGGCCTCGGCAATGACACCAAACAATGCTCCCAGAGAGCCGATCGATCTTTTGCTGTTGGTCCAGACTCGTGACCTGGAAACGACTCAGTTGTCCAGCGCGTTCGGAGCCCTGGTCTCAAGAGTCGCTAAAAGTCCAGAACTGTTCGCCAGAACAAAAGACGCACTCGGCGATGTCCAGGCAAGTCAACCTGACGATCTTGGTGTTCAAATCCTGGCAATTCAAATCTCGTTGATCGAGAACCAGTTCGATCAGTCGTCAGCGAAAATCAATAGACTGCTCGAGTCGATCGAAAGGGTTCCACTTGACGCTCCACCCACCAAGGGGGGCTTTTCCATTTCACAACGGACCGCAGCGAAACCACAAATGGGACTTTGGCTGGTCGCTCGTGAATGCCTCAAGCAGAAGTCCCTGCAGGGACAAGGAACAAAACTCGCCGAACGCGCCCTGGAAGCCGCGCGGAGACAAACCGACAATGGTTACCAGATGGCAATCCTTCGCGAGTGGGGCCAATTAGCCGTTGAAGCAGGTGACAAAGAGACCGCAGAACGCCACTGGAACGAAATGCTGGAAACGGTGATCCCTGGGCCACCCAAACAGGCAACGCGGTGAAGCCTCTTTTCGCTGGACTTCATCATGAAGTGCCACTGCTTCAGAGGCATCGGAGATGAAGGACTCAACATCACCGTTCAAGGCAACCTGCCCACGAAGAACCTCGGCGTACAATCAACTTGCCTGCAGATTCAATCACCAGCGACTACGGGTCAATTTGACAGACGCATCGAGCCTTCAGAAATCCGCCTCGATTTCTGAATCACGGGCAAGGGGGCAACAATCAAACTCCCCTGAAGGACCTGGCGCGGGCCTCGCGCGCAACCCAATGGGAGGGCGAAGCCCGCGCCATGTGTTTCGTGGTTCAGATTCTTCACCTGATTGCGTTGCCCACGCCTTGGCCTTAGTGGTGCTCGGCCAACATCTCAGCTTGTGCTTCGGCACTGACGACCGTCAAGCAGTGGCATCCTTTTTCGTGGAGCAGCAGTCTTCTCGAAAACAAATGCCTCACGTCGTTACCGACCCACTCAAAACAAACATCGCGGGCTAGGGACCAAACCTATTCGCGGTCGAGTCGACTGCGTCGATCTTTCCAATCGCTTTTATATTCTTTCACATACTTCGTCAAGAACGCCGTGATGTGATTGCGAACATTGACGTTTTTCGTCAACAAATCCATTCCGCTGAAGTTTTCCTCGTACTTCCACAAATACGGAGGGTCTTCTTTTTCCCTGTCCTTTTCTTTCTTGATCAGCAACTGGTCGAAAATCTTGTTCGCCGAAGAAAGGTCATGAGCATTCTTGTCACCCACAGCGATGACGATCGGACGTTTCAGGCCGCGAATGGCAGCGATGGCCTTGTTCGTGGAAAGGCCTGGTGTGTTCGCGTCGGGTGAGATCAGTGCCAATGCTTGGACGTCTTGCCCACGCGGGGTCTTATCAATATCGGTGGGACTGTCGTCGAACGGGATCTTTTCCCAGTCCAATTCCGTGTAAAGGATCGCAACGGATGCACTGAACTCACAGGCAACGATGCCCAACTTGTTCATATTCAGATTTTTCTTCGTATGCTCTTCCAATAAAAACTCTTTCACTGCCTCCAGATCTAATGCAACCATTGCCTGGTAGTCGGCTTTCCGGAGCTCACCTTTTTTCGGAAGCGGGCTTTCCCCGTGACCCCGCAAATCGACAGTGACAACGGCGAAATCCTTTTGCTGCAAGTCGGTCGCCATCGCCTTCCATTGCAGACGCGTCCCGCGTTTACCGTGCAGCATCACCACCACAGGAGCTTCCATCCCGGCCGTCGATTTGAAATACGAGATCTTCAGCTTGAAATCGTCTTTTGTGAGCAATTCCTTTTCTTCAACGACCGGTTTTGCAGGTTTTTGTTGAGCGAACAGGCTGGGGGTCGAAATCCAGAATGCCAGCGATGCGGCCATCACCAGACGGACGCTGATTAATCTCTTGCGAGCGCAATGACCGATCGATGAATGCTCGGGCGAACGCGACCAAAGTCTCGACATGTGATTCTCCACCTTTATGCGGGATGTCAGCTTCTCAATATTCTTTATTGTTTAATGTGACGGGCTTTCACAGCCGCAAAACAGCGTACGATTCACCAACATAACCATTTCGTACGGCTGTTGGGAATGTGAATTGACTGCGGAAGATCCATACGTCAGTGTAGGACTGTCCAAAATCGTGGTCAATCCGCGACAGGCTTCCCAGGCGATTAAACGACCAGTTTCTTGTGAAAACCGTTGCTGATGCCATCATTCCAATCGTCTCGTCGACCCTGTTTGACATTCCTGACCGATTTTGGAATCCGGGATACGTACGTCGCTCAGATGAAAGGGGTTGTCCTGGGTATCAACCCGGAAGTTCAGCTGATCGACCTGACGCACGAGATTCCTCCCCATCAGATTCTGCGAGGCGCTTTCGTCTGGAACGATTCGGTCGCCGCGTTTCCCGCAGGAACAATTCACGTTGGCGTCGTCGATCCTGGCGACGGCAGCGATCGTCGGCTTGTCGCAGCAGAGATCGGGGAACACCGGTTTGTTTGCCCCGATAACGGCTTGTTGACAGTCATTCTGCAAACCGGGACGCTCCATCGAGCCGTCAGACTCGACAATCGGAAATGGTGGCGTCAATCGGTTTCAAACACATTTCAAGGTCGAGACATTCTGGCTCCGGTGGCCGCACACTGGAGTCTTGGAGTCGATCTGGCGGAACTCGGGTCGCCGCTAGACGCACCGCTCGTGACGTTGCCGATGGCGAGCAACAGACGAGGGCAAACGTCACTCATCGGCCAGATTGTCGACGTCGATCGATTTGGAAATCTTGTCACGGACATCGAACCGATTCAGTTGCCGCGCGACGTACAATCACTCCGATTGCAAATCGGGGCGTTTCAAGTCGGCGGACTTTCCACTTGTTACGCCGACGTTGCCGAAGGAGAACCACTGGCCTTAATCGGCAGTTCGGGACGGCTAGAAATTTCCATTCGCAATGGAAACGCTGCGGAGGAGCTTCAAGCGGACTTTGGCCGCCCAGTCGTGGTGCGATGGGAAGGGGCTGGCGGATGAACATGGAAACAAAACGAGAACAATCCTCGGCCAATGAACCGACCATGAACACGCCCCAAGGTGCTCTGGCATCAAATCCCCGTGGTCTATTCATTACGGGGACCGACACGGGAGTCGGCAAAACACACGTCACCTGCCTGATTGCCCGGCAATTGATCGCCGCGGGCGTGGAGACTGCGGCCTACAAGCCCGTCTGTTCGGGTGGCGTTCAAAAGCAGTCGGCCATTTCCCCTGGTGTGTATGACATTGAATGGGAAGACATCGTTCGGTTGAGTGCCGCGACAGGCGGAAAGTGGCCAGATGAAACGATATGCCCGCAACGATTTTTCGCGCCGCTGGCACCACCCGTCGCCGCGAAAATGGAGGGACGAACTGTTGATTTCCAATTACTCGTGAATGGGTCACGCAAGTTTTCCGGCGCAGAAGTTCTGCTGGTTGAAGGGGCAGGGGGGTGGTTATCACCACTGACGGAATCCGCCACCGTGGCCGATCTTGCCCAGGAATTGAGGTTGCCGATCCTGATCGTCGCGCGAGCGGGTTTGGGGACAATTAATCATACATTGCTCACGATCGAGTCCGTTCGTGCTCGGGGTTTACCGATCGCCGGCGTCGTCCTGAACGAAGTCGTCTCGTCCGGCAGCGACATCTCGTACCGCACGAACGGCGATGAAATCCAGGCCCGAGGCGGCGTCCCGGTGTTTGGAATTGTTCCGCACGGAACAAAGTTCGATTTGCATCAGGGTGGTCAGTCCGTCACAATTTACTGGCAATCGCTTGCCGGGCCGATGGCGGAATTCAAATCGCCGAGATGAAGTAAACCAGGGGAGATTTTTAATGGCGATGGAAGTCAGGTGCGGACAGTGCTATGGAATACTACTGATCGAGACTCCCGGAGTCGTCGTGGCCTGTCCCCATTGTGGCGTCCATCTCTCGTTCCCCGGAACAGAGGAAGAAACGAAACCACGTCCTCCGTCTGGTTACCACGTCGACAGCAATGTCGAAACACCTTACCCGTTCAAATTGCCGACCGGATTCGCACAGCGCGAGCCAATGGTCGAATCTGTCGCCGTCAATCCGTCCTCGATCCAGCCCGAACAACCAAATAGTTCAGACGCGACACCGCCTGCCGTTTCACATCCGGCCGGATCGCAGCCCGTGGTCTCGCCTCCTGTGGTCTCGCCTCCTGTGGCCTCGCCGCCTGTGGCCTCGCAGTCCGTGACCTCTCCGCCAGTGGTCACGCAACCGGTTGTGACAACCCATCCACCTGTGTCTCAAGAATTCGTGTCGCATGGGATCGTATCACACCAGGTCGTACCACAGCCGGTCACGACACATTATCCTCCGTCATCTCAACCTGTCGTCACACAACCTGTCGTCACACAACCTGTCGTCACACAACCTGTCGTCACGCAACCTGTCGTCACACAACCTGTCGTCACACAACCTGTCGTCACACAACCTGCGGTGACCCATCCGGTTGTGGCTCATCAAGTGGTTCAACACCAAGTCGTGCAGCATTCGGTGGTACAGCATCCCGTCGTAACAAATTCCGTCGCACCACCAACTGCTCAACCACCAATTGCTCCACCACCGTCTGGACCTGACTTCTCATGGATGTCAACGCCGGAACCTGCCGGGACATCTCAAGCACCGTCGGTACCGTTTACGGGACTCGACCTGGGGTTGCCCAACGTCGAACGAGCGGCCCCCCGATTCGCCACCACTCCCGTATCAACGGGAGATGCCGCACGGGTCGAGCCAGCCCCGGCGACGGGTTATGCATTCAGCACACCAGAGATCCCCGTCAAATCAGCTCCATCGGGACCTTTGGACATTGGTACTGCGGGCAGTTCTGCAGCGACACACCCGTTTGGTTTTGCGGCAGACCCGTTACCTTTCGGCGCGAACGATTCGGCGCTGTCGGACGCCATTGATCCGTCGGAATTTGTTCCGCCCGCCAGTAGCCGGTCGACAACCAGCAACAGCCGTGGATCGTGCCTGGGTTTGCTTCTTCTGATCGTGGGAAGTTACGCCAGCCTGATCACGATTTACGCAGCCTATCTCACACTTCTTGGACGGACTCACCAATTGGAAAGTCTTCCCGATCTGAAGACCGTCCCGCAACAGGGGGGACGCGCGGTCGTTCCCCGTCCGGAAAACGATCTTCCACGAGGGCACGAGTTGAAATTGGGCCAGTCGCAGCGGTACGGAAATGTGAAAGTCACCCCGTTACGCGTCACCAGCGGTCCGATCAAGTTTGAGTATTTCAAAGATGTTCCGGGTAACGAACGCGCCCCATCCGATCCTGTTTTAAAACTGTGGCTGAAGTTTGAAAATGTGTCAGATCAACAGATTATCACTCCGATCGATTCAACGCTGATGTATTTTCAGCGAGGCCACTCGCCTGTGATTTCCTACAACGTGATTTTTCGAGACGTCGACCGGAAAAAGAAAGATGGTCTCTTTTTTTACAATTTCGACCGACTGCCACCCGAAAGCGAATGGCGGATTGTGGGACAGGATGCCAATCGGGAACTCCTGCCACACGAAGAATACGAAACGTTTATCCCCTCTCAGGAGAGTGTCGAACTTCCGAGCGGCGAAGTGATCTGGCGCGTCCATTTCCGAAAAGGCTACGGACCAAAAACAGGAAACGGTGTCACCACGCTGATCGATGTCCGGTTTGACAAGAACGACATCGTCCCCGACCCGTCCTGACAATCTGGCTGAATCGATCGAGAATTTCCTTTTTGCAATTCACGTTAAATTCAGCGAACGCAATTTATTGTGTCGTCGCCTCGGACCTGCCGACATTTTGCATCGGGTCTCGATTCGCAATCCACAGGCGAAGTTGAAATAATACCCGCTGGCATTCACTTTACTGCGACCGCTCACATTTCCAGGGAGACTGTTCCGTGACAAAACCTTCGCGCTCATGCCATGACTGTGACTCTGTCGATCGTCGTGATTTTCTCAAGGTTGTTGCAGCGAGTGCTTCGACCCTCGGCGCGGTTGGCTCCGGCTTCTGGACGCTCCCAGGTGCGTACGCAGCCCCCAGCCCGACCAGTGCTGCCGAAACAGCAGTGGGACGCTTCTACAATTCGCTCTCTGCCGCGCAAAAGAAGACGATCTGTTTCGGCTTCAACGACCCGCTTCGGCAAAAGATCAACGCCAACTGGCAAATCACCAAGCCTACGGTTGGAACCGATTTCTACAGCAAAGAGCAACGCCAACTCGTCGACGAAATCGTGAGGAACGTCACCTCGAAAGATGGTTACGATCGACTCCAGAAGCAGATGGAATTTGACAGTGGGGGAATTCGTGAATACAGCATCGCCGTCTTCGGCGAACCGGGCACATCCGCGTTTGAATGGGAACTGACCGGCCGCCACCTGACTCTTCGAGCCGACGGAAACAGTGTCGATGGAGTGGCGTTCGGCGGCCCGATCGTTTACGGACACGGCGAAGAAACTCCAAAGGAAAATCTGTTCTACTACCAGACGCAACAGGTCAACGAAGTCTTTAAAGCTCTCGACGCCAATCAGGCGAAAAGCGCGTTGGTGGCGACCGCCCCTAACGAAGCCGCTGTGGCACTCCAAGGACCATCAGGAAAGTTTTCCGGCATTCCTGTCAGTCAACTTTCTGCCGACCAGAAGGGACTCGTCGAAAAGACGTTGCAGGTTCTGCTCGCCCCTTATCGCCAGGAAGACACCGACGAAGCGATGGAAATCGTCAAGGCAGCGGGCGGCGTCGACAAGTTGCACATGGCCTTCTACCAGCAAGGCGACCTTGAGAACGACAAGCTTTGGGACATCTGGCGAGTCGAAGGCCCAGCTTTCGTCTGGCACTTCCGCGGCGCGCCACACGTTCACGCCTACATCAACATCGGCGTCGCTGGTCAACAGAAGGCCGCGACGAACAGCTAGATATACTTTAAACAATTAAATTCAAGAGAATTCAGCCACAGATGCACACAGAACCACACAGATAAGAAGGTATAGCCCCCGAGAGAAACGCCTTCGATTGTCAATTTTTTATTGCATTTATCTGTGTGAATCGGTGTGCATCTGTGGCAAAAACTCTTCGCTTTCTGATCGCCCTCGGGACCACTGACTGGCTGGTTCGCCTCAGGGCAAAAACGGCCAATAGACAACGCGGCCCTCTCGACTTGTCACAAACCGGATCGCTCCGTCTTGCGAGACCACAATCACCAGACTTTCCGGGACCTCACTCACAAATCGATACGCAGATCGATGTCGAGTTCCCGAGCTGTCCGCCCTTTCGCGTTCCGTACTCACACCTTCCAGGTCAAGCGAGCGAAAGACTTCGCTCACGGCGCGTTCACCAAGCACTTCACCGCCAAATCCTACGACCTCTAACCGCTTCGTGAGGATCAGCGCCCCATCGACAGCCATCATATCGGCGAAGAGATGCGCGATTTCATAAAACGATTCGTCGATTTCCGCCAGTGTGGGATCGTCAATCTTCTGGTAATCGGCCCAGGTCACGCTTTTGTAACCGTGCCTGTGTCCAACTAGCGATAATCGAGACATCCCCCTGAGCATTAACTCGCTGAAATGTTCGGTTGCCGGTCGCGATTCGAAAGGGCAACGAATTCTTAAGTTGCTTGCCAGTGAATTGATGTCGGCCGAATCCTGGGGAAGGAAAATCAGCATCCCGCCGTGACCTCGACTGCGAACAAGGCTGAGAATGCGCCGTACGACACTTTGTGCCATCGTTCGAATGAAACATTCTTCGACTTCGGCCCCTTCCAGGCGAGTCGCTTTCAGTCGCTCAAGCAGCCAGTCACGAAAAGAACGAAAATGGATCGGCATCCACCTGGATTGAAATGGGTCTAAACCGGATTTCAGGATTTGACCGCTATTGAGCTCCAGCAACCTTCGATAGCCACACGCCGCCATTAAGCGGCCAGCCCCCAGGATATGCACGACCAAATGAGGTGGAAGAGGTGTGCCGTCGAAACGTCCACCTTCGACGCGATTAACCCAACGCGTCCCGGTTTGGATGATCCCCCAGATTGTTAATTGTTCTTCTTCATCCACACGGATGCCGAGAATCGATCGATAGTAAGAAGCCGCCGGAGCCAGCTTACGGATTTCTTGCGCGGTAAACGGACGCGGCTCAGCGAATCGCAAAACATGGAATCCCGTCGGCGGCCCCTCTCCCTGCTTCCAGTCGGAAAACTCGGAAACGATCGCGCGACAACGAACAGCCTGACCTTCTTCCATCAAAAAACTTGACTGGTAAGCAACGTCCAGAACATTGGTCAAACACCGAACCGAAATGAGTTCTGAAGGCTCGTCTTCCAGCGAACTCCATGCCTCGACGACACGTTTCGCAAATGCCGGTGGATAAACGATGTTCGCAGTCTCGTCATCAATCATCTCGAAGTTCATTTCGTTAACGCGGTTGCTTTTGAAGAAATTATCGTACTGCGTTTCCACCACCCCGTCTCCAAACGGCAAACGTCCCCGGTGCCTGTGACTTTACGCCAAGGGCGTTTCATAACAAAGCCCAGGATCGCGAACGGCAGCAAGCACACTTGGGGCGAGGTCCGGCGAAGGGTGCTTTTCGCGAACGGTGTGACATCGCTCTCTCTCCACCTTGCATACTGATCGGCCACGCCAATGCGGATGAAGCACAACCACGTTAAAACGCCGTTGGGGTAAAGACAATTTCATTCGTTGCGCCACAAGGTCGTTGGCAAAACGAACTCTCCTCGGTCGTAGCGGCGTAGGTGAAAGGACGTTACCAACCGTCGCTGCTTACAAACTGAACTGAGGCCGTTCAGCGTTCCTCGGTCAACGCGCGAATGATTTACCAATTCTGAACGGATCATCCGACTCGCGTGTACCGGCTGTACCAGCCGTCATCCTGCCCGTTTCAGCGTCTGGGCGTGGAACAATCTTTGATACTGCGGACAGGTCTTCAAGACGGTCTCGTGTTCACCGAACGAAAGAACCTGGCCCTGATCCATGACGAGAACGTGCGTGACGAAACTCAACAAACTTGGCGTCATCGCGTGAGTGACGATAAACGTGGTTCGCCCCTTGGAAAACTCCACCAGAGCCTGATGAATTAACTGTTCGCTTTGAGTATCGATCGCGGACGTTGCTTCGTCGAGAATCAAAATGGCCGGGTCACGGACGATGGCCCTGGCCAGGGCGACTCGCTGCCGTTGTCCGCCTGACAATCGGTGTCCTTTGTCGCCGATTTGAGTCAACATCCCATCGGGCAATTGACCGATGAAGTCGGTCACGTGAGCTTGATCAGCGGCCAGCTGAATTTCGCCGTCGGTGGCGTCGGGTTTTCCGTAACGGATGTTCTCGGCAATCGACCAGTCAAACAGCAATGTCTCTTGCGTGACAACTCCGATTTGTGCACGCAATTGTGACGGGTCGGCGTCCATCAGATCGACGTCGTCGATCCGAACATGCCCCGAATGAGGATCAAAAAACCGGGGCAACAGGTTGACCAGGGTCGACTTGCCGCAGCCATTGTCTCCGACGACGGCAACGGTCGCACCAAACGGAATCGTCACCGAAACGTCATCGAGCGCTTTGCGGCCAAGCGAATCAGGATCAAGCTGCGCGTAGTGGAACGTCACTTGATCGAATTCAATCGATTGGCTGTGACGAGGTATCGCTGTGAATGGGGGGGCCGATTTGACCAGAGAGTCGCGATCCATCCAGGCGAAAACTCTTGCACATGCTGTGGCTGACTTCTTCAATTTCGAATACACGCCCGACAGTTTACGACCGGGATCAAGCACGCCAGCCATACAGGTATAAAGTAATGAAAGATCAGAGACTGTCATCGGTTCGGAGGCAAGCTGAATCCCCCAGATCGACGTCTTGTGTCGTAAGACCAGGTATGTACCGGGCAGCGAGGCGATAAACACCGCGCACATGGCCAGAAATTCAACACTCGGGCTGACGAGTGCGTCGATTCTCAGAATACGCATCGCCTTGTCGTAGTAGGTTCGATGTTCCTGAGCCAATCGGCGTCGATGCAATCGCTCGTTTTGAAATCCCTGCACGACGCGAAACGACGTGAGAGTTTCCTCGAGGACACGGTACAGGCGCGACATGCTTTCCATCTGCCGTTGCGTGGCCTTCTTCAGCTTTTTGCCTAATCCGCCAAAAAACCAGGCCATAATCGGCGCACAAATAAATGCCAGCAGCGTCAGCCGCCAGTTGGCATAAAATGCAAATCCAATACAGAGGGCGGCTTTAATCGGTTCGACAACGATCTTCCCACCCAACAACACCATCCCATGTGCGACCTGATTGAGATCGAAGGTAAACCTCGACATTAATTGAGGGGTTGTCTCCAGCGCGAGCGTCTGCTGATCAAGCTTCAGCGTGTTCCGAAACAGTTGTTGCCTTAAGGACTGCATGACCCGTTGAACAACGCTGCCGACGCACATTTCCTGAAAGTACGAACAAGTTTCTTTAAACAACGTCAGTGCGAGCAACACGGCCAGCAGAAATGCGAGGAAGTTGAATGAGTCTGTCGGCAGCAGTGGAACCACATGGGAATCAATCCAGCCAAACTTGGCGACGTCCCACTGTCCCTTGTTCAAATCTTCGCGAGTTTTGCGCTTGTCTCGTCGAAGTTCTGATTTCGCTTCGTCGGAATTGGCCTGCTGCCAGTTTGGATCTTGCAGCGTCGATTCGATTTCCGCCAGTCGCTTCGATTCTTTCTCGACGGCGCTGCGAGCCCGCTCAAGTTCTGTCCTGACGTACTGATCGTAAGTTTTTCCTTCGAGCAGCAGCTTCATCGCCGGGTAGACCAGCGAGAGTTGAGCCACAGCGAACAGAGCGGCACCGACGGAAAGCACCACAGAAAGGATCAGCGTTCTGCGCTGCCTGAGAACGAACGGAATTAATCGGGCAAGACTTTCCACGGCGACATCCCTGTCAAAATTCAGTCTGTGCTTTGCCTAACCGTCATCGACTCGATCGTCTGATGGTACTGTCCGTACGGTCCCAATGGAATTCCAGCCACAAGTTGCTGGCAGGTCGAATTTTACCATCATCTTTTGCCAGGACAAAACACGACGGGATTAGACACGGAAGTCGCCAAACGGTCCAGACCAGCGTTATTTCTGTTTCCAAAATCACAAGACTTTGATCGCGACAGCCGTAATATCGTCGCGATTCGGCTGGTGGTCACGAAACTCTTCACTGGCCAACTGAATTGCCGCCAGGATCTCGCAGGCGGAATCTGATTGATGTCGTCTCAGGACCTCGATGATCCTGTCTTGCCCGAATAATTTTCGTTCTGGCGACATCGATTCGACCAGCCCATCGGTCGCGATCAACACGAGATCCCCCGACTGCAATTGAACGGTGGTTCCACTTTCGAAAACGGCTTTTGAATTCATGCCGAGAACCGTCCCTGTACTTCTCAATCTCTGCAATTCGCCGCCAGCGTGCAGAATGACCGCTTCGTGCCCTGCGGCCGCATACGTGAACGTTCGATCACACCAATCAAGCGAGGCAAGGAACAACGTGACAAACATGTCATCGGGCAGGTCTTCTTCCAGCACGCGATTAAGTCGAGTCAGGCACTGAGCGGGGCTTGATTCATTCAAGAGCATGGTTCGCAAAACGGCTCGCGTTTCCACCATTTCCAGCGCGGGTCCGAGACCATGTCCGCTGACATCTCCAACCGCAATCCCCAATCGATTTTCACCCCAAGGGATAAAATCGAAATAGTCGCCACAGGCTTTCGAGCACGGAATACAGATCGCGGCAAAGTCAAAGCCGGGAATCTTCGGCATCTGTTTTGGATACAGCGAGATCTGGATTCGGAGCGCCGTCTGAATCTCTTGTTCAATCTCGACCTGCTTCAGGCGCTCGGTGGAATCACGAAATGCGAGAACAGCCCCCACTGTTTCTCCGGTATTGCAGATCGGAGCGACCGTATATTCGACGGGAAGCAGGGTCCCGTCACCTCGGCGAAATTTTGCGTCCTTTACCGTAATCGTTTCTTTTCCGTTTAATACGGCCCTGACAGGATGAGTCTCGGCATCGAAGAAATGTGACCCGTTTGTCTTGCGTGGGGCGACGATTCTGGAGTGACACACTCCTTTCAATTCGTCGGACGTCATTTCCAGCATCCGCTCTGCAGCCGAATTCAAAAAGGCGATACATCCGGCTGAATCAAGTCCACAAATTCCATCAGCAACCGAATTCAAGATCAGATGGTGGCGATATTCCAGCGAAGCGATTTCACGTTCCACCCGAACTTTTTCCGTGATATCGGTCGAAATCCCTCCAATGGCGTAGATCGATCCCAGATGATTCCGCAGCGGGAATTTCACCGAAAAATATCGATGCGGACCATCATCGTGCGGAGCGACCTCTTCGCAATATAAGGGCTCGCCCGATTCCAGCACCAACCGATCATTGTCCCGAAAGCCGTCGGCCAATTCCGTCGCAAACACGTCATAGTCGGTTTTTCCGAGAATGAGCGAACGCGACACATGAAACAACATTTCAAACTGGCGATTGATCAGCAGGTAGCGATAGTGCAAATCTTTGGCATAGATAACCGTCGAAGTGTTGTCGAGAAGATCATGCGCGAGCAAATTGAACTCGTGATCGACTGAAAACGTCGCGTCAGTGCTCATGAAGTTATCTCGGGATGATCGGGATACGGACGTCGCCCAGTTGTGGGAAGAGTGATCGAGACCTCCATTCCTGCGAAATCATTCGTCCGCGAAAGTGTACAGAATCGCGACGACAATAGAAACGAATTTTTTGATGGATGCACCTCGGCGGTTTTTTCAATCAGCCATCAACCAGCGATCACAGTCGCGAGCATGACGGAATTTGATTTGGGTGTAACCGGCATCCCCCGATCACATTGGTGAAATTGGGCTGGTAGGAAAATGCCTCCTTGGGGAAAAACGGGGTAA
>CAIULL010000009.1 GCA_903899985.1 uncultured Schlesneria sp.
CCCCTGCGGCGGTGGTTAACGGGCCTTTGCCCTACCGGCTATCAATCTTCCCTCTTCAACATTCGCGGCAGGCCAAATATCCAAAAAAGATCTTCGAACCAGAGCTGGGGTAAAACATTGGCACAATCGCTGGTGCAAAGGCCCGATGACCACCGCCGCAGGGGCGGTGGGGTTTCGTGAGAATGGCTGCCTCGCCGCCATACGCGTCTCAAAAATTGCTGTTCACTTCGCCACCCGCTCGTGAACCAAGTCCCTGCCAGACGGAAAGATCGACGTTGTTGCTGACAAACCGCACGCCCCCATCACACATCAGGACGTGAACACCCCCAACGTGGCGGCTGCGAGCCGCTGTCAAGCCGGAGCTGTGACTCGTGTTACCACAATCGAACTGACTGGAGTTAGGGGGCAGGCCGTGGTTATACAGCGTGTCGCCGTAGTGCCCGTTCAGCCATTTTGCGCTGCGAATCCCCGACCAGAATCCACCAGCCCCCACGACACACGTGGCGAGACTCGTATCATTGGCATCGGTATACGGACCACCTGAGGTCTGTGACGTTGTCAGATTGAGAACTTGTTGAGAGGGACTGACCGGAGCGGTCGAACCGGCGATGACTGTAGCCACTCCTGCAGCACCTCCACCCCCCATCGCATAGCCATTCCCCAGGATTTCTTCGCTCACCGCGACTGTATTGGAAAGGCCATCCGTGACATCCCGGAACTTCACGATCCCCTGAAGTTTGGGGTCATACATTACTCCGTCCCCGGCGCGGATGTATCTCGTCGTCGGGCTCGATCCGCTTCCCGTACAGACGACGTAGTTGGTCGGTCCGTACGAATTTCCCGGCACCGTTGCCAGATCGCTCGGACAGAGAAACATCGGTACTTTGGTGAGTGCCGCAATCACGTTTGCGGAATAGGGGGCGACCGGTGGCTCAGCAAACGTCGGAGCGGTGCTGAAGTCGATACTGTTATACAAATTGGCTGCGTCGAAGTAAGGCATGAGTTGCGCGTGGGCCGAGAAGACCATCGGGTATCCGGTCCTAGCCGGTGGAAAGCTGCCGATACTTGATTCGTAATTGTGAAGCGCAAGCCCAAATTGCTTAAGATTGTTTTTGCACTGAGTGCGGCGAGCCGCTTCTCGAGCCTGTTGAACGGCAGGCAGCAGCAAGGCAATCAGAATCGCGATGATGGCAATCACAACAAGCAGTTCGATCAGGGTAAACCCGCGGCTGCGGCGCGGTGGAAAATCTGTCGTCATTATTTTCTCCAAATCATCAGAAGATGATATTACTTATCGAAGGGGAATAGTTTGCGCGGTCCGCGATGGCACGCTCACAATCGGGTTGGTTGGCACTTGTGGAGAGCTAATCAATAGCCAATCGTGAGCGTGCGATATCAGACCGCACGAATCCTGTGGCAACGAAAGTCGATGTCCACTTCTGTCTGCCAGAATCCGTTGGCAAAGAAGCGAATTTCAAAATTTGGCGGGAAGAGATCTGCCCAAAGCCAGACCGCCTGTCGTGGCTCGACCTGACTAACCTGAGGACAAATCATCAAGCGGTCAGCGTTCGAACGTCCATTCTTCAAGAAATGGAGCTGCGAAACTGGGACAGATTTACGCCACAGAAATACGCGGTGGGGGAACCGGTGGCTCAGCAATCGCCTGGACTATGACCGATCCCCGATTGATGAATCGCTCAACAATCGATTCAACCAGGGGATTCAACGAAGTCATCGGAGGAATCAAAAAGACGGCCTGACCGAATGCGGTCTTGGCCAGGCCCTGACAGTCGTCCGCAACCGCGCCGATCACGATTTTATATCGTGACGATGACGCCGCTTTTGCCTTGGGCGGGCGATGTGCGACTTTAGCTTTCGAACCGTTCTTGATCGTACAACAGACCTGAGGAGAAGCTTCGCAAGCCGGCGCCCGTTTCGCCGTCAAAACCACAACTTCTGAAGGGTCGACGCCGTGGCGTTTCGCCCACGCGAGTTTTTGCTCATCAGAAAAACAGCAACACTTCTTTTTACATTGCGCAGCAGACATACATCCGCAAGGACGATTCTGGCAGGGAAAAGGACGCGAAAGGTCCTTTCCCACTTTAGAAGAAAAAGAAATCAACGGGATCGGCAGCAGCGCAATCACGAACCCCACCAGCAGCAAAAGCGAAATACTTTGCTGACGCGAAGAATGAGTCCAGGCATGCCACGAAAACGAAAGCACAGAAATTACCTTGTCCTTCACGGACAGTCTGATTGGCTATCGATTCGCTCTCCACACGAAAAAGTATAACCAGGTTGCCTGCAATTTTCGCTAGTGCGACGGCATTGAATCCGATTTTCCCACCCGCGGGAACAATCCAATGGTTTAGAAATCGCCGACGACGTTCCCGTCGTCACGCGCGACAAGATTTCGAAGAGTGAGCCAGTTGAGGTTTTCGGAGATAAATCGAACGCTTCCATCCCCCATCAGAGCCTGAACTCCACCGACATGAAAACTGAAGGGCTCCATATTCGGACCGCAATTAAGAGTGGTCCATGGGCAGTTTGCAGGACCACCAAGTGGAGTCTTATTGCCATTGATGTATTGCAAGGTCCCTCCCGCGACATTCGTGAGCTGGCCATTGATGCCGGCACTGGCATCACCATCAGCCCATCGGTTTGGAGCGGTGTACTTTCCACCTGGCATCAGGGATGCGTCGATCCCCGGGCAATTACCAATTGTAAAATTGAATGCATACTTACCCGCAAGCCCCGCCGGTTTCCCTGCACATTCAATCACCGCGATCGTATTACTCAACCCATCAGTCACGGCTGAGATCGGAAGGGGGAACAGCCCGTGCATACCTTCTTTTGTGGCGTTAACACTTGTCCCACCACCCGTCGGAAATGGGCCAATCGTATTCCCGGCGAGACCGTTTTTCAGCCCCGTAACGGGATCGATATCGACGTATTCGGTCGGATCGTAATCCGTCGTTCCAAACCCCTGAGGGTCGGCTGTTGTCACAGGATTAGAGGGACACAAGAACGCGGTAATTCTGGTCCTCGCAGCCGTGGCATTGTTCGATAACGTGCTGTTCGTGTAGTGCAGCGACAAATTAAACTGGTTGTAAACGGAAGCCTGATCCAGAAACGGCAAGATCTCGGTGAAATAAGAATCTGGAAAGCCGTAGAGATTGATCAGATTGAAGCTGACCCCCTTTCCTCCCGAAGGGAGCAAACTATATGTGGACTCGTAATTTGCTGAGGCCAGACCGAGCTGCTTCAGGTTGTTCTTACACTGTGTTCGGCGAGCCGCTTCGCGTGCCTGCTGCACGGCGGGAAGCAACAGGGCGATCAAGACCGCGATGATGGCAATGACCACTAGCAGCTCGATCAGCGTGAAGGCAGGACGACGATGGGCGTCGTGGCGAATGTAAAGGTGGGTCTGGCGCATTTCACGGTTCCTGCAGTGAATTGGTTTTGAATCGGCAGAATTTAACGCAAGTGACGCGCAACACAAGTGAAAGATTCCATTTCGTTTTTCCAACCGAAGTCAATGCGACATGATCCTGCCATTTTATGTCAGGATTGTCACATTTGATTGTCGGGTTTGCATTCGATGTGACAATCGATCGCGTGTGGCATCCCATTTTCCAACTTTAAAATAAAAAAACAAAATCGGAATTGCCCCACGTTTCTGCTGAAACACCGGGATAATTCACTACACACCAACGAGTTTGATTGACTGACATCCTTAAGTTTGTGAGAGTTTCTCTCACAAACCTTGATCCGCGCCAGGAATACCGCCTTCCTGGGAATGATCCGTCTTCAAAAATCTGTGTGAACCCGAGAGCATTGACCGGAATCGAAAATGGAAACTCGAAGACACGATCGCTTTCGACGCGGGTTCACACTCGTCGAATTACTCGTCGTGATTGCGATCATCGCCTTGCTGATCGCATTAATTCTCCCCGCTGTGCAGCAGGTCCGCGAAGCGGCTCGCAAGATGGATTGCCAGTCGCATCTGCGACAGATTGGCCTGGCCGTTCATCAGTATTACGAAATCTACAATGGCCGGTTTTTTCTGCATCATCCGTTTGATGCCGATGTGATTGCCAATAGCGGAGCGGCGGATTCGTTTGCTGAAATCTATTGGGCTGACAAGATCATGCCGTTTGTGGGAAGCGCTGCGGAGTCCGATGAGTCCGTGGCGAAAAGGGGGATCAACATCGCGACGAATAAGATTTATCGGTGCTTGTCCGACACGTCGACTCAGACGCCGTACATCGACTCTGTGACTGGCCAGCCAGATGGAATCGAGCAGCGGACCAGTTACATGATGAATTCGCTGCTCAGCCATAAGACGCGACGCTACGGCTTATGGACATTCCCCAGGTTCCAGATCGAAATCGGGCTCTCCAATTTCATCTGTTTTTCGGAGCGGGATGCGACCGCGTTTGCTCCGACGTCAGACAATGATCCGCGACAGGACGATTATGACGTCTGGCTGGGAACGGACATTCTGCAGCCGTGGTTCGCGTACAAGCGTCACAACGGTGCCGCGAATTATCTGTACATGGACGGACATGTCTCGACAATGATTTTCGACAACGCCATCATCGACATGTACCCGGACAAAAAAGTTCTGATCGACGACGGCAGCTATCCGAACTGAAATCCTGCGAGATGATCCGAGTGCCGTGTGTGAGCAGTTGCCGTCGGTCTGCCGCAGCAATTCACTCGTCAGTTGGATCCCAACGGACGAACCGGGGAAAATTCCCTCGCACCCGGTGATTTTTTCCTCATCCGGTTAACTCACCTTCGGGAAATTGGCGGTATTTTCGTGGAGATTTCTCTGGAATGAACTTTGCGTTCCGAGCGTTGTGAAAGAAAACAACGCAATGGAGCCTTTTATGATGAGAAGTCGACGTCGGAATGGATTCACGCTGATTGAGTTACTGGTTGTGATCGCCATCATTGCCGTCCTGATTGCCTTGCTGCTGCCGGCGGTTCAACAGGCCAGAGAAGCGGCGCGACGGACTCAATGTAAAAACAACCTCAAACAAATCGGGTTGGCGCTGCACAATTATCTGGACGATCACTCCGCATTTCCGCCAAGTTTTTGTTTTTCAACTACAGGCTCGTGGTCCGTTCACGGTCGGATCCTGCCGTACATGGAACAAGCCAGTGCGTACTCACAGGTGAGGCTTGATCTCGACTGGGCCAATCCGATTAATGAGGCGACACACGTGGCCCAGCTGCGCGTTCCATCGTATGTCTGTCCGTCAGATCCGAACGGGGATCGAATGCATTACGCGGGTCCCGACGAAGGAAATATCCGACCGCACAACTATGGAGTCAATTTTGGAACCTGGAAGATCTACGACCCGATCACCAATTCTGGCGGTGACGGCATTTTCTATCCGAACAGCCGGACTCGAGCCGCAGACGTTTTCGACGGGATGAGTAATACGCTGCTGACTGCCGAGGTCAAAACGTATCAACCCTATTTCCGCAACACGGCCGACCCCGGCCCGACCCCTCCGTCGACCGTGTCATTCGTCACCGGATTTTCGGGCGAGGCGAAATACGGTCCGAATCTCGACGACAACGCGGGACATACGGAATGGTGTGACGGGCCGGTTCATCAAAGTGGTTTTACAACGACGTTTCCACCCAATACCCGCCTCCCCTTTACCGATGGCGGAATCACGTACGACACCGATTTCAATTCGCGCTACGAAGGAACCAGCTTGACTCAAACCACGTACGCCTCGATTACATCTCGCAGTTACCACACGGGGATCGTGAATGTGGGACTGGCCGACGGATCAACACGAACGATCAGCTCGAATATTGACCGTCAGGTCTGGCGTGCGATGGGGACTCGGATTGGTGGAGAAGTCGTTGGCGATTACTGACGATCGATCGCTGCTCGTCTCGACACCCGTTTCCAAGTCCAAGACTGACAACGCGACCACAAGCACTCGTGAAATAAGCGGGAGTTCCGTGTTGTTTTTTCAATTTGCGATTCTTATTCGCAGTGCTTCCACTTCGGACGATTTTCATCGATCGGCCACCGACCGCCTAAACCATGCTGCAAAAGGTGACGACGCGGGCGAAATCAATAGGAATTTCGTTCAACAACTGTGAACCTCAGGTCGTCAGGGATGCGAAATGAGCGTGCTCATCACCGTTCTGGTTGAAATCTCAAACAGGGAACAACTGGAAGAAAATCAAGCACGGAAACCGACAGGATCGATTGCACCGTGAATTGATCGCTGCCGTTGAATTCTCATGAATTGACAATCCACCCTATTTTCAATACAGAATGTCTTTAGTTTGACGAAGCGACTTTTGTTTGCAAGTGAGTGAGAAATACTCTTGTGCCGATCGGTAAAGCGCCAACCCGCGTTTACGCTTATTGAGCTGCTTGTCGTGATCGCGATCATCGCAGTCTTGATTGCATTACTGCTTCCGGCCGTTCAACAGGCACGCGAAGCGGCTCGGCGTGCCCAGTGTAAGAGTCAATTAAAACAATTCGGCCTCGCAATCCACAATTACGAATCGTCGATGACCTGCCTTCCCCCCCGCGTCGGTCATTATCAAACGGACGGACGGATCGATCTGGACGATGGATGTCAGTCCGTTTGCCAGACTTCTGCCCTATTTCGACCAGGGTAACGTTTACAACATGATGAACGTCAATGCCGAATACAACGATCCGACGCTTTACAACTCGAACGCCGTCGGACGAGTGATCCCCTTCTTTCTTTGTCCCTCAGAAATCAATCGGGCGCCTAACTTCGTTGCAAAGTACGGAAACATCGGCGGTGTGAATTACGGTTTTTGCATGGGGGACTGGTATGTCTGGTCAGGGATCAATGGCAGTCCCGCCGGTGACCCGCCAACTCGGTCGGCCTTCGGTGTGAATCTACAAAGACGCTGGGCCGACTTCACCGATGGTGTGAGTACTACGCTGCTGATGTCCGAGGTCAAGAATTATCAGCCCTACATCCGTGACTGCGGTTCATTGTCTCACATCAACACGCCAGGCAACATTCCATCCCCCGGTGCCGATCCGATGACGGTCGCACCGGAATACAGTGGAAGTGGCTGTACAATCCTGGCGAATGCGCACACCCAGTGGAACGAAGTGGCCGTGCACCACATCGGCATGACGACAGCCTGGCCGCCGAATAAGAAAACGCCCGGTGGGCCTGGCAACCTTTATCCCGACGTCGATTTGAACAGTCAGCGAGAGAGAATCGGCGGACCGACCTACGCGGCGATCACCTCGCGCAGTTACCATACGGGCGGCGTGAACACTCTTTTTGGTGACGGTTCTGTCAAATTCCTTTCCTCGTCCATTGACGGACTTGTCTGGCGAGCTGTCGGGACCGTAGCCGGCGGCGAATTGGTTTCTGGCGATTCTTATTGAAGCCGAAGGGCTGGTCCAATGCACGGTCACGTCCGCGTCACGATTCTCTTCATTCTACTGGCGATTTTGGGCTGCTCGACACAATCACCCAACCAGATCGAAGATTCCGCGCGAGCGAAATACATTCTCGTCACCGCACTCGATGCATGGAGAGCAGGAAAAACGAAATCGCTGATAACGCGCAATCCTCCGATCCGCTTTGTCGATGACGATCAGATCGCGGGAAGGGAACTGGTCGACTACGAACTCAAGGACGAGTCGGCTCCCATTCAGCCGTTTACAAATGTCGTCGTTATTCTTTCCCTGAGAGACGACGGGGGGCAGATCATTCTGAAGAACGTCGAATACCAGGTGGGAGTTGACCCTGTTCTGACGGTACTTCGCAGCGATCGTTGAACGGAATATCGCAATTTGGATCGATTTGAAATCACTTCGGACATTACAAATACCGTGAATTTGAATTCATCCGGTCAGAAATCGCCGTGAATGCCGACAGCCAGTTGTGTCGCCGATCATCATCTTGTTGTCATCGCGCCAAAATGACATTGGATGAAACGCTCAAAACCGTGAAACGACTACGTAGGCAATTGCCGACAGAACTGCGGCACAGGGAACGGTGCTGACCCAGGCGAGCAAGATCTCTCCGACTTTGCGCCATTTTGCCTGGCCGGTCGTTGCTCCCATTCCGAGTAGCGATCCGACGCTGACATGAGTCGTGCTGACAGGGAGGCTGTGCAAACTTGCCGTCGTGACAAGTCCGGCGGTGACAAGACTGGCGGCGAAACCCTGACCCGGATTCATCCCCGTCACTTTTTTACCAAGAGTCTCGGCCACTCGTTGAGCGTCGAGCAATCCTCCAATGGCGATCATGACGGCGACCATAATAAACGCCCATCTCAAGTCGACTCCAGGCGCGATCAGCAGCAGCGCTGCCATTTTCGGCGTATCGTTGAGACCCCGGGCAAAGCTTGCGGCTCCGGTGCTTGAATAATGCAGAAAATCCAGTAGAGGTGTGCGATGGTCTGGTGCAAGACGCAGCAACTTGAGGATCAGATAGGATGCGGCCCCCAGCACGGCCGCGACCGCCGGGCTGAAGAACAGGGGATAAAGGAAGTTCTTTCCCAGGGCGGCAAATTGCACATTGGTGCCGCTGCCAGCTAATCCCGCACCCAGCAATGCACCGACCAGTGCGTGAGTCGTAGAGACAGGAAAGCCGAACCGGTTGGCAAGGAGACTCGTCAAAGCCGCCCCGACTGCCACCGCGACAATGAACTCGGGTTGTTGCACCAACGCTTCGGGGACAATTCCACGACCGCTGAATTTCTTCAGCATTCCTCCCGCCAGAAATGCGGAGGCGATCGAGCCAACAAGTGTTGTTGCGGTACCCCACCAGAGCGCGCCCCGCAGCGTGGTGGTCTCACTTCCATACAGCGACGCCACCCCCTTGAAGTTGGCGTTCGCCCCGTTGGTGAAGGCGACGAAACAGACAGAAAGAATCAGGATCGTGGTCAACATAGGATCGGCCTCAATTGGCCTTATTTTCTTTCGTCTCGGCAGGATGTTGCTTCAGCGATACGTATTCTTTCCACGACCCTTCGTAGAGACGGACTTTGGGATATCTGGCAACATGTTTGAGGTAGAAACGCAGCAGGCTTCCTTCGCGTGACGTTCCGCAGTAAACGATGATCTCTTTATCCGGAGTCAGACCTGCGGCTTCTAATTCAGACCTGGTCTGCTGGAACGAGCGGAATTTGTGAGTGTTGTCCTGTTCCATCAGACGGGCCCAATGGAAACTGATCGCGCCCGGAATGTGGCCCTTCCGCAGCCAGACGTCATCATCACCGAGATACTCGTTGCGTGGTCTTGCGTCGACGAGGACCACACCAGACTGTCCTCTTCGCTGAAGAAGCTCGTCGATTGAGATCCCAATTTCTTTTTCCGGGTTTTCTGGCAGTGTTCCTGATGGATTACCAAAGTATTCCTGGGTTACTGGAAACTTCGAGTTTTGCCAGGCGGGAAGTCCACCGTCGACGATTCGAATCTCTTTGACTCCAAATTTCTCGAGCACATAAGCCACCATGCTGGCGCTCAGAACTTCGTCATTTGGCAATTTGTCGCCCGTCGCATAAACCAGATGGATTCGGTTGCGATCCACGCCTGCGCGAACGAGCAGCGCCTTCGTCAGTTCGTCGGGCAGGTATTGCACCGGAACACCATGATCCGTACCGCGCAAGGTATCAAAGTTGAGATGATGTGCTGTAGGGATGTGGCCCCGAAAATAGTCCTTGTAACCACCTCGAGTGTCGATGACCACTGGCCTTTTGCTGACGTCAGACGACTCGATCAGCAGCCTGGCATCAGCGGGCGAAATCGTTCCGATTTCCGCTCGAGCGATATTTCCTGCCAACAACAATGCGATAACCGGAACAACGATTTTCATGAGACTGTGTCGAATCCTGTACGAGAAGGTGGCTTTGATGGCGTCGAGATTTGGTGAGGCAGATCAGCGCAGTTGAATTTCTTCCCAATAACCAACCAAATCTGGCTGCGAACGGGTTGGAGCACGTGGACAACGTTTGCGATGATTGCTCTTGACTCAATACCCGCCTGTTCCCTCACGAACACACGATCGAGACACTCCCAAGGGAGTGATCATGCTCGACGATAGAGAACATTCCAGCCTTCGTAAGAGTATCTTAACATTATTAGAATTTGAAGGAATAATTCCTGGCAACGCATCGGATATCGTGTGAAGGTTGGCAAAGCGTCCGTTAGCCGGCAGAACAACATCCGCGCGTGCAAACTGGTGCCGAGACGCTGGAATTCAGGCGGTTTTCATGATCGTGAAGAGACTTGTTTTAACGTTTCTTCAAGTAAGCATCGGCCATTTCGTCCCCCAGCATCAATGTTCCAGCGGTTCCGAAATGATGTCGCCCGTGAGGCAATCCGGACGTCCTGATGATCGTGATGCGTGGATCGGTATCGGCCAGCTTGTTCAAGGCAGCGTTAACAGCTTTGATGTTACCCCACGGAGAGCGTTCGTGCTGCTCGGAAATGAACCACGGAAGATCGGGTTGCGAAAGGTCCGCCTGTGTCCGGTCGATCAACTGTTTCAACCATTCGGCGATATTTCTTGAGTAGGGGGCGAAGTAAGTGTCATTTTCACCGGGATGCCAGAAAATCCCTTCCAGGCGGCAGTCGAAACCCCGCTGCTGCAGATCGACTTGAGCGGCTCGAACAAAATTGATGAACTTAGAATACAGATTACGATGCGACTCGGGCGAGCCGTTCGGGAACCAGTCGGGACCTTGTGCTCCGCTGTGCGTAAACTTGACGATCGCGACTCCGTCACTGGCGTCAATCGACTTGCGCAAGCGAGCACCGAAGCTCAGTTCCGGACCAAAGTTGCCAAGGAACTCGACAGGACCAAGCGGCTCCCATTCGGATGACGACGTAACCCCACCACCCAGCGAGTACCGGAACAAGTTGTCGCTTTGATCTTTGGCCAACGGTGCGTAACTCGGTTGCTGCTCGATTTCAGAGACAAATGAATCTTCGCCTTCCATATTGCGCTGACCTGCCAGCACGAACAGATGGACGCGGGCCGACTTGGCGATCGGCAGTCCCTGCTTGAAGCTGCGATCTGGCGCCACGAGCGGTTTTCCAAGATCGCGGAGATACGCATCGGCAAAGGCTTCACCCATTTGAAGCAGGCCCTGTGTGCCGAAGTGATAATGAGGCTGTCCGTTTCCCATGACCTCGAACGCCAGATGCGACGTCGGCACCCAGCGTACGAGCGGGTCGTCCTTCAGCGCCTGCTCTTGTTGCTGTCGGAAGATGCCGAGATTGCTGCGGTGATCCATCCCCCAGATCCCCTTCTCGCTGACTTCGCCGAGATACCATTTCAATTCGGGAGTCTTGAGGTCCGCACGCAGACGGGCGATGAGCGTCGTCAATCCTTCGGCGTATTGTTTGTAGAGAGTTCGGTCGAGCATGTCATTTTCACCCTGATGCCACATCACGGCTTCGAGTTGATAGCGAACTCCGCGTTTGTCCAACTCGGCAAGTGAATCTCGAATGAGTTTGAGCGTTCGCGGATACAGTTTCTGTCCCTTGTCCGGCGCAGCGGGATTCCAGTCAAAAGCCATTGTCGTCCCACCGACGGCGGACTTAATAATGGCGATCGGGAATGCAGCCTGCTTTCGGACCCGTCTTGCGAATGTCACTTCCGGACCGAACGCTCGTAACGGCGTCAAAGGTACCCATCCATTCGAAGCTTCGTCGCGATTCCCAAGAATGTAAGAGAAGAGGACATCGCTTTGCGGTGCTCCGGCCCCTTTGAAATTCGGGTAGTCGTCGATGCGATTCGCGTTCGCGTCCGACCCGACCATGTTCGACTGACCGGCAAACAGAAAGACACGCGTCACCTCGTCGGCGATGACCACATTCGACATGATGAAGACCGACGCAATTAACACCACCGCTGACACGATCGTTTTGCGAAAAAAAAACGGATTCATGGTTGTGCTCTTCCAATAGTTCTACGCAAAATCTTAAAGCAAAGGTCTTCAACGAACGACTCACGTTTCGGCAGACGGGAAAGCGAAAGAGTCATACTGCTGAGACGGGATTGTTTCCTTCGAAGGAGATACAGCATGTCGACATCGAAATCGAGTGCTCCCCGTCTATGTCGCACGACCGTGTTAATGAATTTCTACGTCGGCTCGCGTGTTTTTTCCTGATGTGACAGGTATTATGCCCGACCTTCAATTTTGATTGACAACGTAATCAGGAGAGCGAAGTTGAGAAGTCTACTTGTCGCGGCGGTGCTTTGTTTTTCGGCCACAGGGTCGCTACTCGCCCAGTCGATTGAATTCAATAAGAACGATCATATCTGTCTGATCGGAAACACACTCGCCGAACGGATGCAGCATTACGGCTGGCTGGAAACCTTGCTGCAGGCGCAGTTTCCCGAACATCACCTGGTTGTCAGAAATCTCGGTTACAGCGGTGACGAGATCGATGGCTGGAAGAACAACAGTCATCGACTGCGATCAATGTCGTTCGGTTCGCAGGACGAATGGCTGGCCGGTGTTTCCCCCGTACCACAAATTAAGAAACTCTCCCCACGCGACGAGGGGAAGGTTCGCGACAACCGTCTGGAACTGACGAATACAAAAGCCGACATCGTCTTTGCTTTCTACGGTTACAACGAATCTTTCGCGGGCGAAGCGGGATTGCCAAAATTCAAGGCGAACGTCAAAGAGTTCATCGAGCACACCAAGGCGCAAAAATACAATGGGCACTCGGCCCCGAAGCTGGTGTTGTTTTCTCCCATCGCACAGGAATTGCTCGCCGATCCAAACCTGCCAGGACAAGAGGCGATCGCCAGGGCCAATGTTCGACTGAAGCTTTATTCCGATGCATTGGCTGAGGTCGCCAAGGCGAATGACATTCCGTTTGTTGATCTATTTGGTCCAACGGCTCAATTCGGTACGGAACTTCCCAGTTCACCGGCGCGGCCGATCACAATTAATGGAATCCATATCAACGAAAAGGGGGACCGCTGGCTCGCCGTCTATGCGTTGGACCAATTGGTCAAATCGCCTCATTCCTGGGAAAAAGGGGAATGGTGGAAGACTCTTGAACCGCTGCGGAAAGCCGTTCTTGACAAGGATTTTTACTGGTTTAACCGCTACCGGGTGACAGACGGATACTCCACTTACGGCGAACGGGCATTTCTCAAATTTTCCGAAGGACCCGGGGGCTATGGCGAAGGACTCTCAAATTATTCCGTCGCTCAACGAGAACTCGATGTGCTGGACGTATTGACCAGGAATCGAGATTCCGTTGTCTGGGATGCCGCCAATGGGAAGAAATCGGAAGCTTACGACAAGGATCTTCCAGAATTCATTCCGGTCATTTCCAACAAGCCTGGTCCGCTCGAAGGTGGAAAACACATCTTCCTGGGTGGCGAAGAGGCCATTTCGAAGATGAACGTCGCAGAAGGCCTGCAAGTCGGTCTGTTCGCGTCCGAAGAAAAATTTCCTGAACTGATCAATCCGGTGCAAATGGCCTTCGACGTGAAGGGTCGCTTGTGGGTCGCCTGCTGGACCACCTATCCACACTGGAAACCAACCGAGCAGATGAATGACAAGCTGTTAATTCTGGAAGACACGAACGGGGACGGAAAAGCAGACGTCTGCAAGACGTTCGCGGGTGATATCCACAACCCCACCGGTTTTGAATTCTGGAACAACGGGGTCCTTGTGGCGCAGGGTCCGGATTTGCTGTTTCTGAAGGATACTGACGGCGACGACAAATACGACGTCAAAGAGCGAATCGTGCATGGACTCGACACAGCCGACACGCATCACACATCGAACAGCTTTACGCTCGAACCCGGTGGGGCAGTTTATTTCCAGGAGGGAACATTCCATAATTCGCAGGTTGAAACCCCCTGGGGTCCTCCCCGTCGAGTCGCCAACGGAGCGGTCTTCCGCTATGAACCCCGTGCCCAGAAGTTTGACGTTTATGTTTCGTTCGGGTTTGCTAATCCGCACGGACACATTTTCGACCGATGGGCTCAGGACATTGTCTGGGATGGAACGGGTGCTCAGCCTTATCATGCCATTCTGTTTTCGGGCGACATCGATTTCCCGAACAAACATGCCGCTCCCCCGCAAGTCTACAAGCAGCGGACGCGACCCTGTGCTGCAACCGAGGTTCTGTCGAGCAAACACTTCCCGGACGAGTATCAAGGGAATCTGCTTGTCCTGAACGTCATCGGCTTTCAAGGAATCTTGAGATACAAAGTCGAGGATAAGGATTCGAGTTTCGGTGCGGTTGAGCAGGATCCAATTCTGTCGTCCACCGACGCAAATTTCCGACCTGCTGATATTGAAATGGCACCGGACGGTTCGATGTATTTCGTCGACTGGCAAAACCCGATTATCGGCCACATGCAGCACAATCTGCGCGATCCAAGCCGCGATCGAATTCATGGTCGAGTTTATCGAGTCACCCACAAAACGCGGGAACTCAGCAAGCCAGCGAAGATCGCAGGCGAACCGGTCGAGAAACTGCTGGACCTGCTGAAATCTTCCGAAGATCGGGTGCGCCATCGGACTCGAATCGCCTTGTCAGGCCTGGAGACAAAGGATGTGATTCCCGCCGCCAAGAAATGGATCGCCGCACTCGACAAAACAGACGCCGAGTACGAGCACCATCGTCTGGAAGGCCTGTGGTTGCATCAGAGCCACAACGTGCTCGACGTGGATCTGCTCAAGCAGGTCCTTCGTTCGCCAGATTTCCGGGCTCGATCAGCGGCAATACGAGTACTTTGTGCGTGGCGAGATCGAATTCCTGAAACACTCGATCTGCTGCAGGTTCAGGTGAATGACGAACATCCACGGGTTCGCCTGATGGCGATCTGGGCACTCAGTTACTTCGACGGCGCCAATGCCAAGAAGGCTGCTGAAATCGCCGTGGAAGCTTTAATTCATCCGGAAGATCCGTTTATCAAGCATGAATTGTCCGAAACGAACAAGACTCTTGATCGCCGGATCCAGGCTGCGGCAAAATAGTTTCGTCCGCCGCAATTTCGAAATCGACAGGTTCTCAAGTGCCATTGGTTATGCCAGTGGCATCTTGCTTATAATCCCGGTCAGAATCGGGGCTTTTAAGATTTCTGTCACCAACTTATTACTTCCGTTTTATAAAGCACGAGCGATGTTTTGCCGATTTTCCTTGACGAGTTTAGTGGTGCATTCGACATCATTCGCGGTCCTGTTCGTTGGATGTCTGCTTGGTCAAATCTCTGCCCAGGAACCTCCGTCGGCTGTCGGGCCGTTATTAAAACTTTACCGCAGCGGCAAGTTACCACCGGAACGCCAGCCGGCGGTCATCGAAATGATATGCTCACGTGGCAACGAGCATGATCTGCGGGTCGTGCTTGAGAAACTGGTCGACCCCGCGGCAATGACGGCAGAATCACGTCAAAAAGCGATCGCCGGATTGACCGACGCCGCCGCAACCCGAAAGATCAAACCGGCCGGAGATTTGTCGGATCTTGCGAAGTTGCTCGACGAATCTGACCCGAATGTCCGTCTGGGTGCCGTACAACTGGTTGCAGCCTGTCATATTCCCCAGGCGACACCTTCACTCAGGAAACTGGCACTTGATGAAAACTCGGATCAAGACCTGCGCCGCGCCGCGATCAATGGACTAGTCACATTCGGAGGCGAGGTCAGCCGCGAAACGCTCGCTGAACTGGCTCAGAAGGCAACTTCGACACGGGTTCGACTTCAGGCGGCTGCCGGGCTGGTTGGATTCGATGTCAAACTGGCGGCGAACCAATCAGCAAATGTCCTCACAAACGCCACGCCACAAGAGGACTTTATTCCCTTACTTGACTCGTTTTTCGCTCGCAAGGAGGGTTCTCAGGAACTTGCCAACAGTTTGAAGACGACCAAGCTTTCGATTGATGTTGCCAAACGATTGTTGCGGACGATGTACGGCATGGGCCGCAGCGATACCGAATTGTCGGCTGTTCTCAGCAATGCTGCGGGGATTGTGGCTGATGCTCATCCCCCCAAACCCGAAGAGATTGCGGCACTGGTTCAGGAAGTGTCGGAAAAAGGAGACCCGGCTCGCGGCGAGCGAATTTTTCGGCGAGCTGATCTCAGTTGCATGCGCTGCCACAGCGTCAGTCGGGCGGGTGGTCAGGTGGGACCTGAACTCAGTGCCGTGGGTGGGACATCGCCGCTTGATTATGTCGCGAACTCGATCCTCAATCCAAACCTGGCCGTTAAGGAACAATATGTCACCCGGATGTTTGAACTGAATGACGGGAAAGTGTTAAGCGGGGTTGTCGTCGATCGGGATGATACACGAGTCAGAATCCGAGACGCTCAAGGGAAACTGGTCATCATCCCCAAGGCCGACATTGAAGAAGAAACCGCTGGCGTCTCGATGATGCCGCAAGGATTAACCAAATTCCTGACACACGACGAACTGCTTGACCTGATTCGTTTCGTCTCGGAGCTTGGTAAGCCAGGTGAATATGCTGTGCAAACGACTCCCCGGATTCAGCGTTGGCAGTTGCTGGCGAACCCCGCGAAAGAGTTGATCGCCGAAGTGCCTCATCTGGAGCATCTGCGTCAACATGTCGCCGGCCTTGGTCCTGAAGCGTGGTCGTCGATCTACGCTCGCGTTTCGGGCGTTCTGCCCCTGGAAGAATTGCGTCAGGCTGACAAGCCTACCGTCGTGATTCTACGTGGTGAATTCGAAGTGAAAGAGCCGGGTATTGTGGCAGTCCATCTGGAAAATACCGAAAATTATCAGGCATGGATTGATACTGAACCGGCACCAGCAACGCCAGATTTTGAAATCACGCTCCAACCGGGACGGCACGCTCTGATTCTGCGCGTGGAGATCTCAAACCGCCCGAATCCCGAACTGCGTGCCGCGATCACTCACCCCGCCGGATCAACCGCAAGGTTTGAAATTATCGGCGGAATGTAAGCAAGGCGCTGGGCCGGCTATGAAAACTCGTTCTGTCAATTTTTGATTGATAGCGAACAGACGAGGAATCATGCGAGAATTCTTCAAAGGATGGAGAAGGAAAACCGGACTGCTGACTCTGGTGCTGGCCTGCATGGTGATGGGCGTCTGGTTGAGGAGCCGGTTGGTCGTCGATCAGATCATGTTCGCAAAGGGAACAATCTTCACGTTTTGAATTCCGACAACGGCAATATCGTATGGCTCGCGATTGAAATGACGGCCGATGACATCCGGGCAATCGGGTTTGTGTGGCAGTCAAGCCCGACCAAGTTACTTGATAAGGTCGAGCAATCGGACGACGAAGCAATGTCGGTTCGTCAATGGAAGTTTTGTGGGATCAGCTTTGGAGAAGGTTCATTCGCGACAAATTGGCAACCACTCAAAATGAAATGCTGGGGCATTTTTTATGCGTCAATGACGATCCCTCTGGCTGTGATCTCTACCCGGTTGCTTCTCAGCCCTCAAAAAAAACAGGATTTCCGTCCACGATCGAATTAAGACTGCATTTTTGGTTTGAAGACCAAGACGTCATCGCTGAAATTTGACTTTGAAAACCGATTCCAGCGACAATTTTTGCGAGATAGATCCCTATCTCGTTTCTCAGACAGACGTTAGGATGGAGAGGCAAGGGTTTAATCTGCAGCGCACTTGGTTTTTTGGCAAAATTCGACGACAAGGGCGACAGCGTTGCAGGCGGACGCGTGCTTCGTTAAACTTCTCGGTCCTCGCGTGCGCCTTCTTTGTGGGTAAGGCTCTCACATTGAACCGGCGACGGGTCAGAATTTATCATCAAGGTACGTGTTTTCATGTCGAAGGAAGCTAAGCTAGTCGTCAGGACGCGAACGGACAAAGAACAAGGTTCGGCAGCGTGTCGGCGATTGCGTTGGAGTGGTCAGGTCCCCGGTAACATTTACGGGCATAACGCGCCACCGATTTCTGTCGTGATTGACTCCGACGCTTTGACACCCGTTTTGACGTCGGGTGCAAAGGTTGTTGATGTTGAGCTGGATGGCAAAATTGACAAGGCGGTCGTTCGCGAAATCCAGTGGGATATCTTCGGTCGACGAATTAACCACTTTGACCTGTTGCGCGTCGATCCGAACGAACGAGTGAACATTATCGTTCCGCTGGAACTCAAGGGGACGGCCCCTGGCGTTCTGATGGGTGGCGTGCTTGAACACGTGATGCACTCGATCACCATCGACTGTCTCGCGTACCAGATTCCGGACACGATTCATGTGCGAATTGGATCCTTGGAACTCGGCAAGTCGATCCACGTTTCCGATCTGGTTCTGCCAGAAGGTTCGCATGCTCACGCAGCACCTGATGCCATCGTGGTCCATATCGTGACCGCGAAGGCTCAGGAAGAAGTTCCTGCTGGCGCTGGCCCGATTGAACCGGAAATGATTGGCAAGAAACCAGCTGCTGATGCCGCAGATGCCAAGGACGATAAGAAGGACGCAAAGAAGAAATAAGCCTCGACTGGTGAATGAAATGCCATTTCGGACAGGGTTTGACGGAAATCTGATTCCCGTAAGTCGAATGCAGTTCGGAATGACGTCATGAAGCTGGTCGTGGGGCTGGGTAACCCGGGATCCAACTACGAAGGAACCCGGCACAATATCGGCTTTGAAGTGATATCAGAGCTGGCCCATCGGTGGCAGGCAACTCGGCCAAAGCTTCGGTTTGAAGCCAATTTGGCCGAGGCCAATTATCAAGGTGAAAAGGTGCTGCTTGCGGCACCAAAGACGTTTATGAATTTGAGTGGACGTAGCGTCCAGCAGATCGTTAAGTTTTATCAGATTCCACTGAACGATGTGCTGGTGATCTGCGATGATATGAATCTGAAGCTCTGTCAATTGCGATTGCGGGCAGCTGGTTCTGCTGGTGGTCAGAAGGGATTACTGAGTATTTTGCAGGTCTGCGGAACAGAACAGATTCCCAGATTACGGTTCGGTGTGGGACGTCCTCCTGAAAAGATGGATGCCGTCACATTCGTTCTGGCAAAATTTCGAAAAGATGAATTATCGGACATCGATGCGGCTGTCAGAAGTGCAGCGATGGGTGTTGAAATCTGGATTCGGGAAGGGATTTCGGCGGCGATGAATGTCGTCAACCTGGCTCCTTCCGATTCGGGTGACAACCAGACCGGAAAGCCGGATTAATAAGAGAGTTTGAAAAACAAGATTGTTTGAAAAACCAGTACGGGGCAAACACGGGTTTCAACCCGACAGTGAACGATTTTCGCCGGATGGCATCGAAGATTTTGGGAGAGAATTTTGACCGAGTACATGTACGAAGGAATGTTCCTGGTGGATAGCAACCGCTATGCTGCTGATCCTGAGGGAACTCAAAAATCCGTGCTTGGCATGCTGGAGCGAGTCGGTGCCAAGGTGGTCGCTTCACGACCCTGGCAGGAAGGAAAACTCTGCTATCCAATCGAAGGTCAACGCAAGGGGTTGTATTACCTTGCTTGCTTTACGATGGACGGTGGCAGCATGACCGAACTCAATCGATTGTCAAAATTGAATGAGACTGTCCTTCGCCAACTGGTGCTTCGTCATCCGAAAGTCATCTTCGACGCAATGGTCGATGCCTTGACTCAACACGATGGGGCCATCCATAGTCCAGAGCAGAAGGCCGATCGCGATGCTCGCGGCGACCGTCCGATTGAAGATGTTATTGACGAAACGCGATAGTCAGACGCGTCAAACGAGGGAAAACGACAAATGGCCAGTTTCAACAAAGTGATTCTCGTAGGCAATTTGACGCGTGACCCGCAAGTTAAATACACGACGGGTGGCACAGCCGTGACCGAAATCGGTTTGGCTGTTAACCGTCGCTGGCTCGACAAGCAGTCGAATCAATGGAAGGACGAAACGACTTTCGTTGATGTGACACTGTGGGGAAGGACTGCTGAAATCGCCGGGGAATACCTGGCGAAAGGGAGGCCTGTTCTGATCGAAGGCAGGCTTCAGCTTGATACGTGGGACGATCGCGAATCGGGTCAGAAACGTAGCAAGCTGCGAGTTGTCGGCGAGAATATGACGATGTTAGGTGGTAAGGGAGACAACCCTGGTGGTGGCGGAGGTGGTGGTGCATCAGGGCGACCTCAGTCCGCTGGTGGCTCATCCAGAAACGCTCCCATGGAATCAGATCATGACCATGGCGACTCTGGAGGGGGATATTCTCCGAGTTTCGATGATCACGCGGCTGGTCCGCAGGGTGATGAAGTCCCGTTTTAATTTGAATTGAAACCAGTTAGTTATCGCGACGGAAATTAAATCATGGCTCGTAGTACGCATTCTGCTTCTGGACGTCCTCGGATGACTCGACAGGTCGAGTTATTGCTTGCGGCAGACGTCGAACACCTTGGCAACACCGGTGACATTGTCCGCGTCAAGCCGGGATATGCCCGCAATTACCTGATGCCAAACGGCTTGGCCACGGTCGCAACCGAAGTCAACAAGCGAATGGTCAAACGCCATCAGGAAAACCTGATCGAGCTGCTGAAACAGAAGATGATCGCGCTACAGAAACGAGCCGACGCGATTGGGAAATACAGCGTGACGCTGGAAGCCAACGCGAACGAAGAAGGCCATCTGTACGGTTCGATCATGGGTCCCGATATCAGCAAAGCCCTTGTCGCTGCTGGCTATCAGGTCGACGCCGATCACGTCAAACTCGACGGACCGATCAAGGAACTCGGGATGTACACCGTCAAGATTCAGCTTCACACTGACGTCAAAACCGAAATCAAGGTTTGGGTTGTTCCGGCAGCGAAGAAGTAAACTGACAAACCCTTACGGATTTGATCAAATTAAAAAGAGACGCTTCCGGTCACCGGAAGCGTCTCTTTTGTTTCGTATTTCACAGCCAGCACAGTCGAAGATTAAACTTCGGAACTTTGAACACGGTCAGTTCCCGATCTCGTCGGCGATATAATATTCGTAGAAGAAGCGACCAATTTCGTCGCTAAGACGAGTCAGATATTCGCCCTTGAACGTCGTGTAAGTCTTGTCACCTGAGCTGACCGGCTGGTGCATGGGATACTTCGATGTCTTTTCCTGGCTGAAGATTTTCTCGGCGTGGTTGTCTTCGTCCATTTTCCAGACGCTGACGATACTTTCCGCTCGACCACGATAAAGATTCGGGCTTCCTTCTTCGTACAACGTGAACTCGTTGAGATCGATGTAGATCACATGGGTCACTTTGAAGTAAGCACCAATTTCCTCTGGCTTATCCCAATCTTTGTTTTCTTCCAGCCATCCTTTGACCAGATCAGGAGGAACAACCTTGATTTTATGGGCGTGCAGCTGGAAAGAGACGTACTGGGCCAGTTCGTGATCGATGCTTTCGAAGCTATGTTTGATTTCGTCGGGCGCAAAACAGACGACGACGACCTTCACATCGGGGTCTGTCATCGACTCCTTGGTCTCTTCATCAAATTTTGGCTCAACGGAAGGGGGCCCCCCGATCAGATAGCCGAACATCACAAGATAATTACATCCGCTCGCCGTCACGCAAAGTAGCAGCATGCACAACAACGTCGATAATCGATTCGGGAACGCGCGCATCGTATTGCCTTTGGGGTATTAGAAACTTTTTCCCGGGCGGTGATTATAAAAACGCTCGGCCAGCAGATCGCACAGGCGGGCCAGATATTCCTTGTGGAAGACAATGGCTGATCGCCCCGTTTCCGACACCGGCTGATGTTCAGGATAAGTCATGGCGAATTCACGGTTGTAGGCCATCATGGCTCGACGCTGACCACCAAAGTCCTCAATCCTGGCGACGCGGATATATCCACTCGTCTGACCGCGAAGCAGATTGTGACTGTTGGGCTCGCGCAAGCTGAATGTCTGAACCTCAATCCAGGCAATGTAGTCGGTGTCAAAGTCCTGGGCGAGTTGTTGCAGGTCCGGGACCGATGAATCGTGGCTTTCGAGCCAATCCGCGACTCGGTTCGGATTGATAATTTTCACGCCATTTAACTTCATTCGATGAGTGACGCCGTCAATCAGGTCCAGTCGCAACGTCGAATTATCAGCATCCACCGACTCGGGCGTCGAACAGACGACCAAGACGGCCTTGTCTCCCTTCGTGAGATCGACTTGAGTCAGCTTCGTGAATTCTGAGGTAATCTTTGGATCACCAAACAGAATCTTGCCGCTGCTCAACAGAAATTTGGAGCATCCTGTTGCCGAGACCATCGTAACGCCACCCGTGATGGCAATCAGCTTCCTGAGTGCATCGCGGCGCGAGTGGTCGATCGAATAATCATTCATCATGTTAAGGCGATCCTTCGCCGAGTGAAATCAAACGAGATTCATTGTTTTCGTGTCTTGGAAACCAAATTCGTTTTCAAATGCTTTTATGTCACGGGCGAGCAAAATTCAGATGACTGCGATCAATCGAACAACCCACATCAGGACCGTCAGAGTTGCCAGGCAGACCGACAGGATACCTGCCACCGATACGGGATCAGAAACCATCCACAATCGGCCACTTCGAGCACTCCATAAACACCAGGGAATCAACAAGGCACAAACAGCAGCAAGCAATGTTCCCGCCAGGTTTGCGCGTGCTGCTTCAACAAATTGACCTCGAACAAAATAAGAAAAACTAGTCGTCATCCCGCAACCGGGACACGGATATCCAAACAGTAATCGAAAAGTACATGGAGGCAGTCCTAATTGCTGATGAGTCCCAAACCCTCGGGGATCGGGATCGAGCAATAAGGCAATGCCAAAGCCGACAATCAGGAACAAGGCAATTCCGAGCAAAGCTGCTCGGCCACCATTTCCGATTGGCGCTTCAACAGGCTGCCGAATATCTGACATGAGTTTTAAAAAAGGGAGAAGCGGGTGATAGTATCTGGGAAAAACGGTGGCAAGAGCGATTTCTGCTTTTAAAGACGGTTTTGGCATGTGCCCCGGCGAGATCCATTCAACTCCGGCAGGAATTGCGATCAATCACGCTTCGTCTGTCCGGTAGAACCACGCTGCCGTAAACTGTTCCATGGCGAAGGTAATGACCAGCAATCCGACGATAAAACTGTACATTTCCTGGCCCATTCGATTTGTCATAATGTTCCTCTCCAGACTGCGAGGATCACGATTGACAGTATATCTCCCTTCCCCCAGCAGCGAATCAAGCTCACGCGGCTCAAGACGTCGTAAATCGCTTTCGGTCGAGGGAAGATTCAAGCTGAAGCCGCCATGGTAATCGACCTCGCCCGGGGCCGAGTCGACCTGATAGGAGCCGACAGCGGTAAAATCATTCAGCCGAAGAGTCTTTGCTTCTGCGGGAATTTCTTGCGTCCGCTGTTTAAAGTCGGGCATACGAAGCACGACTTTTTTCAATTTTTGATCGCGGTCGAGTGGCAACGTCACCTCATCACCGACAAGATAATTTGTTCGCAATGAGGATTGTTGTGACAAATACTGGGTCAGCTGATCCGCAAACACAAATGAGAGTGCAGAACCGACCATTTCGTTCCACTTTTCATTGTTGACAGACGTGGTCATCAAGATCACTCTCCCACGACCAACTCGCCGCTCAAGCAATGCCGGAGTTCCTTGTGCTCCGTCGAATCTGGCAACCGTCATTGCTGATTCCGACGGCTTTATTTTCCAGAACCCACTCACATCCATAGCCCCCAGATCCGCCAGAACCCCCGCATTCTCTAATCGTTTTAGCAACGGATGTTGCGAGTTCCGCAGGTCCATCGACTGAGGTTTGGCATTCATCACGGATGCCGTCAGTTCCCCTGGTAAAAGACGTTGAGCGGCCTCCTTGTTGTAGGCGACCGGGTCAATCTGATCTCGGCCTGGCTTCGTACTGAGCGCGGAACTGGCGGCTCCGAGAAAAACACCCAGTCCGCCCCCTGCTTCCACGTATTCATACAGGCGCGTCCAGGTCGTCTCATCAGGAGTGTTCAAATTGATGAGATACACAACGTCGAATGGCTTGAGATCCGCATTACGCAATTGACTGGACGGAAGAAATTTCGTTTGAAAGTCAGTAATTTTGGCGGACGACAGGTAGTCGATGGCCGACTGCCAATAAAAGGCGACAGACGGATTTTCGGCAACGACCAGCACTTTCAATTGCGGCAGCGTTCTGACGGTAAAATACCCGACATCATCGATCGCCAATGGATCAGATCCAACAATCCGAAATTCTCCCTGCTGAAGCGGCCCTTCGACCTGAGGCACCTCAAACGCAAGTTGACGCTCAACCCCACTGTCGATCGCAACCGTTTGTTGACCTCGTTTCACCAGCTTGCCATCGCGCCCACTGAGAAAGAATTCGACCGTCTGCTCCGGTTTGAAATTCCCTACCGCAGTCAATCCGACATCCAGTTTCAATGTCCCACCCGTCGGTATCGATTCCGCCGAGAGTCTTACGCCGGAGATACCGACATTCGTCGGATTCGTTTCACCAACATCGATCAAGTAAACCGAGACAAATTTGAGTCGTGCCAGTTCGTCCCGCAACACACTTGATGTTTCTTCTCGCCAGGCCGAACGAGTCAGATCGCAGAAGAGATAAATCTCGCGCAGATATCGGTCCTGCCGTTTCTCTTCGGGAATCGAAGATTGTTCGGCAGTGACCCGTCGACGATCTTCCTCCTGCGCCAGGATCACCGTCCGCAACCGGTCGTTCAACGAAAGGCCACCGGCCTTGATTTCAAAACCATCAATCCGACTCCGTGCGGCTTGCAGATCCAGCGAAAACGGAGGTGCCGTGGTTTCATGCGAACTTGTGACCGCAACTTTGCTACCTGCAGACAATCGGCTGAGATGATCGCGTGCAACCTGTTGAGCGGATTGTAATCGACTTTGATTTCCCTGCCGGTAACTCATGCTCGGGCTGTTATCAAACAGGAAGACCGCCGCTACAGGAAGGTTGTCGGCCGATCTTGGCAGCGGGTCTTTCATCTCGGCATTGACGCGATGAACGTAAGGCCAGCCGACGCCTAACAGCATGAGGATCGCCGCAGCGGCACCGATGCCGCCGCGAAGCATCGTCCGGCGTGTCAACAACTGGTTTCGAGGCCAATTCTTTCGTTGCCACCACTTCATCACGCCGAAATAGCTAACCAGTCCTGCCGCAAGGATTCCGAGAATCGCTGCCCATTCGTACCAGAGCAGCGAATAATTTGCCGCCGGTAATGAAGGTCGAGTCAATCCGATCGCCAGCAGCGCAAAGACAAGCATTCGCAGCAGAAGCAACCACATATGCCGTAGCTGCATCCGACGGACATTTTGCCGACGATTCTGCTGAATCAGCCGAAGAGCCGGGAAAATCAATCGCTTCGGTTTGGCCCGCAGCAATAAATGCAGCAGGATCGGGATGGCAGAAAATCCCAGCCCGAACAACAACGCGGGATGCAACAACGACATAAAAGGGGGATCACCCGGACGCGGAAACCATCAATTCAATCAAGACCACATCAGTGTATGAAGTGAGCGCGAGATTTTCACTCGCGACGACAGACCGGTTCACGGCAGATTTATGTTTTAAACGACGATACCACGGTTTTGGCGTGACCGACAAGGCCGTGCGATCAACGGCTCCCTTTTCCATTTAAGAGAAACGGCCGAGATTTCGACTCACGGCAAATTGAAGTGCATCAACTCTTAAACGATACTGCAGGGCGAATGAAAACCGAATCGAACTAGCGAAATCCAATCCACTTTTGAGGAACCACGAATATGGCGAGAAATCGCGTTCTCGATTTCGTATTGATCGTAGTCCTCTTTACGATCCAACGCGGCGAGTCGCGTATCATCCGAGCGGCTGAATCGAAGGTGATCACGAACAGCATTAACATGAAGCTCGTTGAGATTCCTGCAGGAGAATTCCTGATGGGGGCTGAGGAAACTTCGACAACGATGTTGAAGAAATATCATAATTGCGACCCGGATTGGATTAACGCCGAACTGCCCCAACATACGGTCCGAATTACGAACCCGTTCTACATGGGACAATACGAAGTCACATTGAATCAGTTCCTGAAATTTTATTACGACGCGAAATACAAGACGGAAATGGAATCGGATGGCAAACCCAGTTGGGGTTTCGACAAGGATGGAAACATGGTTGAATCGACACGATTTCGCCCGTGGGAGCCGATTGCATGGAAGATTGATCAATCTCATCCCGTGATTTACGTCACCTGGAACGATGCCGTGGCATTCTGCGAATGGCTGAGCGAAAAAGAAGGAAAGATCTACAGACTACCGACAGAAGCCGAATGGGAATACGCCTGTCGAGCGGGAACTTTACAACGATATTCCTTTGGAGACGAACCCGAACAACTTTTCCGGTTTGCGAATTCCGCGGATTCAAGTCGACTGAATGCGCTGTATCCGAAATCACCGGAAAAGAAGTTGCGATCCATGTATCTCATCGGAAGTGATGGCTACGTCTGGACGGCACCCGTTGGCAAATTCCTGCCGAACAAATTCGGCCTCTACGACATGCACGGGAACGCCTGGGAATGGTGCTCTGACTGGTACGACGAGAATTACTACTCAAGATCGACAACCGATGACCCCAAAGGGCCTTTAAAAGGGACAACTCGAGTCCTGCGCGGAGGAGGCTTTTACGATGCCTCATTCCATCTGCGATGTGCCAGGCGTAACAGCGAAATACCAACGTCACGCGATTATGGAAGCAGCTTTCGAGTCGTCCGAGAACAGTAAATTTCCTGAACGCAGAAAGCAAAAAACCTTTGATGGTTCGTGATATCGTTTATTGTTCCAAAGCCGTTTCACCGTCGCCGCCATGTCGAGGCAACATCAATCGGGACGACAAGACCTCAACGGAACTTTTTCTGAGCGGCATCCAAACACGGACGGGCTCAGGAACTGCTCTCGGGCTCTAGCTCGTAAGCCCACGGGGTCTGAGTGGCCGATTTGAGCGCGTACCCGGCGCGTGCCAAGACGAGTGCTGCAGGGAGCACTGGCATGCTCCCAGCCTTACCAGCCGCTAGCCGTTTGCGGATGTGATATTGAATGCGGTTGGAAAGTGTTTTGAGTCCCTCCCAATTGACTCCGTCGTCCACTTCCCAGGCCTTGGCTCGTACCTGACTTTGATGACCAAAGTGCGACGCTGTCACCACTCGGTCGCAGACACCACCGAAATAGAGTTGCATCAACCCTCCACCCTCAATGCTGTGGCGGAACGTATGCCCGTTGCAGTGGGCTGGGTCGAGTTTGAATCGCCGGATACACAAATCTCGCATCACAGTTGGCGACCAGAGCTGAAGCAGGATCGCGTGCCCGTTTCCGTGAAGGTCGGTTCCGACCGGGTAGGCTGCGGCCAGTTCATCGGTGGAGGTGAATTCCCGTAGCTCGGCGTCGGGTTCCGAATAGGATTCGAACACCCGCGCGTCCGTGGAGGAGAACAGGAAATCGAGTACCGCCCGTTGGTCAGACTCAGCGGCAAAAAAGTCTAAGTTCGCTGACCTCGCCATTTGCCGATCCCTCAACTGCCGAACTTGCCATTCTGTCACAACAAATGTGCCACAACAAAATAGTACGAGCCTCATCAACAAATTCCGCTTGTTCCAGACAAACAAAAAAATGAATTGCCGAAACTGGCGACGGGATTTGAACTGGATACTCTCCTCAGGAACTTGACGTTTTCAATATCGCCAAAGTTCCGCAGGTTCATGGAACGGGAGTTCCTGGCGAACCGCGTGCAGCGGCTCTCGAATGGGGAAGGAACTCCGTTGATTCGCCGAATACATTTTACAATGACATCCAATAATGTTGAACACGGCAGCCGCGTCGTAATCCTTGAACCGATAACAAAAAAGCCCTTCAACCTGCTGGTCGAAGGGCTTTTTTCGGGCTTTTGTGCCGACTGGGCGAATCCTTCATCTCACTTGTTCAAGCACGTGTCAGTTGAACATCAAACAGGCTGCGGGAATACAGCCCTTGTCATCGTGGTCAAACCGCCTCGGTCAAAATGACCAGTCAGGCGGTCCTGTACGCGGAACACCAACATCGACCGACTACTTTGCACGGGCAACACCGGGCGTTTTGGTATGCGCGTGCTGTGGGAAGTCGAAGGTCAACACCAGCGGTTCAGTTCCGGTGTTCTCGATTTCCACACCGCCGTTATCAAGCGCGGCCTGAGTGATGAATCCGATTTCGGGATAGATCTCGCCGAGAATCATATTCTGGTGATAACGGACTTCGAGCTTTCCAATGCGGCCGCTTCCGCGGTTCGTGTGGAACAGCGCGGGAGACTCGGGATGAAACTTCGTCTTCGAGCCAGGCTGCACGGTGAGTCGGAGAATCGAGCATTTCTGATCGCCGAGAAAATCACCGTAAACAATCCACTTTGCGTCGACACCGTGGCCTTGAAATTCTTCCGCTGTGATCGCCGGACGCGAATTCTTCAGCACGAAGTTCGGGTCCTGGTTCGCTGCGAAATCGAACTTTTCGACCAGGTATTCCCAGTCTTCGTGCCGGGCCTTGGGATAATCCTCTTCCCGGCAAGCGTAAAACGCATCCGCTGCGCCGATTCGTCCGTCGAGTGTCAGGTCTTCGGCCAGGAAGTGCTCATCCATCGTGACGTGCAACTCATGCGTGCAAAGGTTTGTCGGTGAGTGCAACACACCATTCGGCATCACGAACCCGTCATCAATTTTCATCATCACGTGCGGTGCCATGTGGCGAATCCCGTTATATTCGCCCGTTCCCCAGCGCTTCATGCAGGCGAGAAACTGATCCTTCGTCACGAACGAGTACAAACCCATCGCCGTGGTGTGGTAATGCGATGCACTCACGCCGGGATTGTCAAAAGAATTGATGTCATACACTTCCCATTTCGACCAGTGAAGGTGATCTGGAATCGGATTCAAATTGTCGAATTTCTTCGACACAATCGGCCAGGTCGGGTTGCCGAACAGCTTTTTCGAAAAAGCAGTGATCTTGTCACCGATGACAGCCTTCGGGTTGGCGGTGATCAAATCCTGCAGCGAGATAACTTGCCCATCCGCAGTGAGGGCGTGCGCTTCACCTTCGCGAAACGGAGCCTTCTTCGTGCGCGTATCGATCACACCCGTCACGATGGGAACGGTGCAACACATCCAGAGCTCATCGAGACCGGTGCCGTTCATGTAGTCTGGATAATACGATTTCGCGTCAAGGCGAAGGCGTTTACCTGGCGTACAAAATGTCCGGCCAGCGTAGCGGTGTAGAAGTTGCAGCACCCCACCGAACTTATTCAGGCAGTCATCAAGAATCGAGGCTCCGCCGGTTCCGTCGATCAAATCGTGTTTTGGGTACTCGTGTAGTTTATCGGCGAGAATTGACGTGGAAGCAGCCATGGGTATTGCCCCTCAAATAACGATAAAAGTAGCGTGTCGGTTCCAAAACATCTTGGAGAAACGAAAGGTGATTTGATCTTGCTTAAAACACCAAGAGGCGGACGAAAGACCGAATTTCCCGGGATTATAGCGAGCCGAAGAGTGTATGAGAAAAGTTGGCGGGAGGGAATGGTATTTGAGTTGGAGTCACGTAGGGTCGAAAAGAGATCGAAGGAGTGGAACTTTCGGCTTGCGGCAAAGCATCTTCAACCAGTGATATCCAGCGATGATCGATTGGACTCCCCACTTCGCCTGGTGACGGGATTTGAACCTCAGATGGTTTTGCCGTCGAAGGAAAGTCTCCGGGGATACAGCACGTTCGATGTCGCGAGGACTTTCACTTGCGGACAAATCATGTTCTCGCTGTTTACTGTCGCGACGGTTAAGACGGCGGTTTGCGTGCAGCTAACGAAATCGGCTCAGCAATCGAAATATGCTGAACGCACACCGTGCTGTGTCCCCTCGGTGGAGCGGAGTCGGTTGCAGAGTGCGTTTGAGCGCGTCGGTCGATGTGACCGGGGGGCGCGGTCAGTACGACGGCCGATCCAAAGGCCCTTCGTCGCTTAGGAGCGGACACAATTCCGCCGCATGCAGGACGTGCCGAATATCTCGCGGCTGGTCGTTCACCATGACGGTGCGACGCACGAGCCTGATCCCGTGACTGTAATCGACGTATGTGTTGTGGTGGACAATCGTCAAAGGCTGAATCGGCGCACCGTCGAGCTTGTGCCAGCCGTAGATCGCAACTCGATTTGGTTTCTCTTTCAGACGGTTCGTCACCACGACATCTTTCTTAGTCCCGGCGACCAGCTCGCCGAGTTTCCGGCCAGTCCGCTGTTTCTCAACAATCGTATTGTGCTGCAGAAAGGTTTCAGTCGCCTCCCGGGCTTCAGTCAGCGGCATCGGGGCGAGTTTTACGGATGCCGCCTTGTAGATCTGGTCCACAATTTTCTGCGTCGGCAGGGCACAACCGAAGGCGTCCGCGATCCGCTGCGCCGCCATCGGTGTCATCGGAACCCGCACGAAATCGTCGTCCGATCCGACAGCCAGATAATCTGGCATCACTTCGATGATGATTGAATGAACTGCGGAGGGGGTGGCCGTAGAGATATTGGATTTTGCTGGTTGACTAGCAGGAGCTTGCTCGCCCGGAAACGTGACAGATTGAAATCTCCGCAGGAAGCCAGGGATGTTGCCGCGGAGGATTTCTCGCGTCATCATTTCCTCACGGTCAGCAGGTGATAATGAAGCAAGTTTCTGCAAGAGTTCTGACCCGCCTGCGGCGTCGGACGGTCGTGACGGGATGCCGGCGGCTGGCTGGATCATTTTTGTGTACGCGCGCGGGCCACCGAACGCGCCCCACTTCATCGTCGCATTCGCCGTCGCTGCGAGAAGTCCATTCATGTCGCCGACAAGGGCGGTATGCAGAATCCTCTTCTGCGGGTTCGTATGGACGTGGAACACAATCTGGTCGCCTGACCCTCGGTACGTCACGATGTCGGCAGCCTGCGATTCGGTGAGCGGAACGTCGCGGCCGAACCGGACCTTCATCCGCTCCGTCGCCCGGAACGTGCCGCCAACCGGACCGACCACCAACTTGCCGTCCAGCGTGATGTTGCGATCGTCGTATGCGATCACTGTCAGCCGCCGAGCATTATTACCGCCGAGCCAGGCCAGCAACTTGTCACCGTGCTTCGCGTCGTCACTGTACGAGTAGTTTGCGTCGAGGAAGGCGAAGCTCTCGATGTCGTTCGGTACCTCGTCCACTGATTCAAGAAACCCGAACAGGAAGCTGCCGCCACCGCTGTGCCCGGCGAGCGTGATCCGGACCTCTCGCCCCGGCATCCAACCACGGACCGTTTCCACGACACGTCGGACACGATTGTCTTCTCTCGAAATGGTCGGCGAAGTCGTGCCAGAGTCCGCAAATTGTTTCCGCCATGCTGGCCAACTCAGCCCGTCCGCCTCGCAACACGCAACCACAATGTTGTCGTCGGGCGAAACCTCCCGCAATCGACGGACTTGGGCGGCGACGTGCTGGATGTCGAAATGCCAGTCCGTCCCGGCCGGGGTCGTGCTGCCAAGGGTCTGTTCGATCGTGTTTCCGTTGGGTGTGGCGTAGATGACCAGCCGCGTCGGTCGGGCCGGATCGTACTTGGCGGGCGCGTTAACGACCACACGCACCCCATCGGCAAGCCACTCTTCACGAACTTGTTCATCAAACCAGGCACTTCGATGAAATCCTGGCAACGTAGCAGGCGGTGTGGCGAGCAAGATAAAGGCGACGACGGCGGTCAGCATCGATGATCTCATCACAGCTTTCGACTATTTGGCATCATGTGCCAACACTCTGAACCTTCTGCCACTGCGAGTCAATGTTGCCAGGCCCCTTCAACTCAGGCTGGCCGAAGGAATTTGCACCGGTCCGACCACTCCGATCGATGTGACCGACGCAGACACTCGGTCCAAGAAAACGGTCGTTTGATGGGACATTCAAAAATCAATCTGTTCCCACGAGTTCTTGGAACAAAGAACGGAATTGGGCCAAGCAAGAATCCGTCCAATATCGCTGAACGGCCAAGTACAGCGGTCGATCCACACCCGGCTGCTCCCGTGATTGAGCCGCGCACCCACACGCGCAGATCGTGCAGGGTCCCCGAGTTTCGGTTTGGAGAATCGGAGTAAATCAGATGGGTCAAACGACCGTAGTGGCCCTGTTTCTGAAACAATCAAAGCAACTCCCGGTCAAGTCGTCCGAACTTGCCGCATCGAGATAATTCCGTGCAGTTGCCAGAATGCTGCGGGCGGTATGTCTTAAAGCAAAAAGGGGACAACACCTGGAATTCAATGGCTTCTAGAGCTTCTTCCAAATTGCAAAATTCACAAGTTGAATCGTCGGTAGTAACGAGAGGAAATCAAATAGATCAGTCCAAGCTAACCGACTTCGTGGCATAGTCAATCAATAATCGACGTATCCAATCACCGTTTCAATCCTCCCAGGTGGATTGCGGCGACATGTCCGACGCGAATTGTGTGCGTGGTCCGATCCGGGTATTTGTCGAGCGCCGCATTGACGGCACCATCGAAAGTCGAACCGACAAAATAATCACCCGACTCCGGCTCGATCGCGACGTACGATCCCCACGAATCCCGTTCGAGATCTTTACGTAATCGAGATTCGTAAAGGTCTTTCGCCTTCGCTGAGTTCGTTTTCAATCCCGCGGACGTCATGACACGACCTCCCAAAAGATCATCGCTCACCTGCTGAATTCGACTGCTGAACCGACTTCGTCAGCTTACGTCACGATATTGTCTGAAACATCGGCTTTAAAGCAAGTTGAGTGTATCGTACTTCTTAAACCGGAAGTCCTCGCGATGCCGAGAAGTGGTATCTTCCCGGATGGTAAAAAGCTCGCGCCCCGCGAGTGCAAAGGCCGATTCATTCCGACGCTCACAGCGTCTGCCACGTAGCCGACGCAGTGAGCGTCGGCAAGCGTAAGGGATGCAGTAAGGAAAGGTTGAACAGAGTTCTTCAACCGTGTGATGTCTCGGTTTTCATGATGGCGGAATCCTCGGAATAATTGCGGGGAAGTTCATTGGAAGCAGGTCCGTTTCCCGGCACGCAGAAACCAAATGGAGCACCGATATCGGCAATGATCTGGCAGTTTTTCAACGAACGATTTGATGCCGGACGTCACACATCGTTTCACTCGTGTTGAAGCCGTTAAAGTCGCCTGGCGAGCAACCGGGTTTTCTTTTCCAAACACTCACACTCCGAAACCATTCCTGTGTCAAATGCACTTTGACCGGTATTACGGGGTGTGGTAGGCTAGTGAAAGTAATGAAGACATTTGGAGATAACAATGCAGTCACTTCAACCAACCACGCTCGCAAGTTTTCACCAGTTCATTGGACAGCAACTGGCGTCAGAATCTGCGGCTCAGATGTCGCCCGAGCTGGCACTCGCCATGTGGCGAGAGCGCCAAGATGCAGTGGCCGCAATCCGCGAGGGACTTGCGGATGTTGATGCTGGTCGAACGTACCCCGCAGAGGATGTGATCCGTGAAATGCGAGCGGAGCTGAACGGTGCATGAGCTTCCAAATCTCAATTTCACAGCGTGCAAAACGCGATATCCGTGAGATTGTTAATTGGATTAAGGAAAGGTCCTCAAAGGGCGCTTTGAGGTGGCTGGATACCCTTGAGAAAACGTTGAGGGAACTTGAAACGCGGGCCGTCTCTTGCGGCCCTGCTACCGAGGCTGACGATTTCGACGTGGATTTACGACAACGGCTGTTCAAAACACGACGAGGTTAACACCTATCGTCTCGTGTTCATCCTTCGTGAGGATGTCGTCCATATCCTTGCTGTTCGCGGAACCGGTCAGGATCTCCTTCAGCTTGGAGACATCAAATTTCCAGATTAAATGGGTGTGGATCAGGGGACAGGTCCTGATGTATTTGGAATCGCGGTAGGGACGGCCATTGCTGGCCGCCCCCCGCACAGATCCGTACGTGCAGAACTACTGCATACGGCTCTTACCTTGGATGATGACGAGTGTCGTCCCAACGGGTTCAAGTCGCCCCGATCCCGTTGAGTCGTTGCTCGTACGCCAAACAGTCCGTGCAATTTGGAAACCCGGCCCTGTGTCCGGACCAATAACAACTGTTTGTCGTTCGCCTTGGTCAGTCCCGTTTCCTCCACGGACTCCGCTACCGTTGTCAGTCCGGCTTTGTTCGCCCGCTTCACAGGTACTATGAGACTGTCTGACTTCCCAGGAACGTACATGTCGGACTTGTGGCATCTCACCTTCTCCGACCGATCCGTCCCAAACGAAACGGATATTCCTGGGATCTCCCAGCTTCCGCGAGAAAAGCTTCCGACCGTGCGCGTGGCCTCTGACTCCGTGAGGGTGACATCGAACTCGCCTTTGACGTTCGACGACACTGTTGCCTTCCCCTTGACAGGACAAGGTCGGCCCTACAAAGAAATGATTTCGGAGCTCAATACACGGCCCGGTCGTACCCCTGTGAACGCTTCGACCGGTCGGTTGCCCGACAAGACGCATCACTCGGAGCCAAGGCGATTGGCTAGGTCTTACCTCGTACGAAACTTTCATTCGCAACTTTCCTCCGGCTTGTGCTGGCGCACCCTGTCCCCTGATCCACACCCGGCTGCTCCCGTAGTTGAGCCGCGTACGCACAGATCGTGCAGTGTCCCCGAGTTCAATACACAGCCTGGTCTTTCCCCTGTGAACGCTTCGATGAGTGGGTTGCCCCACACATCGCATCACTCGTGGCCAAGGCGATTGGCTAAATCTTACCTTGTACGAAACTTGCATTCGCTACAATCCTCCGCCTTGTGCTGGCGCACTGTGTCCCCGAGGTTGGTTGGTGATTGGTCCCGTTTGGCGGTCACACAGTTACCTCTTGTCCGGGTTGGTGCTAGAAATAACCTCCGTAAACCCTCGGCCCGAACCTTATGACACGCCCTTGAAAAGGGCAGCGTCACCGAGGTCAAGGCGCTGTCAACAAGACTGTTAGCTTCACCTTCATACGAAATCGCGACCGCCAATGTTTTACGACGACGATCCAGCATTCACGCCACCGAAAAATATCAACACTTCCATTTGGCGATACATGAACTTCACGCAGTTCGTTTTCCTGTTGGAAACGGGATGCCTTCACTTCTCAAGACCAGACGCGTTTGAAGACAATTTCGAAGGCACAATGCCAAAGCGGTTCAGACAAAATCTAGCTTCATTGCCCGATACGGAAGTTCCGAACGTTGCTCAAGTCTTTCAGCAAGTCTTCAAGGGCATGAGGGAGAACACGTGCGTAAATTGTTGGCACGAAAACAAACATGAATCAGCGGCAATGTGGCGCCTCTATCTCAAGAATGATGAAGGAATCGCAATACGTTCAACCTATGCAAGACTCACAAAATCGTTTGACGACGACGAGAGCATTGCAATCCACGTCGGAAAGGTGAAGTACAAAGATTATGACCGAGACAACGTGCCAGCGGACAATTTCTACTCACTCCTGATGCATAAACGGCGGAGCTTCGCACATGAAAACGAAGGTTCAACGACAAACAACGTGCGCCGTGTGAAGAGACGTTAACTAACCGATGAGAGCAAATTTGGCGAAGTGGAGTGCGTAGAGCTTGTAGATGAAGTACTCCGGATCACGATATCCATAAGCCATTCTTTGAAGGGCGCC
>CAIULL010000010.1 GCA_903899985.1 uncultured Schlesneria sp.
GGCGCCCTTCAAAGAATGGCTTATGGATATCGTGATCCGGAGTACTTCATCTACAAGCTCTACGCACTCCACTTCGCCAAATTTGCTCTCATCGGTTAGTTAACGTCTCTTCACACGGCGCACGTTGTTTGTCGTTGAACCGTTTCTGTTGCAGAATTCATTTTCTGCCATAGTTCTTTGATTCGGGTTAGAAGGGTCATTTTCGTCCTGAATTTCGAGCGCTTATATCTCGTATCGCTTATAACTTTTTGTGATGATCTGGCTTCAGTACGAACTGGCTGCCGTTTTCGGACAGGTGCAGAAATTCAGCGATACGAGACTCGAATCACATCCATCTCTTGAACCAAATATCGTGCGAAAAAGGGAATAGAAATGAAAAACATGAATGTGGTAGTCGCAGTGATGATTTGCTGCCTGAGGGCAACGCAGGTTTTGGCTGCTGAGGAGGCAGCCATCACCACGCCGCAAAAACCAGACAAGGTTGTTAAACCACTAGGCGCAGAGGACCAGGCTGATCGGGCAGCGGCTTTGCAGGCCAACGGAGAGTTCGCGATTGACCTCTATCAAAAACTGGCACACACAGATCGAGGAAAGAACCTGTTTGTCTCACCGTTTTCCATTTCGATCGCAATGACCATGGCGACCGAAGGAGCAGTTGATAAAACGTTGCAGCAAATGACAGACGTTCTGCACATCCCTGCAGGCGATTTAGCAAGGATTCATCGCGGTCAGGGAAACCTCTTGGCAGGTGTGATGCCTCTCGTTTCGTCCGAGGTGACCGAGAAAATTGCCCGACTTCGTAAGGAACTCAAGTCTACAAACACTCAAACGGATGCGTTGAATAAATCGCAAAAATTTGTTGAAGCTCGGGCGTCGTCGGACAAGGGGAGACTACTGGCAGATGAACTCAATTCACTCTTAAGGCAGACCTCGGCTTATGAATTGCAAATTGCCAATGCGCTCTGGTTGGAGAAGTCGTATCCGATTCAACCGAACTTCATTTCTACGTTGAAGCCAAGTTACGGAACGGTCGTGTTTCCTGTCGATTTCAAGAGCCGTCCCGAACCTGTGCGAGCCGAGATAAACGATTGGGTCTTGCGGCACACGAACGATCGCATTCGGGACCTGCTTTCATCCGGAGATATCACCGATTTGACGCGACTGGTGATTACGAACGCGGTCTTTTTCAAGGGGGATTGGGCTGAACCATTCAATCCTTCGGCGACAAAACCTGAACCGTTTCAGCAGTCTGCCAGTCAGACGATCAAACTTCCCATGATGCATCAGTGGAATTCGACGACAGCAAGTTATGGTGCAATTGCATCGAGTGGCGAGTTTTTCCCGACCCCGACTGAAGTCAATGTCGATCTGAAAGACGAAGATCCGTCACTCTATCCCGATGCCGGGGGCCATACGATGCTCGCCCTGGATTACCAGGGAGGCAAACTGGAAATGATCGTGATTGTGCCTCAATCGGTTGAAGGACTGTCGGAGCTTGAACGCTCGCTGAAGTATGAAACGCTGCAGCAGTGGATTCATTCTTTGAAGCGGCGTACGGTCAACCTGTCATTGCCCAAATACAAACTGGAAGCGAAATATCAATTGCGTGAAACACTGCAATCGCTCGGCATGGTGAGGGCTTTTGAGGATCCCGCAAAGACGCCTGAGGCCGCTCAATTCGAAAAGTTGAGTACCAGCGAGAAGTTCGAAGATCGTCTGTATATTACGAATGTGTTGCACAAGACGTATGTCGATGTCAGTGAAGTCGGAACGGAAGCTGCTGCTGCGACTTCCGTCATCTTTGCCGCTCCCACAAGTGCCGAGCTGAGAAAGCCACCGAAAACTCGACCATTTGTGCCAATCTTCAAAGCGAACAAGCCGTTTCTGTTCCTGATTCGAGATCGCGAAACTGAGACTCTCTTGTTTATTGGACGTTATGTGGGTCAGAAGGTTTGATTTTTATTTGTTGAACAACTGGGTCGCTGGAATGAAATCTACCCCCGAAGGTCCCCTCATCCACTGAGATCATTGCATATTCAATGATAGACTGCGGAGTGTATTGACTTGATCGGCGGCTGGAAGCCACCGCTACGAGTCATTGTTTCTCGCGGGCGTATCGCACTCGGCAGCCTCTTGCGATTGTTTCTTTGATGGCGGGGGATTCACCTTTTAATGCTGCGATGAGTGCTTGTTCGACGTACCGTTTTGTGACTTTCTCGGCGTTGGTTTCGTCGTCCATTGCGCCCATATAGACGATCTTGCGTTCTTTATTCAGCACAAAAAACTCGGGGGTGAAGATTGCGCCGAAGTCTTTAGCGATCTTTTGAGATTCGTCATAGAGAACCGGGAACGCGAATTTCTGCTGGGTTGCTCGAAGAGTTAATTTGTCGAGACGGTCGGCGGGGATCTGGTTCACGCAAACCGCGACGAAGCCGACTTTGCCGTTAGGGCCGCCGTATTGCTTTGCCAGTTGATTAAACCGTTCTTCGTAGTCGACCGCTGTTGGGCAACTGAGACAGGTAAATACGACGACGATTGCGTCCTTATCTTTCAGGTCTTTCGACGAATGCGATTTTCCGTCTGTTCCTGGGAGATTTTCCCAGGCCGGTGCGGTATCGCCGATGCTTAAGACTTCGTTGAACTGACCTGCGTGGACAGGCGGTATGGCGAGGCAAAACGAAATGATTGCGATGATTGAAAGGTACCACATTTTCAATACTCTCCTGATTTGTCTTTCCTCGTTAATCAAGCGGCTGATCCGACGCTTGCAGCCTCGGCCACGCTTCAGGCTTGTTTCTTCTGGATCTTGGCCCAGTCGTCTTTCAACGTCACTGTCCGGTTAAAGACCAGTTTTTCTGATGTGGAGTCCTTATCGACGCAGAAGTAACCGAGTCGTTCGAACTGACATCGGTATCCCGGCTGGGCCGTGCCGAGTGACCGTTCCAACTTCGCCTCGGGGACGACGACGAGTGATTTGGGATTCAGGTAGTTTTTCCAATCTTCGCCGTCCGGGATGTCCGCCACGTTGGCAATCGAGAACAGGTGATCGTAAAGACGAACCTCGGCGTTAACGGCGTGTGCTGCGGAGACCCAGTGAATTGTGGATTTCACCTTGCGGCCATCCGGAGCATTGCCCCCCCTGGTCAGTGGGTCGTATGTGCATCGCAGTTCGATCACTTCGCCCGTTGCCGGATCTTTTACCACGCTCTGGCAGGTGACGAGGTAACCCCAGCGAAGTCTGACTTCGCGACCGGGTGACATGCGGAAGAATTGTTTGTGCGGGGTCTCCATAAAATCGTCTTTCTCGATGTAAAGCGTCTTCGAGAAGGGGACGAACCGGCTTCCAGCCGAGGGATCTTCCGGGTTATTGATCGCGTCCATTTCTTCCACAAGATCATCGGGATAATTTTCGATGACAACCTTGATCGGGTTAATCACGGCCATGACTCGATTGGAAGTCTTGTTAAGATCCGCTCGGACAGCGTTTTCGAGGACGACGATTTCGGTCAGTCCGTTGAACTTCGTGACGCCGATTTCTTCGCAGAAGGCCCGCATCGCTTCAGGTGTGTAGCCGCGACGGCGAATCCCGGCGATCGTCGGCATACGGGGATCGTCCCAGCCGGAAACCGATTTGGTTTCGACCAGTTCCAGCAGCTTGCGCTTGCTCATCATCATATGAGTCAGGTTCAGCCGTGCGAATTCGATCTGCTGCGGGTGATAGAGATCGAGTTCCTCAATCAGCCAGTCGTAAAGTGGTCGATGATTCTCGAATTCCAGCGTGCAGATCGAATGAGTAATCCGTTCGAGCGAATCGCTATAACCGTGCGTAAAATCGTAAAGCGGATAGATGCACCACTTGTTACCGGTCCGATGATGTTCGGCATGCCGGATGCGGTAGAGCAGGGGATCTCGCATATTCATATTGGTATGAGCCAGATCGATTTTGGCTCTGAGAACATGAGCACCATCAGGGAACTCGCCGGCGCGCATTCGCCGGAACAGATCGAGGTTCTCAGCGATGGATCGATCGCGATAAGGGCCTGGTTTCCCGGGCTGCGTGAGCGAACCGCGGAGTTGACGGATTTCTTCGGTCGAACAACTGTCGACGTACGCCAGCCCTTTCTCAATCAGAGCCTCGGCGTACTGATAGATTGTTTCAAAATAGTCTGATGCGTAAAACAGGTTGTCCCACTTGAAGCCGAGCCAGCGGACGTCTTCCTGGATTGAATCGACGTATTCAACGTCTTCTTTGGTCGGGTTCGTGTCATCAAACCGCAGGTTACATTGTCCGCCATACTTGATTGCCAGGCCAAAGTTCAGGCAGATTGATTTCGCATGGCCGATATGCAGATAACCGTTCGGCTCGGGCGGAAACCGTGTGTGGACCCGTCCATCGAATCGCCCCGACAGATTGTCGGCGTCGATCAGGTCTCGAATGAAGTTGGTTGCGGATGGTGCTGAGGGTGTCTCTTCCGTGGACATTTCAATTCGTTTCTTCTGCATGACGTTCGTCTGGGAAAGCGAGCAAATTCCAGGACGAATACCGTTAGGGCTGGATAACAAAATATAACTGATTGACTTGTAGCCGGACCAGCTTCGGGTCGTCAATTGGCGGTGGCGCCGTATTGGGGTGCGCGGAGATTTCTCTGGCTGAAGAAACTGTCACGTGAACAGGTGGTTTCGGCTGAATTTTGTTCGGATAGCCACTATCATGCCCGCCGCATTTGGTGAGAGCGCCTGCGGCTTCGATAACGGTTTAATGCGGATTTTCATTCTCAAGGAGACAAAATGCTCAAAATTTCCCCCACTGGTTCTTTAGATCTTCTTTCGCTGGGGGCATTGGTCCATCGGCTCGATCCCGGGATTATCCCGTTCCGAAAGGCGACCGAATGCAAGATTCACGTCAGCGGTGGCGAATTCAACGTGGCGGCCAACCTGTCTGACTGCTTCCGGATGAAAACCGGTGTTGCGTCAGCAATGGTGAATTATCCAATCGGCGACCTGATTAACGAGCGAGTTCGGGCGATGGGCGTCAAGCCCTTCTACAAGCATTTCGAGCATGACGGCGTGACCGGACCCAACATGGCGACCGTTTACAGTGATCAGGGTCTGGGTGTGCGAGCTCCCGTCGTCTTTTACAATCGCAGCAACGAAGCCGCCGCTCGGTTGAAAGTGGGCGATTTCGACTGGAAGACGATCATGGCGGGGGGCGTTCGCTGGTTCCACAGCGGCGGGATTTTCTCAGCCCTGTCGTCAACCACCCCTGATCTGATCATCGAAGGGATGAAGGCCGCGAAAGCTGCCGGAGCCATCGTTTCGTTCGACCTGAACTTCCGAGCCAAGCTGTGGCAGATTTCCGGTGGCCTGTCGACCGCTCAACAGACTCTTCGCCGCATCGTGGAAAATGTCGACGTGCTGGTCGGCAACGAAGAAGACCTTCAGAAGGGCTTGGGCCTCAAAGGCCCCGACGTGGAATCGAAGTCCAAGATCGATCCCGCCGCGTTCGTCGGGATGATGGACGACGTGGCCAAGCAATTGCCGAACATCAAGGTCGTGGCGACGACTTTGCGTGAAGTTCATACGACCAATCGCCACGATTGGAGTGCCGTCTGCTGGATCGAAGGTAAGACGTATAACGCTCCAACCTGCGAACTGGACGTGTACGACCGAGTCGGCGGCGGCGACGGATTCGCGGCTGGTTTCATCTACGGCTTGCTGAATGGGAAGACACCGGACGAAGCTGTTCGTCTCGGCTGGGCTCACGGGGCGTTGCTGACGACGTTCCCAGGGGACACGACGATGTCGACCGTGGAACAAGTCGAGGCCTTTGCCAAGGGTGGCTCGGCTCGAATTCAGCGGTAATCGCTTGTTAAGGAAAATGAAGAACCCTGCCTGGCCAAAAACGGTCAGGCAGGGTTCTTTTATTGTTACTCGTGGCGTAAGTGCCGGGTTTTCAACAATCGCGGTTTAGAAATCACCGCCGCCGAAGTCGCCTCCTCCGCCGAAATCTCCGCCACCACCGAAGTCACCGCCGCCGCCGCCGGCGTCCCCGCCGTCGAACCAGCCTCCGCCGCTGGAGCTTCCTTCGTCGGTCCAGCCGTTATCACTCGATGTCGTATCGTCACCCAGCGTGCTGCTGCCGGCTAACGGGTCAGATGACGACATGGAATCGTGCGCGTGGGCTGAATGGTTCCCCGAGAACTGGTCGTAAACCCAGTTTCCCGCGACCGCTCCGAAGATACCTCCTGCCAGACTGCTCAAGAAGCCTCCGCCACCACCGCCATAACCGCCGCCGTATCCCGGTCCTCCGTAGCCTCCGCCGCCGTAACCCCGTCCACCACCACCGCTAAACGCTCTGATGAGGGAAGAAACCACGAACATGATGAGCAGCACACTGCCGATCGACCAGATCAGCGGCATCCAGCTTGACTGCATCGGTCTTTGAGCGCCAATCCGATGAGTCGCGACGGGCGCACGTTGAAACGGAGCGTCATTCCGCGTCGACTTCGTTGTCACGTGAACTGGAGTCAGCTTTGCATAACCTGTACTGAGCGCGGCAACAGCATCACTCAGTGCCCCGTCAAAATTCTTGGCTTTGAATCCGGTCGTCAAAACCTCAGAAATCTTGTCACGGTCTGCTTGTGTAAAGCCTGCGTCCTTCAATTTGCTATTGAACCATGTTTCAATTCGGGCCGGATCTTTACAGATCAGAATCAAGGTTCCGTTTTCTTTCACGTCTCTGGCTCGATCTTTGACCCAGGTGTGCATGAATTCCTGTTTCGCAGCATGATCCATTTTCGAGACGGCTTCAACCTTATCGGCCGGAACCGTGGCGTGCGTTTCAATCCGGATTTCGTGGCCGGACTTCTTTTCAATCTCGGCAATCGCCTTGTTTGCTTTTTCGAGCGTTTCCGCACTGAAAAAGTGACCGGCGTCAGAAACATCTACGGCGCGTGCCGCCGTCGGCATCCCCAGCAGTAAAAGCCCCCCAAGGATCAGGCTTGATTTCAAAATCGCATTCATTCGTTGTCCCAACATTGTCGTGGGCTCCCGCAAAAGTTCTCACGAGGACGACGACCTGTCGCCCCTTCGTATTGCTAACGCAGATTCTTGGGATTCGGATCACGCGAGCAATTCTTTTATCACTCGTGTCGGTTCGACGCCCGTCAATCGGGAGTCCAGTCCCTGGAATTTGTACGTAAGTCGTTCGTGATCGAATCCCAACAGGTGCAGCACCGTGGCATGGAAGTCGTGAACGCTCACGGGGTCTTTCACAATATTGTAGCTGAAATCGTCCGTTTCACCGTAAATCGTGCCACCTTTGGTCCCTCCACCTGCCATCCACATCGTAAAGCAGCGTGGATGATGGTCGCGACCGTAATTCTCTTTGGACAGGCCTCCTTGCGAGTAAATCGTCCGTCCAAATTCACCACCCCAGATGATCAGTGTGTCGTCAAACATGCCGCGCTGCTTCAGGTCTTGAACCAGAGCGTAACAGGCCTGATCGATGTCGCGGCATTGGCTGGGAAGGCGGCCCGCCACATTTGCGTGCGTGTCCCAGTTGTTGATGTAGATCTGAACAAACCGAACACCACGCTCTACAAGTCTTCGCGCCAGCAAGACACTATTGGTGAACGTACCTGGCTTTTTCGCTTCGTCTCCGTACATCTTCAGCGTCGCTTCCGTTTCGGTTGCCAGATTTGTCAGTTCGGGGACACTGGTCTGCATGCGGTATGCCAGTTCGTATTGTTCGATCCGAGTCCGTGTTTCAGGATCACCAATCTGGGCGTACGTCAACTCGTTCAGTTCCCGCAGACCATCGAGTGTCGTCCGCCGGATTTCGCTCGGAACGCCGGGCGGATTATTGATGTAAAGAATCGGATCGCCGCCGCTGCGGAACGAGACCCCGGCATGCTCACCAGGAAGATATCCCGCCTGCCACAGCCGAGCGGAGATGGCTTGAACCTGTTCAGTGTTGGTTGGTTTAGCGACCATCACGACAAACGTTGGCAGGTCATCGTTCAGTGAACCAAGTCCGTAAGAGGTCCAGGCACCAAGACACGGGCGACCAGTTACCTGGTTTCCGGTCTGCATAAAGCTGATGGCCGGTTCGTGATTGATGGCGTCGGTATTCATGGTTCGGATGAAACACATGTCATCGACCATTTTCTTGGTCCAGGGCAACAGTTCCGTCACCCACATGCCGCATTGACCCACCTGCTCGAACTGAAACTTGGAAGGAGCGATCGGAAATCGCGCTTGTCCCGATGTCATTGTCGTCAGTCGCTGGCCGTTACGGACCGATTCGGGCAGATCCTTGTCGTACCAATCTTTCATGACCGGCTTATAGTCATAAAGGTCCATTTGAGGCGGGCCACCGACCATGTGCAGGTAAATCACATGTTTGGCTTTGGGGGCGTGATGAGTCATCAACGCTTGCAGATTCGGAGATTGCTCAGCGGCATTCAGCGATCGCGAGGCCCCTTGCCCCATCAGCGAAGCAAGTGCCACACCACCTAAGACGTTCGATCCCTGTTGAAAGAAATGACGTCGAGTCATGTTTCGAGCATATTGTTGGAGCAGATCCATAGTCTCATCCCTTCGCAATAAATGGCGACGAATAAGTTTGTTGCCGATACCGATTTCAGTTGTGGTGAAGCCTCAAACGGACATCGAAGTTTGCCGAATCGTTAACTGGATTCACAAGGCCGAGTGTCTCGCTGGCTTCACCATAATCATATCAAAAAAAGCCGACTCGTGTTCCGTCAGGGGCCACTTGTTTCTTGCAGTTGAGAAGATTCAAATTTGGTTCTCCACAATCAATTCCATTCTGGAACACAGACCCATGACGACAACTTCCTCGAAAGACCCATTCTCGCGTCTATTGAAACTTGCGGTTTGTGGATTGGGCACAATTTTCTTCGTCGTGGGTCTGGGATTGGCGATTCGGGAATACTCGTTCGGCCGGCAGGCGGTCTCTTCGACCGGATCGATCGTGGATCTGCGAATTTCCGATAGCGGCGACGGGCCGAACCACTATCCCATCATCGAATTCAAAACGAATCAAGGTGAGACGATCCGGTTTGAGGGTCTTCCAACGTCGCCTTCTCCAGTCAAGGGAACAGTGGTTCCGGTTTTGTACGATCCGTCTGATCCCAACAATGCGCGGGTCAATACGTTTGTTGATCGCTGGCTGTTTCCCTCGTTGTTTACTCCGTTGGGGTTGGTCATGTTATTATCTGGTGGCTTTCGAATGTCGCAAAAGGCAGGGGGTTCTGCCTCGCTCGAAGTCAAAGAACAATGAGGCACCAATTACGTGCAAAACGAGACGGGCCGAAACGCTGAACTGAGTCCACCGCAAGTTCCTGTTAATGCCACCGTTCCGCCCGGGGGACCGAAAACGGCCTTCTGGTCACTCCCCATTGAACGGTTGCTGGATTCGCTGAAATCCTCGGTGGACGGTTTATCGCAGTCTGACGCGGAAAAACGTCTGGCACAGACAAGCCAATTGAGGGCTCATCGTCGATCGACCTGGGCGACGCTGCTCGATCAATTCAAGAATCCGATCATTCTGCTGTTGTTCTGTTCGGCTGTTTTGTCGTTCACGCTTTTGAATGACACGACGAATGGCTGGATTATTGTTTTCATCTTGCTCGCTAGCGGACTGCTCGGTTTCTGGCAGGAGCTGAGTGCCGCAGATGCGGTCGCGAAGCTGTTGGGAATGATTGAAACCAAAGCAATTGTCATTCGTGACGGTCAGGATCGGGAGGTCCCGCTGGAAGAGATTGTCGCGGGAGATGTCATTCGCCTGAGTGCCGGAAATATGATCCCTGGTGATTGCCGATTGCTCTCGTCGCGAGACCTGTTTCTGAACGAGGCGGCGTTGACGGGAGAAAGCTTTCCTGCGGAAAAAGTGGTCGCTGCCGTTCCTGAAAATACACCACTCAGTCAACGGACGAATTCGCTTTATCTGGGAACGTACGTCATCAGTGGCATGGGGACCGCCGTGGTGGTCGGGACGGGTCGCGATACAGAATTCGGCAAGATTTCAGAGCGGCTTGAGCACAAAGCTCCGGAAACGGGGTTCGAACGGGGCCTCAATCATTTCGGGCAATTGCTGATCAAGATCGTCGTGGTGATTACAGTGATCCTGTTCGCGATCAAGGTGGGCTGGCAGCATCAACCGGTTGCGGAGTCGTTGCTCATCACGCTCGCCCTGGCGGTTGGGATGACACCTCAGTTGTTACCCGCAATTACCAGCGTTGTGCTGTCGGCCGGCGCCAAGTCGATGGCCAGGCAAAAGGTGATCGTCAAGCAACTGCTGTCGATTGAAAACCTGGGTGGTATGACGATCCTGTGTTCGGACAAAACCGGAACCTTGACGGAAGGTCACATCCATCTGCAGTCAACCTTTGACGTGACGGGTAAGCCCAGTGATCGTGTCACGAGGTTTGCCTTTCTCAACGCCTTTTTCCAGACGGGGTTCGCGAACCCGATCGATCGAGCAATCCTTGATGGCTGCAAACTCGACGCGACCGGTGTCGAGAAACTCGACGAGATCCCTTACGACTTCATCCGCAAGCGTCTCAGCGTCAGGGTCTTGATCGAGGGAAAAAAACTTCTGATTACGAAAGGGGCGCTGGCCAACATCCTCGAAGTCTGTACGAACGCGGAATTGGCCAGTGGCGAACTCGTCAGCCTGGAAACTCAGCAGGATTCGATCGATCGCCAGTTTGCAGCGATGAGCAACGAAGGCTTAAGAGTCCTCGGTCTGGCCATCCGATCGGACGATGTCGCTCACATCAGTAAGTCGGACGAATGCGAAATGACGTTTCTGGGATTTCTCGCCTTTTCCGACCCACCCAAGGCCGATGCGCGCGAAACGCTGGAACAACTCCGTCAGCTTGGAGTCGGTCTGAAAATCATTACTGGCGATAACCGAGCCGTCGCTGCAACGGTCAGTCGCAGCGTTGGGATTGATTCGCCGACGATCGTCACCGGAACGGATCTGAGAACACTCAGCCACGAAGCCGTGTACCAGCGCGTCCGTGAAGCCGATGTGTTTGCTGAGATTGAACCGAATCAAAAAGAGCAGATCATTCGAGCATTGCAACATGGCGGCGCGGTCGTCGGATACATGGGTGACGGGATCAACGACGCCTCGGCTCTGCATGCCGCCGATGTGGGAATATCCGTTGCCAGTGCCGTTGACGTTGCCAGGGAAGCCGCTCAAGTGGTGTTGCTTGAGCAAGACCTGGGGGTGCTGGTGAAAGGTGTGCGAGAAGGTCGCCGGACATTTTCGAACACCTTGAAATATGTCTTTTTCGCGATTGCCGGAAATTTCGGGTACATGTTCAGTCTGGCGGTTGCATCGCTGTTTTTGCCGTTTGAACCGCTGCTCGCGTCACAGATTCTGCTTGTCAATTTGTTGGCCGATTTCCCGGCGATGGCACTGGCAACTGACTCGGTCGACCCCGAACAGATCGAACGGCCCCGGCGCTGGGATGTCGGCTATATTCTACGCTTCATGATGACATTTGGACTGGCCAGTTCATTGTTTGACTTCATCACGTTTGCGGCCATTCTGCTGGTTTTTGGCAGCAGCAATCACGAACTATTCCGCACTGGGTGGTTTGTGGAATCGACATTGACGGGTTTGATGATTCTACTGGTCGTGAGAACCCAGCGTCCGTTCTATCGCAGTCGTCCAGGTACTCTATTGTTGATCGCTTCGACGATGATTGCCCTGGTGGTTCTGGCGTTGCCTTATTCGCCACTTGCCAAATCACTGGGGTTTGTTGTGCCGCCGACCCGACTGATCGGGATGATCCTGGTCATCACCCTGCTGTACGGCATCGGAATGGAAACGGTGAAACACCTGTTTTATCGATACTTCGGTAAGTAACAAAACACGCCGTAACCCCTCAAATTTCAAGCCGTTAATCACCTGATTCCCAGGTGTAACGCGGTCTGCTGGATTGATGGGCCGACTTTCTTCTGGCCCCAACGATCGCATCGTGCTATGCTTATGCGTTGGTTGCCTCGGGGGATGTGATATTCCCCGGGTTGCGCGTCATGTTGAAGAGTGATTTCGGGTTGCGGAGTTGGGTCTCGTGCAAAATGTACCAGCATCGGCTTTGAACCTGGCAAAGAGTTCGCTGTCCGCATCTCGGCGAAATTTTCTGAAGCTGACAGGAGTTGCCTCAACATCGCTGTTGTCTGGACTTTCACAAGCAGCGCATGCACAGCCGACGGCGTCGGGCAAAGCCAAGTCGGTGATCATGATTTTCAATTGCGGCGGGCCCAGCCACATTGATCTTTGGGACCCAAAGCCAAAGGCGGGTGACGCGGTTCGCGGTCCGTACCAGCCGATTGATACCAACGTTGCAGGAATCCAGATTTCAGAGCTGCTGCCAAAAATGTCCCGAGTTGCGGACAAACTGGCGATTTTGAGATCGGTCAATCATTCGCAGGCAAGCCACAACGCGGGGATGTACTGGACGACTGTCGGCCGCCCTTACCGAGTCGACAGTACGCTCATCAATCCCAGTTCGAACGACCATCCGAGTTTAGGAACATTGGTCGGCTGGTTGGCTCGTCGAGATGGTTACAGCAGTGGAGTTCCGCCGTACGTCATCGCTCCCTATCCCCATTGCGACAGTACAGTTTATTTGACGCCCGGTCAGTTTGGCGGGTGCCTTGGGATGCAGCACGATCCTCTGGTGCTGGATGCCGATCCTAATGCGGCTGATTTTCAAGTCCGTAATCTGAAACTCGATGCCAGTCTGACGTCCGAAACTTTTCGCGAACGTCTGGGATTACTTGATCAGGTGAACCGTCGAGGTTTATCAATCGCCTCGTCAACAGCGGCCGACATTGATGTCTTTCAGTCACAGGCCTCATCGATGGTCATGTCGGATAAAGCCTCGCAGGCATTTGATCTCTCGCAGGAACCGCCTCAATTGCGGGATCGTTACGGGCGACACACCTGGGGTCAGTCTCATCTGCTCGCCCGTCGCCTCGTCGAGTCAGGGGCAAGATTTGTGTCTGCAGTGAATGGTCGAAGCATCATCTGGGATACTCATAAGGATAACTTCAGCCGCATGGAGAAAACCCTGGTCCCGCCGATGGAGCAGGCGTTCGCGACTTTGCTGGATGATCTTGAAGCTCGTGGTCTGCTGGAAACAACGCTGGTGATCTGGACGGGAGACTTCGGCCGAACTCCGATCATCAACAAGGATGCCGGGCGCGACCATTGGCCACAGTGTTACTCAGTCGTATTGGCCGGGGCGGGAATTCGAGGTGGCCAGGTGGTTGGTGAATCGGACAGTACCGGTGCCTATCCTCATGCACGTCCGATTTCGCCCGCCGATATCAATGCCACTGTCTTCACGGCGCTGGGGTACGATCCGAAAAGCATCCACTATAAAATGGTCGATGGTCGGCCGATGCCGCTGTCTGAAGGACAGCCGATTCGTGAGGTACTGTGATTTGTTGTCGGCCACGGCAATGGATCTGTTAAACGATGTAAGTGTCGTCTTCGTTTAACCGCGCCTCGCAGAGAAGCGGGGGCGTAGTGGCGGAGTGCCCGTCAGCCGAGGTGTCATTTCTCGTAGGGGCGTTGCGAAAAGTCGGTACTGTGGCAACGTTTGAAGAAATCGGCTGAACGCCGATTCGCCTGCGCCGCTGGCTGCGGGTTAAACGATGATTTTGTTTTCATCGTTTAACCGCGCCTCGCAGAGAAGCGGGGGCGAAGCGGCGGAGTGCCCGTCAGCCGAGGTGTCATTTCTCGTTAGGGCGTTGCGAAAAGTCGGTACTGAGGCAACGTTTGAAGAAATCGGCTGGACGCCGATTCGCCTGCGCCGCTGGCTGCGGGTTAAACGA
>CAIULL010000011.1 GCA_903899985.1 uncultured Schlesneria sp.
GGCGCCCTTCAAAGAATGGCTTATGGATATCGTGATCCGGAGTACTTCATCTACAAGCTCTACGCACTCCACTTCGCCAAATTTGCTCTCATCGGTTAGTTAACGTCTCTTCACACGGCGCACGTTGTTTGTCGTTGAACCCTAAATATCACGAAATGTAAGCCTCAGCGCGAGAAGGCTCACTTGCAAGCGACGCTTATTATCGAGACGAGGCAGGTAATGTTCGAACGAGATCTCTCAATTCTGACATGACTCGTCATCAGAGTGAACGTCATTCGCCAAATAAGGGGATTGACTGGTGTTGCGGGTGTTTCATCAACAGTTCATCACATTCGAAATGTAGAGGTGTGGTTTTCACCGATCTTCATTCTCAGGGTGTTGGACCGGGCCAAGATGTTGGACAGGGCCAGGGTTTCGAAGTGGGCCAGGGTTTTGTTGGCAGGGCCAGGTGTTTTGTTCACGGGTGGGATCGTATTGCCGGAATCACCTTGATTCGAGCATCCATCCGACGACCAAATGTGGATTGTTGTATTAATTGGAGCATCTTATGAAGAAGTTTGTAATGAAATTAGTTGTCGTTACAGCAATCGCCGTTTGCGGCGCGAGCAGTGTATTCGCCGGCGGTGTCGGCTCATTAGGTTTTGCTGACATCGGCTCACCATCAGTCGTCGGTGGAGATATTGACACGGGGACTCAGTTCACCATCGGAAATCTCGTTTCCACCGCTGCCGGTACAAATGATTTCGCAGGGCTATCGACACAGACGTTCGGAAATATTTCTTTTGACGTTAACGTTGCAAATAGCTTTTCGATTAGTACTGCGGCCTTTGGTACTTTCACAAGTACGTCATTCCAGGTATCCAGCAGCGGGCCTGGTTTCGAAAATATCTACATCCTCGGTAACTACACTGGTGGAACTTATGCGATCGCTGATGGCGGGCCAGCTTCGTTTACACTCAGCTTCACTCAGAATCCTAAAGCGACTGGAGCCATCTCTGATTCAGGAACGTTCGCGATTCCGCCAGCAGCTCCACCATCAAGCGTTCCAGAACCGTCAACATTCACCCTGTTGGGTCTTGGTGGCCTCGGTTTAACCGCTTTCGCTCTTCGCCGTCGTCCAGTCGCCTTCTGATCGTCGGCTCTGAAAATGAAGCCAACCCAGATGATACGAAGCCGCACGGGCAACGTGCGGCTCCGTTTTTAATGCAACGTATAGATTTCCACACGTTGACCGTGCCACGCATCATTTGTCGAGCATTTTCAGCAATCGTCGCGCGGCTGCTTCTGCAAACAAATCATCATTGAGATGACAGTCGAGCTCGATCAGTTCAACATTCCCGTGTGCTGCGCGAATCCCTTCGCACAAAGCATTCCTGCATGCGGGATCGTCGAAAGGTTTGCCCGTTTGATCAATGGCTGAAACCCCCTTGAGCGGAATCAGTATCGCAGTTGGACCCGTTGCCGCCGCCGCCTTACGTCCGATTTCTTCCCCCAGCTTTCGATTTTCATCAACAGTCGTCCTCATCAATGTAACAGTGGCATTGTGTTGATAGAACGTGCGACCTTTAAATTTCTCGGGAACGGAATTCGCTTCGCCAAAGTTAACCATGTCGAGAGCTCCCACTGAGATTACCTGCGGAATCCCTTTTCTGCCTGCGGCAGTCAACCTGCTCGGCCCAGCTGACAAAATACCGCCGACCAGTTCATCCGCCAGTTCGGTCGTCGTGAGATCAAGAACCCCGGCGAATAATCCGTCATTGATCAAACCTTCCATCGCTTCGCCACCAATACCAGTCGCGTGAAAGACGATGACCTCGTAACCCGACTGTTCAAGAATCTGGCGGGCCCGTTCCACGCAGGGGGTTGTCACGCCGAACATTGTCGCTGCAATCAATGGCCGGTCTTGTCTCTTCAATTCCTGATTGACTGGACGAGGAAGCTTTACCATTCCGGCCATCGCACGTGCTGCGTTATCGAGGATCGTACGACTGATGCGATTAAAGCCTGCAATATCGACGACGGCATTGAACATCAGAATGTCCTTACTGCCAACGTAGGGACGTGTTTGTCCTGACGCCAAAGTGCTGACCATCAATTTTGGCACACCGAGTGGCAATGCTCGCATCGCGGATGTTCCGATAGTGGTCCCGGCAGAACCCCCTAATGAGATTACGCCAGAAACATCGCCGCGAGCATGCGCTGCAGCGACGATTTTCGCAGCACCGATCGCGGCCAACGTGACAGCGCTGCCTCGGTCACCTTTATTTCGAACCTCAACCAGAGAGCCACCTGCCGCATCGAAAATCGCCTCGCGCAATATATCAGCGGGAATCGTCGGCTCACCGAGACAGCCGGTATCAACGACACATGTCGTCAGGCCGAATTCCGACAACAGGTCGCGAACGTAACCAACCTCGGTCCCTTTGGTGTCCAATGTTCCAAGAATATAGACCGTCATGGGGATGCCTTACGTAGCGTGGGCTTCCAGCCCACGTCGTTGCTTTTTTGCGAACGAGAGCCATGGCCGCGAAGTTCACGACTGGCAGGTCGATTCTTCTGGCCCGAGAAATTGCTGATGCACTTAGAAGTCTCGACCTGACTGAATTCTACTTGCCTTGGTTCAAATACAGTTTCACATTTTGCGTTGCACGACCACCCGCCAGCAAGTCAGGCTTCCCATCGCCATTAAAATCGGCCACCAGCGCGTCTTCCACGGCAATACCACCGTTATCGATCACGTGCTTGGTCCACTTCTGACCGGACGCGTCATCACACGAGAACACATATAAGCCTGGTCCTTTAACTTCGCCCGTTCCCGCTTCGCGATGTCCGATTACCAGTTCGTCCTGTCCGTCTCCGTCAAGGTCAGCGGCCCAAACGGCATGCCCCTGCTTCATTGATTCTTCAATGACCGTTCGTTTCAATGGCAACGACTTATCTTTGTTCTCTGTATAGACCGCCACGCTGGTGCCATGCATCGGTTCCACAGTCGCGAGGAAGCGTCCGCCACTCTTGAGCGTCCCCAGCCTGACTTCCCCAGCCCCGCGAAATTCCGGCTTATCCGATTCAGCGCCGAGAGCCAACACGGTCTTCTGAAATGCATCGGCCGATTTGCGAATCAGCGAAATCCCTTCTTCGCTGGCGCTGATGGTGTCGAGTCGGCCATCACCGTCCCAATCGGCATGAGTATGGTTATGCATACGATTGAGCGTTTCGTCGAGCGCCGCGGACACCCAGCGGTCCGTCTTCGGCGCTGCCGGAATTGTGAACGCCAGCAAACGAACGCCAGTTTTCCCGTCGAAGCTGCGATTCAGGGGTGAGACGACCAGTTGAGGTTGACCAGTTCCCAGTACATCCGCAATGCTCATGCGATGCGTACTTCGTTCATGAGCGATCAAATGCACGGACCACTTGTCATCGGGATTTTGGCCTCGATTAATCCACTGAATACTACCTGTATTTGACTTGATCCAGCCTGCCCCGAGAGCGAAATCAACCTTGCCATCACCATCAATATCGTGAGCGGCGATACAGACATTGTCCATTTCGGTCTGGTCTTCGAGGATGACGTGTTTTGTCCATCCCGGTGCTTCGTACCACTGCACGCGATTCTCACTGACCGCCACGATGTCCAGTTTTCCGTCTCCATTCACGTCAGCTTTCGTCACTGCGTAACAGACGGTACCGATTTTCGGGTCAATTATCTGCTCGGCAAACTTGGGGCATCCAGCAACCGCTGACTGAACCAGCATCGCCCAAAACGGGATCGCGGCGACAAAAGACAAAAGACAACGCATGAATTATGCCTTCTTCAGAACGATGATTCGATAATCGTAAAACAATGTCTATCAAACGATCAGTGCGGTATGCAGTGGGGGGTCGTAACAAAACAATCAAACCTCAGCCAGGGCTTCAGTTGCATCGCCAAACTTGTCGAGACGAACGTTCATCTTGTCCATCATCGACAGGTACAACCGGCACATCTGTCGGTTTGGTTTATCTCGGTAATCAAGTACTTTTCCCGTTTGAATTTTACCCCCCCCGCGGCCAACCATCACTACTGGCAACTGGCTTGCGTCGTGGCTGCCACTCATCATGCTCGAGCAGAACATCAGCATTGAATTGTCCAGTGCCGTTCGTTCCCCTTCCTGAATCGAATCGAGTTTCTTCGCGATATAAGCAAGTTGTTCAACGAAGAACTGATTCACCTTCAGCCAGTCGGCCGTATCCGAGTGCGACAAGAGGTGGTGGATCATGTAATCAACGCCGAGATGCGGAAATCGCAACGAGGAATGATCGTTATTCAGCTTCAAGGTGCAAATTCGAGTCGTATCCGTCTGAAAGCCTAGCACCATGATATCGCACATCAATCGCATGTGATCGGCAATATTCTGCGGAATCCCTTCTGCCGGACGAGGGACATTCGGCTTGTCGAGCGTCGGACGCCAGCCTTGCAGTTCACCCTGTTTTCCTGCGTTTTCGATCCGCTGTTCCACATCGCGAACCGAGTCCAGGTACTCGTCAAGTTTGCGTTGATCGGACGTACTGATTTCGCGTCGAATCTGTTTTGCCTCGCTTAACACGGCGTCCAGTACGCTCTTATCACCCCGCTGAACTTCGTCTTTGAACAATCGGTCGAAGGCAAGCGCAGGATACAGTTCAAGCGGTGTCGGGGTTGTTGGTGAGCTCCATGAAATATGTGAGCTGTAAATCATTGAATAATTCTTATGAACCGAGGGGTTGCCTGGTTCACAACCGAGCACCAGGCTGGGGACTTTTGTGGAACGGCCGTAGGTCTGGGCAAGCAACTGATCGACGCTGGTCCCTGAGTGAATCTCACCCCCGGCCGCGAGTGGGGCCCCCGACAGCAGATTACCCGTCTGTGAGCTATGAATATTTCCCTTTAAAGCCTGTTCGTTGTAAAGCCCCTTGATGAATAATGTCTTATCACGGAAGCCATTCAGCGGTGCCAGCACCTGGCCAAACTCAAGCCCTCGACTGCTCTCCTTAGCCCACCATTCCTTGGCGTGAAACCCGTTTCCGGCGAACAGCACTGCCAGGCGGACGGGAGCTTCGCTCGATTTTTGATTCCCACGGGTCTCATCGCCCCAGACCTTTAATGATTCCATCCAGGGCAAGGCCATCGTGACCCCCAGCCCACGCAGAAATGTACGGCGATCAAACGGATGCGAGACAGAGGATGTTTCAGAGTGCATGGAACTGATCCTTAAAAGTAACGGCTAACGATATTCAAGAAAGTATTGATGTTCTGGTGTCGGTTGAAGCGAAGTTTTCGTTTAACCCGCAGCCAACGGCGCAGGCGGATCGGCGTTCAGCCGATCTCATCGGATTTCGCTGCACGATGTATAGCAATGGGACCATGAGAAATGTCGCCTCGGTTTTAGACTTGATCGCCGCCGAACCCGCTTCTCTGCGAGACGCGGTGAAACGACAGAAAATTTGCACACCCAAACCCCCTCTTCGATATTCTACTCCACGGCGTTCCCTCGATGAAAACGAAATTGCTGACTCCGAACGATCGTTTCGATTGCTGCAGAAAATCGGTAATCGCTCGATTTAAGATTCGTCATCATTTCTTCGAGTAGCGGTTCATCCGAAAACTGAACGCCGCGAGCCAGGGAATATCCCAGCAGTTTACGGCAGAAATGTTTAAGGAAATCATTTCTCCGGGCGTCCAGAATGTATGTTCTCAGTCCCGTTTCGCCAGAGAACCGTGTTCCGTTTTTGAGTTCGACATTGACGTCGATCATCCGTCCGCCGAGGTCTTTGTCTCGACGCCGGCCAATTGCATCAAATCCTTCCAGCGAAAAACCAAAGGCATCGATCCGTTCATGACAGTGCGCGCATTCCGGAATCGTCCGATGTCTTTCTACGAGCTCTCGAACCGTCAGGTCTGCATCGGTTTCACTTTCGGGCAATGGAGGAACGTTCTTTGGCGGACGCGGCAGTTTTTCACCCAGCACTGTTTCCAGAACCCAGTTCCCTCGCAAAATTGGACTGGTACGTGACGCGCCGGACTGTTGGGCTAACGTGGTTGCCAGAGTCAGGATTCCACCCCGGCCAAATTGTTTGATTCCCTCCACACGACGCCATTGCGGACCGGTGACGCCCGGAATGCCGTAATGTTTCGCGAGCGACTCATTCAAGAACGTGTGATCGGCATCAAGTATTTCCAGGACTGACCCATCCCTCTTAAACAGATCTTCAAAGAACCGGACTGATTCCTCGTACATGTCACCTCGCAACGCAGTGAATGTCGGAAAGACTTGTTCACTCTTTTCACCATGCGAATCAAAATCGCGAATCCCCAGCCACTGGCAGGCAAATTCCGTGGAGAGGGATCGAATTCGATCGGATTTCAACATCCGTTTTGCCTGACCAACCAGAACGTCCGGTTCGTGCAATCGATTCGACGCAGCGAGTGACTTTAATTCCTCGTCGGGCGGCGATGACCACAGGAAGTAACTCAATCGACTCGCCAGCGCGTAATCTGTTACGGCAACGGTGGAGTTCCCCTGAGCGGAATCGGTTGGGAATGGTTCTACCCGATACAAGAACGCCGGAGCGACCAGCACGCGTGCCATAGTAAAACGGAACGCCTCATCATGCGACAGTTCCTGCTCCCGCAGCTTTTGATAGAGGGTTCTCAACCCATCCGATTCGTCAGCTCTCAACGGTCTGCGATAGGCCCGTGCGGCGAACTCGATCAGTTGATCAACATGATGCGGTTCCGCAGCAAGTAGTTCTTTCTCAAAAGCGTGAGCTGCATCATGAATCGGTTTACGCAGTGGTTCAAAGACTTTGGGATCGGCATCCTGCGTTGCGAACTCCATCAACTGATTAAAGCCGTCGACCAGAGTCAACGCGTCATGACTGACGAAGTGCAGTTCTCTCCACAAGCGATCGAGCCTGGCTGCCTGCGTCTCATCCAGCATCAAGCGGCTAAGATGATGATCTTCGCGGTAGAACAAGGTCAGTGTGACGACTTCGTCAACGGGAACAATTCGAGAATAACAAAGCGCTGCGGGGAAGAGGTTGCGGAATGTTTCAAATGCCGCTTCCACCCGTCGAATCGCGGCACTCCCCTCACTGACCAGAATTGGCGTCGAATACTGTAAACGGCGATTGTTATCCGTCCATTGACTGTTCGAGTTAATCTCGGTGACGCCGCTCGCCACCAGGCCTGCGACGGAATCGGGCCTTGTGTTTGAAACCTGAATCTGCACTGTACCTTCCGTTCCGGTTTCAGGATGCAGAATGCCTGCCGTGACCAGTTCGCAACCTTCCGCGAAATCAGCAGGCAATCGGACTTCGATCACCGACGGAGCTTTGACACAAACGCTTCCGGGCTCGACCGCTTGACCGTTGGGATGTCGGCCGAAAATTTCGGGATCGGGACCCCAGTCAGGTCGAGCCTTATTTGATACTGCAGTCGTCCCCGTTCCCTTTCCCGCGGCCGATCGGGTCATCGCACTGAAAAGTGGCCCGCTCAGTGACGACAATTGGCGACGTAATTGAGCATCAGGGCTGTCTTTGACTGCCGGCGGCTCATCGGTCAACAGCTTCTGCACGGCGCTCGCCAGCTTTTGTTTTTCGTCCGGATTCGTTGCGGACTGCCAGGCGGTCAGCAATGAACCGGCAGGGATGACGACCCCTTGCTGTGCTCCCGTCACCGGCTCCGTATAGAAATGCCAGACCCCTTCGTTACCAAACCGGTCTGCATGCGGGTTGGCAGCTTGAACGTCAGGAGAGACATCTGCCGCCAGATCCCAGACACGTCCCGCTTCACCCGCTGCTTTGATCATCAGGTCGACGGCAGTCAAATCGCACGAGTGATTCCCATCGCGTGGGCCGATCAGCAGCGAAATGACATCTTCCGGTTGTATATTCAGCTTTTCGATCGGTTCAACGACAACGACCTGAGCACCATGTGCGATCCCTGTCCGCAGACGTTGTCGTGTCGCACCTCGCCGAAGTTCCAGTGACCAGGTAACTCCGTTACCGCATTCGGGATGTGCATGCTGCACTTTCGCTTCGATGCGAACGGTCGACGTGACGGGACTGCGCCAGCCAACAACTGCTTGTAACGTTGGCGAAGGATGAACTGCCACTCCGTGCGGTTTCATGTTTCCAGGAACACGTACGTGCTGATCTGAGGAATTTGCCACGATCAGGGGAGTAGCGTCGCTGCCCCATCCGTTGACGAAGGCGTATCCCGAAGAATTCGAAATCTTGTTCGTAAAATGGTTTTCGATTTTGACCGGACCACCTGTGCCGACGCCAAGATAATCGAGCCAGGCTGCGAGGACTTCTTTGTCCAGATCGTGTCGTTTTGCCAGTTCCGCAAGTTCAGTCTTCCCCTGAGCGGCACTCGCTTCGGCTGCTGCATTCAGGCATTTGACTGTACTGGCGAAGACCTGATCGCGACGTTCGAACAGTTCGCGAGTGACCGCTCGGACGTCGCGCAACAGAACGTCAGGTCGACCTGCCGCAACCAGCCGAGGCTGCTGCCACACCACGAAATCATGATCGTTCCCATCTCCGGCATCCATTGCCGTCAAATAGACCGTGATTTGTTCGCCGTCAGTTGAAGCGGGAAGTTTTGTTCGAATTTCTGACCGAGTCGTCACGGGACTGACCGGCTCCATCCAGGCTTTCGGCCCACCCACTTTTCCGATATGTCCGATGCTGGTAAACCGCCAGAGGGCCTGTTGCCACCGGGCGATGACCGCAGTGATTGCCATGGCATCCGCTGGTTTCGAGGCCCGCCAACGGGCTCGCAGTCCATCAAGCAGGAATGAAGGTTCTTTCCCGTTCAGCGAATTCCATAACAAATGTAAATACTTGGGGCTGAGCTTTCGCTCGCTCGCGATCTCATCAATCGCCTTGTTGACCTCGATTTCGGTGGGGCCCGCTGCCTGCTGTGACGTCTTCGCAGCCAGTTGGTCTCTTATGACCAGGGTTGCTTCAATGTATTTCTGAATTGGTAGCCGTCCACCCCCATTTGTATCGAACACAATCCCTTGAAGATCGACTTGAGTACCACCCTGAGCGTCAGTGTATTCTGCATATAAATTGCGAATCTCGGCCAGGTATTCTTCGGTCCAGTCGCGCGGCGTGACCGCAGGTGAAAAACGAAATCCGTATGGCAACAGTACTGCATGTTTGGCAATCTCTTTCGCCGCATCAAGGTACTTCGTCACGAGGGCAGGCGACATGACGAGAGCGTTACCAAGATTCGTGAATCCTTCGCCCGCGGCACTGTCGACAGGAAATTCCCGAGTCGGGGTCAGCGAAGCCACGTTCGTCAGATCTCGAATCGTATTGGTGTACTCGACATTGTTAAGTCGACGCAGCACCACCTTGCCGGGATCTCCGGCCCGACTTCGGGCTTCGGCTTTGAGATATCCCCGGACCCATTGCTGAAGCTTCGCTCGATCCGTGTTGCTGGGTTGAGGTGCCTCCTTGGGGGGCATCTGACCGGTTTCCAGGATTTCGCTGACTTTCTGCCATGTTTCCGGCTTCTTTCGAATTTCGGCAAGTGACGGAAACGCCGTCAAATCGATCTCGGCCTCTGAGAGCTCTTGAGAATGGCACTTCTCGCAGTGGCGAGACACGATCGGCCGAATTTCCGTCAAGTATGTCGTCGCGAAGTCGCTAAACTCGTTCGTGTCCGCCGCCATCGAAGTTGTCGATAAAAGGACAAGACCAATCAATGTCACACTGGAAGTGTTTACCATCCGCATTCGCTGCGCTCCGAATCAAATATGATTACAGCCACCAAGGCACCGTATCATATCAACCGGCCACGATGGATGCCTTAGAAGAGGGAGACGGGGTCAAAAATTCCATCGTTTAACCGCGCCTCGAAGAGAAGCGAGTGCGTCGGCGGCGATGACAAAACCGAGGTGTCATTGCTCGTTTGAATGTTGCAGTCCACTCGCTTTACCATGCGCAGTCATTGCTCCGCAACGCTTGAAGAAATCGGCTGGACGCCGATTCGCCTGCGCCGATGGCTGCGGGTTAAACGACAAACCGATTTCATCGTTTAACCGCGCCTCGAAGAGAAGCGAGTCAGTCGGCGGCGATGACAAAACCCAGGTGTCATTGCTCACATGGCTGTGTCAGCCTTGTTTCAGCAATTCCCGAATCACCTTTGCCGGTTGAACTCCCGTCAGCTTTTCGCGTAGCCCATGTTGCTCGACGTATAACTCGTCGTGGTTCAGACCCAGCAGGTGTAGTATTGTGGCATGCCAGTCGGGGACGCTGACCCGGTTTTCCACGGCGGCGAAACCGAGTTCATCCGTCGTTCCGTATGTCATCCCTGGTTTCACTCCGCCACCCGCGAACCAGCAGCAGGCGGCGTTCTTATTGTGATCGCGACCCGACTTTTTCCCGTCCTTGTCTGCCGACAGTTGAGCAATTGGAAGCCGTCCAAATTCGCCACCCCAGATTACCAGCGTCTCGTCAAGCAGGCCTCGTTGTTTCAGGTCTCTCAATAAACCAGCGATCGGTAGATCGGTTCGATCGCAAGCAGCTTTCATATCCGTTGCCAACCCCGTGTGGTTGTCCCAGATCTGAGCGTTAATGAAGAGCTGCACAAAGCGAACCCCCCGTTCGATTAATCGTCGGGCGATCAGACAGCGCCGACCATACGAATCAGTCACCCCCTGGCCGATGCCATACATTTTCTGGGTCTGTTCCGACTCTTGCGAGAGATCGAGTGCCTCATGAGCGGATAGCTGCATTCTTGCTGCTAATTCATAGGTCGCGATTCTGGCGTCAAGGTTCGGCTGGAATCGATGTCGGCCTTTATGCATTAAATCCAGCCGATTGAGCAGGTCCCGCTGCATGCTTGCGATTTCGGGAGGATCGTTGGTTTCCGGTCGCAAATTCAACACGGGTGATCCGGTCGACCGAAAACGAGTCCCCTGATAAATCGGCGGCAAAAAGCCCGAATGCCAATTCTCAACACCGTTGATCGGCAGGCCGAGCGGATCATCCAGAACGACATAGGCAGGCAAGTTTTGTGATTCACTTCCCAATCCATAAGTAATCCACGAACCCATTGTCGGGTAACCCGATACCATCCGGTTCGACTGAATCAGGTAAAGCGCCGGCTCATGCGTAATGTTGGTCGTGTAGAGCGACCTGATCAGTGAAATCTCATCCACCTGACCAGCGAGATGCGGCATCGCATCCGACACCCACATCCCGCATTCGCCATGCTGAGTAAACTTGAACGGGCTGCGCATCAGCGCCCCCGCGTCCTTCACATTTTCTACCTCTCCCGCAATCTTGTCGAAGTACGCTTCCCCATGATGCTTGTCGAGCTCCGGCTTGGGGTCGAACAAATCCATCTGACTCGGTCCACCATTCATAAACAGATGAATGACCCCTTTGGCCGAAGTAGGTCGAACCGGCCGACGAGGTGCCAGACTAGCAACGCCCCGATCATCGTCGCCCCGCAAATCCTCACCCAGCAGTTGCAACAAAGCCGCCCCACAAATCCCCGTCCGCACCTGCGAAAAGAAGTTTCGACGCCCCAGCGCAGCCGCCGGCACAGCCGGTTCATGCGCGTCGCATGACGGGTTTGGAATGGGGAGATCGCCCGCGCGTTGAGGGGCAGTGTTTATCGCTGCAGAATGATCTGCACGATCCGCTCTTTCCTGATTAATCTGCATTACATCGCCCCAATTCTCTCGACTTGATTGATCTGAATATTCTTCGCTTTCGCCTGATCTGCTCTTACAGATCTTCGTCTTATTAGTGCAGATTAGCGAAGATCGGTGTTCCCTGAACTCTTCCGTCTTTTCTTTAATCGACATAAAGAAAATCTGCCGAGTTCAAAATCGTGTGACATAACGTGGCCAAGGCACGACGTGACGCTTCCTTCTGAGCGGTCTCGTCGGGCGTCGATGATTGTTTGATCCACGCGAGTTTCAATTGTTTCAACGTCTCCATGCAGGTCGACATTTCGTCAGCAGACGGTGGCCGACTGAGTGCGATCCAGTAGACCTGCTCGATCTGATGCGTCTCTCCCTCGCCAGAAAGCACGAGAACCCGATCGGCAAATCGGCCAGCCAGTTGCCTGATGGCAGCGTCGTTCCAGAGGTGCAGGGCCTGAGTCGCGACGAGTGAATCCGAGCGTTCCAGGCAATTTGGATTCATCGCAGGCAGGTCAAAACTTTCGAGCAGCGATGGAGGATGTTTACGTAATTGTTGAACGTAAATGCTTCGTCTGCGGCCTGTCACCACCAGGCCATCGGGCCTAACTTGAACTGGTTCGGATGGACCGCCACCCGCGTCGATCAATTCACCCGCTGCCTTCAGGATCGAATCGCGTAACTCTTCGGCGTCCAGACGTCGTAACGGCATTCGCGCCAACAGTCGATTGCCAGGATCCTGTTCCGGTGATTGTTCGCTGATTTGTGATGACTGCTGGTAGGTTGTGGATTGGACCAGTTGGCGGTGCATGGATTTCAAGGACCAGTCACGACGAATGAAGTCAGTCGCGAGGTAGTCCAGCAATTCCGGATGAGTTGGCTTTTCACCTGTTTTCCCAAAATTGCCCAGGCTGCGAACAATTCCGCGGCCAAAGTGATGTTTCCAGACTCGGTTAATCATGACTCGAGCGGTGAGAGGATGGTCAGGTTCCGTCAGCCATCGAGCCAGAGCCAGTCGCCGACCTGTCGATTTTGCACCGGGCCACGGGGGAACGATTTCGAATGGCACGGAAGAATTCTTCAGCAATGCGGGAACGCCGGGCGAGACGAACGAACCGGGGGTCGCATGGTTGCCTCGTCGATACATGTAGGTCGGCGACGGTTCGCTACGATCCCATAAGGCCATGATCCGAGGCTCGGGCTGCCGTTGTGATTCCAGTTCCTTGATCCGCTTTTCGGTCTCGGGCGTTTTGGGTTCAGCGGCCAGGGTATCGATCTGTTTTTGAATTGCGGATTGATGTTCTTCCCATCGCCGACGTTCGGCGGTGGTGACGTAGGGAAGAAATCGCTCGCCGATTCCGGAACTTAATGCGCCGCCGTAGCCGATGATTTGCGGCTTTAACCAGTCGTGTTCGTCATAGGCACCCTTGAACAAAGCGACCAGGCGATAGTAATCGCGCTGCGGAATCGGATCGAATTTGTGCGTGTGGCAACGAGCACACTTGAAGGTGAGCCCCATCACTCCTGAACCAAGTACATCAATCGAATCGGCGGTCACTTCCAGCCGGTCAGGAACGAAGCCTGTCAGGTTGGCCCACGTCGGATCGGGCGCCAATCGCAAAAACGCGGTGGCAACCAGGTTGTCTTCGACCTCTTGAGTGATCGTCGGAGCATGTTCGTAATCGGCCAGTTCGTCACCGGCGATCTGTTCCTGCAGGAAGCGGTCATACGGCTTGTCGGCATTCAGTGATCGGATGACGTAGTCCCGATACCGCCAGGCGAAGGGACGAGGCAAATGCTGTTCGCGCCGCCCTTCTGTTTCAGAGTATCCTGCCACATCAAGCCAATGGCTCCCCCAACGTTCGCCGTACCGGGGCGAAGCAAGCAACCGATCAACGACCCGCTCAAACGCATCTGGCGAACGATCGTCAGCAAATTCCTGGGCTTCCGCTGGATCGGGCGGTAGACCTGTCAAATCGAAAGTGACTCGACGCAACAGCGACAATCGGTCAGCAGATGGGGAAAAAGAAAGGTGGTTTTCATCGAGTGTCTTAGCGATAAAAGCATCGATCGGTGCCTGAAGCCGAAACGATTTTGAGACGTGAGGCATTACGGGGGGTTGCGGCGGGCGGAATGACCAGAAGTCTTTGTCCTGGGGTCGAACGAGTGGATCGTCAGCCGTCCCTGCCAGGTCAACTTCTTCAACGGCGAGTGGCGCACCCTGTTCGATCCAGCGGACAAGAGTCCTGGTTTCTTCCGGGTCCATCGGCTTCACCGAGACTTCCGTAAGACGCGAATGCGGCGGCATTTCTTCCGAGCGAATCCGCTTGACCATCAAGCTTTCGTCCGGCTTGCCGGGAACAAAGGCGGGACCCGACTTTCCGCCGCGCAGCATCGCTTGACTATGGCGAAGATCGAGCCCCCCTTCCTGTTTGTGTCGGCCATGACAGACCGTACACCGCAATAGCAGAATCGGAATGACATCATGTTGTGTCACGGCGTTTTGATTGTCAGTCGGCTCTGATCCAAATGAAGCACCGCCATCGATCCACCGCCGTATCAGTTCTACCTCATCTTCAGTGAACCTCCCTTTCCGATCGGGTGGCATTTCGCCGTGCTTGACCAGTTCAAACAGTCGGCTTTCGCTCGACTTCCCCGCCACGATCACCGCGCCGGATTCACTCCCCCTCTGAATCATGGCGGGAGTATTTAGCGCGAGTTCTCCCTTTTGAGTACTCGCCCCATGACATTGACAGCACCTAGCTTTCAGTAACGGCGCAATGTCCGCTTCGAACGTCGGCTCTTTTGATGTTGGCACAGCGGTTTCTTCGGCATGTGCGCGGGCTGCAAAAGAAAACGAAACTGCGATGTAAAACAGAATTCCAACAAGAATCGACATTTCGATTCGAAAAAAAATCATCAGGTCGCCACCGCTTTTGAGGTTGAATGAACGCCGGCAATTCTAATCGAACAATTGGCAAAAGTTCTAACAACACCCGTCACCATTCTGACGTTGCGTGGGCCTTAGCCTGGCCTGATGAACTGATTGGAATTCAGGAGAGGCAGACGAGATTGGAGGAATCCAGTTTGGTGCGAGGAAGCAATAACGTTCGATTCATCGTTGGAAGATATTCCGTCCTGTTAAGGGCAGGATACATCAGCCGAGGGGAAGTTCGTCTTCGAGCGCCGCCCTTGGAAAATCGATTAGATGAATTGAGTGAGCACTGAAGGGGCGCGGGAATCAGTTTTTTCGAAAAATGCTTTCGTTTTCAATCAAATGAGACGGGTTGTCGAACCCCTTCAGGGCATTTCATTATTTTGTGATCATGCCCCAGGGCTCTGCACGAAGTCGAGCTTGCCCCAGACTGCGATGATACGCCCATTCTGGGCGAAAAGACACTTATGCCCATACTGAGCGAAAAAAAATGACCAAGACATCGATTGAAATGATCCCTTTTTGGCGCAGCAAAACTTTTGGATGTAAATAAACGGCTTCATCAGTCCAGCCTTAGCCCCGTGCCGCCAAAACCATCCCAACGAAGCGCCACAGACCCCAAACAAGCGCGTCGTCAGCGCTCAGGGTGAGATTCCGAAGTTTCCGGAACATCGAAGCGTTTTTTTCCAGATGGCACGCGAATGACCAGCAATGCGGTAATCAGGAAGTCTTTCCACCAACGATGATCTGTGTCCGCATCCAATTTCACTCGCACGCTCCCTGGTGCGTTCATCGTTCAAGAGTCGTATCACTAACACTGGCTTTGAGTTACGCGATGCATGAAAGATTGGAATAAATTGCTTTGGCACATAAACGCGACGTGACAAAGCCATCATGTGACAAACCGACGTTTTCCATACCAAGATTTCGGATGTGGTACGGTTCCTGCATTTCAATGCGCTGCATGTTGCGATCGAAACTTTTGTGATGAGGCACCGTGATGTTGAACAAAGAAACGAGCGACGGTTGGGCGGGGGAATTCAGCAACGTCTGGCGTCGTCTGTTTGCTTTCCTCATCGACGCATTCTGTCTTGGGGTCGTCGGGTTTTTGATCGAATTGTTTTGTTTCGAGCGCCTGGTTGAAATTGACGAATGGGGAAGGGTCATCGGTTTCGTCATTTCCGTTGCTTATTTCGGACTGATGAACAGTCGTCCTTTCGGCGGCCAGACTCTCGGAAAAATGGCCGTCGGTATTGGCGTTGTCACGCGTGACGGTACCTGTCTAACGCCGTTGATGTCGGTCGTACGTGCTGTGATATTTTGTCTTCCACAATCCCTTGAAGGTTTTGTTTTTCCAAGCTCAAGTGCTGAAACCTTTGTGGTTTCAAGCATCGAAACCTTTGTGATTATCCTCCTCGTAGGTTTGAGCAACCTGTCAAACCTGATGCTGGTGATCTTCAATCAACCTTCCAGACAGTTACTGCATGACATGGTGGTTGGCTCGATCGTTGTGAGAGCCTACGCCCCAAATTTTTCAGGCGTGGCGTGGAAAGGTCAATTGGTGATCGTCGCGGCCGTGGCGATTGCCGCAGGACAGATTCCCATCGCGACAAATTCGGTTTATCAAAGGATGGCATTTTTTGAATTCGGCAAGTCAATTTCGCATGAAGCGGGAATCAGACATACCGACGTATTTTTAAAAACAGACGGCGATTCAACGAAAGGCGACATTGAAGATAAAATGGTTGTCACCGTCACGATGAATCTCATATCAAAGGACCTCAACCAGGAAGAACTTGCCAATCGGGTTGCGCAATATGTGATCGATCACTTTCCAAAATTCCTTAAGGAAACGGATCTGATTGTCATCGAAATGGTTCGTGGTTCAGATCTTGGCATTATCAGAGCACACACGACTTACAAAAATTATCGGCGGTCGCTTTCAGAATGGCGGGAGGAAAAACTCAAATCGAATAAGAACGAGGGAACGAACGCAATACACTTCTACATTTCACGGGCTCCCATTGGCTATGTCCATGGAATATTTTACTTCAGCCTTCCGCTGAACTCAGACACCGGTTTCTACATTTCCCTGCAAAGAAAGTAGCGGTCGTGTCTTTTACTATTCAGCAAAAGAAAAGAAATGTATGTGGAACGAATGGCACTTTGTGGCAAAGTAATCGAACGATCGGCAAAAAAGTTCTAACAACCCCGTCACCGTTCACACGTAACATGGGCTTCAGGCCGTGCCTCCCAACTCATCCCGTCGGAACACCGCCCCCCCCCGCAGGGGTTTTGGCGTTTCGTTTTGGTCACCTGAAAAATCATGGGGATTCCGTTTGTCGAAGTGGTTTCAACCGGATTCGATAGCCAATGTCTTTGTTGTTCAGCTCCACACGACCATCGTCGTCGATCCCATCCGGGCCGACGCTCCAGACAACCGCCGTACCATCGGTTTCACGCCGATAATGGAGCGGTGCACCCAAATCGTCCATCGGGTCAATGGGAACGGAATCGAGAAACTGCGGGACAAGTTGTTCGATGCAAGCCGGAAATTCGGAATGGATACGATGGTACTGTTGAGACGCAAGTACGACATCCAGCGCGGCCTGGCGGGCGTCGTCCCGTTGCCGAGAAAGATCAACTTCATTTCCGCTGGAAATCAACAAATTTCTGGTCTGCTGCGTTGAGACGATTGCGTCATACGCTCGAATTAAAGCGGCAGGTTCGAGTTGTCCCCATTTTCGACGCGTTGAAGGATCGAGTTCGTACGCCGCCTGATCTTTCACCAGGATCATCTTTCGTCGCAAGCGTCGTGGCGTATCGATCTGATCCGCGTGGTTTAACAATAACTGACGAGCGAGTCTTAGAGTCAATTCCGGCTGACCGACAGACCACAAAAGAAATCGTTTCCCAAACAATAACGGTGGCTCAATCGACCCACCCATATGCCACTGCGGGTACATCTGATTCGGAGCATCATGTCGTTGAAACGTGTTCCTGAGAGTCACGTATTCGACCTTCGCGACATCAGCTAATGAGATTCGTTTCGAGAACGCCGCCGACACGTCAGACCTTGCAACCTGTAACCGATCGGCCGTCAGCGCCGGGTCTTCTGCCCAGCGTTTTATTCCCTGGCAGGCAACGCTTCGAATGGCATTGCCGATCAGACTACAGATTGCAAACCCGGGTTTCTCGGCATGGCGAGCGCAGTTTAAGTTGGCTTGATGCATCTGCCACGCCCCTTCGAGATCGCCGGATCGTTCCCGGCGGATCGCTTCGGTTACGGCGAGATTTGCCAGTTTTCCAAAGTCGTTGTGAAGGGTCAAGACGGCTGTTATGTCGGCAGTTTTCAACGACGGTCCCCCGGCCTGCTCCATTTCACCAGCCTCACGGTATTCGGCCAGCGCGCGAGAGTTGTCGATCAGCCATTGATCGAGTCGGTCATCCCAGGCAGGATCACTCATATCGACCGCTTGTTTCATCGCATCATCAGCCCATGGCACAGATTGACGGCCGGCGAACATTACGGCCGACGCATACCGAACGAAGGCATCTTGATCGGCGGCAAGCTGCGGCCGAATCACGTCGTTAACGTCGAACGGCAATGCCACATCGGGGACCTGCCAGAAACAAAGCCAGCGAGTTACCAAAGGCGAAATGAGGGGTACGACAAAGATCACCAGCACCCACGTCCGGGTCGACCAGTTCCACGGTTTCCACCAGCCCCGGCGAATGAACCTCTGCATAATCGGAAGCCTGCATGATACGGGAAGAGCTAAAGACGTTCTGACTAATTTGATTTGCAGGATAACCAATTTCGCCGAATCAACGCCAGCCGATATTCGAAGACGCGCCTTTTTCCAATCGAAGGAGTTTTGGGCTTCGTTCGTGACAGAACCGATAATCAAATTCGTCCACGCGAAGCATCGTGTTCAGTCCCCTACAATCCTCATTGCGGGCAAATCGCATAGACCTCATTCGATTCGGCTCAATAACAGGCCGATATTCGCATCAGAATTCACCGAATTGACTTTACTCTGGCGGGTCAGATCGATATCCTCGCTCGTAGCCTCGACTGGGGCGATTCCCGTCACAAATAGGGTTCTCCTAAATAAGCCTTGTGTTTAATTGACGCTATTTTCTGCGTCGTTCGTTTTACTTGAGGAGTATTGCATGTCTACGAAACGTCTCTCGCCGCGCCGAACCGCATTCACTTTGATTGAGTTGCTAGTCGTAATCGCGATCATCGCGGTCCTGATCGCACTCTTGCTTCCCGCCGTACAGCAGGCCCGTGAAGCAGCCCGCCGTACACAATGCAAAAACAACATGAAGCAGTTGGGACTAGCCCTGCAAAACTACCATGACACCTTTAGTGCGTTTCCCTTCTGCTATTTCGATACGACGAACCCACCAGGGTTGACTTCACCGTCTCAGGGTCGGCAGACCAGCTGGATGATCGGAATCCTCCCGTATATCGATCAAGCTCCCATGTTCGCCGCCTTCGATCAAAATTACGGCGTGACCAACGACCCGCGCATGACCGCTTCGCCAGTGATTGTCCCTAACAATAACACTCTGTCAGCAAGTCCAATAAACGCTTTCATGTGCCCGAGTGATACCAGCCCGTCGGTGATCACCAATCGTTCCGATGGTGGGGGCACCCGCGGAAACACCAGCTACAAAGCATGCGCCGGTTCGAACTGGGGTTGGGGTAACTTTCAATCAGGCACCACAGGAACTTATGCTCAAACTCGATGGGGAGCGAGCAACAACGGTTTGGACCGCGGTAACGGCCTGATGTTCCGGGGATGGGGTTTCCCATACAAGACAAATATGAAAGACATCACTGACGGTACTTCATCAACAATTTCGTTGGGTGAAGCGGTTGGGAACTATTCCCAATGGACATGGTGGTGGCTGAATAATGCGACCACTGCCACGACATCGATTCCACTTAACGCTCCCGCGCAATGCGCTGCTGCAGCGGGGTTGAGCCAGGACGCTGGACTCAAAGCCTGTTATAGCGATTGGCCCAACAATTATTCGTTCAAGAGCATGCACACAGGTGGTGGTCACTTTGGAATGGGAGATGGTCGAGTCACGTTTATCTCCAATAACATCGACTATAACCTGTACCGCAATATGAGCACGATTCAAGGGGGCGAAACGGCCTCGTCGGCAGAATAGTTCTCAGATTTGTCCAAGGGGTTTCGTCATTCTATCCTGAATGGTGAAACCCCCTTTTTCCATCATGGAGTCTTTGGACTCAATTCAACTAGAGTATCACAGGTAAGGTTATTATGCATAAACTATTTTCGGCGAGCATCGTTTTGACGGTCGCTCTCTCGACCATCGGGTGCGGAGGGGGAGCAAAAGTGATCCCGACAGGGAAGGTGGCGGGTGAGGTCAAGACAATGAACGGACAAGTCTTTGACGGCTTGACCGTTGTGTTCTATCCAAAAACGGGACCAACGGTCGCTGTAAAAGCAGACCCAACCGGAAAGTTCAACGCGAACGTCAGCCTTGGCGAAGCCAGAGTTGCGGTCGTCTCTCAGGCCGTCCCTACGACAACAGATACGTCTCCTTCGGCCATTGCGCCGCCCAAGGAAAAACCGACGATTAATCCCAGGTTTTTCAGTCCAGAATCATCTGGATTGACGGTGAAAGTTGAGAAAGAGCAGAAGGAAAAACTCGTGCTGGTCGTTGAGTGATAACATCTAAGTTTTCGACGTTTAACCGCGCCTCGACAAGTTGCGCGGTTTTTTGTTGACACGGGCCTCTTGTCCGCGGGTCTCCCGACTCCACACGAGGGGCCAGTCGCAGGTCTTGTCTTGATTTCTTGTTGTTTTCATCGTTAAAACGAGTTGACGACGCTAGCGAGAAAGCTCTTTTAAGGCCGCGAAAACGGTAACCGTTCCTCGAGTTTCCCCTGAAATGACATCCAAAGATGATTCGATGAATCTCTGTTTGATTGGATGGATTTCTGTCCTTCTCGTGGCTGGTCAAGCCGTTGTGACCGCCGAAGTTTCGGTGCCGACCGCCGCCAATGTCGCGCCTGTTTTGCGGTCAGCTACGGTACTGGTCGAGATTTGCGAGCAGGGACTGAACGATCAGGATGCTTGGCCTGATGCGCTGCCGACCGCCACGGAATCATTTGGCCTGCCGGCGTTCGGAATCGATCAGATCCCTCCGAAATACGTGGATGATGGAATCCGCGGTACGCGACCAAGTCCGTCCTTGATTCGACTTTCAGCCGTGGTCGATTTGCCACCTGGAAAGCATCGTTTCTTGATTCGCGCGAGAAGTGCATCGCGACTTTCGATCAATGCAACGCTTGTCGCTGAAACCCCCTTCGCGCCGAAGAATGGTGGCGATGGTTCGCAGGCGGATACAGAACGCCTTGTACCGTTAGACTTGGGACGAGGTTACCGTTTTGCGCCACGCGGCGAGTATGAAAAGTTCGCCGAGTTCGAAACAACTGGCGGTCTGGTCGAGGTTAAGTTTGAAGTCTTCGCGGGTGGTCGCGAGGGGAAGTCTCCTCGACGTGTTGAAGTGGGCGAGACGGTTGTCGCGATTGCGAAATCCAGCCACGAAAAATGGGAATTGCTGACGCCATTACCAGAAGTAATTCCTTATACCGATTCTGCATGGGAAGATTACCGCGTCAGGGTCATAAAGACGATGACCGAATACAGCTCTGTGAACCGCGCCTCACTGCGCGGACAAAATGATCCCTACTGGGCCAGTCGTCGTGAGGCGGCTAAGTTGTGGCTTGCCTCCGTTCCTGAAATTCCGGTACCGCTACCCTTAGATCGCTTCCCAAGTGAAAATCCTATCGATCGCTTCATCGCGGCAAAGTTTGCAGACGTAAAAACTCAGAAGCAGCACGATTTGGCGAACGTCGTCGATTTTTTTCACGAAGTGAGACCGTTACTCGAAAATCGTTGCGTCGATTGCCATCGAGGCGCGAAAGCCAAAGGGGGGCTGCGTCTGGACAACGCAGAATTCGCGAAAAAAGGTGGCAACAGTGGGCCGGCATTTGTTGCGGGTCAAGTTCAGGCGAGCGAACTGCTCCGAAGGGTGACAAGTATTGAAGCCGACGAAGTCATGCCGCCCAAAGGAAAACGACTGACCGTCGCCGAAACCAACTTGCTGAACCGCTGGATCGAAGAGGGGGCCTCGTGGCCTGAACTGCCACTCATCCGTGACTCTTTCGCCGATCAGGTGGATGACGCAGGGTTTATTCGTCGCGTCATGCTTGATACCGTCGGGGTGCCGCCCACGGCCGACGAACTCCGCAAGTTTCTTGCAGATGGTGCTTCGGAAAAACGAGCGGCGCTCGTCGACAAGCTTCTGGACGATCCTCGCTGGGCTGACCACTGGATGCCGGTCTGGCAGGACCTCCTCGCAGAGAATCCGAACATTCTCAACCCGACACTTAACAACACGGGTCCATTCCGCTGGTGGATTTACGATTCCCTGATCGATGATCTTCCTTTGGACCGGATGGTGACACAACTCGTCCTGCAACATGGTGGGGATCGTGAGGGAGGTCCCGCAGGTTTTGGCGTCGCATCGCAAAACGACGTTCCCTTCGCCACCAAAGGAACGATCGTGAGTTCGACGTTCCTCGGCGTTGATTTGAAATGTGCGAGGTGTCACGACTCACCCACCGGTGCATTCAAACAGGAGCAACTTTTTCAGCTTGGCGCAATGCTTGCCGTTCAAACGCTGGATGTGCCGAAGTCAAGCAGCGTTGATCCGGTTAAGTTGAGCGCGGGTGGACGGACACCTCTCATTGAGGTGACGCTGATTCCCGGAAGCAAAGTCGAGCCGAAGTGGCCGTTCCCTGACTTTGCTGCACCGGGGCTTGCCACGGAACTTGCCTTGAATACGAACGACCGGCGGGAACAACTTGCCGCATTGCTGACCGCTCCACAAAACCAGCGGTTTGCACAAGTCATCGCGAACCGCGTCTGGCAGCGATTTATGGGACGAGGAATCGTAGAACCGTTGGATGACTGGGAGAAGGGAACACCGACCCACCCGGAACTTCTTCAATGGCTGGGGCGTGAGTTCGTGCGAAACGGTTACCAGGTTAAAGCGTTGGCTCGAACCATTCTGAACTCCGCCGCCTACCAGCGCGCTGTTGATCCAACCTTGAGAGAGCCCGATCCACTTTACAGCGCCAGCGAACCGCGCCGCCTTAGCGCCGAACAAATCGTGGATTCGCTGTTCGCAGCGACGGGAAAGCCGTTGCGCACCGAACCGCTGTGCCTTGATTTGAATGGACGCAGAGATAAATCGAACGCTGTCGACCTGGGGACACCGCACCGAGCGTGGATGCTGGCATCCCTCTCAAACGAACGGGATCGGCCCAGTTTGACACTACCGAGGTTGCAGGCCGTCTCCGACGTAATGTCTGCGTTTGGCTGGCGCGGAGCCAGACAGGATCCATCATCCACGCGGGACATCTCTCCTAATGCACTGCAACCTGCGATTCTTGCCAACGGTGTTATGAGCCAGTGGTTGACGCGACTCAGTAACGATCACGGCCTCACCGAAGTTTCCTTGCGTGAGCAACCTGTTGAGGCATTCGTCGAGGAACTTTTTATCCGGCTTCTTTCCCGCAGTCCAACCGAGGACGAGAAAGCCCGCTACTCCCGATGGTTAGCGGAGGGCTATGCCAGCAGACGAATCGAAGATCCACAGTTCGAATCACCGCCGCATGTTGCCCCAAAGCTCCTGACCTGGACCAATCACTTGCAACCAGAATCCGACCCTGCAGCTCAGGAGCGGATCTTTGCCGCCGAAAAAGGTGATCCTCCGACTCGTCGACTTGAACCTCAATGGCGTGCCCGATGTGAAGATGCGATCTGGGCGCTGATTAATTCACCTGAGATGATCTATCGACCATGAACACAGAACTAAATCGACGCGACTGTCTGAAATTCGCATTAACCGGCGCAGTCACCTCGCTGCTTAACTCGGCTTACGCTAATCCGCCGTCAACGCTCAAAACGGGTAAGGCAGAGCACTGCATTTTCTTCTGGCTTGGCGGTGGCATGGCGCAAGTGGATACGTTCGATCCCAAGCGACTGGGAGACACCAAATCAACACCGTCGCGTTCAGGCAGCTACTACGCCTCGATCGAAACCACGGTTCCGGGGGTTCGCGTCACCGAGCACCTTGCTCAAACAGCGATGCTCATGGATCACGTAACGGCTGTGCGAACCATCAATCACCGCGTGGTCGATGAGCACGCGTTTGCGACCAACCTGGTGCATACCGGTCGAACGATCAGCGGCAGTACGGTCTATCCATCGATTGGCAGCATCGTAGCACATCAGCTCGGCGCGGTTGACCCGTCGGTCCCTCCCTATTTTCTCATTGGGATTCCCAACGTCAGCCGAGGCCCAGGCTTTCTGGGAGCAAAGTGCGGTTACATTTACCTCACAGATACGAGGACCGGACCAGCCGGCTTTACGCGTGCGGCAGACGTCGACACGGCGAGGTCCGTCGATCGTCTGGCACTGCTGGAACCTTTACAAAGCCGCTTTCCAGCTAACTCTACTCTCGCAGATTATCGTACAGCACAAGTCGAAGCACTAAGGCTTTCCGGGCCTGACTTTTTGCAGCATTTCCAACTGGGACAAGAACCTGACACCGTACGTCAGCGTTACGGTGGAGAGTTTGGCCAGCGCTGTCTGCTCGCTCGACGTCTGGTCCAGGCGGGTGTTCGATTCGTCGAGGTCTCGCACAATCTTGGCTTCATCAATGGGACAGGATGGGACACGCATAACGGCGGACAACTTCAGCAACATCTTCTCATCCGGGAACTGGATACGGCTCTCTCAGCCCTGATCGAGGATTTAGCACGAAAGCAGATGCTCGATAAAACGCTGATCGTCGTGGGGACCGAGTTTGGCCGTCCAGCGGCCTTCGACAGTGGCGGCGGTCGCGGCCATCAGGCGACGGCGTTTTCACTGGTCCTGGCCGGGGGCGGATTAAACCACTGTGGCGCCTACGGAGTCACGGATGATGAGTGCAAAGAAGTTGTCGAAAATCCCGTGAGTATTCCAGACTTCCACGCGACCATTCATGCAGCGCTAGGGATTAATCCGCATCATGAACTGCTCGACGGGTCACGTCCGGTTCCTATCACGGACGGCGGAAATCCGATTGCGAAACTCTTCGCTTAAAGCTTTTTACACGCCAAAGAGCAGAACTTAATCAAGTATTCTTCCGAAGTTTTGGCGGGCCTCGAAGACTCGACTCACCTTTCGCCGATAGGAACAGGCTCCGGGAGATACCCCGCCGGGCTGACCGTTTTTTTCAAAAACCAATCGACTGATTTTGATGGATGGACGAACCGCTGTCCCACTTCGTGTGTCAGGCTCCTTCCTCGATGTCTGTCTGATGCGTAAACTGCTGCTTCACAATTATGAATGTACCTTCCGCTGAGATCGAAGTGATGCTGACGAAGACCATGCTGGTCGATCGCCATCGGCTGCGCCAGCAATGGCGGTCAATTCGTAATCTCAGACAGCCCGATCCAAAACCGGAATCAACCACTGAATCTGGCCAGACAGTGCAGGTCGATCGACGCGTTGAAAAATTTCAGGCAGATCTGGCTCGTTCTTGCGAGCGTTACGAACAGCGTCTGCGTGGTGTCCCCAAACTGACGTTTGATGACACTCTGCCTGTAGTGCTGCGTAAAGCCGAGATTGCTGCGGCGATACGGGATCATCAGGTCATTGTTGTTTGCGGCGAGACTGGCTCGGGCAAGTCGACTCAGTTACCGAAAATCTGCCTCGAGCTGGGACGTGGCGTGGCGGGGCTGATCGGGCATACTCAACCTCGCCGGATTGCCGCTCGCTCGGTCGCAACCCGGGTTGCCGAAGAGTTGTCCGTTCAGGTGGGGCGCGAGGTGGGATATAAAGTTCGCTTTGCGGATGCGACCTCGTCGCAGACTTATATCAAACTGATGACGGACGGAATTCTCCTGGCGGAAACGCAAAGTCGACCGTTTCTCGATGACTATGACACGATCATTGTCGACGAAGCTCACGAACGGTCTTTGAACATCGATTTCCTTCTGGGAAATCTGCATCGGTTAATTTCCAAGCGACGCGAACTGAAAGTGATTATTACGTCAGCGACGATCGATGCCGAGCGGTTCGCTGACCATTTTCGTTCGGTTGCAGGAACGGTTCCGGTGCTGGAAGTGTCTGGCCGTACTTATCCGGTCGAAATGTTGTATCGTCCCCCTTCGCCGGACGAAGACGATAACGAACCCGACTGGCCGAAAGCAGTCGCCGACGCGGTACACGAACTCTGCTTGCGCGGACCGGGTGACGTGTTGCTGTTCATGCCGACCGAACGCGAAATTCATGAAGCGATGAAGGCCTTGAAAGGCCGTACATTTGGTGGAAGCAAGCCTGATCTTTTGCCGCTTTATGCGAGATTATCGGCTGCCGAACAGCAAAAAGTCTTTCAGACGTCTTCGACTCGGCGGATTGTACTGGCAACAAACGTTGCGGAGTCGTCGTTAACGGTGCCGGGGATTCGTTACGTGGTTGATACCGGGACGGCACGCATCAGTCGCTATTCACCCAAGTCAAAATTGCAGCGACTTCCGATTGAGCCCATTTCGCAGGCGTCAGCGGACCAGCGAGCAGGTCGATGTGGACGCGTCGGTCCGGGTGTCTGTATCCGGCTGTTCTCGGAAGAAGACTATCTCTCGCGCGAGCGCTACACGCCGCCGGAAATCCTGAGATCGAATCTGGCGAATGTAATTCTTCAAACGAAGACACTAGGCCTGGGTGAGATTGAAGATTTTCCCTTTCTGGAACCGCCCAAGCCCGAAGCGATCAAAGACGGATATAAAACGTTGTTCGAACTGGGGGCGGTGACAAAAGATCACACGTTGACCGAAGTCGGACGAAAGTTGTCGCGGTTGCCGGTCGACCCGCGAATTGCGCGAATTATCTGGGCGGCTCAGAAAGAGAATTGCCTGGGCGAGATTTTGATCATCGCATCGGCTCTGGAAGTACAAGACCCGCGCGAACGTCCGCTGGAAAAGCAGCAGCAGGCGGATGAATCGCACAAGCGATTTGCGGACGAGGATTCCGATTTTCTCAGTGATCTCAAGTTGTGGGATTTTTACCACAAGCTGAAAATGGAACTTTCCAAAGGTCAGTTGCACAAAGCTTGTCACCAGAATTTTCTTTCATGGACCCGTATGCGCGAATGGGTCGATGTACACGCCGAACTGGTGGAGATTGTCCGGGAATCGGTGACAAGCCAGATTCAGAAAAAAGCGGAAGGTCAACCGGCAAACTCGCGACCCGGAACCAGCGGAAGTGGTTCCGCTCCAAATCAGGGTCGGGGACAACACCGTTCGAAGGGCCAGGACGCCAGCTCGGCAGCTACGAAAGCGAGTGTTGATACCACGTTCGCCCGTCGGCACGACGTCAAAGCGATTCATCGAGCACTCTTGACGGGGTATCTGTCGAGCATCGCGTTTAAGACAGAGAGTGGCGAATATCTGGCTGCTGGCGGAATGAAGGCCTTTTTATGGCCCGGCTCAGGATTGGCGGCGAAAAAGCCGAAATGGATTGTCGCGGCAGAATTGGTCGAGACGACTCGTCGGTTCCTGCGGACGGTGGCGAAGATCGAGCCGGACTGGATTGAACCACTCGCCGGACATTTGATCGAACGGACCTACAGTGAGCCGCATTGGGACACCGAATCTCTGGCGGTGATGGCTTACGAAAAAGTGTCGTTGTTCGGCCTGGTTCTGGTTCCTCGCCGACGGATTCGTTACAGCCGTATTGATCCTGCCAAATGCCGTGAGATGTTCATTCAGCACGCCCTGGTCTACGGAGAATGGCCCGAAGAAGAATCGGCGCTGGACACGTTAAAGGGGCAAGAAAAACCGGGCAAAGGTCAAAAGGGATCGCCACGGCAGAATACTCAAGCTTCGCAGGCAGATTCGAGACTGGGTGGCGGGCAGAAATTGAATGTTACTCCCGCTCGAGTGAATACGACTGCTGTGATCAATGCGCCGCCGGTGAAACGAAATGAACCACCTGAATTTTTGACCGCGAACCGGGCGCTCGTTCAAAAGCTTGAAGATCTGCAGACGCGGGTTCGCAAGGGGAGCATGCTGAAAGCGGAAGAAGCTCAATTCGAATTTTATCATTCGCGTTTGCCATCGGATGTGCTCGACGGATTTCGACTTGTCCAATGGTGGCGCGCGGCCCTGCCAGAAGACCGCAAGCGGTTGTTCATGCTTGAGGCGGATCTGGTCGAAGAGGACGCCATTGTCGCCACAAAAGAATCGTACCCCGACACGATCAAGATGAAGAACCTGACGTTACCGCTCTCTTACCGACTGGACCCGAGTGCTCCTGACGACGGGGTGACGATTACCGTCCCTCAAGAGGGTTTGAATCAGCTGGACGGTGATCGCCTGGGATGGCTCGTTCCGGGATTAATCGAAGACAAGATCGTGGCATTGATTCGAACGTTGCCGAAAGAGATGCGCCGGGATCTCGTCCCCATCCCTGAGGTCGCAGCTGAGGTCGCTAAGGTGATCAATTTCGGTGACAAGACCGTGGCCGAAGCGATCGTTGAAGGGATTGAATTCGTGACCGGAATCGAAGTCCCTGTCGCGGCCTTTGACGAAACCAAGCTGCCAGACCATTTGCGAATGGTGATCCGGGTAACGGATGAAGCGGGAAGGACATTAGCCGCCGGTCGAGATTTGACCGCCTTGCGAAAAGAATTCGGTGCGATTGCTTCAACCAGTTTTTCGTCGGTTGATGATCCCCGTTGGACTCGCGACGGACTGAAGACCTGGGATTGCGGGACGCTTCCACCGGAGATTGATGTGATGCGACGTGGCATCGCCTTGAAGGGTTATCCGACTCTGGTTGATCAGGGTGACACCGCATCGCTGCGACTACTCGACACACCGGAACGGTCACATTATGAAATGAGGTTTGGGCTGCGGCGGTTGATTGTGTCGACTGTCAATCGAGAGTTGAAGCAGGGGGTCGATGCGATGCCATCACTGCAGAACTGGACATTGATTTCGAAGTCGTTTCCGCAACCGTTCCCGTTTCGCGCCCAAGTGACCGAATTACTGGCGGATCGAGCCTTCCTGCCGACAGAGAAATTTCCTCGCAGTGATGAAGAATTTCGAAATTGCCTGCGTGAAGGACGAAATCGGATTTCAGCCGCTGTCACAGAAATTAACAGCCTGTTGACCCCACTATTCCAGGCATATGGCGAAGTTCGCAAGACATGGGAAAAGACAGCGCATCCTCAGTGGCAGGTGACTCGGCTGGATGTGCACGCGCAATTGGCCCAGCTTTTTTCACCGGGATTTCTCGTGAAGACACCGTGGGTCTGGCTGATCCAGTTCCCTCGATATACCCGGTCAATTTCGTTACGGCTGCAAAAACTGACGAGTGGCGGTGCGACACGTGACCAGCAACTGATTCCACAGATTGTTCCGCGCTGGCAACGTGGGATCGAACGGTTGCGGTTGCATACAGAACGGCAGATTTATGATCCCGAGCTGGAAATCTATCGCTGGATGTCGGAAGAGTTGCGCGTGGCATTGTTCACGCAGGAATTGGGAACAGCAGTATCTGTGTCAGAAAAAAAACTAGACAAGCAATGGGAAAAAGTAA
>CAIULL010000012.1 GCA_903899985.1 uncultured Schlesneria sp.
GATTGGCCACGGACATAAAACCGGTTTCTCCTGATGTTCTGTGGGATGCAACCAGCGCCAAAGGCTGTTCCACTTCCAATCCTCGGCCCGTTCGACCATTGTCGGCCGTACGGCGTTCTGCTCGAGATACCGCAGAACCGCCGAATAAAAGGGGACAGGTCCATTTTTTTATTTCATTTATGGACCTGTCCCCGTTTCCTGTCCGGCCCCGCGATTCAGCGAACAGTTCATAAATGTCCGACTCACTGTCTCCCATCAAAATGCAGCATGTCTCCGCGCACTCATTGGCAACCTTGAGTGCTTCCTTCAGGCCCTCAATCCAACGGATGCTTTCCTTGTCCTCAATCGGAATCTCTTTGAGTGCCTTGGTTTTCTCCTCGGGTGCTCCTGTTCTCAGTTCCGTTCGAGTCCAATGCTTGTGCCAAGCGGTGCCAAGCGGAATGCCATTTGTCGTAAAGGCCATAAGCGGATGAACGAACGCACCTCGCTGAGATTCACAACTCAACGGGCCCGCACCTTGGACTTGTTGTTGAGGACGCGTCAATTCGACTTCCGTGGTATCCTGAACGAGCAGACACACGCGCTCTTGCGAAATCCGCCGCCTCGTCATCACGTAGTGCTTACTCAAGATCGCTTCCGGCGTTACCTTATCGTTGGCGAAGAACTCATACGCGGCCTCGAGTTCATTTCGCCCGTGCATCGCCGCAGGAATGCTCACATGTGGTTGAGCACTCAGTCGATCGATGATGATCGAAAGTCTTTTGTTCAACCGTTGATCGCCCAGTTCGACACCAGCCACTTCTCCGGCAATCGCTGACTCCATTGAAACGCTTCCCGTAACAAAAGACTTGCTCCATCAAAAGCAAAGTCCTTTTGCTACAGGCATGAATCATTCGCGATCAGTACGAAAGAGTCCATCCCCAAAAATACGCGCAGATTCTGCCGGAGAAACCGACGGTCCATACTTAGCTGGTACGAACAGGGTTTCAACCCCAGGAAAGATCCCAATCCGTTGATGATGAGCCCTGACAAGGGCGCAGGATTCCGCGGATGATCCCATGCCCTCCTCGGATGAGGTAGTTACAGAAGAATGATTCCTTTGGTGAAACGCGTATGAATCTCCCGTGATACGTTGAGGTTCCGCCTACGCTCCTTCGGAGCTTGAATCGCCTTTGATGATGATCTCCTGGGGTTGAAACCCCAGGCTTTATTCCTGCGCCGCTTCGCGGCTTTTACCGCGCGATACTGGACTTTCTCAATTCAACTGTGGGACTGTGGGGACACAGCACGTTGCGTGCAGTGAGCGTTTCCGGTTGCGGAAGTATTGTACTTTAACTCGATTCCGGTGCGACGGTTACGACGGAAGTTCGTCTGACGGTCGTCAGGTGGCCGCAGCAAGCGAAGTCAGCCAAATCACGAACATGCTGTGTCCCTATGGACTATGGATGCATTCGCTACAATCCTTCGGATTGTGCTGGCGCACTGTGTCCCGTGGTTCCGGGTTTCGATGCGGGGAATAACCTTGGTATTATCATTCGGGACGTGAACGGGAAGGTCTACTAATGAAAAGGATTACCTTCGGAAAGAGTTGGTTTCGAGCAAAGAAGCGGCTTACCGAAACATGGGATGAACCCAAGGCGAGAATCGCTCACGAACAACGACAGCCGTATGTTGCTGTGGTGGAAAATGACGAAGGTATTCATTGCTTCATCGAAGCAAACAACGACTACATCGGAGTTGGTTTTTTTGACAACGCCTTGCGGGAGTTTTTAAGCTACCAGTTTCAGGAAGTTGAGCAGGGGCGTCTATTTCTCACAATGGCGACACGTCGAGAGTTCGATGGCGAAACGGATCGAGTAAAGTGCGGGACGACTTACTACTTCAAGCTTGATGGCAGTGTAACGGTCGAATCGGAAGACTTCGCTACCGCAAATCTCGCTACCAAGGAAATGCAAGCTGACGTGAGCGGCAACTGGGAAACATACCCAATCTTCAGCGACTACCGATCACTTACGCGGGTGGATCGGTAGTCGTGTGGGATGAAGAAAAGGGGATGAGTCCAATAAACTAGGAATTATCGTGATCGATCATCTTTTTCGGGCGGCCCCGGTTGCGGAATGTGGATTCGAGACCGAGTTGTTTAGCCGTTGCTTCTTGCCATGAGATCGAGCCAAAGGGACGTCCTCGAGTGACTGATGTCTGGACCGCTTCGAGTTCCTTCCTGGTCAAGGCCTGATTCACTCGCGTGATCCAGTTGTTAGGCCGA
>CAIULL010000013.1 GCA_903899985.1 uncultured Schlesneria sp.
CGCCGTAATCGGTATCTACGGAAACTCCAAGCAGGAGGCGATCTATCCAATCTATACCGTTGATGATGGCGGAAAACCGCTGACCGGTTCCAACCGTTACACCCTTCGCTTTGCTGCGGGTGAACTCCCTCCCGTTGACGCATTCTGGTCATTGACGATGTACCAATTGCCGGAAAGCCTGCTCGTGGCCAATCCACTCGATCGTTACCTGCTCAACTCGCCAATGCTGCCGAATTTCAAGAAGGATTCTGATGGAGGTTTGACGCTCTACTTCCAGAACGAGTCGCCAGGCAAAGAACTGGAGTCGAACTGGTTGCCCGCTCCCAAGGGGCCTTTCATGCTCGTCATGCGTCTCTACTGGCCAAGAGAAGCAGTGCTCGACGGCAAGTGGACCGCACCCCCGCTAAAACTGATCAAGTGAGCGACGATAAATCCGTCCTGTCAGTTTCGTCGTCCCCTCGTTCCCTCGATCCCAAGCTCCAGCTTGGGAACGAATCTCTTCGAAGCTCTGCTTCGCGATTCGTCGAACGACCTACGAACAAATTCTGCAGCTATAATCGGTGATGACATCAGTCGCCGTCATTCCCCATTGGGAAGCAGTGCTTCCAAGACAGGCGTTCCCAAGCTCCAGCTTGGGAACGAGAGAACCGGAAGGAAAACTTACCCAAGTCACTTCAGATCGATCGTGACTTTCTCCAGTTTACCCGTAAAGGTGAATGGTGCCTTGTACTCATGACTGACGGACGTACCGGTGTTCCGGCCGATGAGTAACCCATATCCCGTCACGGCGCTGTATTGGCCTGCGACCTTGATACCCTTCAACTGGCCCACTTGCTTGCCATCCACAGACAGTGTGACATCACCGATGAAGAAGTCGGGCTTCAAGTGCTTCTCGGTCGGCGTGAAATGAACGCTCAGGGTGTGCTGTCCTGGAGGTATCACATCGGAGGAGGAGGCCGCGAAGTGCTCCAGCTTCAGGTAATTATGGTCGTAGTGGAACTTTCCATCCTTGAGGAACAGAGTCCAACCGCCGAACTCGCCCCCACTACAGGCGAGGACCCCTTCGGCACCTTTTTCCGGGATCGTGACGTGTGCCGTGATCGTGTGCTCGACGCCTAGAATCTGTGGTGCGGCCAACGGGTGCAGGATCGACGTGCCAGGATAAAACGCATACTGCTTTTTTGGGAGTGCCGCGACCGGACGAGTCGGGTCTGCGACTCGCTCGTACCGCCGATCATCGAGTGGGAAGACGTTGTACTTCTTCGCTTCGCTGTTCCAGATTTCGATCATCGCCTTGAGTTTCTCGGGGTTTTTCGCGGCGAGGTCGTTGGATTGAGTGAAGTCCACGTCCGTGTGGTAAAGTTCCCATTTGTCCTCTTCCCATGGTGTGTCCTTCTTGTGCCACGTGACGGCAGTCCAGCCGTCAGCCCAGACAGCACGGCTGCCGAGCATCTCAAAGTACTGCACCTGTTTACGGGTCTTCGCCGCGCCCTCGGTGAACGTGTAGGCCATGCTGACGCCATGCAGCGGCATTTGTTTAACGCCGTTGATGGACGTGGGTACCGGCAGGCTGCTTGCTTCAAGAATCGTCGGAACGACATCAACAATGTGGTGATATTGATTGCGGATCGCGCCACCGTCTTTGATCTTCGCGGGCCATGAGACGATGAACGGATCGGTATTTCCCCCCGCGTGTGTGTCCTGTTTCCAGCGTTTCAGCGGCGAGTTGCCCGCCATTGCCCAGCCCATCGGGTAGTGCGGGTCGGTTGACGGCCCACCCGCTTCGTCGAGTTTCGTCAACATCTCGGCGACCGTATCGGGGAAGTAGTTCCGGTAGCGGTCGGTGTTCATGGTGCCGTTCTGTAGCCCCTCTTGTGAGGCTCCGTTATCTGAAACGAGGACTATCAGCGTGTTGTCACGAATGCCCATCTCATCAAGGGCGTTGAACACTCGACCGAGCTGGTGATCGGCATGATCGACGAACCCTGCAAAAACTTCCTGCAGCCGACAATAGACCTTTTTCTGCTCGGGAGTCAGCTCTGACCAGGCCTGGACACCAGGGTTCGCTGGGGGAAGAACCGAGTCCTTCGGGATGATGCCGAGCTTCTTCTGCCGCTCGAAGGTCTCTTCGCGGACCTTGTCCCAGCCCTGATCGAACTTGCCCTTGTACTTGGCGATGAACTCCTTCGGCGCATGCAATGGCGCGTGAGCCGCAGCGAGAGCAAGATACGCGAAGAACGGACGCCCTGTGTTCGCCTGCTGCTGGTCACGGATGTCGGCGATCGCACGATCGCAGAGGTCTTCCGTCAGGTGATAGCCCGGGCCGGTGGGAGTGTCGATGAAGTGATTGTCCTGAACCAACAGCGGTGCCCACTGATCGGTCTCGCCGCCGAGAAAGCCATAATACTTTTCGAATCCCATGCCGAGCGGCCAGCGGTCAAACGGCCCGGCTGCGGTGTACGCGGTATACGGGGCAAGGTGCCACTTGCCGATCGCCATCGTGTTGTAGCCATTCTGCTTCAGGGTCTCGGCGATCGTCCCGGTACTTTTGGGAATTGACCCGAAGTTGCCAGGAAAGCCGGTGGCGGCTTCGGTGATGGCAGCGAGTCCGATGGCGTGATGGTTGCGGCCTGTGAGCAGTGCCCCACGCGACGGTGAACAGAGTGCCGTCGTATGGAAATTGTTGTACCGCACGCCACCGGCGGCGAGCTTGTCAATGTTCGGTGTCGCGATCGGACCGCCGTAACAGCCGAGGTGTCCATATCCGACATCATCAAGAACGACAAAAAGGACATTCGGGGCACCTTCGGGAGCCGCCACAGGTGCCGCAGGCCCGAAGTCCGGTGTCGATTCCTTATAGTTCGGTCCGATCTTTCCCTTGAATTCCGGCGGTGCCTGCGGGAGTACCGTGCGGTCAATCCTGGTGGACTCATTCGGCTTCGCCGACTTGTCCTCGGCAGCAGCGACAAACCAGCCGAGTGCACTGCCGACCAGGATGACCACGGCTGGGTGCATGAATCGCAATCGCATATTCGTACTCTTTTCGAATAGGGAAACCGTCACAGAGTGAGTTTTTTATCGTTCCTAATCGCCGGCTTTCTCGTTCCCAAGCTCCAGCTTGGGAACGAATCTCTTCGAAGCTCCGCTTCGCGATTCGCGTAACGACCTGCGATTGGTATTCGCATGGATTACCGACGATGACATCGGTTGCCGTCCTCGCCAATCGGGAAGCAGCGATTGCAAGACGTGTGTTCCCAAGCTCCTGCTTGGGAACGAATCTCTTCGAAGCTCCGCTTCGCGATTCGCGTAACAACCTGCGATCGGTGTTCGCATGGATTACCGACGATGACATCGGTTACCATCCTCGCCAATCGGGAAGCAGAGCTTCCAAGACGTGTGTTCCCAAGCAGGAGCTTGGGAACGAGGTAATGAGGGAGCGACGAAGCTTGGAGGCCGGGGATTTCATTGCTATTTTCTGGTCAATTCGAAGCGGATTTTCTCGATTGTCCCCGTAAATGCGAACGGCGATTTTGATTTGTAGTCGGGTGAGACTGAGGTGATGGAGTCGCGGCCGACCTCGAAGGATTCAAGCCCGTGACGGAAGAAGGAACGCGTAATTTTCCCTTCTCCGGCCGGCTTGCTGTCCACAAATAATTTGAGCGTGCCAGCCCCTTCTTTCGAACCGTCTGGTGCGAATTCTGTCTTAAGAGTCACTTTCCCTTCGGGGACATTGACTGTTCCGACAATCGTGATGTCCGAAAGCTCAAAGCCGGTGTAGCGGAAGACTGGTTTCGCGTCTTTGATGTAAAGTGACCAGCCCGCCGAGAAAGCCCCGGCACAGGCGACAACCCCTTCCGCACCACCCTTCGGGATCGTCAGATCCGCCGTGACTGAGTGGGGGCGAGGAAAAAGTTGCGGACCAATTGGCTCGGGTAACCAGACGCTGTTGCCGTAGTAGGTCCAACTCGTTCTCGGTTCGCCAGACTCCCGCAACATCGGATTGAGTCTCTCGGAGAATCGTGGGTCGAGAGGGAACACGTCATACTTCTTGGCCTCTTCCAGAAACCTGGCCTGTAACGCCTTGAGTTTCTCTGATTCCTTTGACGCAAGATCGACAGCCTGACTGAAGTCATCGGTGACATGGTAAAGCTCCCAAGTGGCGTTGACGAAGTCCATCCCGCGGCCAGCCGTCACCCACGGATAGCCGTAGCGGCTGCACGCCACCCAGCCGTCGTGGTAAATCGCCCGGTTGGTCGCCAGTTCAAAGTACTGCGTCGTCCGCTTGCTTTTCGCTTTTGCGTCGCCGAATGAGTAAAGCATTGATACGCCTTCGATCGGCTTCTGCACGATGCCGTTCACCACGTTCGGCTCCGGGATTTTACAGGCGTCCAGAATGGTTGGTACGACATCAATGACATGATGGAACTGGTCGCGGATTTCCCCTTTAGCCTTGATCCCATTGGGCCAGTGAACGACCAGTGGGTTGCGGGTCCCGCCAAAGTGAGATGCGACCTGTTTAGTCCATTGGAACGGCGCGTTCATCGCCCACGCCCATCCGACAGGAACGTGAGGTTCGCTCGTCGGTCCACCGATCTCGTCGATCCGCTTGATCGTACTTTCCAGGCCAAGCTGCACGCCAATGAGACTGGCGAGTTCACTGAAGGTCCCTTCCAGACCACCTTCGGCACTCGCGCCGTTATCGCCGACAATGTACATGACCAGCGTGTTGTCGAGTTCGCCAGAGGCGGCAAGGCTGTCAATCAAGCGCCCGACTTCGTGGTCGGTGTAGTCCATGTAACCAGCGTAATTCTCCATGAGCCGGGAGTAGACTTTCTTCTCGTCTGCGGACCGCGAGTCCCATGAAGGAATGCCTGGATCGCGTGGCGTCAGCTTTGTCCCTTTTGGAATAATGCCGATTTCCTGTTGCTTCGCATGGGTCAACTCACGCTGCTTGTCCCATCCGTAATCAAATTTTCCTTTATACTTGTCCCGGTATTCCTTCGGGGGCTGATGAGGTGCGTGCACGCCGGAAGTACTGAAATAAGTGAACCACGGTTTGTCAGGGTTCGCAGCTCGGACGTTATGCGTCCAGGCGATGGCCTCATCGGTCATGTCGGCAGTAAAGTGGTAGCCTTGCTCCGGAGACTTCGATTGGGGGACGGGCCTGGTGTCACGGTAGAGCGTGGGGTAGTACTGGTTCGTCTCGCCCTGATTGAAGCCGTAAAAATACTCAAAACCCTGACCAGTGGGCCAGTTGTGGAAGGGGCCCGCAGGACTGATCTCCGGCTCGGGTGTATTGTGAGCCTTGCCGAACATCGCCGTTGCGTAACCGTTGTCACGAAGCGTCTGGGCCACGACAGATGTGCTTTGGGGAATAATTCCAGTGTAGCCGGGGAAACCCGTTCCCATCTCGATAATCACGCCTGTGCCGCAACTGTGATGGTTGCGACCGGTGAGCAGTGCCGCCCGGGTTGGACTACAGAGTGCCGTTGTGTGGAAATGGTTATAGGTTAGCCCGTTCTTTGCGAGCTTATCTAAATGCGGTGTCGGCACCGGTCCACCAAATGTCGAGCACATGCCGAAGCCAACATCGTCGAGCAGGACGAGCAGAACATTGGGCGCGCCTTTAGGAGCCTTCACCGGCTGTGGATAATCAGCCGTCGAGTCCTTAAACGTTTCGCCGATCTTACCCTTGAATGCGGGGTCGGGCTTGGGTAACTGCTTGCCGTCCGTGACAGCGGGCGGCGCCTTCGTGTCCTGGGCGAATGTTTCAACCAGGCGGCCAGAAGCCGCGAGCCAACCGAACAACGAACCGACGGCGATGACAGTCGGAATCAAAAATCGCGAACTCATTGGGAATCGACCTTAAGATGTGGGTTCACTCGATTGCAGCTCTTCAGCGGCGAACAAGATTGTTCCAACGCTTTGGGAATCCAATGATCGCGAGTGATGACCGATTGATCCCAGGGTCGATCTTATCGAGCCTGCCACAAATCCGCGAGTTCATGACCCATCGCCGTGCAGGGTACTTTGAGGCAGGTTAATACGGAATTGATTTCCACAGCGGGTCGAATGGAATCACTTGTACGTCGAATTGAGCTGTGACAGCGATAAAACAAATCGGGATTGAACTGAGTCATGCAAATCAAAATGTGGACAGGCACTGCAGATGGAACCAGTCGGCGTTTTTGCGAATTCGATTTGGAAAACAAGATTGAACGACTGCTGAGTTTCTGTCGCTTGCCCGCTTGATAAGTCCTGGTGGATACAAATCACGACATCAGTCGTTGAACAGTAATGGTGCCATTTGATGCAGGCTACGTCGCCAAGATTGCCACTCGTGGGCGGTCTCTTGTGAAACGTAAAAGTGGGCATTGACGCCTGCTGACTTCAAGCCTTCGGTTGCTTCTCTGGGATCGCCTCGGCCACCGGGACCACCGCGGTTGCCGCCGAGTTCTTTGCTGCCGTAACTGACAAATACCAGTTTGATTTTCTCCTTAAAAAGCTCCATGTTTTCAATACTGTCGGCACTGATGCTGCCGCCGCTGAACAGACCGATATGTGAGAATTTATCGAGGTTTGCTGGCGCGATCGTTCGCGTCTGCATGCCCCCCATCGACAGACCCGCCATCGCGCGATGTGATTGATCGGCGAGGGTCCGAAAAGTGCTGTCGACATAGGGGACAAGGTCATCCAGTAGAACCCCTTTGAATTTGTCGAAGTTAAATGCCGGACGTCCACCAGCGCCTCGCGGCCCGCCGCCCAATGGGGCGTCGTTGGTCATGCCGTACGTCATGACGATCATGAACGGCTTCGCTTTCCCTTCAGCGATCAAGTTGTCCATGATCAAGTTGGCGTGACCTTGTGAGCCCCATCCATTTTCATCTTCTCCCCATCCGTGCTGCAGGTACAACACGGGATATCGCTTGTCAGTATCTTGTTCGTAACCTGGCGGCGTATAGACAAATGCTTTGTGGTGCGAATCCGTCGTTTTGGAAAAGAACAGTACCTGTCGAAGTTGACCATGCGGGACGTTTTTCACAGCGTAAAAGTCCTGGTCAGCGGCAGGAACTTCAATGCCGCTCCCCCAGCGCATGGCACCGAAGAAATAAAGGCTGTTCGGGTCTGGAACTTCGGCTCCGTCGATTTTCAGGCTGTAATAATGAAATCCTTCATCCAACGGAGCCGTGATGCCAGTCCAGGCTCCGTCTTCGCCCTTAGTCAACGCGAGTTTTCCCAGGCTGACTGAAACGCTTTGAGCCTCCGGAGCCACGACGCGAAAACGCGCGCGGCGGTCCGAGTTGACCTGGGGATACTGTTTCCCTTTTTGGTTGATCGTGGACGGCTTCCAGTCATCGGCATGTGCCGCCGCTTGAGCTGGCTGAGTTTCCTGTGTCCGTCCGTCCAAGGTCATTGCCGATACGGCGCACATGATAAGTAACAATCGAAAGGCCATGGCGATCCTTTTGGAGTGAAAGTTTAAATTTTTTTTCTAGTTCCAAAGCTCCTGCTTCGGAAGGCCCGTTTTGGAAGCTCCTCTTCCCGGTCGGCGACGACGGCAACTTACGTGACTTCACCGAATATCGATGAAATCACGAGTCGCAGGTCGGTAAACGAATTGCGAAATGAGGCTTCGAAAAGATGTGTCTTCCAGGCAGTGAGCTTGAAAACGAGGGAAACCAAGCCCTATTTGACCCGCTTTACGATAAGTTTCTCGGTCGCGAACTCACCCACTTTGCGAGTCAGTTGCATCTTGTCGCCATCCAGTTCGCCGGAATACGAGATCTTCAAATCATTTCCCTGAAAGTTCAGGGTCTCTTCGAAGGAAACGAGCTTTCCGTCGAGCTTTACTCCTGCCAGCTTACTGCGAAATGTTTCTCCGTTCAGTTTCATGACAGCCGATCCACCAACCTGGTTATCTATGGCTTCGATTGTGTATTCATAGTCCTGATCACCGATTTGAGTATTGAACGTTGCAGCCCATTTTCCCAAGAGAGGCTTGGCCGATTGATTTGCAACTGCATGTTTATCCTGAAAGACCTGCTGTGAGAACCAATACAAACTGCTGCTCCAGTGCTGCGGATCGTGTCCATGTCCATCGACATGCCAAACATGTTCAATGCCATTCTTCTTCAAAAACTGATGCATTTCCTGACTGATTTTGATCAGTCCGTCTTTGTTCCCGCATGAGATCCATAATAACTTCAGTTGCTTTTTTACTGCTTCGACGTCAGGGATTAATTCCTGAGGCTTCTTCGTATTCGGAGCAGCTGAGAAAGGGCCAATCCAGGCAAACCTATCGAGATGAGCGAGCCCAAAATTGAAAGACTGGCCACCCCCCATCGAGAGTCCCGCAATCGCTCGCTTCTCGCGACTTGTGTCGACCGAGTACTTCGCTTCAATGGCGGGAATGACGTCGTCCAACAGGTCACGTTCGAAGGTTGCAAATGAGGGGGCTGAGGCAAATGCATTTCCTCCGGCCCGGTCATTTTTCTGAGCCCGGCCGTTTGGCATCACGATGATCATCGGGACCGCCTTACCATCAGCGATAAGGTTATCCAGGATGACATTCGGGGTCGAAAACCGTTGCCATTCTGTTTCGTCACCCCCGATCCCATGCAGAAGATAAAGGACTGGATACTTCATCTCTGTAGTGTAGCCGGGTGGAGTGTAGACCTGCATTTTGCGAGTTGTGCCGACCGTCTTCGATTCGTAATCGACCATCTCGAGTTTTCCGTGAGGCACGCTGTCACGGACTTGTTTGAATTCGTCAGGTGGCGCCGCGTAAACCGCAATGTCATCCGGACCAAGTTCAATCGGGCCTCCAAAGCCACCTGCTCGACGGCCTGCCGGGGGTTGAAGTGGACGGTCCTTTTCTTCCTGGGATTTTGCAGGTTGCCCCCAAATGAGAAGCAAGAGGGTGAAAGCCATCACCCGATGCCAGGCCGTTCGCTGAAGACTGAGACCAGAATGTCGGGGCAATTCTCGCGAGGCGTTTATCATGTTGAAGTTCCAGAATTGTGACGTGAAATCGGACCTGTGAATCGAGGCGGCTTCTCGGCCAGGTGTAGCGTACTTTTTGACTGGATTTGGATCAGTTTGTCGAATTTGCATATCGCCTTTCATTCGTCCTCGTCAGGTCTAATTGAATCGCGACCAGCAATTGACACGAACTCAGAATTGAGTGACTCGGCGACCTGATTCAACAATTTGACCAGCAGCGGACCATCTTCAGGTTGAAGAGATTCGAACATCTTGTCGCGGATAGATTCGCCAGCGGCAAAAGCCTGCTGAAATTTTCGTTTACCCGCCACAGTCAGTGCAGCCGTTCGTGCACGGGAGTCGTTGGGATGGGCATCGCGACGGACCAATCCCTCTTTTTCCAGAAGCACAAGCATCGCTCGCACTGTGCTGGGATCGGAGGGCATGCGGCGAGCAAGTTCTCTTTGTGTCAGTGAATCTCCGCGAGCCAGCGTCGCGAGCAGGACGAACTGGTCGGCGGTCACTCCACATTTCGCAAACTGTGCTTCTGAACGACGGTGAAGTGCGAGATAAGCAGCTCGCATCGCCATCGGGAGTTCGCTTCTGCTGTCCATGGTCAGCTCCGTGGAATTAAATGTGCGTATACGCACGATATTCAGATCGTACGTCAATAAATTGCAAACGTCAACTCAGGGATTGACCTGTCACAGTGCAGCGCTTTTTGGCTGATTTTTTTGCGGGACGCGGGAAAAGCTGTCCCCTGATCAATTTGTTCTCGCTCTTCCAGTTAGTGGGACAGCGTAGTGACGACATTCAAAACTGGGACGAACAAGATGTCAGATGGGACTGTAGTCAGCACCAGGAATTTAAAGCCCGTGGCGTTTGATTCGTACGGCGAATTCCGGGTCGTAAAAGTCGGAACGATGGAGATCTGGGACGGTGAGGAACTGTCGTTGATCAGAGAGGGATTCCGTCGTTTGATGGAAGAGGAAGAATGCCGATCAATGGGCGTTGACATGAATTATGTCAAATATGTTCCCAGCGGCTTTTTTGGAACGCTTTGTGACTGGCATGATAAAGGGGTCTGCATTCGCGTTTTTGGGCCATTGCCCAACGTGAAGCAAATGCTCTGGTTCACCACTTTTTTCCAGAGCATTGGCGATAATGTTCACGAATTACGCCCTTCACCAGTGAGCGACTTCGAAGAAGCATCAGAATGCGAACCAGGGCAAGAACCTGTCATCACTGACGATTCTCGAAGGACAACGAAAAACGCTCGGTCATCGAGCGTTCCCCTTCAGGCAAACTAGTTTGTGACCTGTTCGTTCAAGCACACATTTTATCGAGGTCAATAACAATCAAATGATGTCACAGATTTATACTGATCTTTCGACGAAACCAGTTCTTACTGGGGAGTGGATTCAAACTGTACCAGAACGAAATGCCCACCCGTCGCTGGAATTATCGCGAAATAGAATGTTGCCGGTCGACCCCCGTCAAAATCCGTTGCGTGCGCGTAGCCAGCTTCCTGCTGCTGCATTTGTTGCCAGATGGGTAGAAAACCTGAGTCAACCGGAATGCGATCCAGCGACGAATTCTCTGACGGAAATTCGTACTGAGGATTCGGGTGATAAATGATTTGTCCCCCTGGGCTGACCACGAAACTGTAACAGTCCGCACCCAGATATTTCTTCTCCAGTCGTGTGTGCAACTCGCGGAAATACTTGATCGACAGATCGGTTGCCACGACACCACGAAACTGCCCGTCACGTTCAATGGGGCATGAATAGGTCAGCATCGGCGTTTCATTCGCTCGCTGCCCGAGATACGGTTCGGTCCACATTCGTTTGCGGTTTTGTTTCGGAGCCGAGTACCAGTGCCGATCACGGTATCCGGGCATGGGGTACTCGGGAGGAAGTAACTGTTTGGCAATCAGTCCGGTTGCTTCTTCATGGATATATAGACAGTAATCATCGTAAACACGCGAACCGACAAATTGTTGAGGTTCGAAAGCGAGGCTGATCCCAAAAACTCTTGCGTCCTTTTTCACCAGGGATTTCGTCCAGTCTTCAAGCTCTTTCTCGTCCCACTGTTTTCGAAGAGACAGCAGAGCGACCATCGACTGAGGGACAATTTCCAATTGTTTGAAATCAGCATCCATGGCGGCGGCGACTTCGGCGGCCAGCGCCAACTTCAGTCGATGTCCAGCCGCTTCGGTCTTCTGTTGTTCAGCACGAGTATTCCGCAGTTCCTTTGCGAGGCGCTGATTGAATAACCAGCCGGCCGTGAGCAGAGCGACAATAGAAAGTCCGCTCACGCCAATCAGGCTGGCGGCAGCAGGTCGACGACGAACCCATTTGGTCAGTCGGCCAAACCAACCAATCGGCATGGCAAGAATCGGCTCATTGGCCAGAAAACGTCGCAGGTCTTCCGCCAGCGCCGCGGCGCTTCCGTACCGCTGCGACGGCTGCTTGTTGAGGCACTTCAGGCAAATCGTTTCCAGATCGACGGGAATCGATGGCTGCAGAATACGCGGTGATACCGGGTCAGCATCGACAACTTGACGCACAATTTCGATCACGGATTCGCCAACGAATGGAGGTCGACCGATCAGCAACCGGTACAGGATTGCGCCAAGAGAATAAATATCTGTCGCGGGGCCGACTTGTCTGCTGTGGCCTGCTGCCTGTTCCGGGGCCATATAGGTCGGAGTCCCCAGGACATGTTCGGTGAGCGTCGGTCCTGTTGGGACATCCGTACGCTTGGCGAGACCAAAGTCGCTGATTTTTGGAATGCCGAATCCATCAACGCCCCAACGCGCGTTCGTCGCGTCTGACGTCGTGAGCAGGATGTTTGCCGGTTTGAGGTCACGGTGAATAACACCCTGCTGGTGAACCGCTTCGATGGCGTCAGCCAGAATCTTCAAGATTTCGGCCGCCTTCCGTGCGGGCCAGGGAATATTGGCAATTCGATCTTCAAGACTGCCGCCTGCCAGATATTCCATCGAGTAATAGACACGGCCATCGTGTTCACCGACGTCAAAGACCTGGATCAAGTTCGGATGCTGCATCCGGCCGATCGCGTCCACTTCGGCTTTAAAACGTTCTTGCGACTTGGCTGTCGCGTACCTGCCCCCAAGTAGAACCTTGACGGCGACGTGTCGATTTAATCTTTGCTGGCGAGCTTCATAGACCACCCCCATTCCACCGCGACCCAACTCTCGAATAATTTCATACCCGGGAATGACCGGCTGAGATCCGATTCGTACAGCAAGATTGTCGCTGGCGGAGTTTTTGTCGTTCACAACAGTGACAGTACCTTCAGTGGTCTCGTTCACAAGTACGGCATCCAAAGCACCAAGTGCTTTTAGACGCGTGCGCAAGTCAGGTATCAGCTCGGCGCAATCCTTGCACAGTTCCTCAATCGTGACGGGCGTGCCCGCTTCGTGAAGTTCTTCCCAGAGGACGACCAGATCTAACAAGCGGTCATTTTCCGGCATGTTCAATCCTGTCAGATATCAGGCAGCAGGCCGCCGAGGGCTTCGTGTAACATCAGGCGTGCGGAAGCCCAGCGCCGCTTTACCGTTCGCGTCGAGATATTCAGCAGTTCAGCAACATCGGCTTGAGAAAGCTCCTGATACCACAGAAGGTCGAAAATCTCTTTTTCCTCGTCCGGCAGTTTTTCGACTTGTTGATGAAAAGTGGTCCATGCTTCCAGCTGGTCGGGGCTATCCTCGTTAGCAAGCGGGATATTTCCATCAGGATTGTTAGCCGATTTTCCCGTCGCCAAATCAACGCTGGCGTAGTTTGCTCCCAAGCCATTTGGTCCAAAATAGTGCTTGGCAAGGTCGAGTAATTCGCGACGAATATTCATGGCAGCCAGCCGATAGAACTCAACGGCATTGGCGGGGTGAACATCAGCGAGCGTTCGATAGAGCCGCATTATTGAGTTCTGTGTCACATCGTCCGTCTGCTCCCATCGCTTAACTCGGCCAAAATCCTTCAGCATTTTGCGAGTCAAGCTGGTCAGTCGTTCGCATGTGCAGTTGATAAGCTGTTCACGAGCCTTCAGGTCTCCGTTTTTGAGGCGGCCAATCCACCCTTCAATCTCTGCCGATTGATTCACTTTCGTCATTGTCGGCACTGCCTGTTTGAGATGCAGGGGTACATTCGGACGCCGCAATCAAAATATCAAGATAACATTCTAAGCAGGTTGCGTCAGCAGGTCGATATTGCCTTCATAACGTGTTTCCGAATATCGATTTCCGATTTGACGGCCTGAGTTGTTTGGAATTTTTGCATCAAAACCACAGCCGCACTGCCCTAGTCTCTGAATGAAGAGCTGTGCTACAATCTTCAACCGACCGCGGGATGGGATTTTTATACGAAACGATCAGATCTGATCGCCGTGCGTCGACCTCCCGTGAGCGGGGCAGTTCCGTCGACCACGTGTCACGGTCCATTAATTCAGTCGTTTCGAAAGCCGCCGCATGTCGATTGCTCCCGCTGCAGAACGTCGTAAACCCTGGGAAGAGCGAAACGTCGTTGTGGCGTTAATCCTCGCAGTGCTTGTCCCTGGACTTGGGCACTTATATCAAGGTCGGGTTGTTAAGGGTTTAATCTACTTTTTTGGAATTCTCGGTTTGTTCTTTTGGGGCGTGAAGCTCGGTGAAGGGATTGTTGTTTACAACACTCCGGAAAAAGGGCTGACACGGAAAATCACGCTGCATTATGCGGCCCAATTCGGAGCAGGGCTGGTTTCATATCCGGCTCTTTTGCAAAAACAGCGGATCACGAAGAACAATAACACGATCCGACAACTTGACCGACCACTTTCCGCGAATTTTAAGGGAAGTTTGATTGATTCTCATAGCGATGCCGAAGCCGGAAAACTCGATGGAGTCATTACACTGAAGCCTGAATCGGGTGAATACGGGCCGGAAACGAAAGGGATCTTCACGGGCAAGTTAGACGGTCAACCCGTCAAGCTGGAACTCGGAGGGAATTTCTTTCTTGATCGGCCGATTGCAGCCGGCTTTCGTCGAACGCTGAAAATTGGGGTGACGGGAGGAATTGAAAATGGCAGGGTGATGGTCGGCTCGATTCCCAGATCGTTTATTGACGGGTATGGAGTTCCTCCTGACCCCGACCAGCTTCAGGAAGTGACGGGCCGGTTAGGCAAGCAACATGAATTGGCTCTTGTTTTTACCTGGATCGCCGGGCTCCTGAACATTTTGGCAATTTGGGACTGTGTTCAAGGCCCCGCTTATGGCTTTGGTGACGAAGCGTGGCAGACACCCGATCCTGAAGACAAAACCAATCCAACGATCATTGACCCTTCCTTACCCGTTGTCAGTGCTACGACCCCAGCGTGAGTACCCGCCCGATGCCTTCTTCACTTTTAGTTCTTGCGCAAACGGTCAATGTCACGTGGTATCTGTTACCCCTGGCCATGATCATCAGTCTGGTCTATAGCGCGAGCCGGTTTGAGCTTCCCGACCGAATCCTGCGTCGGGCAACTTGGCTCTTTTTACAGATCATCGGCTTCATGGGGATCGTTTTTGGGGTGTTGTGGGTTTTGTCCTACAAAATGTAAAATTCAGGCTGTTGCAGGTCCCGCGAGCGATTTTATCAAAAATTCTGTGGTGAATCGGGCCGCTTCAAAGAGAAACCCGATAACAAGACCTCCACAAATGAGGCGGTTAACCGGCGTTTTGTGCCAGCAAGTCCCAACATTGGCGGCAAATGCTCCAATTTATCGAGCAACTGGATCGTGTGAAGGTTCCGTCGAAGAGGCTTGGTTATTCAATTGGCTTGAAATCAGGGAATGTCAACGAAAAGAGCCAGTCCTCTATTGAAGACTGGCTCTTTTTATCAATAAACCACCATCATGGGCAGTTTTTTACGACTACTTGGCTTCAGCAGACGTCGCTGGGGCAGCGGGAGCTGTCAATTTGTTGATAAGTTTGGTCAACCGTGATTTGTCTCGTGCCGCTTTGTTGGCATGAATCAGGTGCTTGGCGGCCGACTGATCGATTCGCTTAATCGCCAAGTGGAGAACAGCCTTCGCGTCTTCAACCTTCGCTGATCCCGTGGAGGCGGCGGCTGCCGTGACACGGACCTTCTTCACGGAAGTGCGCAAAGCCGATCGTTCATTTCGGTTTTTGACACGACGACGTTGCATTTTTCGAAGAGCACGCTTCGCACTGTCTGTATTCGGCATTGAATCGTAACCACAAGGAATTTCTGTCCGTGGCGTTATTTCAGGAAAACCCTTCGCGCGCCACGTCTCCGCGAGGGGAGGGCGATGATACCCGAACAGTCTGAAAGATTCCAGTCTTCCATGCTGCTGATTTTGTGGAAATCTTCCTGCCGCATTAACTGTCTGACAGTGCCTTCAGCAGGGCCGTGGCGTTGGCCAGGCTTCCAGTCGCAGTCAGCAGTTGGCGGGCCAATTTGATCGCTTCAACCCACAGTGCCGCAGACGTTAATGGCGATTCGGATTTTATTGTTTTTCCGTTTCTGGTCGGTCTGACTCGACCGTCCGCCGCCATGTTCGTCTTGGTTTTGACCATGTAAATCATATTCTTGCCGACATCATGTCCAAATTCGGTCTTGACCGCTTCGGCCACTTCTGAAGCCTTGGCGTTTGGCAGCTTCGCTAAGATGTTTCGAATCGCCAGGCTCTTGTTGCTGCGGGGATTCGAACGGTGGGTGCTTCGCCCAGGTTTTTTCTTTGGCATAGATCACATTTTCTATTCAGTTTTGGAAATTGCTTCGAACAGAATGTGATTATGTGATGTTGAAATCAATATGTCTATTAAAAAATAATATTAACAATAACATTAAAAAATGTGATAGATTTGTTGAAAGCAATGTGATGGAAACGAACGACGTTCGCTTGTGGCAAATTGGTCACATGCTGATCAACCTAACCACTTGGCGATCGCGAATGCTGCCGTCGCGGCCAATCCACCCACGAACACAGTTTGCCAGGCACTTCGAAAAGGGTGAGTCGTGGTGAATCGCCCCTTGATGTAGCCGAACACAAACAATGCCAGCAAGGTGAGGATGACAGATCCTAACAGGCCTTCCTGAACAGTGCGTGCGAAGAAATAGGGGGTGAGGGGAACCATGCCACCCGCGATGTAGGAAAGTGCGATCGTCAAGGCACTTTTGCCAGCTCGACGCGGATCTGGCTCTTCCAGTCCCAGTTCAAATCTCATCATAAAATCGACCCAGCGCTTTTCGTCAGCGCAGATCGAATTTGTCACAGACATCACCATTTCTTCGGTCAGGCCATAGGTTCGTAAAACGTCGGCGACTTCCTCAATTTCCTTTTCGGGGATTTCCTTAATCTCTTCGTATTCCCGCTGGCGTTCAGCCACAAAGTGCTCGGCATCAGTCTTAGCGGCAAGAAATCCTCCCAGCCCCATCGCGATTGATCCGGCAGCGACTTCGGCCAGCCCGGCCGTGATAATTAAATTATTGGCCGAGACTGCGCCCGAGAGTCCTGCCGCCAGCGCAAAGGGGACGGTTAAACCGTCTGACATCCCAATTACGATGTCGCGCACCATCTCGGAAGATGTGAAATGTTTTTCGATATGGGGTGTTTGCGGCATAAGGGTTCTTTTTTTGATTTTGATTCAGATCACATCGAAGGCGTCCGGATGCCGATTCTAGGCGATTTGGTTCTGCCGCCAAGGATCAAATCGTTTCTTTTCAATTTGAGCGTCGGGCTCCCGAAATGGTTACAATTGCCCACATCATTGATATGCTCGCTTTAGTTCCATGCAGTTCGTTCCTCTGTCACATGAACTGGAAATGCTGAAAGCGTCCGTACCTTTATCGCGACGAACATGCCTTCAAGCGGGTGGACTGTCCGCTTTCGGGCTTTCGTCATCGCAATTGTTGAGTGCGCGAGAGAGTACAAGTCGGGCGTCCTCTGAGTCGACGTCAAATACTGGCAAGGCGAAGTCCTGTATCCTGCTTTATATGCTCGGTGGACCACCGCAGCAGGAAACATTTGACATGAAACCGGAGGCACCTGGCAGCGCTCGCAGTTTGTTTCCAGCCATTGCGACGAACGTTCCCGGCATTGAGATTTGTGGCTTGCTTCCCGATCTCGCCAGGCAAGCCGACCGGTTCGCGATTATTCGATCGGTCTATCATCGCGGAAACGCTTTGTTCCATGGAGCGGGGGTTCACTACAACCTGACGGGTTTTCCGAATATTCCTCGCGAAGGAGAGCCGTTCCTTGATCGACGTGACTATCCGTCAATCGGTGCCGTGCTGAATCAATTACGAGGACCACAACATGGGCTACCTGCTTCGGTTCAATTGCCTATGTGGATTACTCAGGATGGACCTGGCCGTGAATGGGCTGGCCAGAATGCCGGATTTCTTGGTCGACAATACGATCCGCTGGTCATGGATTACGGCTACCTGAAATTGAATATGGACTTCAACAATGCCCCGGCAACTGGCGAGGCGAGTTTGCCAGGGGCGCTGCTTCCAGGATTTTCGCTTAACGAAGAGCTGAAAGGTCGTCGTCTCGGGAAGCGTTTGGAACTACAGCGTTCTCTGTCCCGTCAGCAGATTGGTGATGGGACGTCTCTGGTTCGCGATTGGACAAAGAATCAGTCCCAGGCAATCGATGTCCTTGGTTCAGCATCGACCTGGAAGGCGTTCGAGATTGAAGGGGAGTCCCCCTCATTAAGGGCACGATACGGCGACGATCGGCTGGGGAGAAGTTGTCTGGTTGCCAGGCGACTGGTCGAAGCTGGGGTTTCTCTTGTGACGGTCATCTTTGGTGGCTGGGACACACATTCGCACCATTTGGAGCACACTCGCGATCAGTTACTGCCACCGCTCAACCGAGCGTTCAGTGCGCTGCTTGATGACCTGGCTGACCGAGGGTTGCTGGATACGACTCTGATTGCCTGGACCGGCGAATTTGGACGTACACCGGTGATCAATGCAAACAGTCCTCCTGGCCGCGATCACTGGGCGAGTGTTTACAGTACCGTCTTGGCCGGTGGAGGCATTCGCGGCGGGCAAGTCTACGGCAAAAGTGACAAGCTGGCGGCCGAGCCGGTCGACAATCCGGTTCCTGTCGCGGACTTCGTAGCGACAATCTATCACGCACTCGGATATGACGCCGAGACAACTGTGATCGATCCCCTTAACAGGCCACATCGTATTCTGGCAGGGCGACCACTTACTGGATTGTTTACCTGAAACGACATTCGCGGAGATTCAATGTGCGAAAATGGTGTTCGAAACAGATAGCAATACATTCCGCGTTGCTGTTGAGTTGCATGATGAGATTCCAACTTTTGACCGCAGCGGAGAAACCTGTGGAAACCGCCTCAAAATCGCTGATATTGCATACGAGAGCCTTACAGACAAAATCGACTGATTTGTCGGCTAAAGCAGAGGTCAAAGAAGCGACGGTGGAATGGGATCCGCATAAGACCGCATTGATCATCTGCGACATGTGGGACAACCACTGGTGTCAAGGAGCCGCTCGACGCGTTGAAGAATTGGCCGGACCGATGAACAAAGTCGTTCAAGAGGCGCGGCGTCGAGGGGTGTTCATCATTCATGCTCCCAGTACGACTGTCGATTTCTACAAAGAGACCCCTCAACGAAAACGGGCTCAGAATGCGAAATTCGTAAAGACCGCTGTTCCGCTGGCAACCATTGAACGCTGGGGAACGGCCTGGTGTTATCCTGACCCGAAGCGCGAATCGGAATTGCCGATCGACGATACGGATATGGGCTGTGATTGTGCGACGAAGTGTGAGATCGTTCCACCTTGGACCCGGCAGATCAAGACGATTGAAATCGCTGAACCTGACGCGATCACCGATAACGGGCAAGAAACATTTAATCTGCTGGCAGAACGTGGTATCGACAATGTGATCATGATGGGAGTGCATTTGAATATGTGTGTTCTCGGTCGTCCCTTTGCCATCCGACAGTTGGTTACGCAGGGTAAAAAAGTCCTGTTGATTCGGGACATGACGGACACAATGTACTGCTCGAAGATGAAGCCGTTTGTGAATCACTTTACGGGGACAGATCTTGTGATCTCACACGTCGAATCGAATTGGTGTCCAACAATTCTGAGTACCGACTTTGTCGGCGGAAAACCATTTCGATTCCAGGAAGACAAGCGAGTCTCTGCAAACGCATCGCGTTAGGTTCGTACTGCTCTGTATATTTCCGAAAAGGGTTGGAGTCTGACATGCCAGTAAAAGAAGTGCTCATCATCGTCGGTGATGCGACCGAGACGGTTGATACTCTTTATCCGTACTACCGGTTGATTGAGGCAGGGATGCGCCCTGTAGTCGCGGCACCGGAAAAACGCCGTTATCAGATGGTTCTGCACGAGGTGAAGCCGGGTTGGACGATCACGAAAGAGTGGGAAGGTTATTCCATTGAAGCCGAGATCGCCTTTCGTGACATCATCCCGGAAAACTATGCGGGAATACTTTTTTCGGGTGGTCGAGCTCCGGAATATATTCGTTATGACCCGGATCTGATCCGAGTGACTCGTCATTTTTTTGCTGCGAATAAGCCCGTCGCAAGTGTCTGCCACGGTGTTGAAATACCCGCTCATGCGGATTGCGTTCGAGGGCGCCGGATGGCCACCGTGCCTAAATGTCGTTTCGACCTGGAAGTCTGCGGAGGAGTTTTCGTCAACGAACCGTGCGTAATCGATGGGAATCTTGTCAGCGGTCGGACGTTTCACGACAACGGTCATTATGTCGGTCCTTGGATCAAGATGCTTCAGGAGGCTTCGTGACCGAACTCAACTCTCGTGAAAACGACCCACTATCGAAGGAACTTTTACGATCAGACTTTGAGTCAGTTCCGACGAGATCAACCGCGATCAATTCCGAGGCAAATGGACTCGAAATTCGGGATTTTGTGGAGGAGTTGCCTGTCGAACAGGTCAGCCACAATAGTTCGCTAAGCACTGCTCCTGTTGACAGCCCACCCAGCTGGTCTCGCGGTATCGCAGAAGCGATGGGATGGTTGGTTGGTGCATGGCTCGTTCATGTGATCGCTGCCGTGTGCATTGTCATTCTCATGATTGTTAATTTGTTTGTTAACAATTTCGCATCGGGAAAAACCCGATCGATGAATTTTGACGATCCAGATTCGGTCATGATCATCACTTTGGGAGAGATGGTTCTTTTTGTACTTGCTGCGATCCTGGCTGTTACATTTCGTTTTTGGGGGCGATTATTTAACGAATTGAATTTCACCCGTCCTGATCCGAGGCATGTTTGGATTGTTGTTGCAGTAACATTGCCGCTGACGTTTTGTATTGCCATCTGGAGCGTTCCAACTCAGTTCGCCTGGGATTTAATTGTTGAAGTCTTTCCAGGTTTGAAATTTATCGATGGGATGAATGTCAATGATGAAATAAAACGCATGGCTGACACGACCCCCTTGTGGCTGATGATTTTCAGTGTTGCCGTCTTGCCTGCGATTGGCGAGGAACTGATTTTTCGTGGTGCAATCGGACGGGCACTCATCGCCAACCTTGGATTATGGGGCGGCATTTTGTTGACGTCGTTTCTGTTTGGCTGGTTTCACATGCATCCCGTTCACGCGATTGCGGTCATGCCACTGGGGTTGGCCATGCATATGGTCTATTTGTGGACGCGCAGCTTCTGGTTGCCGATGCTATTGCACTTTGTAAATAACTGCTGGGCAACAGTCGTGGCACATTTTTCAACGGCAGACCACGTCGGTCATGGAGGTTCGTTGAACTTGATGGAGGGACTCCAAATGATCACGGCGATCATTGCCCTTTTCGCACTCGGTCTCGGACTTTGGCAATCTCGGGTACGACTCGTCAAAGAAGATGGAAGTGCCTGGGACGCGGGCCGATTTCCTCTCCGTGTTCCTTCTGACCATGGAGTCTTCAGACAAGCTGATCCGATGGACCCCTGGTGCTGGAGGCTTGCGCTGATCAGTACCGTTTTGTGTCATGGGTTGGTTGTATTTGAGCTCGTGACTCCGCGCTGATGTCATTGGGAATTGTGACGATCTGCTCAGCATGCCGGAGTATCAACCGCTGGTCGGTCGTTGTAATTTCTTTTTGACGGGGAACAACGTCATTTTCCTACTGGTTCGCTCGTAGTATTTTGCGCAACTCGGACATACGCTCCGAATGAACTTTATCACTCAGCACGGGGTGCAGTCCGTCGGTGGGAAAAGGAGTTGGAAAATCGACCCAGCTTCGGCAACCGGCGAAGTGAGGCGACGCGGGAATACTGATCTGGATTGGCAGTTGATGGACTCTTACAAGAACGACAAATAATCCAGGTTGCTTGTAGTGGTATCGAGCGTCGACGGTTTTGTTTGACAAAATATGAAACTGACTCAAACGCGATAGCCGGGATTCATCGTGAAGCTCGATCACGTCTTCAACTTCAACATAATTTTGGATATGAATTTCATCGGCGACTGGCCGCCGGGTCAGAACCTCCTGCAGCAATCGTTGCGCGTCCTGAGTAACGGAATCAGATTCTTGATGGAACCCGGTTGGGAATAACCAGAATTCGCTGTGCGCAACTCGGAATCCGTCACGACCTTCGTGTAGCCCTCCTTTTCGCAGAATCAGGCTCTGTCGCCCCGAGGCCAGTGCGGAACAGACGACAGCCCACTCTTTAAATGCAATATGATTGTCGACTTGCATGAGCGTGTTCCGGTGAAATGACGAATCAAACCATCCGCAACCGAGATCGGGTACTGGCGACGTCTACGATTGGATGCGTCGCGAGAATTAAAACGAATCCTGCTTTAGGCGGGTTCACCGAGTGGTGATTTTGCGACGTTCCATTTGCACAGCGCAATACCAAGTCCGTAGAGCACAAGCAGAGGTGTCATCATCATCAGCATCGTCATCGGATCAGGAGTTGGAGTCAGGACCATCGAAATAATTGCGATTGCCAGCACAGCCAGTCGCCATTGTGCGATGTAGTGCTCGACCTGAAAGACATTGATTTTTGAAAGGAACAACATGGCTAGCGGCAATTGAAAACTGATACCAAACATCAATGGCAACATCACCGCAAAACTGATCCATTCCGAAATTCGAATCTGAGCCGTTAATTCCATGCCTGCATTGTAGCTGAGCAGAAAGTCGAGCACAGTTGGTAAGACGGCGTAGAAACAGAAGGCAACTCCACCGAGAAACAGGAAAACGCTCATCGGTAAATATGTGTGTACGTATTTTCGCTCGTGCGGATAGAGACCTGCCGCGACAAAGAGCCATAACTGATAGAACATCCAAGGACTTGCGATGACCAGTCCCGCAATGAACGAGACCTTCATATAGGTCATGAACGCCTCTTGAACGTTCAAGGTGACGGGCCGATCAATCTTTTCAGCAGATCGACGGAACTGTCGAAACGCTTCTGACCGGGCAGGTAGCGACACAGATTTCTCTTTCATCGCTTCTGTCGGCTCCGGGAAATTGCGGGGCGCCGCGTCATGAAGCATCGATACAAGGTCGTAGGCGGACAGTTCAATCGTAATCGCTCGCTTTTCATCTTCGGACAGCGGCTTGAGAGCGGCTTTGTCCTCTTCGCGAACACTTGGGGGGATGAACTGCCCTTTAATTCCCGCCGTGAGCCAGGTCCACAAATCGAAACCTTTTACGTCATCTTGAACCGCTGCAATCACGTTTGCACGGCGCAATGCTGCGTCGATCGGTTGACGGATCATCCGGACGAGTTGTTCGCCGAAGATCAATGAAAAAATGACACTGACCATCAGTCCAAGAAGCGCACGAATGAGATAAAAACGAAGCACCTCAAGGTGTTCACCAAAAGTCATCGTGGAATCGTCGAACAGATCTTTGCTGGTCGTCATTACAATCACTCTCCATCGGAAGCGGAAATTCGTGGGACAACTCGACCGCAATGGGGCAACGTCCACTGAATCATTCGAGGAATCTGGCCGCAGATTGAATCAGCGAATACTCGTACGACTGACCTCGCGGTGTCCACTCGAACCGCCCCGGCTAGATGAGCAGGGCATGAGAGCGGTGCAGACCCTATTCTACGCGAATGACTAGCCATGTCCAGCCGAATAAACAACCGTTAATTCCCCGGTGGAGATGCACTACTCGTCGGCGGATTTTGAGTGGGCATGCCCGGAATCGCGTTTTGGCCAGGTTGCGGCATCATCTGACTCGGATCCATCGGGTTTTGAGCTGCCGGTGGAGCAGGCGACTGCCCAGCAGTGGTTGACGAACCGAACGGGTAGACCCCCATTGCAAACGCGGTGACGACAATTGCGATTTCAGCAATTAACGAAAAGAGCATTTGGAAAAACAGGGGCTGACGATATTCCCATTGTTTGGAAACAAACACAAACGCGGGAACGATTGGGATCAGATTCAGAAAGCCCCACATTTGACTATCCTGGAAGCCTTCCTTGATGCTGTTGAAATAGGATGCGATCCAAGCCAGCGTCAATCCGATCAACATTCCGGTGACAATTCCCTTGGGAACGCCTGCATCCGTCAGTGACCCATAAAGCATTCCACCAACAACGCCAACAAGGGCGAACACGAGTACAAACACAAATCCATCTACAGCTTGCTGAACAACAGTTTTTGGCTTTTCGTCTTCGTCCTCATCTCGCTTTTCCTTGGCCTTATATTTGTACTCTTTCAGCTTGTCGACAAGTTCCAGGGACGATTTGTTGTAATAGGTGAACTGGCCGCTGGTTCGCATGTTGAAAAGACTGGTAAATCCGTTGATGACGCACATGACCGAAAGAATAATTACGGGAACGATCAGCGGTTTATAATTGACGGGTTGAGGATCTGGGAGTTTTTCGAGCTTGGGCGCCTCTTGCCCCTTCTTCTTCGTGTTCGGATTTTGAATGCGTGCAAATTCCTGGCGCCTGATGCTGGCATTACTTTCCATGACGTTGACGATGTTTGAAATATCAGCACCGTAAACTGCAGCAATCGAGGCGATACCCGCAATATTGAATACATTCGTAAGAAGAAACCACATCAGCCATACCGACAGCGGTTTCAAATTTCTGGTCCAGATGGGAAGGACTTTCCAGACCAACCAACCTTTATACTGGACGGGCATCGACATGTGGGACATGACCACCGGCAACATCCAGAGAGCGGGTATTGCCCCAATTCCAGCGCAGACGGGTAGAACATACTGCGGCATTCCCGCGTAATTGACCAGGACCCAACCCAGCGCGGCAGGAAGTGCCAATACGGGCAACAAGAGCGCGACGATCCAACAGACGAAAGCCCCACCCATCGCGCTAGCAAGGAAAAAATCGAAATTCAATTTCTTGAATTTGTCTTTTCGTTCAAGTGTCAGCTTGATGACCTCAGTGTCAAGTAACCACATCCAACCGGGGATGACCAGAAAACTGATGACGAAACACAGTGCCAGAAAAACTCGCGGTGGCCACATTGAAATCCAGAAATACAGGAACAGGCAACCGAGTGCGATCAAAAGGCTGACAAGTGTGTATGCGACTGTTCGCCAGGCGAGAAGTACGTTTTTGCCAACGAACTTCCATGCTTCTTTGGCGAGGCCTGGGTAAAAGTCTGCAGGGTCCGGCCCTTTCATCGCTTTCTTGCGTGCCTTTGCCCCCAATCCTCCTTCGGCGGAATCGAACCCGCATTCTGGGCATTCCGTGTCTTCTTCATCCTGATACTGCATGTCGAAGCCGCACTTTGAGCAGATGCGTGCTTCGGTATCTTCAGCTCGCCTCATATCGAACGATGCAAGGGCATCTTCTGAATCAATAGGCTTCGAACTTTTCTTCGTCTTCGATTTGGAGGAGGCTGACTTTGAACTCGCTTTCGGAACATCGTCTTCCTCAGGAACCGAAATCCGTGTCTGGCATTGCGGGCATTTTACTGCTTTTCCGCGTGCGGCATCGGGGACCGAAAGGACCTTTTCACAACTGGAGCACTTCACCTTGACGGGCATTGGTCAACAGCCTTCCAAATCGATTGTGAACGCGAAACGGTCAAACCCGCCTCTGTCGGTCATCTGGCAGTACATGACAAAAAGGCCATTTGGGGCTGCCTGTCAAATGCCTAGACACGGACGGGAAGGCGTTGATAACGGATTTCGAAATCAAAGAGATCAAACGACCATCGGGCGGACACCGAGCGCTCCAAGTCAAAAGGGACCGGCGCGACGATTCCGCAAACAGTCCGGCGGTCACGACTTCCAGCAAGTTACTCCGCAACGGACAGAATTCAAGTCACTTCGACCTCTCACCCAGAATCGTGAAAGCTTTTTTGTTGGTGAGCAAATCCAGTTGATCAATGATTGCAGCCTTTGGTCTGATTCGTTTTCAATGAAAAGTGAACGTCGCGTATTTCGTCGACCAGTTTCGTCATGATGGAAAACAAAGTAGTTGCAGCCAAAAACGCTCGAAAGCTTCTGCCATTCCCCTCGAACACACTCAATTTCCGTGCTGCCGCTTGAAGTTGTGCTCGGAATCGCCAACATGGCGATTCGGCAGGTGTAAAATCATCGACGATGCGAAGTTCGTTATCTTGCGACAACAGGAGTTTCGATGTCCGATTCCAGTCCACTCTCACCATTGGTCGGGGTCATTATGGGGAGTAAATCCGATTGGGAGACAATGCGGCATGCGTCCGAGCTCTTGAATGAATTTGGTGTTCCCCACGAATGTCGCATCGTCTCGGCGCATCGCACCCCTGAATTAATGAACGAATACGCAACCGGTGCCGAATCGCGCGGATTGGAAGTCGTGATTGCGGGGGCTGGCGGCGCAGCTCATCTCCCCGGAATGGTGGCATCGCAAACGGTGCTTCCCGTGCTGGGCGTTCCCGTGCAAAGTCGTGCTCTGAGTGGCCTTGATTCGTTATTGTCGATCGTGCAAATGCCGGGAGGGATTCCGGTCGGCACACTCGCGATTGGTGACGCTGGAGCGAAAAATGCAGGGCTTTTGGCCGTGCGAATCCTTGCCACGACTCGCCCGGATTTGCGTGCAAAACTCCACGACTTTCAACAACGTCAACGCGACCGAGTGCTGGGAGAATCTCTGCCATGACGAATCCGATTCTCCCCGGCGCAACACTGGGCATGCTTGGAAGCGGACAGTTGGGCCGAATGTTTACGATCGCCGCACGGCGACTGGGCTACCGGGTCCACGTCCTCTCGCCTGATACGGAAACTCCGACGGGTCAGGTCGCCGACGTTGAAGTTCGTGCCGATTACCTGGATCTTGAACGGGTAGCCGAATTCGCCCGAAATGTCAGTGTCGTCTCGTTCGAGTTTGAAAATGTCCCCGCCGAAACGACGGAAATCTGTCAAAAGTATTGCCCGGTTCGCCCCGCAGGTTCCGTATTGTTTACTTCACAGAACAGAAAACGCGAAAAGACCTTCTTGCGAGATGCTGGACTGCCGGTGACTCCATTTACTGCGGTCGGCTCAGAAGTTGAATTGATCGCCGGATTGCAAAAGCAGGGGGCACCTGCCGTCTTGAAAACCGCTGACTGGGGTTATGACGGCAAGGGTCAGATCGTTATTCGAGCCATCGAAGATGCGAAAAACGCCTGGTCAGCGTTGAATGTGCCGCACGCTATTCTTGAAGCGTTTATCGACTTTGAGTGCGAGCTCTCAGTTGTCGCCGCTCGCGGCCTGGACGGACAGTTTGTCAGTTATGGTCCGATTGGTAATTCTCATAGCCACCACATTCTCGATATTTCGGTCTGTCCAGCGGCGATCCCATTGTCAGTCGCAACGGAAGCGATCGAGATCACTCGTGCGGTCCTTGAAAAGCTTGACGTCGTAGGCGTCATGTGCGTTGAATTCTTCCTGACAAAATCGGGAAAACTGTTAATCAATGAAACCGCACCAAGGCCGCATAACTCGGGGCATTTGACGATCGATGCACACGTGACGTGTCAGTTTGAACAACAGGTTCGAGCAATCTGTGGATTGCCACTCGGTTCGAGTGAACTTCGGAGCTCGTCAGCGATGGCCAATCTGCTTGGCGATGTCTGGGAAGCGGGTGAACCAAACTGGATCGCCGCCTTGAGCCATCCAAATTTAAAACTGCATTTATATGGGAAGCAAGAAGCCAGAGCAGGTCGCAAGATGGGACATTTGACGGTGCTTGGTGACACCGTAGAACAGGCGGAACGAACTGCCCGGGCAGCCCGGACGGCATTGAGGAAATCCTAGTCCGCAGTTCGGCTCTTGAGTTGATCTGAACCTGCAACGGATCACAGTGAATGCTACGACAGCCACTCGCCGCTGTTCGAACTTATCAACCACAATCGAAGTTGTTTGAAACTTTTTTGAATACGGAAACGGATCGAAGTCCATGCCGCGTTACGATGACGAAGTAAAACGAATTGAAGCGAAATGGCAGGCCTATTGGGACCAGAATCAGACATTTCGCGTTGATGTACTGGATCGAATACCTGATACAAACTGCGCGAATGTCCCTCAATTGCCGATCGCGGTTCAGCGGAATTCCCATCGCGAGAGCGGCATCGCCACCCAAAACCCTTCTTTCGACGCGCATGAAAAAATGTACGTGTTGGATATGTTTCCTTATCCTTCGGGGGCAGGGTTACACGTGGGTCATCCTGAGGGATACACGGCGACTGATATTGTTTGTCGGTTTAGTCGGATGCGAGGGAAACAGGTCCTTCATCCCATGGGCTGGGATGCGTTTGGGCTCCCTGCTGAAGACTATGCGATTAAGACAGGGACTCATCCCGCTGTCACCACGGCGAAAAATATTGAAACGTTTAAGAGACAATTGAAGTCACTCGGGTTCAGTTACGACTGGAGTCGCGAATTTGCGACGACAGATCCCGAGTACTATCGATGGACTCAGTGGATTTTCCTTCAGCTCTTCGACACGTGGTACGACTCGACGTATGTCTGGACGGGTCCAGACGGAAAATCCAGGACGGGTAAGGGGCGACCGATTGCTGAGTTGCCGATCCCCGAGGAAGTGTCTCAGGCCGGATCGGCAGCCGTTCGACGATATCAGGATCAGCATCGGCTCGCTTATCAGCACGAAGCCCCCGTCAACTGGTGCCCCGAATTGGGAACCGTGCTGGCCAATGAAGAAATCGTTGACGGAAAAAGCGAACGTGGCGGGCATCCTGTCGAGCGTGTTCCGCTTCGTCAATGGTTGCTTCGCATCACCGCTTACGGCGACCGCTTGGCCAATGAGTTGGATGATCTTCATTGGCCTGAATCGATCAAGGCCATGCAGAAGAACTGGATCGGCCGCAGTGAAGGGGCCGAGGTTGATTTCTATCTCGGTGGAACCGGATTGGGCTATGAACAGTGGAAAGCATCACGCGCCAGTTCAGGGTTTTCTCGAGAGCCGGGTGCGGACGAGTTGCGCATCTACACGACGCGACCCGATACGCTGTTTGGTGTGACCTATATGGTTCTTGCTCCTGAGCATCCTGCCGTCAACAGGCTGACGACAATGGAACACAAGGAGGCTGTCGAAGCTTATCGTCAGCAGGCGGCGACAAAAAGTGATCTTGATCGTACTGACCTCGCGAAAGGGAAGAGTGGCGTATTCACCGGTGGCTATGCGATCAATCCCGTCAACGGCGAGCGGGTTCCGGTCTGGATCGCGGACTACGTATTGATCAGTTATGGGACCGGAGCGATCATGGCCGTTCCGGCGCATGATGAGCGTGACCTTGAATTCGCAAAGCAATTCCAAATCGAAATCAAGCCGGTCGTCGCACCGGTCGGTGAATCGACAGGCACCACTGAGGGCTTTTTCGATTATGGCGTCGCCATCAATTCTGGTGCTTACAGCGGTCTTCCCACACTCGAATTCAAGGCGAAGATCACAGCCGACCTGGAGTCGGGTGGCTTGGGGCGTAAGGCAGTGAACTATCGCTTGCGCGATTGGCTTTTCTCACGTCAGCGTTACTGGGGCGAGCCATTCCCGATCTGGCACGAACTTGACGCTAACGGCCAGCCAACCGGCTTGTTGCGAACCGATCCGGCGGAATCGTTGCCAGTCCGGCTTCCGGAAATGGCCGACTTTAAACCGACAGGAACGCCCGAGCCGATGCTGTCAAAAGCTCCGACAGAGTGGCTTTATGCGACTGCGCCGGATGGAACTCGCTTAAAACGAGAAACGAACACCATGCCGCAATGGGCGGGTTCGTGCTGGTACTACTTGCGATTTGCCGACCCCCGTAACGACCAGCATTTCCTCAACCCCGCAATTGAAAAGCAGTGGTTGCCCGTGGACCTTTACGTCGGTGGCGCAGAACACGCGGTTCTTCATCTGCTTTATTCACGCTTCTGGCACAAAGTCCTGTTCGATCGCGGTCATGTTTCTACGGCTGAACCGTTTCAGCGTCTGGTCAATCAAGGGATGATCCTGGGCGAAGTGGAGTTTACTGGCTATGTCCTCGGCAATGGAACAGACGACCCAAATCGGCAATTTGTTTCTGTTCGCGACCTCAAGGCTGGCGTTGATGAAGAAGGTGTTGCGACGCGGATCGTTGAAAAGACCGGCGAAGTCGCGATCCCGGTGACACTGTCCGTCGAACAGATTGAGAAAAAGGGGGATTCCTTCATCCTGAAGGAACACCCTGAAATCGTTGTCGACAGCCGTGCCCACAAGATGTCCAAATCGCGCGGCAATGTCATTAATCCCGATGTCGTCGTCGATCAATTCGGGGCTGATTCGTTGCGGTTGTACGAAATGTTCATGGGCCCGCTGGAAGCGGTAAAACCGTGGAGCATGAAGGGGGTCGAAGGGGTCGCCCGATTTCTCGGCCGAGTCTGGCGTATGATTGTTGATGAGCCGAACGAATCACAAACACAACTCAGTTCTGCTGTGCAGGATGTTCCGCCAACCCCAGCCCAACTTCGTGTATTGCACCGAACGATTAAGGCGGTGACTCGTGACGTCGAGTCATTGGGATTCAATACGGCTATCAGCCGAATGATGGAATTCGTGAATGAATTCCTGGCGTTCGACGTACGGCCCAAGTCGGCGATCGAGCCGTTTGTCCTGTTGCTCAGCCCCTTCGCTCCTCATATCTCGGAGGAACTTTGGGAACTTCTTGGACACACGAAAAGTCTGGCCTACGAATCGTGGCCAACGTTTGACGAGAAATACCTCGTTGAAACCGAGATTGAGGTCCCGATTCAGCTGAACGGCAAGTTACGCGGAAAAGTGACCGTTCCTGCTGGTTCTGATCAGGCAACAATCGAGGCTGCAGCAAAAGCTGAGGCGACGATTGCAGGTCAATTGGAAGGAAAGACAATCGTCAAGACGGTCTACATTCCAGGAAAAATGGTAAACTTCGTTGTGAAATGATGATTCACGAAGTGGTGGCTTCCAGCCGCCGACAATACGAGAGGTGGTTGAAAGCCCCAGATCGGCTATCGCGATCTGGGGCTTTCAAAATTGTAGACACAATACATTGACGGCGGATGGAAGCCGCCGCTACGTCATTCGGCAACCACCGAGTTGACCAGCACGCCAACGCCCTCAATTTCGACTTCCATTCGGTCGCCGGGTTTCAGGTAAATTGGTGGGGTGCGAGCCACGCCGACACCCGGTGGCGTCCCTGTGAAAATCAGGTCGCCAGGTTGTAGTGTGATCAATTGAGAAACGTGAGCGATCACCTCGTCGACACCGAAGATCAGTTCTTTTGTGGATGAGTTCTGCAAGGTCTCACCGTTCAGTCGCAAGCCAATCTTGATATTGTGCGGATCAACTTCGTCGGCCGTCACAAGGTAAGGGCCGGTTGGAGCAAACGTGTCAGGCGTCTTACCAAGTAACCACTGCCCACCAGGTCGTCCCTTCTGCCAGTCACGAGCCGAGATGTCGTTGCCGCAGGTATATCCCGCAACGTGAGAGAACGCGTTTGCTTTGGAGATATTTTTTCCCTGCTTACCAATGATCACCACAAGCTCCGCTTCATAGTCGACTTCGTGAGCGACTTTCGGCAGGATGACGGAGTCTTCAGGGCCTACCACCGCTTGAGAGAACTTGTTGAAAACGACCGGTTCGCTGGGAATCGGAGAATTCGTTTCGATCGCGTGATCGCGATAGTTCAGGCCGATACAAAACACCTTTCCAGGGTTTTGAATGGGAGCCAAAAGTCGGCCGGTAACGAACGGACCCTTCGTTAGACCTGTTGCCAGCGAGTGTGCCGCAGCGGCCAATCCTTCAGTTGCGGCAAGAATGTCGCGCAGCGTGGTTGGAAGTTTCGGATCGACCGCACAAAGATCGACGTAGCGCCCATCTAAGGCGACTCCAACAACTCGGGGTCCGTGATCCGTTAACACAGTGGCCAGCTTCATTCGACATCTCCAAAAAATAAAGTGTCAATCAATCTCAGGGGCAACATCTCAGGCACGTTCGATACACGAAGAGAAAATACGCGAAACCCGTTGGGTTGATAATGACGCCCGATTGCACAAACGATGTCACAAAGACTAGTCAGCGGACGAAGGATTTTCATCCGTACCTGCCACATCAGGGCTTGTTCCGTTTTTCGAAATCTGCGAAACACGGTCTGCGTTGTCAGTTCGCAAGTCGGTTGGTCGACATTCCTCGCTTTAATTCCAGTACCTCCAATAAACGTCACATGAACCCGCCATCGACAATTCTATTCGCCGGAGGAGGGACTGGTGGGCATCTATTCCCCGGGATTGCCGCCGCCGATGAGTTACGACGTCGCGATCCCTCGACCCGTGTTGTCTTCGTCGGTTCCACTCGATCCATTGAATCGACGATCGTCGCCGAACATGGTCTTGAACATCGGATGCTTCCCGTTGAACCGCTACCAACACTGAAACGAAACCCACTTCGATTTCTGTTTCGAAACTGGGCGGCCTTGCGCGAGGCCATTCGGTTACTGAAGGAACTACGTCCGGATGCTGTCGTTGGTCTCGGGGGATACGCAAGTGCCCCGATTGTCTGGGCTGCCAGTCGACGTCGCATCCCAGTCATTCTGATCGAACAAAATGTCATCCCCGGTCGAACAACACGACTTCTCAGCCGTTTCGCCGACCACGTCTGCGTCTCATTCAGCGAATCCATTTCGCGACTCCCCAAAGCCCGTCACATTGTCGTCACTGGTAATCCCGTCCGAGCATCGATTGCGAAGCTCTACAACCGAAATTCACTTGAACTCACCGACGAGGAACCTTCAACATTCAAACAGCAGCAACTTTTGATTCTTGGGGGCAGCCAGGGAGCCGATTCATTGAATGTCGCCGTCATGGCAGCCATCAAAAAACTAGCTGACCAGTTGAAAACTTGGAAAATCGTGCATCAGACAGGACCACGTGATGCCGAAAGGACACGAAGCCAATATCAAGAACTGGGGCTGACGTTCGTTGTGGAACCTTTTTTTCATGACATGGCCGAATTATATTCCCTGTCAGACCTCGTCGTTTCGAGATCGGGCGCAACAACCCTGGCGGAATTGGCATGTGCTCAAACGCCGATGATCTTGCTCCCGTATCCTCACGCCGCCGATGACCACCAGAGAGCAAACGCTCAAGCCTTCGTCGATCACAACGCAGCAGTCCTGGTGGAACATTCGACCCCGCCCGAAACAACCGCTGACAAATTGGCTGACGCTTTGAAGTCGTTGATCGATGATGTGGCCTGCCGAAAGCGAATGAGCCACGCGGCGAAAAAACTCGCTCATCCCGACGCGGCTCAGATGTTTGCCGACGTGATTGAAGCGTCGATTCGTCCCGCTTCGCAGGAGCCCCATTAGACATCCTGCGATCGATCTCAGCCCAGTGGACGATATTATAATGTCATTGTTGCTCAATCCTGCGCAGCGGGTTCGCGGGCCAGTTCACAAGCACTGCAGCAATCAGGCAAATGACCAAGCCCGTTAGATTGATCCACTTTGAGGCCGAGTGATAGGTGACAAACTGAGCGGATTTGGGCTGGCCTGGGGGAGTCACCATCTGCAGAAGTGGCTGATAGACCGAGACATAGTCCACGGCCATGATGGCTAACACAATGACCAGCAAGAAGAGCGTACTGATTCGACGCTTTCTGGGAAATAAGTCGGAATTCCCCGCGACCCAGGCGCCTAACAGGCCAAGGCTGACGAGAGTCACTCCACACAGATAAAACGCTGGAAATCGAAGTGCGACAAGAACGTCTTTCGTCTTTGCGTCGAAATTGCCTCGAGTCACTTCGGTCACACCAACAATCACGAACAGCGTTGCGGCACCAATCCAGGAAGACAGGCAGAATCGGGCGAGAAACAGCCCGAGTCGCGCGAGAAATGGGGCGGCGACGTCGTTTGTGGGGGCAATCCCCATCTTTGATTCTCCACAGTCGATTGATCAATGTATGACAGACCGAAAACGGTATTCATGCATTGTGACCGAGAATCACCAGTTACGGAAGCAAGACTTTGACGTTTGAGCCGATCGCGAGTTTCGGCCAAAGCTTTCCGGCGGGCTCGATTTTCACTGCCACGAACGATTCCGACACACCGGCGACGGACGTGGTTTGTGGCGGGATATCGGTAATGATCCCGATCCGTTGGTCGTGCGCGGGGAAGATCAGAGTCACCTTTGATCCATGTCGCAATCGGGATGCTTCCGCCGAAGGGAACTGAGCCACGACGTGAGGTTGGATATCGTCCAGAATCTCAATCAAAGTCTCACCATTGGGGACTCGATCCCCTGGCAGGAACCGGACGTCACCGACCGTTCCGTATGTCGGACTGGTGATCGTCAGCTCCTTCAACTGGCTGTCGAGCGACTCCAGTTCCAGTTTGGCTCCAGCAAGCCGAGCTTCCGCGACGTCAACGCCAGACGCTGATCGAATCTTGCTTTGTAGTTCTTTTTCCAATGAGGCGAGTGATTTCAGTCGCTCCTCGCAAAGAGCGATTTGCGTGGCGAGAGTTTCTGTGGAGGCGGCTGCTGCATCTTCGCGGAGCATCGCTTGCAAACGTCGTTCATCCGGAAGATGAAGCTCACGCTTGATGGACCGAAATGGATGATCAACTTCTGCGACGACGGGGCTGACGTTGGCGTCGGAGTTCGTCAAATGATCTTTCCAAGCGAGTTGCTCAACCTGTTTGTTCAGCTTTTCCTGCGAGAGTTCAGACTCTTTTAATTGAGTTTCAAAGACTTCAGACTGAAGTTCACGTCGACGCCAGGCAAAATCGACCTCAGCACTGATCCTGGCTCGGTTGACTTCGGCCTCCAGTTCGGCAATCTCGCGTCGTTTTCCAATCAACCGTTCTTCGAGCTGGACGTCGACCAATTGAAACAGCGCATCGCCAGGAGAGACTGACTGACCTGGTTTGACGGAGACATCTCGAATGCGAGCCACACAATTTGATTTCACAACGGTCGTGCGCGACTGAAGTGACCCGGGATGTGCACGCTCACCAGTCCATCCCAAGACCCAGGCAAATCCGGTTCCGGCAATAAGTGCCAGACCAATGATAAGTCCGATGCGACCTTGTCGCATGGAAGTTGAATTGTCCGTATTTACAGGAAGATTGGTCGGCATCGTGCACGTGACCCTGGTAAGCGGAAAGAGATCTTTCCTCGAATCGGCATAACGACGTGCTTTTCATCGGGCAGAGTGCTCGGTGGTCGTACGGAACTCCGAAAGTGAATGTTAGAAGCGCGTTAAACCGCAAAGTCGGGACGGTTCGTTACCTTCGCTTCCATCGGTTAACGAGTTTTTCTTCATGAATTCTGCGGCCGAGAAATTTAGTGTCAAAGTTCACCCGAGTTCGCGCGACTTCGACGATTCCACGTAATTCATAGGCTTTGCGTCATTTTTCGATCGTGGATGAGTTCACCCGAGTTCACCCGAGTTCACCTGAGTTCACCTGAGTTCGCCTGACTTCGCCTGACTTCAATTGAATTCGATTAACCTCGCGGTTTCGAGTTCCGTTCGCTGCGGATATTTACTTCGAATTCAATTCTTGATCTTTAACCACGGATCACACGGATGGACACGGATAAATGCAGGGGCAATTTCCTGTTTTTTCTTATCCGTGATTATCCGTGTGATCCGTGGTAAAAAAAATCCTGTCTTCACTCAGTTACCTTCGCGTACTGCTGTTCAAAAATCTTCTCTTCCGTTCCGCGACAATCCGGCCGCCGACAAATCTGGTGTCACAGTTCGATCAAGTTCGATCGACTTCGACCATTACTCGTAAACTGTAGGGTTTTGGCGATTGTTTCCTCGTGTTTTGAGGGTGTTCGAGTTCGATCAAGTTCGACGCAGTTCGATCGAGTTCGAATTTCTCTATTCCTCTGAGGCGAGCCGCGCGGCGTAAGCCTTTGGACTCTTCGTAGACAACTGTTATTCCGGCACTCAGCGACCGAGAAATTTGATGTCAAAGTTCACCCGAGTTCGCGCGACTTCGACGATTCC
>CAIULL010000014.1 GCA_903899985.1 uncultured Schlesneria sp.
GCGCCCTTCAAAGAATGGCTTATGGATATCGTGATCCGGAGTACTTCATCTACAAGCTCTACGCACTCCACTTCGCCAAATTTGCTCTCATCGGTTAGTTAACGTCTCTTCACACGGCGCACGTTGTTTGTCGTTGAACCAGAAATCGACCAATCAATCCTTCAACGACCGCCCCCGATTATCCCCCCGCCAACTCCCTGCCGGTTCCGCTGCCTCTGTCAAATCTTTCAAAATTATTCCGAATTTTCAAAGTTCCATTGTCAGCCGTAATCAACTGGTAATTTTGTGGATTCACTGTTTTACGAAACCAATCGCGTCGGCGATCGCTCAAGCAACCAGAAAACCCCAAACCTCACTCCAGTCAAAAACACACATAAATATATCGCTGCATGCAATATTTGTCAACATAATTTTTATTATTTCTTTTAAAAACACATGACGTTACAACATCGCATGAGCATTCAATCAAGATTTAACGGCACACACAGATGCACGCTGCGCTTAACGACCTGGGTGAACTGGCCTTACGGCGCGACCGAGTCCCCACCCCGAATCAGGACCAACCCGCTGGGATTTTGTTTTTTGCGTGTGACCAAAACCCAGGCCGGTTGACCTGGACTGACATAGAACGACTCCCCACGGGGCTGAGGAATATCCGGGGGCTTCGTATTACTAACGCTTAATTTCTTTGCGCGGCGCAAAGGTTTTCCAGGGGAGTCTCAGCCCTGGTCTGATGAAACGACGATAAATGTGTCTCACACGAAGGCACGAAGGGAAGAATTTGATCATTTCTCTTTTTCGTGACTTCGTGCCTTCGTGTGGGACATCTTTTCTTTTAAAAAGGAATTCGGTGAATCGACTTGTCAATTGGTTCATGGCATGAAACGAAACGGAATTGACCCAAAGGACTCAAATTGAGATTTTCGCATCAGGTGACCCTCACCCGCCAATTGGGTTGCGGTCAACGTGCGCGCTGGGTTCTGCGATCTGAGTGCGCAGTTCCCGGTTTTTGCGCTTTATTTCGGGATGCGTTAGCTGTGTATCAATCGTCGCGAAGACACTGCTTCTCCGAAGACTCCAAAGCAGTGGCACAATGCGATACCCGTTCGTTGACGTGTGCCACTGCTTGACCGTCTTCGGTCAAGCAGTGCTCTTGGTGTGTATGATACGTCGCAACGCGACAGCCCTAAGCCAGCCCAGGCCACCGGCCTGGGTTTTGACCATAAACGTCACGCTGAACCCCGAAGGGGTGACCCTGATTCGCCGCCTTGAACACTGAGTGCCATAAACGGCTGGGTTAGACTTGTTTTACGGTGCGATTGAGTCGCTCATGAAGAAGAGCCGTAATTGCTTGGAAACTTGACTTCGAAACCCCGCAATCTCGCAACAAAAAAAACGCGCAAGCGTTGTTCGTGTAAGAACTTCGCTCGCGCGTTGGAATGGCAAAACGCGTTGAATCCCTGCCTGGAAAAACCGATCAATCCTTTAGTTCGAGGATCATTTCGGGATTCTCTCCCTCGGACACGACGGCGATCAAGTCAGATTTCTTGGCATCAGCGTATTTCGCCGGGATGGAATTCGTCGGTTTCGGATCAGTCGATTGATGCAGTTTCGGCGGCTCGTAGGCGGGATCAGAGATGTTGGCGACCTCGACCGCCGCAGCTGCCTGAATTTTGGTGACAAGGACGACGTGCTTCCCCGGAACGGCGCCATCATTGGAAGCAAAGGTCGTGAGTTTGAACTCCCCGTTGCTATTTGTCCGACCGAAGGCGCTCCTGTTCTTATCAGCACAGTTGAAGACCACATCCGCGTCTTCGACCGGCTGACCTTTGTAAAGAACTTTCCCGCTGATCTTAAAAACAGGCTCACGACTTACTTTCGCTTTTCCACACCCGACAATCTGGAAGCAGAGACAGAAAAGTAGTGCCACAGCACCGATGTTCTTCATGGTGTAACTCCATTCGTTTAAAAAAGTAGCTGTTTTTCTGAGAAAGAAAGGACGACCGTCCATTGACAGAGTCAAAAGAGTCGATACGATATTCTTCATCAATTTCACACAATCGTCTCAATTTCGCGTTTAATTTTCAACTCCCAGACCATTAATTCTTGGAATGTTTCAGTCCTATTCTGGACTGTCTTTTTATGGTTTCCTTACGAAAAAGGGGATTTCTATGCAACGTCGTAACCGTGGATTTACTTTGATTGAGCTGCTGGTGGTGATTGCCATCATCGCGGTCTTGATCGCCTTGCTGCTGCCTGCCGTGCAACAGGCACGTGAGGCCGCTCGCCGTACTCAGTGCAAAAACCACCTCAAACAACTCGGCTTGGCCCTGCACAACTACCATGACGTCTTCGGCACCTTCGTCTATGCCAAAGGGGGCACGAACGGAGGCGGAAACGCCAGCCGTTACGACGGTAATTACAACCGTCGGTCCGGGGTAGTCTCACTACTCCCGTTCATGGACCAGGCTCCGCTGTACCAGAGAATCGAAGCTGGTGATACGACCACGACTCCAATCGTAATTCCAGGCGGCGCAGCACCTTGGAGTGGTTGGGGCAATTCAAGCGGTCAGGGTTACAATCAGCGAATCGCTTTCTTCAACTGCCCAACCGATCCTGGCATCCTCAACGCCGGCCTCGCACCGAAAGGTTCAATCAGCTACGCATTCAGCATGGGTGACTACCTCGGCGCCAGCAACCGCGATATTACCCAGACGAACGGTATGTTCGCAGCCAACACGACCTACGGAACACGTGACATCACCGACGGAACCAGCAACACGCTGGCATTCGCCGAACGAGTTCAGGCCAACTTCGGTATTGGTGGAAAGGCGACCCCAGACGTTCGTGAAGGGACGCTGACGAGCGTTGCAGGGATTACGACAAGCCCAGGTGCCTGTCTGGCAGCGACTGCACCGATCGTTGCTGCTAACCGATACACCAACGGCGCCGCCGTGAAAGGTCGATTCAGTTCGACCTGGTGTGATGGTCAGCCAGAAAACGTCTCGTTCTACTCGATTCTCGCCCCGAACTCGGTATCCTGTACCAGCGATAACAATGGTAACTCGGATGCTGCTGTCAATCTTCTTTCGGCTAGCAGCTACCACACTGGTGGTGTGACAGCCCTGATGGCAGACGGATCTGTCCGGTTTATTTCCAACAACATCGACACCGGAAATCTCGGTGTTCTGAACACCCTGGGCGGACGAAGCCCTTACGGCGTCTGGGGTGCTCTCGGTACCCGCAGCGGCGGTGAAACTGTCGGCGATTTCTAAATCCTGATCAGATTCGCTGTGAATCAAACCAGACAGCACCCGGGACAATTCCGTCTCGGGTGCTGTTTTTTATTCTTTGATCACTTAAGTCGCGCCGGCATCGCGGAAACCGATCGGACCAGTGCCAAGGTTATCATTGGCACGAGCGTACAACCCACCACCAGATTCTGTGCAAGAATCGAAGACACCACCGGCAGAAGCCATAACATCATTCCCAAAAGCGTGTTACGTCCTGGGCCGTTTTGTGAAGTCAAAAGATTTTTAACCGCAAAACACACGAAATACACGAAAAAACAGTCAAGGCGAGCCGGGGTGCGTCAGCCTTTGGTATTGGCACATCTTTTGCCAAATGTACACCAATCGCGGCCAATGGGCTGTCGGTTGTAGTATCTACCACGATGGGTCGCTTTGCCATTCACATGGCCAGGCATTTTTTACAAC
>CAIULL010000015.1 GCA_903899985.1 uncultured Schlesneria sp.
AGCCTTCTTGACCGCTTCCGTTTCCTTCACCGCAGCGGCGTCGGCGTCCGCTTTCTTTTTCTTCAGCGCTTCGTCATCCGCTTTAGCATCGAGTTCCACTTTTGCCGCTTCAACGGCTGCGACAGCGGTTTGCTCTTTAGCTTTTGCGTCCGCAAGTGCCTTTTCCGCGGTTCCCTTTAGCTCAATGGCTTTCTTGGTGCCTTCTTCGCGTTCTTTGAAATTCTTTTCCGCCGCTTTAAACGCGGCATCCGCCAATTGCACTCGGGACTTGGCAACAGCGTCATCGTCGGTCAATTCTGTGACTTTACGTTGGGCTAAGATGTTGCCTTTGAGTTCCGCGACAGCAGTCCCGTCGATCTTCCAGAGCCGAGCCATATTGTTTGCCCCGGCAGTGACGACGAACTGACCATCGTTCTTGACGGATAGCGCCGTGATCGGAGCCCCATGTTCGAGTGAACGAACCTGACTACCGTTGGCGATTTCCCAAACTCGCCAGGTCGCATCGGCGCTGCCCGTTACCAATTGTGTCGCTGCGGGCAAGACGAGTGAAATAGCAGAAACGACGCCCGTATGTCCTTTCATCTCGACGACAGGCTTCACGGGTTCAGCAGGTTTATCTCCTTCAGCCGGCTTGGGTGCGTCGAATGGAACGGACCAGCCGCGAACGACATGATCACCCGAGTGACCAGTAAAGATTCGCGTCCCGTCCAAATTCAGTACCAGACAGGTGACTTCTTGAGGTGTTTCAAGGAAGCCAGTTTGCTGTCCGTCAGCCACGTTCCACAGCCGCAGCGACTTGTCGGCCGAACCGCTGAAGAGTCTCGACGAATCGGACGAGAATTGAACCCCCGTCACCGCTGCCGTATGGCCGACCAGAATTCGTTTTAAATTGGGGTCTTTCAGACTTTGGACAACAATCGAACGATCTGATCGTCCAAGGGCCAGCCATTGTCCATTTCCCGAAACGGCGATTGACGTGACCGTTTGGTCTTGCGGAAATGCGTTGAGCTGCAAGTTTGTCAGGCGTTGCCACAATTTGACTTCGCGGTATCCCGCCGAAGCCAGCAACGTTCCTTCAGGATTAAAAGCAACCGCGTGAACAAAATCTCGATGAGCCGCGCCGTTTGGATAAAACGGACGATCCCCCTTCTTGATTTCGGCAAGAGCCGGATCTTGCAACCGCTTAACGTATTCACCGGTCATCACATCGTAGAGATCAATCTGATTGGCTCGACCGCAGGCTGCCCAACGTCCCCATTTCGAAATCGCAACGCTATAAATCGAATGCATATTGGCCGGAATCGATTGCCACGGGACGACGTGTTGGCCCGAACTGGATCCGGCATTTGCGCCTTCTTCAATCCACTTCTTCAACAACCCTAATTCCTGAGGTGTCATTGCCGTGGCGGATACCTTATTGGGCAACGGCGGCATGGCTGGGTCGGTGGCACGAGCAGCCAATTGATAGATCAAACTCTTTTCAACGTCTTTGGCGACGACGGCTGGACCTCGTTTACCGCCTTTGAAGATGGACGGCACGTCTTCCAGAATCAATTTGCCTTCGGGGATGGCCACGTTGTGACACGAGACACACTTGTCGTCGATAATCGGCTGGATGTCTTTTTCGAAATCGACAGGTCGGTCCAATGTCGGCATGACGGGTTCGATTTTCGTCGACTTGGCCGCTTCGTCGGCAAACGCGATCGACGGGAACAAAGACCACATGGAGATGACTGCGAAGCCATACAGGTGAAACCGCATAACCGAACCTTGGGATTGAGTGTGTAGAATCATCGTTTCACCAAATCTGAAAGAACTTTCTTGTTCGCCGGCGTCGTCAATCATTTTACTTGACAGTTTTCAATGTGACCGGTTGATCGACGATCGCCTCGCCGTCCCACTGCGACACGCCGCGCACAACCATATTGGCCAACTGAGCTTCGGGGGCATCCGCCGCGGCTTCAATCACTAATGTTGCCGCCGACTGATCGGCCGCAACGGTCACCGGTTCGGCTTTAATTCCTGTCACGTTAGGTGGCAGCGGAAGTGACAGTGTCACCGGCCCAGCAAATCCGTTTTGACGTTTGAGTTCGCATTTCACTTCGATCTTGGCACCGATCTTAATGGCGCCCGCATCGGCGGGAGTGGCACTCAGCGTATAGG
>CAIULL010000016.1 GCA_903899985.1 uncultured Schlesneria sp.
ATGAACATCAGGCAGAACTGCGCCTTGTTTTGGTAGACATCTGAGAGGTGTGTGTAGAGATTTCTGCCCCACAGGGTTGCTTTTTCGTACTCGTCGTAAAAGACAGAGAATTCCGCAGATCGTAACAATTCTGCGATTTGTCTTGCATGAGAACGGTCCTCCCCAGCAAATGAAAGAGCAACATCGTATCTCGTGACGGCCTCGTCCAATTTCTCGTCCAATTGCGCAATGTGTTTGAGGGGGTTCATTTCCCTTGGATCACCTTCGGCAGATTGTAAACCCGAAAGGTATTCGATGTAGGTTCGCGTTTTTTGAATCCAAATCAACGCCCAGCGAAAATACTCATAATTTTGATCGGCCCAATCCTTTTTCTTGTCTTCGTTCCGTGAACAGTAAGGGTGAAGCGGTTCCCATTCGGTTTCGTCAGGTTCGTTGCCAGACATGCGAACAGAAAGACGCCGGATCAACGACTCGATTGTTTCCGTCTCTCCGGCGGTGATTGCAGTTCGATCAAAGTCGCCGTCAGGTTTTCGCCCAAAGGACATGTCGCGCAACATTGTTCGATAGGCAACAACACGCGTTTCAAATCGGTCGAGAGCCTTGGTCAAACCAATCAGTTCTTGAACGGTGCTGGCCATGTTGTATTCTTGAGTCTAACGTCAAAGGTCAGCGGATGGTACTCCATTCCGCTGGACCGACTGGTTGGGCGCTACGCGTGTAATGACGGCTTCTCGTTTGCGTCTTCGACGCTGAAGAAGTGATCCATCTTCAGAGCGAATGGTAACTGAATTGGGAGCTTTGCTGCACGGCGGATTTCAAGAAGCAGCCGTACGATCTTGAACTTCTGGTTGTCGATCTCGTTTGCGATCTCTGGCGGAAGGTGGTTAGATACCCAAGCGCCGGATCTACGGCATGGACGCTCGATCGCGTCGAGTGCGGCTACAATTTGCAGCGCGGCGTATTGAAGTGCCTGATCTTGAATCTGCGGTATTAGGCGTTGGACGGTACCAAGTGCATTACCCAGCGATTCGTTCATCGCTTTGAGATTAATCTCTGATTCCATCTTCGTAAAGACTGCCCGACGGAAGCAGGCGTGTATTATTTCAGCCGCCACCGATTGATCGGCTGCGGACAAGTGTGAAATGTAGTCGTCGTGATTTGGCTGACCAAGCTTTTGAAGGAGCAATTTGTAAATCGCGTCTTCGCCAAGAGTGCGATAATCGACGTAACCAACGACACTTGGCAATCCCGGAAGCTCTGAGTCATCGAGCTTCACGCACAAGATGTACCCCTGCCGCTCTCGCATAAACCGACCGATCGCATTTTGGCGTTCGAGGTTAGTCCACGACTTCTTGATGTAATCCTCGCTGAGCAGCACTAAGCAAAAGCGCGCCTCATTGGCGTAAACTGAGCCCAATGCGATAGACAAGTCGCGGCCCCATAATTCGGCTTGCTCGAATTCGTCGTAAAAGATCGAGTAGCCGCTCGCGTCGAGACGCCGAGATAACGACTCTGCGAGAGAGCGTTGTTCCCCG
>CAIULL010000017.1 GCA_903899985.1 uncultured Schlesneria sp.
AGGTGTCAGGAACCGAATCGATTTTTCGCCGAATCATTTTTTTGCCGCTCAACCAGGTTTATGCTTCCTGGTTTTCCAAATTATTGATCAGGCCGCTGAGCATTCGCGAGATCTCTTCCAGCATCGACTTCAGCTTCTCGTGGTCTTGGGAATTCAGCAGCTTTCGTCGGTATGCCAGTTCCATCAGCGGGACGCATTCTTGGATTGACCCGCGCGAGATGATGAAGAAGTTTCGACGATCGGGTTTGGTGAAACGACCGTTGCCTTCGGCAATGTTGGCAGCGATAGAGAGTGAAGCTCGGTTAAGTTGGTCGCAGAGGAAACCGTATTCGCGCGGGAAGCTTTCGGTCAAAACGCAGATCTGGTCGGCGAAGTCGACGGATTTTTGATAGACGAGGAGCTTTTCGAATGCGAATGCCATTTGGGGGTGGTTCACATTTTAGATTTGAGGTCAGAAAAGCGAAGACGAGAAAGTAGTGAGTAGAAAGTAGATCGCGGCGGGCTGTTTGACAACTTGGGTTAAGTTTCTTTTCCGTCTACTCTCTACTTACTACCTTCTACTCTCTCGCCGCTTCATGAATTGGCCGTTCAGGCCAATTCATGGAGGCGGGGGGAATTGAACCCCCGTCCTGAGATCCCTTAGAATGGATATCTACGTGTGTATTCCGCTGATTAATGTCATCGCTGAAGGCACAACGAACGAAGCCTTCTGGCGACCAGTGTCCCACGAGTCTCGCCCCGGGCGTAGGTCACATTGACCAGGGGCCAGCCGGTTTTTGCATTTGACTTTTGGACTCCACAGGCGGGGATTCCTCAGTCAAGGCCACACTAGGCAGCCAAGGTCAACGGCTTGTTAGCAGTTGTTTTTTGATCAGCTTTTTACGTGGCCAACTGATCAACCACGACACGCAACCCAGACCTCGCATGATCCAGTCGAATCCGGTCGCCCCCGAGGTCCTGACAGACTGAAAAAAACTCATCTGGCGAAAACTGACTTGAACGCGCGACTATAATCGCTCGTGAGATCCGTCTTTGCTTCATCAGATTTTCCACAATCTGCGATTGGACAAACCAAATCCTAACCGGCTTGCAAATCGAGTCAAGGAGCATCGGTGAATCATCGGCTGATTTCGAAAAATAGGGGGCCTGAAACTGGTTGAAGGGGTTTAGAAGAGGGGGTCGGGTGTTCAAATTTCAAAATTGGCCACGTATCCCGGCATTCGATGATAAATCGTGGTGATGGCCAATTTTGAAATTTGAACGCCCGACCCCAGAGCGTGACGTGACGTTTCCCGGTTACCCATCTGTCAGCTCATGTGCTAACCTAGGGCAAAGGCCCGTTAACCACCCCCACAGGGGGGGTGGGGTTTCGTTGGGAGTTGACCACCCCCACAGGGGCGGCGTTGTGAGTCGACCACCTCCGCAGGGGAGGTGGGGATTCGTGTAAATTAGAGAATTCTCGAAAAGTGTACGACTGCGAGAGGAACGAGGGAGCGAACAATTGATGAAGGATGGATTTCTGGGGTATCAGGCCTCGTTTATGCTCGACGCAGTCGTCGTGGCTCTGGTGCTCGTCGTTCCCGTGCTGCTGTTCAGCCTTTTTTCCGTCAAGTTTCGTCGACAGTACTCCGTGCATCGCAATGTCCAAATGGTGCTGGCCGTGACGTTGCTGGCGGCCGTTTGCGCTTTTGAAATCGATCTGCACTGGGTGCAGGGGGGCTGGGAGAACGTGGTCAAAAAGGGGCCGACGGTGACCCCGGAGCAGATGTCGTTCATTCACAACGTATTAAGATTTCACCTGATCTTTGCTGCCAGCACGCCGTTCCTGTGGGCGATCACAATTGCATTTGCTCTGCGACGTTTTCCCAATCCGCCTCATCCTGGACCGCATAGCCGGCTGCATTCGCTGCTTGGCTGGGCATCGACACTTGATTTGGTAATGACATCCGTTACGGGGCTTGTATTCTATTATGTAGCGTTCATAAACCGAGGTTGAACCAGTCCATTCGCTCGAGGCAAGATCATGCTCAGGTCGATTCCATGCCGTGCTGGTCTCCAGTTAATCGTTCTCGGTATCGTCATCGTTTCGCCAGCCATTGCTCAGCCGAAACCTGCCGGGGTCGGGCATCCGGCTGTTGACGTCGTTACGCTAAAGTCAGGACGCAGCCTGCGAGGTGTGGTGGCGTCTCAAGAGCCGAATGGTTCGGTGACGATGGTGGTGACTCGCGAATGGCTTGGTTCAGCGAATCCGACGCTGCTGGAAACGGTGTTAAAAGAGAATCAGGATGGGCGACGGAAGAGTTGGACTGAGGCTCGTGATCGAATTGTCGAGCGACAGAAATCTCCTATTGAGTCTCCGAATCTTGTCTTCTTCCTGAAGCAGGAAAAAGAACGTGTTGACCAACTGCTGGCGGATCGGAATCCGCCGGAGATCGACTTTTTGTGGATGGATGTTCGGCACGAAACAATCGCCAGGATTGCACGAGCCAATCCGGATCGTCAAAAAATTGCGTTGCTCGGATGGAATGAGCATTTACCTCATGTCGAAACACGCGATGCAAGTTCGCTGGAAAAGGAACTGAAAAATCGGGGTGTGAAGCTGGAGGTCGCTCCTGTTGATCTGTCTGACCGTATTCCACCTAAACTTCAGTCGGACGAGGAATGGGCTGCTCGACTGGCGATTGTGGAGTATTCACTCGCCGAACCGCTTGATTTCCAGGGGATGGGTGATGTTCTGGCGCGGACTCGTGAAGGGGAACCGGTCAACCTGGGGGACGTTTTGCCGAAAATCCTTCAGCAGCAGCTTGGATCTGTGTTTAAGGATCTGCTCTCCGACGGACGGCCTCAACAGAAACCGAAGGGGGACACGGAATGGCTTGTCGGGGCGATTCGGCAGGCGGAGCGGGAGAAGTTGCACGGCTTCAAAGTGACTCGTCTGGACATTGATCCAAACGCAATGCGAGTGACGGTTGAAACTCGGTTTGTTGCCAAGCTGGCCGAGAGTCGATGGCGCACGGTCTGGCAAGCGACGGAAACAGGAGATGGAACAAAGCCGCGACCTCAGGCGGAAGCTCGCATTGAACAGGACCCTCAGCTGAAGACGGCTGTCGACTCGCTGAAGTCACTTGGACTGGCCGAGGGAGACATGCTGAAACAAGCGATCCGAATCGGCGCGGCGACGATGGCGACTCAACAAGCCGCCGATGCAAAATTCGCTTTGTTCCGAGATGGGTATGTTCGGCGTCTTGATGGGCCGCCGCTGGTGATCACGGGCAAGTCAGAATGATTGTGGTCGTGTCGCCGAGGGAGGTTACGGGGCCGATGTTGGCGACGTGGCCTTGCCACTGCCTTGGTTGCTATTCAATTCGTTGCTGAAAATGAATGAAAACCAGGGGGCTTTATCTCCAAGATCCGATGAAGCTCGTGATCATCCGCACACGGAATTGTGACATCGGTATGAAGTTGCAAGTTTACCTGACGTTGCCTGATGATCGCTGATATTGGAACTCGAATTCATGAAATTCAAAAGAGTTTAGCCACGGATGAACACGGAAACACACAGATAAGGAGAAGCAGCTCCCATGAAAAATAGCTGAAAAACTCCGTGGTTTGTATTTTCCGTTTTGCATTTATCGGTGTGAATCGGTGTGCATCTGTGGCAATAAATCTTCGCTCTTTCTTTGCTCACGGGGGATCATTCCCAGTTCAGTCGGAGATAGAAAACGTGGATAAAGACAATGCCGCGTGTCCGACCAGATCTTGTGTATCCACACGAAATTCGCTGCGACCTGATCGAGCTACGGCGGAAAGAAGGATTTGCCAGCGGGTTCGTTCTCCACTCTTAATCGCGTTTCGAATTCACCAGAGTGTCACAAGCAAAATCATTCCGCGGATTCAGATCCGACGCACTGGTGCTAACTGAGGAAACGCTCTCTTCTTGACCTCATTCCAAATGTTAAGAATCCAAGTCTGGTTTTCTATTGACTCTCGTTAAAAATTATTGTAGTGTTTTTGTCGTTATATTGTCTGTGTTTGTAATCTGATTGTTTAACCCGAAGCCAGCGGCGCCGGCGAATCGGCGTTCAGCCGATTTCTTCAGACGTTGCCCCAGCCCTGAGTTTTCGCAACGTCTCAACGAGAAATGGTGCCTCGGCTCACGGCAATTCCGCCGTTCCGTTCCCGCTTCTCTGCGAGGCGCGGTTAAACCCATTTTCCGCACCCTTGCGTGCGACTTAGAATGTGTTGAGTCAGAGCGTCTTGAATCCGCCGGAGATCAATTTCATGTTGGTGGTCGAGGTAACAGTCGACTCAAGATCTG
>CAIULL010000018.1 GCA_903899985.1 uncultured Schlesneria sp.
ACGCGAAGGTGAAGGTGAAAAGGGGCGACCCCTTTTGTCGAGCCTGAGCGGAACTCTTGGATTTCTCTTCTCTTCGCCTTTAAGGTTGGGTTGCGGGTAAAGCCCGCGCCAGGTGTTTCGTGTTTTTCGTGGTGTAAATTCTTTTGATTTGGCCAGCACGTTGTCGTCAGCTTTGCGACGTTCGAAGAAATCGGCTGGACGCCGATTTGCCTGCGCCGTTGGCTGCGGGTTAAACGATTGATTCGCGTCGGTTGTTTTTCTTTCGTTGGAAACGAACGAAGAAAGACCCTCGCTGGCGCGTCGGGCTAATGAATAATCCAAGCAAATTGATTTCTTGGCGGTATCGACGTTCGAAGAAATCGGCTGGACGCCGATTCGCCTGAGCCGATGGCTGCGGGTTAAACTAGGAAATCGTGATCGGAATCGTTTGGCAATTTTTAGTTCAATTGTGCGGCGGTTCTTTTTGATGTGGTGACATCGGGAAGAACGAGATCCGATGTGCCGCGGCAGATTTGACGCGCGTGTTCGCGATGGGCTTCGACGCAGCCACCGCCGAAGGTATCCATCGGTTCCTGAATCTGCAGCATTTCTTGCATGACCTTGTCCGTTGCTGCGGGGTCGGCCAGCGTTGATTCGACAAGGCTTTCCACTCGCTGCTCGTCCATCTGCAGGTCGCCGTTGGGATCACGATACGTGGAATTTCGCCAATGGAAGATCGTCAGGCATTTTGTGGTCAGATCGAAAATTCGATCGGGACGCCAGAAATCGGCGAATAACCCGGAACCGAGATAAAATGTCCAGCTCCCCTCGTAACCTGTCACGTCGGAAGAATCTCGGTCAGGGTTTCGAAACCATGTTCGATCGCCCGGGACGAAAAACCTGACCGGCAGCGGGTTACTGGGTGAGCCGATCTGGCGGAGAAAAGTCCGTTCGAATTCCGAGCCTTTAATCGCTCGTGTTTCCGCCTGCTCGTGCATCCTTTGGAATAATTCCAGGTTGCAGGTTCGAGCCTCCGTGGCCATCCCTAACAGGCAGATATATTCTGCCGCGCGGCGGCAGGAAAAGGTGTAGCGTGTCCCACACTTTTCCGGCTGTGTCGCTCGTTCCAAAGCGGTGATTAATGATTGCCCCGGGCGCAGAATGAACCCGCGATCTTCGTCGTAAGTCCAGTATTCCGGGGGGCGTTCCGCTTCGTGAGTGGCAAACGCCAGGGACGTTTTCCGAGCCGCCTCCACAATGTTTTTTCGGATCCGAATTGACGACATTAATTCGTCAAAGCTCGGGAATTGAAACGGGACGGGACACAGCAACATGGAAATCACGATTTCCCGTTCAAGATCGGCGGGATTCGCATGAGTGTCCAGGTTGAGTTTTTCACATAAATGGGTCGTGTCTCCGACGGGTGCCCATTTTTTGGAACTGAGGTCACGCAATTGAAATCCGCGAAATCCCGGCGAGGTTGCTCGCTCGTCAATCAATTTCACGTACTGGCCAATTCCAAGGTCTTTCAGATATCGCGAAAACCGCTGTTTCGCGGTGTCCAGCTCGCGTACCGCAGTACCGCGTATCTGGATTCCACCTTCGTTGGAACTGATCCCATTGATTGCGCGCTGCATCGATGAGCCCTCGTTGAATTCCATTCCGTTCTAACGCAACAGTAGAAGCTTATGCTTTTTATCGATTGTTTTCCAACCAAAGAATTCGTCGATAACGCGAAAAACAGGGAATTTCGAAAATTGAAGCAAGGTGTATGAAAAAGAAACACACAACCATGGGAAATTGAAAGAAATAAATCGTTTCAACGAAGCGGGGTGTTTTAACAGCCGGAAGCGTAAGCGAGGGACCTTATTCCCATTAAAACGAAGAAACGATCTCTCGCTTGCGCGTCAGGCTCGCGTTTCAAGTGAATCATCCGAGGCAAGAGGCCGACTCAGGCTGACGAGCTCTTCACTATCCCAATTGGTTCACTCGCCCTCTTGAGTTTCCCAGACCATCGGGCACTTGGGGCCTCAACGAATTCGTAAAGAAGGTGTGCGGCACACAGACTGGCGAAAAACGAGGTCAAGAGAATGGCGGATGCTTGAAGCGGGGATGGAGTATTCGCGAAGAATTTCCATCCTGCCGAGGTCAGCAGATGGCAGACGGGAAAGTGAATCAGATAAAGACTGTATGAGATCCGTCCGAGATACTGCAGCCAGGGCCAGTTCAACCACCGATGTAATTGATTTCTTCGACCTGCGATAAAAATCGCGATCGAAGTCGCGAGGGCAACCCCGTTTTCATACCGCCATTCGGCATCGAAGATCAATTCGACGCCGGCCAGAACCACGATCGCTGCAAACCAGTAGACGGGCAAAGTCCGATCGAGCGTCCACCAGGTGACCATGCCTATGAAAAACATCCAGGCAAAGTGCACGACCCAGGGAGAAGTACTTTCCAGCCCCCGCCAATAAAACAACGACACTAACGCCACCGGCAGGAACACAATCAGCAGTCCGGCAACTGACGGACGTGGTTCGTTTGGCACCGGGCGAGGACATAGATGTTGCGCCAGTCCCCATCCGATAATTGCGACGATGTAAAATTGCATTTCAATGCAGATCGTCCACATTCCCGCCCCCAGAGCGTCCAGCCCCAGCACATCCTGCAGAAAGACCATGTGAGCTGCGATGCGCGGGAGCGAGAGGTGACCGTCAAACGGTGAAGGGAGATCCCAGAAACCTTGGCTGACAACATCGACGATGATGAGGAAACCGATTGCAACCCAGTATGGTGGAACCAGTCGGACGAGTCGTCTGCCGATAAACGTCAGAATCTCTCGCGGAGTGACCCAGGTGTTTCGCAGGGTATAGGCAATGACGAAGCCGCTGATCACCAGCAGAATCTGCACACCACCGCGCAGCCTGAGAAAGGCCGCATCGACCAGCAGTTCAGCGGACTTGATCGCAGGCAATGGTTCAGGCTCATGCCACAAGATGGGGAAGCCACGAATCCAGATTAAGACTGGTTCGATAATCCAATAGGTTGATTCGAGAGCCGGCCACGGCTCGGGTTCGTACCACCAGATGTGGAAGACAACAATCGAAAATGCCGCCAGCCCACGAAGTCCATCAACAAATGCAAACCGAGATTGAGAGGGTCCTTCGACTTGTTTCGATCCCGGGGACGCTTCCGATACTTGTGTCATCGAAATCATTTCGAGCAAGGCGTCATTGTGCGACGCAATCAATGATGACACAAAAAAGAAAGCCCGAATAAAATTCGGGCTTTCGCGATTCAGACGATGAAACGGCTATTCACTTCGCTTCAGCGAATAGGCGACTGACTTGGCACCCTTCTTGTCGGGAATCGTGTAGCTTCCGCTTGGCTGAAAATACTTGGAAATCGTTTCAAACGGCGGCAGTTTCGAAACATCAATTCCGTCGATGACGTTGTCCGATTTTCTGAGAAGATTGTAGTACGTCTTAAACTGTGCTTCACTTCGCTGGAACGACACCATCGAGGTTTTCGACGGGAAGTACTTCGAGATCCGCTTGTATTCGGACGAATCAATCAGAGCGGCTCGACCACCCGACTGGCCTCGCAAGATCCCTTCGAGCAGCGGCGTATCGTTGGTGACGATCAGTTGGCCTTCGGTCACAGCGAGCGAAACTGACTGGTCGGAGTTTGGCGTAAAGATTTCATAGATCGTTTCGCCATTGAACTCGCGCGTTTCCAGATTCGTCGCGGCAGACTTGGCAGCCGCAGCGAGAGTCTTCTTGATCTTCGCGGCGTCTTTCAAAGCGAATGCAGCCAGCACCTGGGGTGTCGGCGGCGCGTCATCGTCGGCGTCTTTTGCTTCGGACTGAAGAATATGGATCTTGCCATCAAGGTGATCGAGCAGATCTTTCTTCGCGTGGATCATCGGGCCTTGCTCCGCAATCTGATCCAGAACACGTCCGGTGGCACCGCGACCCTGGAACGAATCAACCAGCGTTTCGATGGAAGTATAAGCACCGGCAATGTTCCAGTTGGCAGCGTTGTACGAACCAATGCTGGCAGGAACCCATTTTGGAGGAACCAGCTCGGTTGCCGGGAACAGGAAGACACCTAACAGGCCTTTCGGATTCTCAGCATAAATAAACGAATTCGAAATTCCTTCGAATTCCCCTTCGTCGAAATCCAGGTTTCCACCCCATCCCTTCCAACCGTCAACACCGAACATCGGCAGAAAAGCGGCCGCCAATCCCGCCTGGGGAATTGTCGCTTGTGCCATCGTGATACCGGATTGAATCAAGCCGATCGGGTTAATAAACCACTTGACGAGGGGCTCACCACTTTCAAGCTTGGTCTGTGCCTGGATGTACTTGAACTGTTCATTGTCAGCGAGTGAATCATCGCTGTTCCCTTCCCAGCGTTCAAGAACTTCCTTCAGTGCTTCGACTTCGGTGCTGAAGACCAGGAAATGGTCGTCGGTGAAGTAGGTGATCGTTTTGATCGGGTTGTCTGGTTCTGGATTCTTCAGCGTGTAAACGTGAACGGCCACCTTTTCGATCTCTTGCGTTGTATGCTCGGCCTGCTCCTTCTCCAGAGCTTCATCAAATTTCTTCAGCAGCTTTTCGATGGTGGCTTTGTTCTTGCCGAACTCGAGCAGGAACACGAAAGAGAGTTTTCGTGCGGGCTTTTCCAGCAGAGCGACGGTCAATTCGCCTTGTGGCACTTCCAGGAGATCCGTGATGGAAACTCCGGTTTCGTTTTCCATGTTTTTCGAGGCTTCGTCGATTTTCTTTGCGACGTCATCGAGGAACGGCTTCAACTGAGGGTCGTGAAGCAACTGGCCGATGGACGTCTTATCCCATTTCTGTCGAAATTCTGGAACGTCTGAGATCGTGAAAAACGCAAGCGTGTCCTTGGGGAGCAACTTTTCACCGGGGGTGTTATCGCCCGCCTGCAAAAGGTTCGAAGTTGTCGCAACGAGGGCAAGGCACGTGAACAGTACTGACAAGCGGAGCCACAATCGATTCATGAATGAGTCCAATCCCTTTCAAGGTCTAGTAAAGAGCGATCGCGTTCTTTCGGTTAACGCTGCACGCCCACGTTTTTCAATCCGTAAACCAATCTGAAACCATTGCGGCGAGCATCTTCGCAACTTGTGGCCAATCCAACAACGGCGGCGAGTTGATTTTGCACAGAATTGATATTCGAAAAATGAAGCTCCTGCTGGCCATTACCCGTCAGAATTAAACGGGGTTTCAACGACCGAACGAAATTCGACACCAATCGGATCACGGAGTTTTTGCAGGTTCGCCAATTGTCTTGCGCCGTGGCGGATCGAGATACCGGAATCCTGAATTGGGATTGTTCCGGTCGAACGCAAAGGCCTCATGATTGTCGAGGAATAATTTCACATAGGGGACGGGGATCGCGAAGCCGAGTCCTTCCGCAAACAGCAACTTCATATTCGTGACACCAATAACTTCGCCCCGAGCATTGAAGAGCGGTCCACCACTGTTGCCCGGATTAATTTCTGCCGTGGTCTGAATGTAGACCTGACCACGAAAATTGCGATTCTTGGTCCCGATGATTCCTTGTGAAACAGATCTTTCCAGGCCGAGCGGGTTTCCAATCGCAAAAACCTCTTCACCTTCCTGCAGATCTTCTTCGGCCGCGAGATAAGTCGGCTTGAAAACAAGGTCTTTTTGTACCGGGATCTGCAACAGTGCCAGATCGAAAAACGGGTTTAAGGCGACGATGCGAACGTCGTCGATCCTGCGTCGATTGAACGACCCGTCCTCACCACGATGGAAAATTGTGGTGGCGATGCGTGTCTCTCGTTCAATCACGTGGTAGTTCGTCACGCAAAAACCGTTTTCGTTGACGATGAACCCGGAACCAAGTCCCCCCGGCGTCTGGACAAGCACGACCCCTTCGCCAAACTTTTCGGTTAACTCCTTGATACTCCGCCGGGGAAGCTGAGCGGTGCGATAGAGCTGATGCTTTTGCGTGGCATCGGGAACGTTTGCAGCATCCTTTGCGGCAGTCCGCGACTTGATCTGGTTCAGCGGAACTTTGATCACGTCAATTCCGATATCTACGTACAACGTATCGGCCTGCTGTTTCAGGACGTCCCCTTCGAGCTTATGTCCTGTTTTCAGTTCAATCAAATCCGCAACCGTTGGCGTGGTTGAGAACGCGGCGACAGTGAGCATTCCCGTGAGAAACACAAAACGCATGGCGGACTTCATAGTGATCCTTCGTCTGACGTGAAGTGCGTTGAATTCGAGATGACAGAACCATAGAGACTTTTGAAAAGTCTGACCACTGTCAACGGGCCAGAACGGCGCCGAGCAAGCTGTTTGCCTACTCTTTCGGGACCGAGGAAATCAGACAAGGGCAGGTTTCCGCGACGCGGTTGTCAGTTTTTGTCAGTCGAAAACGATGAACAATCCGGCTGAGGCCTGGGGGACGAACGCGTTGCACTTGATCAAACCGAGGCTGCAAGCCCTGTCGACAAAAACGTGATTCATCGAAGGCACAAAGCCGCGACGACAAGAACTGGAAACTTCGACGCGAGTCCGATTAACCGTTTCCGTACGAGGCGTGACAGTCCGTACAAGATTTATTGACCTTGTCGACGGCCTGTTTGAATCGATCGTAAGATTCATCCTTCAGAGCCGAGGCCGCTTCTTTACCTCCGTCAATCAGCGTTTTCGCGTGATTTTGATAGTCATCGTCTGACGTATATTCGTAACCAGACGTGGTAATGACGGAGCCCAAGGCGGAAATCAGTGCCGCTTCGCGCCGGATCTGATCGGACAACGATTTGAATTTGGCTTCGCTGTTGACGTCCTGCTTAAGAAAGTTCTTCGCCTTTTCGATCCGTTTCATCAGCCCCTTACGAGAGGCCGCTTCGTTGAACGGGCGAGTCGAAGGGACATCACCCGCGTCAGCTGGGACCGAACCTTCCAGAACGGACGTCAGCTTCTGAAACGCCGAACGAGTTTTTTCAAAATTGTCCTTCCCTAAACCAACGGCCGACTGACTGAGTTGAGCACCAAAGTCACGCACGTACTGAGCCTTATCTTTCCAGCTCAGTGACTCGGAATGCTCTTGAACGATTCCCGCCAGGGCGGCCATTTCCGCGCCGTCAACAGCGATTTCTTTGAAATTCGAGTTATAACTCCCCTGGTTCGCCATCTGCTTGTTCAGGCTGTTGCGAACGGATTTGACTTCCCCCTGCAGTTCTTCGATCGGGATCAGTTCCTGCCACTGGATCCCCCCTGCACCTTTGGCAGACGGTGAAGCGGGCGCCGCTACTTGCGCTGGCTTATCTTCTTTTGCGGTAATGGCTTCCGCCGGAGGAGCCACGCTGTTCTTATTGCTGCTGACGACCCCAAGCGGATCGTCGAAAAATACGTCAAACGGGATCTTATTGACAAACTTCCGGCCTTTCTCATCGACCCGGACATTTGCCGATTCTTTCACCTTACCTTGTGCGAAGGCGATCGAGCCAACCGTTACGATCAGTACCGCCAGTGCGGGGAACCCTGTTTTCGCAACGTGCCACAGGTCATTCATTTCACGCCGACAGGGGATGTTTCGGAAAAGCGACATGACGGAATCCTCGTCGAAAGCCAATTCGAGTTTCGTCGAAACCGCGCGACCAGAAAGGGAAATCCGGCGCCGCGATCAATTTGCGCATTATGCTTGTCTCAGTTAGCTGACGCAATCGCACTCGGTCTGAGTTTCTCACCCGGTCCCCTTGCGTCGGTAATGTCAACCTATTATTCCTATTCTTCTGATGCTGTTCGAGTTTCACGACGAGATTGGCTCGTGAGCGATGTTTCCGCTACGGAGTACGGGAATCATCTGCAAGAATTACTGAGTTGCGAATCGATGCCTGGGCGGAGATTCAACTGTTTTGCGATTGGAGAAGTCGAAAATGAAGAGAACACTGTTGTTTGGATTGAGTCTGGCGATGATGGCGACCGCCATCGGTGCCGCTGAAAGTCGTGCGATGCGGTCAGCGCTGCCGCTGTCGATCGGACCTGCTTTGACTGGGCAAGTCAATTCCATCCCGATGCCGGCCCCACTGTCACCGGTTCCTGATCCGGTTTACAGCGAACCTTCCTACGGTTCACCTGCCTACAGTTCACCCGCTCAGCCATCATTCAGCCAATACCCGTCAGGTCCTGTTGAGTATGGCTACACGCTGGCTCCGCCGACAGCCGTGGCCTACCAGAACGTCAAGTACCGGGGCACTCGTAATATCGCCCCGTGTGCTGTTCCGACGCTCGTTCAGGTTCCTGATCCCTGCAACAAGAACGCCTGCTGCAAGTCCTGCGTTAACGTCGAGATCTGTGTTCCTCCTTGCGATCCACGGAAAGTGAAAGTGACACACGACGGCAACAAAGTTCGTTACGATTACGGAAAATATGCCGTTTCCGTTCGATCCATCGGAAATCACGTCGTAGTTCACTACGAAGACTGATTAATCCACGCTGATGATCTGACACGGGCAAGGCTCGCAACCCAACGGGAGGGCGAGGCTCCTGCCGAGCCCCCCAGTCGATGCGTCTACCTACTTCGAGGCTCGGCGGGAGCCTCGCCCTCCCTCGAAAAATCTTCGCGGCGGGGTTAGTCGTCCAAGTAACCCGATTTTCAATCATGAGGTCATCGCCTCTCTGGAAATTCCGGTTCTAAGTCTCGTAAAAAAAACCGACGAGCCACGTTCATTTGAACGTGGCTCGTTTTCTTTGCTGAGCCGGACGTCGAAGGAATGAAATTCCTCGCGCAAGCGCCTATCATGCGACATCTTTGTCGGTCAACGCTTTTGATCTCTTCGTCGTATGTGGCGAAGTTGCAATCAATTCCACTTTTTCGGGTCGATGACATGCGTTCGCTTAGTCTGACTTTTCTGATGATTCTGGCCTTTACCGTCGCTGGATGCGGCTCCAGAAAGGTCTCTCCGACCGCGTCCTCCTCCAACGCGCCTGCCACGGCAACTTCGGATGACGTGTTGACGAGTGCGATCCATCAATTGCGTCCAGAAAACTTCGGAGTGAATTCGACTCCCGATAAACCAGTCAGTCTGCTGAATTCCTGGCGATTCAAACAGGCTGAGCTGCAGAAGATTACTGATCAAGCGACGATCGATAAGCCCGTTGCGGTGAAGTTTCCGTCCGGCTGGCTTTCGCCGGATGACAAGCCTCGGCTTGAGCAAGCCAAGTACGATTCTATGGACGCAAACCATGTTCGCGATGCCCTCTTTAATCGCGTCGTTGCCGGATACTTGTCCGATCGTGGCCAGGGAGAATTGCAGAAAGTTGCGATTATCGTCGATTTTGTCTGTCGCAACGTGGCATTGTGGAAAGATGACGAAATCGAACTGCCACTCCTTCCCTATCTGTGTCTGCAACTGGGACGTGGGTCGACGGAAGACCGCGCCTGGATCTGTTCCGAGATCTTGAAGCAACTTCGTATTGATACGATTATCGTTCGACCAAAGTCCGCAAAGAAATCAACGGGAGACAACTGGCTGCTCGGTGTTCTCGTTGAAGGACAAGTTTATCTGTTTGATCTGCGGCTCGGGCTGCCCGTCACGAATGATTCAAACTCCAGTGATACGCCTATCGCGACACTCGCCGAAATCACGTCCCATCCGGAATGGCTCGAGCAAATGTCGGTCAACGAACCCTATCGACTGACCGTTGATGACCTGCAAGAACCGGCTATTTTTCTGATTACGAATGCCAATTTCTGGTGTTATCGAATGCACAACCTGGAGCAGGCACTGCCGCCGAGCGATCTTTGCGTCCTTTACGATCCGTTGATGGACGAAGAGGGGCGAATCGGCCAGTTGAATCGCGTTGCAAAATTTGGCGGCTGGCCCGTTGACAGCCTGAAGTCGTGGACATACCCACGCCTTCAATTGATCGAACTTCGCTCGCCGACAGAAGAAAAAGTTCAGGAAGGTCAGCGGTTAACCGTGCCGTTCAGCGTTCCCATCCCCGTAAAGATCGACGACGAGGGGAAGGCAACGATTGGTGTTCCCGAACGCAAGATGCAAAAAACCCGGGCCGAACACTTACTCGGAAAGTTCGCCGATGCCACCTCGAAATATCTGCGAATCCGGCATCTTGAGGTCGAGCCAAACCCGCCTGAAATCGCCCGTATTAACAGACTTGCGGCGGAAGACGCCTTCTACTGGACGACACTTTGTAAATACGAAATGGGTGAATACGCCACCGCCGTCGAACTTTTGACAGACTACATCAAGAAATACGACCGGAAAGGACGGTGGTACTTTCCCGCCCGATCACTTCTCGCGCAAAGTTATGCCAGACTTGATCAGCTTCCCAAGGCGATTTCGACGCTCGAACGGTCATCGTCCGACGATCCCTATCGTCAGGCAAATGCCGTTCGCATGAAACGTTGGGGAGCACAGGCCAAAAAATAATTGATGACATCGCCGCGACTTTGTCGGGATCTTTGATGCTGCTTTTGATTCTTGGATGAGTCGACCCGATCAACGGAACCACGGTATAGTCATTTTCCAAGTGTTTGGACTTTTTCGGCAACAAGATTCCGTGGAATGGAGCCCGTCAATGTTTCGATTCTGGAAGTGCGGATTGTACCTCGCATGTCTTTCGACGTTTGCCGGTTCCTGGTTGAAGGGACATGCCGAAGACAATGTCACGATTGAATCGGGTACCGAGGGAATTGTCGTCAAAATTGCCGGCGAAGAATTCACGGTCTTCCATCACGGGGCTTCGCTCCCCAAGCCGTATTTCTGGCCGGTACGAGCGGCCGGTGGTGCGATTCTGACCCGTCCAATTGATCCGAACGAAAAAGAACATCCTCACCATCGAGGCATCTGGTTGTCCGTGGATGAAGTGAACGATATCAAATTCTGGGCGGAACGGGGTCGAATCACGACTCGCGAAGTCAAATTCCATTCGGGAAATCCTGGAACATTCCAGTTAATCAATGACTGGATCGGAACTGACGGGACACCCGCATTGATCGAGACAACGAACATCGCGATTTATCCGAACCGGCTGATCACTTACGACACCACGATCGCGCCCCCCAAAGGAAAACTTGCCAGATTCGATGATACGAAGGAAGGACTTTTCGGTATCCGTATCGCGCAATCCATGCGTGAAAAAGAAGGTGGCAAAGTCCTGAACTCCGATGGGAAGAAAACAACTCAAGAATGCTGGGGACAACCCGCAAGATGGGTCGATTATTCCGGGATGGTCGAAGCCAAAGAATATGGTGTCACTCTGATGGACCATCCGAGTAATTTCCGTCCGTCACGGTACCACGTCAGAGATTACGGTCTGTTTTCCATGAGTCCTTTTGGCGAAGGTGCCTATCAAAACGATCCCAATAAATCCAAACCGGTGATTCTGGATGACGTCACACCATCGCTCAGGTTGCGGTACGGCTTGTTTATCCATCCAGGAAACTCGGCAGACGGGCATGTCGCAGAGGCGTACGAACAGTTCCTCAAGTCCACGAAATGATTTCCGAAGTGCGTGTCGCGAACTTGGAACGCTGACGTGAGCATTACACCATGCGGCTGGCTGGCAAAACGGTACTGATTACGGGTGGTCGGCGTCTCGGAGCCAGGCTGGCACTGCTGCTGGCGGAACGAGGCGCAAATCTCGCATTCAGCTATCACACGAGTCCGGATGGAATGCAGAAGGTCGTTGATGAATGCCGACTGATCGGAGTTGAAGCTGAAGCGTTCCGAGCAGATCTGCGAAATCCCGAAGAAGCCGATTTGCTGGTTCAAAAAACGGTCACACGATTTGGATCGCTTGACGTCCTGGTCAATCTCACCAGTATCTACACGCGAACGCCATTCGATACTCTTCAGCCAAACGATTATTACGAAGCGATCGCATCCAATCTCTCCGCGCCTTACTTTACGGCTGTCGCAGCTGCCAAGGCGATGCTTCAGCAACCCGTCGAGAACGGATTGCAGGGAAAGATAATCCATTTTACGGACTGGGCTGTTGATCGGCCTTACCGTTACTTCCTTCCTTACCTCGTTGCCAAAGGTGGATTGGCGACGCTGACGAAGGCTCTTGCCGTCGAACTGGCCCCGACAATCACGGTGAACGCAATCGCTCCGGGAACGGTTGAGCCATCCGCCAACGCTTCCGATCAGAAACTCGAACAGATTCGAAGTTCGTCGGCCCTGCATCGCATCGGCTCGGCTGATGATGTTAATCGAGCAGTTATGTACTTGCTTGAAGGGACTGATTTCGTCACAGGCGAAGTCTATCGCGTCGACGGGGGTCGATTCCTGGGGGCGACGACGGGGGACGTCTAGCGCGATATCAAAACTCGAAGTTCGGCGTGTGTGCCTCTGCTTCGGAGTCTTCGGCGACGCAGTCTCTTTCCTCTTTTCGAAGCAATCGAAGAGTCCCGGATGACCGAAGTGGGTCATACGTTGGCCTCCTGAATCGTTCGCTTTGACGTGGCACTCGCCGAGATCTCAAACAACAGTTCCTCTGGACGTTATCGTCAACGATCTGACGAACGCTTTGCTCAAGCTCAATTTCGCTCTACGATTCACGAACCATTGTTGTCGTGTTTCTCACAGGAAAACTGTCATGCTGTCGAAGGCCTCGGGAATTGAAGCAGCGTATCGAGCCAGATTCGGTGAATCGGCACGACTTTTCGAACGGGGTCTTTCCGTTTTTCCGAATGGAGTCACCCATGACGCCCGATATCTGCAACCATTTTCGGTCTATGTGAGGGAAGCAGCAGGCTCGCGCAAAATCACCGTCGAAGGACATTCGCTAATCGACTATTGGGTTGGTCATGGAGCCCTGCTTTTAGGACACGGCTATCCCGATGTTGTCGCGGCCGTCCAGCATCAAATGGCTCGCGGGACGCACTTTTCCGCCTGCCATGAACTTGAAATCGAGTGGGGTGAACGCGTTCTGCGTCTTGTCCCTTCCGCCGAACGAATCAGATTCACCAGCAGCGGTACGGAAGCGACGCTGATGGCCTTACGCATCGCGCGGCTCGTCACAGGCCGGATCAAGGTTGCGAAATTCATTGGCCATTTTCACGGCTGGCACGATCTGCTTGTCCCCGCCGCCTATGCTCCCTACACGGTTGACGACTGGTCCATGCCGGGTGTGACGCCCGGCGTTCTCAGCGACCTGGTGGCGATTCCGCCGAACGACCTTCAAGCGGTCGAACAGGTGTTTCGTGAGCAGCAGCCGGCCTGTGTGATCCTTGAGCCGACCGGGGGACATTGGGGGCTTGTGCCGATTCAGGGAGAATTCCTGCGAGGATTACGCGACCTTTGTTCGCGTTATGGCGTCATCCTGATTTTCGATGAGGTGATTTCCGGTTTTCGAGTTGCTCCTGGCGGGGCTCAGGCCCATTACAATGTCACACCCGACATGACCACATTGGCAAAAATCCTTGCAGGGGGATTGCCCGGTGGGGCCGTTTGCGGCCGGGCCGATCTTCTCGACGCCATTGCTTTCGGTAATCGGCACGGGAAAAAAATAAAACATCCCGGCACGTTTAACGGAAATCCCTTATCTGCAGCAGCGGGCTGTGCCGCTCTGGACGCTTTAAAAGATGGAGCGGCAGGCGGTCGAGCCATCGAAACGGCTCGTCAATTACGCCGTCGCCTGAACGATCTCTTCGCACAAAAATCGATACCCTGGGTTGCATACGGTGAGTTTTCGATGGTCCACATCCTGCCCGGCTACGAAGGCCCTCGCCCAACCAATGACGAGTTTATTCCTCACGGTGGTAAATACGAAAAGCTTGATGTCGAGCAGCCTGCGGCCCTGAAGCATGCCTTCAGAACCGCACTGATTACGAACGGAGTCGACTGGTTTGGCTGGAGCGGCATGACTTCGGCCGCTCACAGCGACAGTGACATCAACGAAACCGTCGACGCATTTGCTCGAACAATCGATCAACTGATTGCCGACGGGTTCGTTTGATCCCGAAACTCAAATTCCATAGAACCTCGCGGCGTTGTCGTGGAACAGCTTTTTCTGGAAGGCAACGGGTCGGTCTTTCACGATCTGCTTGAGCGCGTTCACCCACTGGGCAAACGACGCCTTCAACGTACAGACAGGCCAGTCGCCCGCAAAGATCACACGGTCTTCGCCGAACGTGTCTAATGTGAAGTTGATGTTCTGAGCAAGGTCGGCTGGTTTCCAGTCCTTGTTGGCCGTCACGATAATCCCGGAGACCTTGCAGATCACGTTCGGCTTCTGGGCCAGTTCCTGCATCCCCTGCTCCCATTTCCTACGGAGCGCCAGATCCGTTGATGTCACGCTCATGTTTCCACAATGGTCGAGGATGAAACGAGTCTTGGGACACTGACCGACAAGCTTCGCGGCGTGAACGACTTCAGCAGGCCGTACGCACAGGTCGAAACTTTTACCGAGTTCGCCCAGCAACTGAATACTTTCGACGAACTTTGGTTGCAGGCAGAATTCGGCCGGGGTCGAATCACCGTGCAGTACCTGGCGGATACCTTTGATGTACTTGTTGTCGGCAAGGCGACGAATGTAGGGTTCAAAACCCGGAGTGCCGGGGCGACCTGACACGACAGCCGCGGCCATGGGATTGTCGTCACGTTTGCAAAGATCGGTCACGTAGTCAGCCTCTGCCACCTGCTGGTCAGGTTCGACATCGACTTCCATGTAGACCGTCTTGACGACGTTCAGACCCTTCGTCGCTTCGAGATAGTCAGACATGACAAAACTGCGTTGCAGCGGTTTCGTATCGTCACCTTGATGCCAGGGTAACTTGAACTTCGTCAGGTCCCACAGGTGCTGATGAGTGTCAATGATTGGCAATTGATCTGGCATGGATTTGTCCTGAGCCGAAGCGAATGATTGAAGACCGGTTGTCATTGAACTTGCCGTCGCGGCCGCAGCGACCGTCGTCGCCAGGAAGTCTCGTCGCGATACGTTGTCGATCATGCTGGTCTCCTCGTGTTTTAGGTCAGTAATAAAAGCAAACAAGATCGGACTTGTCACGCTGACAGGTTTCCAGCCAGTCGCGAACCTGCTTGAGCGCGTTTCGAATCTCTTCTCCACCGTCACACTTAATAAGCGATAATTGCTTGTCCGTTAACGCGGCCAGCGCGCCGGGAATTTCTTCTAAGGTGACGTAGCCGATACACGGAAAATCGTCGATTTCTGGAATTTCGATGGGAGATCCACGATAGAAAAGATGCCCGAAGATCGAGAATGTTTCTGCCGTCACACCCGATTCCAGCAGGCTGTCGTTGATTGTTTCGGCCCAGCCGAGCGAAATTCCCGACCATTGATCGTTGGGAAGGATATGGCCGTAAAACGAACACATCAATTCTACGGCGTAAGCGTATTTGGCTCCTTCGTAATCCCATCGGTCTTCACCGAGAATCAGATGCCGCAGCGCGCGTTCCAGGGATAATTCCGGATCAAATTCGTCGTCTTCGTTCGCTTCCTCGACCTGTTCGCGATCTTCGGCAAGCTCGTCTGCAAACTCTTCGCGAAGGTCACGGTAAATCGATTTGCTTCGCGAACCTGCGGCTTTGCGAATTTGTTTCAAGCTGACGGCGAATGGCGTGACGCCATAAGTCATGTCTGTCCTTTCAGAGCAATGGCAGATCGACGGGTAACGACTTTGCCGCACTCATGGCGACAGCTTCCGTAAATTCCATGTAGTGAAGTCCACTGGCGAAGTCCGTCCGCCGGACAGATTCCTCGCCGCGAATCGCGCCGATAAACTCGGCTTCAGTTCGCCATCCACCGAGCTTTTCGGACGGAATCGTCAGTTCACGCAGTCGAGCGTCTCCGACCCGACCAATAAAGACCCGCTCCTCAGCACCAAACGTGAATTTGATTGTGCCTGAAGTGCCGTACAAATGAATCTGCTTTCCAGGCCCGTGCAGATCGATCCCGCTGAAATGGTAGATCCCACGTGCTCCACCGGGCATTTGTGTCAGCACCTGGACACTGTCAGGGACTGTAACCGGAATGTTACCGGCTCCCGCCGGATTGGGCCGGGTTGGTTCAAAAATGTGAGTCTGGGCGAAAACGCGAGTCGGCTGGGGCACCCATCGCAGCGCGGTTTCGTGCATGATTCCCAATGTTAAAACATTCAGTCCACTGATGTTCGCGTCCTGACGCCAATGCAAAAACTTTGAATAATCGAAAAACTGGTCGTCGGCACCCAGCACGACGAGCTCCCGAAGATCGCCGATGAAATGGTCGCGCAGTAGTTGCTGGATTTCAGGGTCGACCTGCAATCCAAACGGGCTGGGAACAAGCATCGCGACGCGGTCCGGTCGCGCAGCTGCGGCCTGCTGCATCAGCCGGGCTTCGGCAAGGTTGCGAGCCATCCTCGCCTCGCACAATACGTGTTTCCCCGCCGCCAGGGCAGCACAGGTCACGTCACAATGCAGATCCGGCCACGTGCCGACAACGACCGCATCGATCGCGGGATCGGCAACAAGTTCCTGCCAGTTGGGAAATTGCCGAGGGATGTCATATTCCGTTGCGACACGAGCCGTCGAAGCGGGAGTCCGATTGACGACTCCCTCGATTTTGACATCTTTTATCGCGGCTAAACCTGGGATATGCCGCAAGCGAGTATTTTCGCCGGCTCCCACGATGCCAATTCGAATACTTGAAGAGCTGGTCGACGCCATGCGAGGTGTTTTGCCTTAATAAAACCAGAATTTCCACCAGATTGCGCTGAACTCTGCTACGTAAAGGGCTGAGGGTGGGGACAAGATTCTAGCGGTCTGACGGTCCGTTTACTACGAGCCGGGATCTCGTGATTTTCGACCCTCTTGCAGGCGACCAAATTCAATGACAGACTTTTTATTCCGCAGACGTTCGTCGCACTCGTGAGTCAGGAAGTCTTCGACGGACGAATGTTATCGCAGAACCTGGAAAGCCGCTGCAAGCGGCTATGTATTCTTTCCCCGATTTGAAATCCTGACAAATTCAAAATCCGCCATAGGGGGAATTCGCTTTAGTCCTCAGAGTTACGTCAATTCCGACATCTTCCAAAGCCATTCAACTGAAACATGCTCTTGAGATCTCAAACGCGCAACTTCTAAGGCTTCTTGTTACGGTCTTGCCAATCCTTAACAGACTCGCGAGTGAACGACCGCATCTGTTCGAGCGCAATTTCAGGCTGCTCGATAAGTTGCTCTTACCGCTCTTTCCAGAGATGGCTGGGCAAAAAGCACATCAACTCATAGACCGCATTTTCGCTTACAGCGTCTGCCAAGCTCCCTGAATCACCCCGTTTCAAACCACTTCGGTCGTCGCGATGAAATCCATCATCGTCCTGAAAATGGATCCTTTGACTACAGATACGGCGCTCTTTCGGCAGCCTTTGGCCTCTGTCAAACAAACGAAGGGAACTCAGTAAAAGCGGGCGCTTATTACTGAATCCCCAACATGTCACGTCGCAATCCATCGACTGACGCAAAGCCTTAAGAAAACGCTTGCAGTCGCGCGTGCGAACAGGTACACTAAATTGGATATCCGACTCCACTTATCCAGTTTTTGCGCCGTACCATTGAGTCAGGCTCTGGTGGTCGACTCATGTCTTCTACACTGCACCCTGAACGGAGAACCGCAATGAGAACCGATCATTCGACTCGATCAACGTTTACGGCAAAACTTTTCTCCTTCTATCAACTTGTATTATTCACAGCAGTCATGTGTCAGCCTGTAAACGACATCTATGCCAGTAATATATTTCCAGGTCTTCCGATTGACGACAACGTGAAGTACGACGTTGTGGACACCTTAACGAGCTTCACATTAACGCTGAACGGCGGCGCTATTAATGAAGGGGGTAACTCAGGGCCACAGGATGTCGATACTGCAAATTGGCATATTTCAATGACAATCAATCTTTACGCCGCAAGTGACCCAATTCCCGGCGGCGGTGCCAGAGGCGTAGATTCATTTACGATCACAGGCACAGCCTTTCATGCAAGTGAACCACACCCTGTCATTGATGGCGGTCCAGGTACGGCCGTGAGTTTCTCGGCGTCAGGAAGCTTCAATGAGTTGCAGAAATTGAGCTACGTTGCGGGATTCAATGGCGGAGGACTGTCCATTGAGGTGAGTCACGGTGATCACTTTGACGACTATTCATTTCCTGGCGGAGAAGTCGTTGGAGGCTACGATTATAGTACTCATCACTTGGAAATTACTGGATGGAGCTTGGCAATCAGTGGCGCACATGTCACTGTTGCTATCCCTGAGCCATCATGTGCAGCACTGATCGGAAGTGCTTCAACGATGCTGGCATTCTCCTACTGGATCAAGAAAAATCTCGGGCAGATACGCGGTACATGATTGCAGACATGAGTTTCGCTGGCATCTGAGGAAAAGTGGACAGGCGGAATAAGGTTGAAAACATCTGGACCTGCCCCCCTGCGCCCCCTGGCGTCAATTCGCAGGAAGATCAACGAGATTCGCGAACAATCTCGACGAGCGAAACGGATCAGAAGCCGGCCCGACATTGACCGTTGACTTCTGACTAAATCAACCAGTCAAACCATAACGACAAGCACCCGGGACGACCGAAGATCGATGTACGCACTTTGGTAAAGTGACGAATACTGTTCTTCGAATTTGGACCAGTCGAACTGCCGAACCGACGCGGGGACACCTTGACTCAGGCGGCATAGTTCCGTCGGGACGTCGATCAATCGTTGAAGATTCTCGGTCAATGCTTCTGCATTCTCGTTTGGAAAGAGAACTCCATTCTGACCTGCACGAACGAGTTCCGGATTACTGCCCCGCCGACAATTGGAAAAAACGAGTTAGCGAGAAAACCAATCCGTATGGGGTCTCGCTTCACCGACGATTTCATGACGTTCGGGAACATCGCCTCGATCCGTTCATGGTTTGCCGATTTCGAGAGTCATTGTCGTGTTTCGGCGACGCGCGCTTCTGCCGTCAGGCCGGGAATCCAACGGCGGAAAAATCGATATCGGCATAGTAGCTTCGCATTCGAGCGAGTGTTGCCTTCTGGTCGTCGGAAAGAATTGCTCCACGTCCAATCACCCCGTGGTTCAGTCGGGTCGGTTGTGACGCAGCACGTTCGATCGCCGAGTGCGCTCGACTTTCGTTGACCGGTAAACCGAAGTGCTCGCAGATCTTGATCAGCTCAACGTACGGATCGCTCTTCAGATTCTCGTAGCGACAGACGTACGCAATCTTGTTACGTACGAGATCGCTGGCAAACCAACCCGCGTAAAAGTTGAAATACCAGGGTGCCACCATATCGATCATAAACTGAGTCCGGGCGGCATCATCTAAACGGCGCCATTGCACGTCGTCCATATAGGCCATCGGACAAATTGTCGATTCGTGGTGAAAATGATCGGAAAAACTAATCACCGTATCGTGAATATCCCGCGTCTGAATGATGGGCAAAATCGCGGCCTGGCGAATGAGATCGATCGTGGATTTCGACGCCCGAGTGTGCTGATGCCTCCAGAGAACTTTGTCGATTGACGCGGACTGGGCCAGTGCGCGCAAGCTTGGTTCCTGTTCGCGCCGATCATAGGCACCTGTCAGCGAACGTACGTCCCAACCAAGATAGTTTTCGAGAATTTTCGAAAGCCAGGTCGAACCTGTTTTCGGCGCCGCAATCACCCACAGATGCGAACGCCTTCTTGGCAGCAACGAATAGATAAAACTATCGGAATAGACCACCGGCGACGGCTTGTACAGCAACGAGGAAAGTATCTCCCGCGGACGAAAATCAATCAGCTTCATGCCAAAGTCCCGTCTGTTCTTCCGTTTGTGGCAATCAGTGCCGTTTCGTTCAGCCGGTACGTGCCATTTCCCAATCGAGTTCTTGAATGAATTAATTGGGCTTCATCCATTTCGAGCGAGAAACTTTTGAAGATTGACAGAGCGTCCGTGGTCGAGGACGGAATTTCATCTGAATTCAAATTCCTTCTATCACAACATCGTCAGGCTAACCCGTACAACTGAATTAATTCATTTATTCTCACCAGCCCTTTTAACCGTTCCTCGCCAGCTTGGCGGCCGCCGGTCGTTGAACTGTGTTACGAAACAGCCAGTTTGGGTGATAAAAACAAGAAATCCAAATTGGTGCTTTCACCTCGAATTCAGGTTTTCGCGATCACAAATTGTGCAGTGGCGATTCGTTTTTCATGCATCCTCATTGGATTTTGGAACCCAGACAGCTTGCAGGTACTCCCGTTCATCGAGATACTTGCTCCGTGACAAGCGCCTGTAGCTCAGCTGGATAGAGCAACGGATTTCTAATCCGTCGGTCGGGGGTTCGAATCCCTCCAGGCGTATTCAATTCGCGCATCGTTGCCTCTTTCATCGGCATGTCGAGTCGCAGTCCCTCTGTTGCAGTTGATGCATGATTCAGCCTGTCATCGGCAAAGCCAGCATTTATGCTTTGTTTTTATGATTCTGCTCATGGTATGCTCGGGCATCGGAGTTACACGGTGGTCGCCTCGTTCGCGGATTTCATTCGTTCCGTCGAGGACGCAATGTTTGTCTGTCGGCTATTTTCCGGCTCGGTCAACAGGTTGCTCCGATGGGTCGCCGGGTACCGCATCCCCATTAATGGTTGTCGAGCAAACCGATTCTACGCTGAATGCAGCCTGCTCGCGGCGTGTACGTTCGTTCTCGTAGCAGGGTGCAATCCTGCCCTTCCTACAACAACCGGTCCTCCCGAAAAGGATTCAAGTCAGCAACATCCGGAATCGGAGACATTCGCAATGGACCGTCCCTCTCTTGAAAGCCTGTTTGCCAGCCCGAACGACTTTGAATTGACGAATGAGTTATTTAGACGTATCGCGGAATTGACCGATGGTAATGATCTGAATGCCTTGCGCAATTTGCCGGAACCTCAGCGCGTCGTGCTTCAAGTTTGTGGTGCATCTGGAATTATCGGTAATGGTGGATTTCGTTATTTATTCGAGGGTGACTTGGCGGATTTCCAGGGAATTGCGGAATCCTATGAACTGATCAATGCCACACGGGCTTCGGCTGCCATTCGCGGAGCGCTCGCTTTGTTTCCGAATTCCCAGCCCCCCGCCAATGTTGATCAACGGTTGACGTACCTTGAGAAACTTGGCGGCCCCGCGCTGGAAAAGTTGAACCAGTGCAGCGAGGCGTTTTGGGATAGCGGTCGGGAAACGAAGCGACTTCTGGGGATCTACATTCGAGCGCACAAGTCAGAGTTCGCCAGCCTCGGGCTTACGTCGGGGGAAAGTACCGGTGAATCGAAAGAACTGCCGTTTCCAGGGCGAGATGCCAAGGAAGATGCTGTCGTCCTCTGGCTCAAAAGCATCGGTGCCAGCGTGAGTCGCAGATCGGATCTTCCTGCCGCCTACTTTACGAATTTGGGGATCACGCAACCGTCATCGGGTGATCCCGTTGTCACAGTAAATCTCAACGCACATCGAACGTGTACCAACGAAGAGATTCGGCAGCTTTCCGAGTGCGACGCGTTGAAATCGCTGAGAGTTCTGGGCCTCCGCGAGTCCTTTGTTACGACTGAGGGATTAGGCCGCCTTTCAGCGATTTCCGCGCTTGAGAAACTTGAATTGGAGCATACGGATGTCAAGGACGACTGGCTGCCCCTGCTGGCGGAAAATCGCGAACTGAAGATTCTGGATTTATCCAGCACTCAAATCTCAGACAATGGCCTCGCATCACTCGCCGAAATTCGCTCACTTCGAGATCTCACCCTCGCAAGGACAAAGGTCCAAGGACATGCCCTGGCGGAACTCTCCCGGTTACCTATGCTCCAGGTGCTTTCCCTGTTCGAAGCGCCAGTTTCTGATGAGGGGCTTGCTCGGCTGTCTGAACTTTCGCATCTCACATACCTGCAGCTTGGTCACACGGCCGTCACGGATCGGACGATGGAACAAATTGGCCGCTTGACCGAATTGAGGGCCCTGGGTCTATCGTCGACAGGCGTCACCGATCTCGGCCTGCGACAATTGGAACACCTTCAGAAGCTCGAGAATTTGTATTTGGAATCTGATCGTATCGACGGTTCGGGATTCGCTGCGTTGTCGGCGCTTCAACATCTTAAGCGGCTGGAACTCTACGAGACTAATGTGACTGATGCGGGCGTAAAGCACATTTCTTTGCTGAGCGACTTAATCGAGCTCAATCTTTCATCGACAAGAATCTCGAACGTCGCGATTCCTTACCTTGTGAAACTGACGAAACTCAAATCACTGAGCATCTCGGAAACGCGACTGAAAGATGGACCGGAAATCAGGCAGTTCGCGCAATTGAAGTCCCTCAAATTTCTTTCCTTCCCTGAAGGTTTCCCGGAAAACAGTCGCCACATCAGTTATCTGCGTAAACAGCTTCCCGACGCAAAAATCGAATAATTTCCAGGGCAAGTGCTGATTGGCTCTGACAAAGGATCCTCGAAACACGTGTGATGTTGAGATTGTTTGCATGACCTTCGATGCGGAAATCCCCATGCAGCAGGGTGTTTGGGAACTGGGCGCACTAATTATGCATGGGTGCTAGTAAGTTTGGCACAATCTGTGTGCTCGGGGAATTCTGCGAGTCGAAATCCTCAAAAATTCTGCGGGAAAAGACGTTAAGAATCGCTTCGGCGGCTGAGTTGCCGCAAATGGCGGAAATGCTGGCACGCTAATTGCCAAAGTTTGAAACTTCGAGATTCTCGGCAGCACGGTGGCTGGTTGCTCGCCCCGTTGATGTGTCATCGCAGGGTTGTGATTCTTCGGCCGTGGCCAGTGGGATCGTCGAGTTCGCGTTGCCGAGGACGCTGCGCTTTGTGGCGCGAGCCGTAAAAAATTTCCACACCTTTGCATTTGTACCGGATGTCCGTACCCCGCCTTTAAGAGGAACAATATGAAGTTGAAACGTGTCAAGAAGTGGGTCAGTATTCTGGCGATCGCAATGACTGCGTCTGTCTCAGGGTACTATGCGTCGCTGTACGCTCAAGAAGCGGATCCGAAACCGGACGCTGCCGCCGTTGCTCCAGCCGAACCAGCCGCTGCCGAGGGTGCCCCGCCAGCAGCAGCACCACCAGCATTGCCCGCATACTTTACAGGGACGAACGATCCGAAGGCTCCTTCCTGGCCGGATCCTACTGGCGGTAAAGCCGGTACGTGGGTGACCCCTTCAGACGGACCGATCGGTGATGGTAACCCCGCAGCAATGACGGTCGATAAATTGTACGACCGGATCGTTCACAACATGTACTCGATCAACATGGTCTGGGTGATGGTCGCGGGCTTCCTCGTGATGTTCATGCAGACCGGTTTCATGCTGGTGGAAGTCGGTTTGTGCCGGGCGAAAAACGCCTCCCACACCGCTGCCATGAACCTGATGGTTTACCCGCTGGGCTGCCTCGCGTTCTGGGTTTACGGATTCGCGATCGGCTGGGGCAACTGGTTTAACGGACCTGTGGCTCCCGGCTGGTATGCCTCTCTTGGCCCTGGACTTTCCCTGCTGAACCAGGGAATCGGACTCGGTCCTGCCAAGAACGATGCCGGAGAACTGACAGGAGCGTTTGCTTACGGATTGATGGGAACAAAGGGCTTTTTCCTCGAAGGTCTTGACGATGTCAGTGTCCTGGCCATGTTCTTCTTCATGATGGTGTTCATGGATACAACGGCGACGATCCCAACGGGATCGATGGCAGAACGCTGGAGCTGGAAGAACTTCTGTCTGTACGGTTTCTGGGTCGCTTTGCCTTACTGCCTCTACGCCAACTGGGTTTGGGGTGGAGGTTGGCTGGCCAACTGTGGTGCGACGATGGGATTTGGCCACGGAGCGGTCGATTTCGCTGGATCAGGAGTTGTGCATGCCATGGGTGGTGCTCTTGCCTTGGCCGGGGCCATCTGTATCGGACCACGTAAGGGCAAATTCATCAACGGCAAGCCCGTTCCGATGCCAGCCCACCACGTTCCGATGGTTGTCGCGGGAACGTTCATCCTCGCCTTCGGCTGGTTCGGGTTTAATCCTGGATCGACACTCTCCGGAACCGACCTGAGAATCAGTGCGGTTGTCGTTAACACGATGATCGCCGGTATCGTCGCCTGCATCACTTCGATGTTCACTCTGTGGGCTAAGGGGCTGAAGCCAGACACCACCATGCTTTGTAACGGAATGCTGGCTGGTCTCGTCGCGATTACCGCACCGTGTGCGTTCGTTGACAGCAAGGCATCTGCGATTATCGGTGGAATCGCTGGCGTACTCGTTGTCTTGAGCGTGTTCTTCTGGGAAGGCATGGGCGTCGACGACCCCGTCGGTGCGATTTCTGTTCACGGCGTGAACGGAACATGGGGCGTGATCTCGCTCGGTCTGTTCGCAAACGGCACCTACGGTGGTGGCTGGAACGGTATCAATCGGGCTGCATTTGGTGGAACGCCAGAAGCTGCTGCCGACGGTGTGCGTGGTCTCTTTTATGGCGACACTTCTCAGTTGTATGCTCAACTTCTGAGTGCCGCTGTTGTACTCGTGTTCGGATTCGTCTCCGGAATGATCTGGTTCAAGTTCAGTAATTTGATCACTCCATTGCGAGTCAGTGAAGCTGATGAAGTCGGTGGTCTCGACGCTCCAGAAATGGGTGTGCTCGGTTACCCTGAATTCACAACCAATCGCGACTGATTTTTGAATGCTGTTATGCAGGGGGTGGCCTGAAAGGGCCACCCCCTTTTTTCGTTTGGAACGGCCGTGATCGAACGGATAACTTATTTGGTCCGTCAGAGAGTCCGACGGCCGAGCGATTTAATGGAGTCGCCGACCCAATGTCGTTGTTAGCATGGGGCGCGAGCGAGGAGCTTACGTTGTTCTCCGCTCCTCTCATGAGCGTGTCGTTGCGACCTGGCTCAGGCAATATTGGTCTGCCTCTTGACGGAAAATGTTTTCCGTCGAGTCACTGTGACTGAGAGAATCATCCGGGCTGACACGATTGCTCTCGATCAGCAGGTTCTCTCAGGGAAAAGTTCCACACCTCGCCACTAATACGTTTTCCGTGTCACGGTCTGGATGCTGCAGATCGTGACACTTTCTTGGCGATGCGGCGAAGCACTTTAGTTCGAGACAGAACCGGTTTCGCCAATAATGATCACCGATTGACTGTCATCCACAAGGCGGCACTGGGTGTCAAAATGCGTTTCCGTGCGAAGCGACTAACCACCATGACGACTCCGAAACGGCGGCACACGACGTTGAAGTCGATTGATGTTTCGCCTCACTCTCGTGACGAGTCTTCTTCGATGTCAGCAGCATCGGAATCACGGCCGTTGCGGCCAACATCGGAGGCAACGAAAAATCCACCGACGACTACTTCTTCAGCGACTCCAAATAGGCCAGGATCGACGCAAGCTGATCAGGATTCAACTTATCCACCAGTCCATTCGGCATGATCGACGCCTCTCGCTTGCCCCGCTCTTCGATGTCTGTTTTTTTCAACGTCGTGGCGAGTCCTGACACGTTTCGGAATTCGATTTCGTCACCTGATTCGCGCACGACGAATCCGTCAAACACTTTCCCTTCGTGTGTGACGAAGAACTGACTTTCAAACCCTTGAGCAATCTTGGCGCTGGGCTTCACGATCGATTCGATCAGCTCTTCTCTTTTATACCGCTTCGTGATGTCCTGAAGCAGAGGCCCCTTCAGTGGCTCGGTGGGTGAAACGGTGTGACAGGCAGAACATCCTTGTCGCGTAAACAATCGAGCCCCCAGTTTGGCGTCGCCTTTGACTTTCACGGTATCAGCAACAGTCGCATCATAGGCGAGGTTTGCGATCAACGGCTTATTGGGATCGAATGCAGGTTCCTGATCGAGTTCCATCTTTGCTGCAGCAAACTCAGCCGCAGCGCGAACTTCAGGAATTTTGGAATTCCGCAGTGCTCGAACCTGTAACGCTTGTGATTCGGCACGGGAACGCCCGATGGCGCGAAGCAGGCTGACCGTTGACTCAGGGTGAGTCCAGGCGAGTTCGACGACTTTCAGTGCCTGGTCTCGTTCCGACTTTCCCGCGCGAGCGTTGTCAGCCAAGGCCTGTAAAACGGCGTAAGCGGCTTCTTTGGCATTCAGTGCTGCTGCCGAAGATTGGTTTCCGCCTTCGCTGACAAGTTTGACAAATTCACCAAGATGAGCACCGAGTTTTGATTCACGGATAAAATCATCCCAAACCCTCGCCGTTTCCCCCTGCTGAGCGTTCTCATTTACGCTGACGAAGCTCCGAATGCCTGCATTCGAGATCGCTGGTTGATCAATTCGACGCAGAAGAGTCCGCAGCGCCTTTGATCGGTTCTCATCACTTGAAGCAGTTGCGGTGACAACCCGTTCCAGCAATTGACCTGACTGTTCCGATAGAGGTGAATTCATGGCACTGAGGAGGTCGATAGCGGTAGGAACAAACGCTTGATCTTCTGCCGCATACGCCACAATCAAAGATTGTGAGTTCGGTAATTCGATCTTGTGCCGTTTCATTTCAACTAACAGTCGTTTTCCGGTATCGGAATCAGCTTTGGAGAGAGCGTCTCCAAGTCCTTTCAGGATTCGTTCCGACTCCGACCAGGCAACTGGCTTATAGAATGGACCGCTGGTGTCCGGGCGGGTCCCCCACCAATCACCCGTCCACGCAGCCTCTCGCGAGTTCAACCGGCAAAGCGTTGCCAGGATCGCTAATCTCGTCCGCTGGTCAGCTTCCGTTTCGCTCGTCTTTACGTTGCTGCTCGCAGCACGGCTCGCATGAGTCTCCAGCCAACTGAAAAGCGTACTGATGCTTGCGGGATCGTACAGATGCCGCAGGACGTTCAACGCCCCCAAACGACGTTCCAGCGAATCATCTTTTAGCGCATCCAGACAGGCTTCGACGGCGTTAAATTGAACCAGGCTATGAATCGCAATGTGAGCAACCAGAGGATCTCGGTCTGATGCCAACGGAACAAGCTCGTTTGTCGTCTGACGAAGCTGATTCGAATCGACATTGTTTAACATGGCGAATCGCCCGACCGCACGAGCAGCCACCAGACGTACCCTTGGATTCGGGTCTTTCAATGCAGTGCTGAATGGTGCGACGGATGTCGTGTCTAATTGCGTCTTTCGATCAGCAATCGCTTTCAACGCGTATTCTCTGATCGTAGCGTTCTGTGCCAATTCAAGCAGAACGGAGTGGGACTTCTGACCTTGCAACTGCTTGAGCGTGAAAATCGCTGCCACTCGAACGGCAACGCTGGCATCGTTCGACGCAGCCAGCTTTTGCAAGCCTTTCGCCAGATCAGGCCGATCACCACGACTTAAGATTTCTCGCTGAATGTTTAGCCGAATCGTATGGCTGGGCGAATTCAGGAGCTGAACGAGTTCGCTGTCAGTGGGGGACGATTTCAACGGCGTTCCCTGTTTCAATGACGAAATCAAAGTCCCCGTGATTCCCGCCAGTGTATCGACGCCAGATGCAGGGGGCTTCACTTTGATCACATAGCCGACGTTCGGGCCGCTGAACGTAAACCCGCCATCTTTCCAACTGGTCACGTAAAGGTTTCCACTGGCATCGACATCAATGTCTGTCGGGCGCGGAATTTCGATAAACGGCTCCTGCTCGGCGATAAATCCCGCTCCGTTTGCCACGAGGGGATGCCGGTAAACGATGCTGCGTCCCCAGTCACACGTCAGTAATTGATGTCCGATTGCGCCAGGAAGAGTCGGCTCGTCGACGTACAACGTGCCACACGGCGAACCACCTCCGTAATCGGCCAATGGTTGAACAATCTCGTCAGAAAAATTGATAAACAGAGACGGATAGCCCATCTGAGCATCCTGAGGAACGTGACTCAAACGGACATTCCAGCCACCGCCATCATTCGTGTTATCTCGCGTGAACAGATCCATCGTCGGGCTGATCCCGACGTCATAGATATTACGCTGTCCGCGAGAAACAATTTCCAGTTCTGTTCCATCCGGCCGAACTCGCGCGATGCCACCTCCTCGAAGCTGGACCGACTGACCGTCGGTACCAACCGCATTCACGAATCCGTAGTCCCCCACCGCCACGTAGATCCAGCCATCGATTCCGACTTGAATTCCGTTCGTGGTGTGATCTGCCCCGCGCTTATTCAGGTCAAATCCGATTCCTTTGACGAGAACATCGGATCGATCGGAAACGCCATCACCATTGTCGTCATGGAAGGCCGTCAATGTCGGCGGGTGCAAAACGATCAACGAGGTCTTTCGCGTCGATTGCTGGTTTTGAACAGCGGTCAACGGTTCTGACACCACGACAATTCCGCGAGGGCTGTCCATGCTGGCGAACGTCTTGAATTCATCGGCCTTTCCGTCACCATCCAGATCTCGACATCGGACAATACGGCCTCGGTTTGCCTTATTGTCGAGCGAACCGTTTTCGTCGACTCCCACATAAACGATTCCATCCGGTGTCGTCGCCACACAGGTGGGATAGCCCACGTCGGGCGGCGCGGCAAATAGGGTTGCTTCAAAACCTGCCGGGACTTTAACGCCCGACAACCCTTTGACGTTACGTGGACGCAGTGACGGGTCACTTTCGGAAACTCGTTCTTCGGTTTTTGTTCCATGCACCTCAAATTCGAAGAAACTGCCCCAGCAGCCGGGAGTCAATTGAGTTGTGGTCAATCTGACATACTGAATTTGCTTCGCCGCAAACTTCAGTCGCTGATCCTGCTCACGATCGTCGGTTTTCGTCTGGTCTGACAGCATCTGCCACTTTTGGCCGTCTGCTGACCCCTCGATTTTATAACGATAGTTCACTCCGTCCTGTTCCCAGACGATGCGAAATCCGGTCAATTCTTCCTGCTGGCCCAGGTCGACCTGCCACCATTGCCCGGGGTTGTTGTCCGGCGAACACCATCGTGTATCGGGATTCGAGTCGATTGCATGTTCCGGCGGATGACCATCCTGTGATGCGGAGGCCGAGGCCTTTTTGCCACGGGCCAGGTTCACGGGAACAATTTCTTTTTTAGCAACCGCAAAGGGTTGAAGGTAGTCGGGATTGAGCTTGTCACAGGCCCAGAGCAATCCTCGCGTCACCATGTCCAGATATCTCGGGTCGGCGACGGTCTCGGTGTTATGACCGAGAGTTGTGCTGAAGACCTTTCCTTTTCCAAACTCGTTCGTCCAGACCACGACAAAATCATCGACACGGCTACCAACATCCTGTCGACCGCGCGCCAGCGGCTTGGCAGTCGGAAACAGCTTGATGTTGTTGTAGAGCTCTTCTTTGATCGTGGTCCAGTTTCCGAGCGACTTTGTGACAGGGTGATCACGATCAATAAACGTCACATCGATCGGCAACTGTGGACCGTGAGCCGAAGACTGAATCCCCACAAATTGAAACCAGTCATCGCGTCCCGGCAGTCGATAACTGTGCATTGCGCAATGCAGGTTGACGGCGGGAACGCCATTCTTATGGGCGTTCAGAATGTTTTCGACATAGGGCAGTTCCACAACGTCTGCGGTACATTCATCGTGAAGAATGACGTCGTAGCCTTTGGCCCATTCGGGATTATCGTAGATGTCAAAGCGAGCCTTGACGCTCGAATCCCTGGTGTGGACCTGGGTCACTTCGACCATGGCGCGGGCTTCAATACCCCTCTTCAGCACATCCTTCTGCTTGCCATAATCGTGACAGCATCCCCCCGTGATCAGTAACGCCTTCAGCGGCTTTGGCTTTGCCGATTCCTGAGCTGAAACAAGATTTCCCGTCATGCCACTGACGATGATGCAAATCAGACAGAGTCGAGCCCGAAACATTCAGGTAATTCCTTGAGAGCCGCAGCAGGCGGTTTGTCAGGAGCTTTCGCTCCTTAAAGCAGAGGAACTTTGCCAAGACTTTCGACGTCAACGTCCTCGAAAGCCGTTTATTATTCCAATCCAAACGTCGACAACAGTGCATGATGAGCTTTGTTCGCATCTTTTGGTGCGACGACTGCGCTGATGCGGATTTCGCTCGTATTGACCATTTGCACGTTAACCACGGCGTTGGCGAGCGCTCGAAACATCTTTTCTCCGACGCCTGTGTGACTTCGCAGACCGATGCCCATCACAGACAGCATTGCGATTTCTTTCTCGAAACTGACGCCAGTCCCCGGCCATCGCTCGACTAACTCTCGCAGAAGAAGCAGACACCGTTCAAGATCGTCACGTGGGACCGTGAACGAGATATCGGCCTGATGTCCATGTCCGATGTTCTGCACGATCAAATCGACCATCACGCCACCATCGGCAACAGCGGCGAAAACGGCGGCAGCCACACCAGGTTCGTCAGCGATGTTACGGACGGTAATTCGAGATTGATTCGTGTCGAGCTGAACTTCACTGACGACGATATCTTCCATGCTTCCCAGGCGAGAAACGACGTCCCGTTCCAGTTCGTCACGCGAAACCTTGGGTTTGCCCCGTTCGATTTGCGAGAAGCCAATTGCCGGAGGTGCCGACACCTCTTGATCCAACGCAAATCCTTCGTGAACAGACCGCAGGGCCAGTTCGCGCTGGTCCCGATTCACCAGCACCGAAATCTTGATTTCGCTGGTGGTAATCATCTGAATGTTGACGCCCGAATCGGACAGCGATTTGAACATCTGCGCCGCGACACCAGTGTGCTTACGCATCCCGGCACCAACGACGGAAACTTTCGCCACATTTGTCCCGTGTCGAACTTCGCCTGATCCCAACGCTCGGACGGCCTGTTCGGCGGCGGTTAATGCGTCAGCCAGATCGTCCTGCGGGACGGTAAAAGTGACTTCGGCGATCCCTTCTTCCGCAACGTCCTGAATCACCATGTCGATCGGAATTTTTCGTTCGGCCATTTTCGAAAACAGTGCGGCCAGAACACCCGGGCGATCGGGCAGCTTTCGAAGGTTGACGATCGCTTCGCTTTTCACCATGGCCACACCGGTAACCATCGGGACGTCGTCGTCCTTCAGTGGCGCGATCAACGTTCCTTCGCCGTCGGTATACGCGGGTCGGACTTGCAACAGCACTCGGTATTTCTTTGCGAATTCGATCGAGCGGGAGTGCATCTTACCACCACCAAGGCTGGTCAGTTCCAGCATCTCGTCATACGCGATCTGATGCAGTTTGCGAGCGTTCTTAATCAGTCGCGGGTCGGTTGTGAAAATCCCTTCGACATCGGTGTAAATCTCGCAGACATCCGCTTCCAGAACGGCGGCCAGGGCGGTCGCCGTCGTATCGCTACCGCCGCGTCCGAGGGTGGTGATGTTGAAATCCTCGTCGATCCCCTGGAAACCCGCCGCGACCACGATTTTGCCTTCGCTCAATGCCTGTCGCATCCGATCGGTTTTGATTTCGCGAATTCGAGCCTTGGTGTAGGTCGAATCGGTCAGAATCCCGATCTGATACCCCGTCAGGCTGATGGCCGGTTCGCCCAATTCCTGCACGGCCATCGCAACCAGGGCGACGGATTCCTGTTCGCCGGTGGCGAGCAACATATCCATTTCACGAGGCGGTGGTACGTCGCTGATCTGTTTGGCAAGCGTGATCAGTTCGTCCGTTTTATCTCCGCGAGCACTGATCACCATCACGACCTGATTCCCGGCCCGTTTGGCGTTCACCGCTCGTTTTGCTGCCGACATAATCCGCTGAGCATCCGCGACGCTCGAACCACCAAACTTCTGTACAATCAATGCCACTTGAAAATTCCGCGAAAAGTTCCAATTGCCACGAGAACAAGAGCGCCTTCCAACGGCGCATCCGCCACAACACCACGGTTTAAACGCACACCGTGACGAACGGGACAGAATAGCAAATGTCGGCGATGGCGACGATATTCGCAAGATTCCGGCACTTGAACGTCGTGGTTGATTTTCTCAAGTCAGCTCTATTAATCGTCGTTCTCGATCAGGACATGAGGCCCTCGAATGATTTCAATTCGATCGCTGCTTGCCAGGAATTCCTTCTCTGCACAAACCGACTCTGCAGAATTCGCGGCTGAATTTCTTCTGACGACGGCCCTACTGACAGATGAAAATTCGTAGTCGACAAGCGGCCGTCCCCCGCTCCCGAACCGTTTCCCGCCATTTCCTCACCCCGAATCAATCGACCTTACCTCAGTGACCTTTGCCCAATCGAGATGATTCAAGGCCATAGAATTCCTTCCGAGAATATGGCCAACCCTTGCTTAAACCGTCGGCTCAAAACTGATTGCGGTCACATGCTGCTGTCGAAAACCGAATCTCGGCGAGAGGCCGGACATTGAGGATTTCCAGATATTTTTTTAAACCTTGTCTCGCTCGAAAAACGGAAGAATGTTCGAAGTCAGACTCACTTAAGTCCAAGCGGACTCTTCCCAGAAAACGAGAAAATCATCAACCACTAAAAGAGTGATATACACCCCGAAATTAAGGGGCGACCGTCAAAGATCTGGATAGAAACGCCAACCGGAACAAGCTCTTTAAAACAGTATAATCGACTATTCAACTTGTCCTTCTCAGCACGATTGACAAATCGCGCGAAACAAGCAATAAATATACACGACTAAGATAGTCATTCATATGGACGAGGCCAAAGGCCCGCCATCGTCTACGGATTTGCGACACTGACCGGCAAAAGCTGGAGGTGCCTGCAGAGACCATGGAGGTCTCTATGATCGTCTGTCGAAGCCCCGACCTGAAGCGCCTCCAAGAAAATGCGGATGGGGCAAACGTTTTTTCCGACACGTCATCGGTTTTTGGTGCGGTCGAAACATCCAGCAATTCATCGCGCTGTGGATGGCAAGTGGCACTTATGCCATGTCGCGCGCCGTTGATTTTTGCATTGGTTCGCGATTGATCCATGAGTGTCATCGAACGTGATTTCAGGTCGCCAGCAGCAATGCTGCGTTCGCAATTTGTTGCATCTCTTCTTCATAGCTTCGTGACACACACGGAAGTGAGCGTCTCGTCCGCAGCCATGCAAGTCATGAGTTCTTTGTGTTTTTATTTTCAAATGAGTTTGTTTTCGAGGATGACAGAAATGCGTTTAAAAGAAGTTAGCCGGATACGTCGACACGACCCGAGTCGGGTTTCCTATCCATTGAAATTTGGAAAAAAATCACGAGCGTTTACGCTCATTGAGCTGCTGGTCGTGATCGCGATTATTGCCGTCTTAATTGCGCTGCTACTCCCTGCGGTTCAGCAGGCGCGAGAAGCCGCCCGGCGGACCCAATGCAGAAACAACCTGAAGCAATTGGGTCTCGCACTTCATAATTATGTTGATATCACTGGTTTTCTGCCTCCAGGTCACATGTGGGCGAGCAATGCGTCGGATGCTGAGGCAACCGGAACAGGGTGGCTCTGGGGAGTTCACATCCTTCCTCAACTTGACCAGGCCCCACTCTATAATTTGATTGACTTCAATTCGAAATGCTGCCTTCAAACACCTGTTTCGCCAGGTGAGATTCAAAACGCGGCTCTTGTCCAAAAGACACTACCCATCTTTCTCTGCCCATCGGATATCGCGCCAAAAGTCGCGAGCACGCCGGCGTTCGACGGCGTTCACCCGCAGGCGGTCACAAGCTACTGCGGAAATGGTGGCTCGTTTGATAACAGCCATTACAACGAAGACGGGCCTCAGCATGCGAACGGGCTTTTTGTACGTTTCCGACTTCCGTCTGCAACGACGACCAGTCCTGCATGCCGAAAGCTGAGCGAAATCACCGATGGGACAACGAATACATTTATGACTTCGGAATCGACGTGGGCCATCTCGGTCAGCAACGAAGGTACCGCAGGAAACGTGGGTAGAAAACGCTTCTATGGTTCCGGTGCAGGTTCGAACCGGTCAATTAACGAGGGCGATGTCCCGATGAATCCACCCAACTCAGCGGCAAACAATATCATCCGCCGCGCCGCGTGCAGCCTGCATGTGGGTGGTTCTCATTTTGGAATGGCTGACGGCAGTGTTCGATTTGTGAGCGAGAACATTAACCACACAGGTCGTTTGTGGGCGCAGCGCAATACGCCGAACACCGGTGATCCGTTCGACTTTCAGAGAGGCGGCCAGGGGTATGGCCTGTATCAGCGACTTTGGTCTATCGCAGACGGAATTGTGCTTGGTGAATTCTAAAATTCGGCGTGCGTGACTGGTTCGTGGCCAAATTGGAGAAACTCAATCGATGACATCAAATTAACAGGAATTATTTTGAAAAGGATGGATGTTGACATGAATCAGAAACGAATCTCGTCGCACAGATGGATTCTTATCTTGGGTTTCAGCCTGCCAGCCATTGTGATTTTCTGCTTAACGACAGGATGTCGTCAGCAGAAACTTCGGGACGGTTTCGTCGATGTTCGTGGCACTGTCACTTTGGACGGCGATCCGTTACCGAATGCTCAAGTCGTATTCGAAACTGAAACCGGGAAGAGTTTTGCCAGAACCGATCGATACGGCAAATACACGGCTCAATACAACAAAACGAAGAGAGGCGCCGGTACCGGACGAGCGGTCGTTCGGATCAGTACTAAAGAGGTATTTCCAGATGATGACGTGACCGACCTCGAAATTGACCCCAAATCAGGGGAACACATCAAACCCGAGCTTGTGCCGGACAAGTACAATCAAAAGTCAGAGTTGTTGATTGAAATTACCGATGGCGGTGCACCCTATGATTTCGAGCTTGAGTCGACTTAGATTGATCGATCACTCGTCACTAAACACTGACGCTAGTCGTCATTCGTCACAACGTCGAATTCAAATACGAGAAAAGCGGAATATGAAATCTCAATTTTGTATTTTCATTGCCACGTTCGCGGTATTTCTTGCTTCCATTGGCGCAGCTCATTCTAACGACGCAAAGATCGGTGAAAGGCCCAACATCGTAGTCATCCTTGCCGATGACTTCGGGTACGAGTGTGTCGGCGCGAATGGTGGCACGTCTTATGCCACTCCCCATCTCAATCGACTGGCCGCCGGAGGGGCACGCTATGAGCATTGTTATACACAGCCGTTATGCACGCCTACGCGGGCGCAATTGTTGACGGGTCAACTGAACATCCGAAATTACGTTCGGTTTGGATTTCTTGATCCTCAACTGACCACATTTGCCCATCTCGTGAAGCGATCAGGCTACGCGACAGGAATCTTCGGCAAGTGGCAACTCGGGAACGGCCCCGACGGTCCAAAACATTTCGGTTTTGACGAGCATGTCCTGTGGCAACTGACTCGACGACCGCCCAGGTATGCAAACCCGGGACTAGAAATTGATGGTCGCGAAGTGGACTTCCGCAACGGTGAATATGGTCCCGATCTGGTCCAGGATGCTGCGTTGAAGTTCATTTACAGGCACCAGGACCATCCGTTCCTGATGTATTATCCGATGATGTTAACCCATGCTCCATTCCAGCCAACACCGGAAAGCAAGGATTGGGACCCGAAAGCGATTGGAGAGGAAGTCAATCATGACCCCAGCCATTTTGCGGACATGGTGGCGCACCTTGATGGACATATCGGGCAGCTCGTCGCGCATCTTGAAAAACTAAAACTACGCGAACGAACGTTGATCCTGTTCGTGGGGGACAACGGAACCAAGGCAAAGCACCCGTCCGAATGGCTCGGTCAGACCGTGCAGGGGGGAAAATCGAATACCACCGACGCCGGAATGAGAGTCCCATTAATCGTCAACTGGCCAGGGCGGGTGAGCAGTGGCCGAGTTGTCAAAGACCTCGTGGATACGACCGATTTTCTTCCGACAATTTGCGAGGCAGCGAACATCAAATTGCCCGAAGGGATTGTCCTTGACGGCCATAGCCTGCTGCCGTCGGCAACGGGCCAGAAATCAGAACCCCGAAAATGGCTCTATTCCTGGTACTGGCCAAATCAGAATGCAGAATCAGGCGCCAGGAAGCCGGTTGAACTGGCGCGAACCCATCGCTACAAGCTTTATGGTGACGGACGGCTACTTGAACTCGATGGCCACTACGGCGAAGTGGAACTTGATTTGAAGAAGCTCGACGCAGATGCCACCGCGGCCCAAAAGCTGTTGTCCGAAGCGTTGCAGCAGTTCAAGAATGCGCGTCCCCAATCATTGATCAACGCCAGCCTTCGATAGAGATGAACGTTCAGAGTCGCTGAAACGTGGCATCTGGGGACAAATCTCTCTCCAGGCCAACCTGAAGAGAGTACGGCGGCGAACAGTGTTGATGTTTAACCCCCCTTCCAGAACAAACAACCGATCATGAAGAAAATATTTCGTTTCATTAGCCTCGTAATAGCCGTCCAACTCTCACTTTCACCACACACTGCGTCGGCTCAAAACAAAAGCAGCGGCGAACGAAAACCGAACATCGTTCTCATTCTGGCGGATGACCTCGGGATCGGCGACGTCAGCGCCTACCATAAAAACCATATCCCGACACCTCATATCGACAGCCTAGGGACGCACGGGATTCGATTCACCGATGCTCACGTCAGCGCCGCCGTCTGTATGCCATCGCGAGCTGGTTTGATCACGGGCCGACAAGGAACCCGACATGGTTCCGAATTCAATGCGGGGCCGGGCCTGAATCTGAATGAGCAGAATATCGGTGAACTTCTCAAGCAATCCGGCTACGCAACAGCCGTGATCGGAAAATGGCATCTCGGTGAAAAAGGGGGACGGGACCCACTCAGCCGGGGATTTGATGAATATTTTGGTGCCCCTTCAGGAAGTCAATATATCAACCCGCGACATCCTGATGCGGTCAACGGTTCTGGGATCAACGTCACTGACGATCTGAAAAACGATAAGCCAAGCCTCACCGTTACGCGCGGCAGCGAACAAGTCGTTGAACATGAACATCTGACCGACGCATTTGGACGTGAAGCGGTGAATTTCATCGGTCGTCACAAACATGATCCTTTCTTTCTGTACGTCGCCTTTACGGCCCCGCATGCTCCGCTTCAAACAACAAAAAAGTACTACAATCGATTCCCTGAAATCGCAGATCATAAAGCACGCATCTACGCGGGCATGGTGAGCGCTCTGGATGATGCCGTCGGCTCAATCCTGAAGAAGCTCGAAGGAGATGGACACGATCGCAATACCCTCGTGATCTTTCTGTCAGACAATGGCGGCCCCGACTATTTTCGCGGCGGCCCCTCGAACGCACAGTACAGTGGCTGGAAGCGATACCACCTGGAAGGTGGTCATCGTATCCCGTTCTTCATTCGATGGCCTGCCGTGATTGCCGGCGGAAAAGTCGATTCGCGTTTGACAAGTTCGCTGGATCTCTTTCCCACTATCGCAGCAGCCGCCAGAACGACGATCCCATCAAAACAGCCGCTCGATGGCGTCAACCTCATACCCTTTCTCAATGGCGAACGATCAGATTCGCCACATCGAGATTTATACTGGCGAGCAGGGGCCAACTTTGCTGTTCGCGATGGTCGATGGAAGCTGGTTGTTGTGAACAAGGCCGATGTCGACTTGTCGCTCGAGACATCTCGCACTGACGGCGGAGGATTATTGCCCGGTGGGCCCTATCCGGGTGTCTCGCCATTCGGCCAGCATCAAGCTCTTTACGATCTGGATTCAGATATTGAAGAGAAGCATAACCTTGCGAAGACACATCCCGAGATTGTCGCGAAGCTTCTCAAACAATACGACGCTTGGAACCAGTCCAATGTGACAGCCAACGCGAAGTCAACGCGAGGCATTAATACCGTGATCGATGGTGTTACGGTTCAATTGGCATTCTAGCGACTGACATTATTTACAGCGGTGTAATTTACGGGACCTGAAAGAAATCTTATGCGACACATCTTCAAGTTGATCGAGCGGACTTTAATCGTTTCGCTGGCTTTACTCGGACCAGGCATTTTCGCGGCTGACACACCCAGACGTCCGAATATCCTGGTGATTGTTGCGGACGACTTAGGCTATGGTGATCTGGGATTTCAAGGGGGTGCCGACATCCCGACACCGCACATCAACTCGATTGCCGGAAACGGTGCGCGGTTCACGAATGGCTATGTTTCCGGCCCGTACTGCAGTCCGACACGAGCGGGCTTACTGACCGGCAGATATCAACAACGTTTCGGCCATGAGTTTAATCCGGGCGGCGAAGGTGCTGCAGCAGCGGGCAGAGGCGAGATCGGCCTACCGCTGTCTGAGACGACCATCGCCAATCGATTCAAGGATGCAGGATATACAACCGGTCTTGTTGGAAAATGGCATCTCGGTGCAAGCCCGAAGTTCCACCCGCAAAAGCGAGGCTTTGATGAGTACTTTGGCTTTCTCGGAGGATCAAACACCTATTTCAACAAAGAGACCACGACAATCCTGCGAGGAACAGAGAAGCAGTCTGAGCCAACCTATCTGACCGATGCATTCGGTCGCGAAGCGGTCTCGTTCATCGACCGGCACCAGACTAAGCCCTTCTTCCTGTACCTTGCGTTCAACGCTGTCCATACACCTCTGGAGGCCGACGAGGAGAGGCTTGAAAAATTTGCGGCCATTAATGAGAACCAGAGGAAGACATATGCTGCGATGTTGTCTGCCATGGACGACGCTGTTGGAAACGTGCTCAAGAAACTCCGCCAATCTCAGTTAGAAGAGAATACACTGATCTTCTTCATCAGCGATAACGGTGGGCCGACGATGAGAGGTACCACGATCAATGGCAGCATCAACACACCACTTCGTGGCAGCAAACGAACAACTCTTGAAGGGGGTGTTCGGGTCCCCTTTGCAATTCAGTGGAAGGGACATATTGCCCCAGGTACGGTGTTTAACCGCCCCGTGATTCAGCTCGACATTCAACCCACGGCTCTTGCAGCAGCCGGCGTGGAAATCCGTCCGGAATGGAAGTTTGACGGGGTCAATTTGCTTCCGTTCATCACCGGTCAGGCCAGCGGGGTGCCTCACGAGACACTTTTCTGGCGTTTAGGGGAACAGAATGCCATTCGCCATGGAGACTGGAAGCTGGTGCAATACGACCTTAATGTTGAGGGGGGACCAACAAAAGAAGTCTCGCAGAAAAAGCTCTATCACCTTGCGAAAGACATTAGCGAATCACGGGACCTTGCCGCCGAGTACCCCGATAAGGTCAAAGAACTGGAAACGATTTACCAGAAGTGGAACAGTGAGCTGGTCAAACCACTTTGGTAATTGCTTTCGAGCAACGAACAAATCGCAAGACGATCTGGAGCAGGCCTGAACCTTATCCTCGGCGAAATTCAAACGCAAAAAAGTAATACACTTCATGAAATTCAACCTGTATTTGTGCATCGGGTTCTTTCTACAGTCCGTCTGCCTGGTTGTTTCCTCGCGCACCGTCGCAGGGGAAGAACGGCGGCCGAATGTGGTTTGGATCATTGTTGACGACATGTCCGCCAATTTTTCGTCCTACGGCGAAACGTTGATTCAGACACCTCACGTCGACCGGCTGGCTCGCGAAGGGACACTCTTTCGGCACGCGTATGTCACGGCACCGGTTTGCTCGCCCTGCCGTTCGGCACTCATCACAGGGATGTATCAAACGTCAATGGGCGCGCAAAATCATCGCAGCGGTCGCGGTGTGGAAAAAATCCATCTTCCCGAGGGTGTCGAGCCTGTACCTGCCCTGTTCAAACGAGCCGGTTACTTTACGGCCATTGGCGGCCCCCTGGTCAAAGGGAATGACCTTGCGAAGACCGATTATAATTTCGAGTGGGACCGGGCCATTTATGACAGCAACGATTGGTCAGGGCGTAAGCCCGGTCAGCCATTCTTCATGCAAGTCCAGTTGCATGGTGGCAAATACCGCGAAGGCAAAAATTGGGCCGAGACCGTTCGAAAATCACTGGGGACGGCAACGTCTCCGGCAGCGGTCAAGCTCCCGCCGTACTACCCTCGTGATCAGGTTCTACTGGAAGACTGGGCGAACTATCTCGACGCTGTTCGCTATACCGATCTACAAGTGGGTCAAGTCATCTCCAGACTGGAAAGTGAAGGGATTCTCGAACAGACCGTGATCTGCTTCATGACCGATCACGGGATCAGCCACGCACGAGGTAAACAGTTTCTTTATGACGAGGGGATTCATGTTCCGCTGATCCTCCGAGGGCCAGGAATCGGTCGAGGTGAAATTCACGATGACCTGGTCTCGCACATCGATCTCACGGCAACGACGTTGGCTCTCGCCGGTATCGCAATACCCAAAACCATGCAGGGACAAAATCTGCTGGCTACAGACAGCCCTCGACGTGACGCCGTATTTTCGGCTCGGGACCGATGCGATGAAACCGTCGAACATCTCAGAAGTGTTCGGACGGCATCATTCAAGTACATCCGAAACGGCTATCCCAATCGTCCTCATTTGCAGCCTAACGCTTATAAGGACGCCAAACCGATTGTCATCCGGCTGCGCGAACTTCACGAAAAACGTCAGCTTGATCCTCTTCCAGAGCAAATCCTTTTTGCCGAGACCCGACCACAGGAAGAACTTTACGACCTTCGTAACGATCCACAGGAAATTCGAAACCTGGCTGGCGATCCGTCCCATCAAACGACGCTCAATGAGTTACGGAAACGCCTTGACCGCTGGATCGAAGAGACGGGTGATCGTGGGCGACAGCCAGAACCTCAAGCCATGTACGATAGCGATATGGATGTCTATCTTGGCAATAAAGCCACAAATCAGTCAGCGATTCTGCAAGCGAATATCAAGCTGATGAAGCAATGGGCAGCCCAAGGAAAATAACGTTGTGATTTCGCTGAGCGCAGAAGTCCGATCATTGAATTCGGTGCATGTCTCCCCCGTCACTGCAACAAAAAGATTTTGAAGTATGGCCCAGCGATAATTCTTCTTACTGTAGGAATTCGCATGGTCTTTCAAGAAAAGCCCTTTTGAAACGAATAGACAGCTTAGAGGATCGCTTTATGTTTACCCGGCTAACACTTCTGAGATTGAAAGCCGCTTCTTTATGCGTTGTCGGGATTGCCCTCGCCGCAATACCACTCAGTGCGGCCGAACCCAAAAAGCCGAATGTGATCTTCATCGCGATCGATGATTTGAATCATTGGGTCGGATACTTTGGACGTAATCCGCAAACGATTACGCCAAATATCGATCGACTTGCCTCACATGGCACTCGATTCACTCACAGCTATTGCGCGGCACCGGTCTGCAACCCTTCGCGTGCGGCATTATTAACAGGAGTTCGTCCGTTTACGTCAGGAGTTTATGAAAACAATGACGACTGGCGACAAGTCATATCCGAAGAACTTCCGCTGACGACAACATTTCGCAAGGCGGGTTATACCGTTAAGGGAGCAGGGAAGATCTATCACGGCAGTTACCCGCGCCGGAGTGAATGGGATGACTATCTTGCAAATGAAGGATCAGAACCCAAGCCGAAAGGTGACACGGGGGTTGGTGGCATCAAATTTGCGCCGCTTGATTGCCGTGACGACGAGCTGCACGACTGGAAAATCGTTCAATATGGCATTGATGAATTGAAGAAGCCGCATGATCGGCCATTCTTTCTGGCAATCGGGCTGCATAAGCCCCATATGCCATGGAATGTCCCCCGCAAGTATTATGACATGCACCCGCTTGCCGATATCAAACTTCCTCCAACACAACCCGGCGACTTAAGCGACGTCCCGTCCGCAGGAATCGCGATGGCGAGACCAGACGGTGATCATCGCGAGATACTCGAATCAGGTCGGTGGAAGGACGCCATTCAGGGGTATCTGGCTGCGATCTCATACTGCGATGCGATGATCGGACGCCTGATCGATGCCTACGATCATTCAGCCGAACGCGATAATACGATCATCGTGTTCTGGGGCGATCACGGATGGCATCTGGGTGAAAAGCAGCATTGGCGTAAATTCGCCCTTTGGGAAGAGTCAACAAGGGCGCCATTAATCTGGGTCGCCCCGGGAGTGACCAAACCGAACACGGTTTGTGATCGCACCGTCGATTTCATGAGTATCTATCCGACACTCACAGACCTCTGCGGCCTGGCGACCCCCAAACACATCGAAGGACGCAGTATTCGTTCATTACTCGAAAACCCGGAATCGAAATGGGATTCTCCGGCAGTGACCACTTATCGATTCGGCAATCACGCCATTCGAACTGAACGCTGGCGATATATTCGTTACAACAATGGCGATGAAGAGCTTTACGATGAAGCGGCGGACCCCTACGAATGGACCAATCTGGCTCTCGACCCCAATTATGCGGACGCAAAGGAAGCATTGAAACAGCACTTGCCCAGGCACAACCAACCTGACGTGAATATTTCGACGACTCGATAATTCAGTCCATAGATCGACATCATTGCCTCAGTTTAAGGATTTACGAAATGGTATTGATATCTTTGACCCATTCGGGTGCGCATGACGCGGCTCGTCACCCCGTTGATACAAGTCGATTCGCTGGCAGTCATCGCTGGCTGAAAGTCATTTACGGGTTCGTTCTGTTTGCCGTTGTGACTCAGTCGGTCGGCATCGCCGCCGATCCCGTGCGATTCAATGTTTTGCATATTGTCTCGGACGACTTGAATACTCGACTCGGTTGTTACGGTGATCCTCAAGTGAAATCACCGAATATCGACCGGCTGGCGGCTCGTGGAGTTCGGTTCGAGCGAGCCTATTGCCAGTTTCCTCTGTGCAATCCTTCGCGAGCATCGTTCCTGACGGGCCTGCGACCGGATACGACGAAAGTTCTGGAAAATGCCACTCAATTCCGCAAGAACGTTCCCAACGCCGTCAGCCTGCCACAAACCTTTCGAAAAGGGGGCTATTTCGTTTCTCGAATCGGCAAACTTTTTCATTACGGCGTGCCTGGCCAGATTGGAACCGATGGTCTGGATGATCCGGTCTCCTGGGAAACAGTTTACAACCCGCGCGGTCGGGACAAAGATGAAGAAGAAAAGATTTTCACGCTGAAACCTGATGCCAAGAATGAGGGCCGATTTGGTGCAGTACTCAGCTGGCTGGCGGCAGACGGTGAAGATGCGGAACAGACCGACGGAATCGGAGCCAACGAAGCGATCCGGTTACTTGAAAAACACAAAGATCAGCCGTTTTATCTCGCCGTTGGATTCTATCGACCTCATACGCCGTATGTGGCGCCGAAGAAATATTTCGATTTATATCCGCTCAGCTCGATTCAGCTTCCGACGTCACCAGACGAATTGCGCAAACATTTTCCCGCCCCTGCTCTGGCGTCGATTCGAAACGAGGAAGAAGCAATGACTGACAATCAGCGGCGTGAGGCAATTCAAGCTTACTTTGCTTCAACAACGTTTATGGACGCACAGGTTGGACGAGTTCTCGACGCACTTGATCGATTGAAATTAACGGAAAAGACGATCGTCGTGTTCCACAGCGACCACGGCTATCACTTGGGCGAAAAACACCTCTGGCAAAAGATGACATTGTTCGAAGAATCGATTCGGGTTCCTTTGATTATCTCTGTTCCGGGAAACCCGGCCAACGGAAAGGCCAGCCGACGGACGGTCGAACTGGTTGACTTGCATCGGACTCTTGCGGATGTCTGTGGTTTACCGCCCGACCCTGCCACTGAAGGAGCCAGCCTCAAACCATTGATCGAGAACCCGGAGGCTGAATGGACGAAACCCGCGCGCACTCAAATTGTGCGAGGGGGCGCAAACAATCAGGTCGTCGGCCGAACTCTTCGAACAGAGAAGTGGCGTTATACAGAATGGAATGACGGCCAGCGCGGCGTTGAACTTTATGACCATGAGGCTGATCCGAAGGAACTGAATAACCTCGCCACCAATCCTCAATTCGAAACGACGGTGACGCTGCTGAAGCTGCTACTTCGTCAGCCGACACGCTAAACCGAGATCTGTTTGTTATTCTTATCACGTCGCAGCAGCAGACAGGAGATTGCGAACCAGAGGGATTTCGGAAATGCCTTGGCGGAGACTATTTTTATACCTTTGGGCGTTTCCTGGCACGCTTGTCGGCTTGTTACTCGTTCCCATCGCCCTGACAACCGGTGGAGGGGCACAGGTTGTCGAAGGGGTGCTTGAAGCCTACGGAGGCCAACTGGCAACGCTTCTTCGGCAGCCATTCTGGGTCAGCGGCCCGATCGCGGCAATCACTTTCGGACATGTTGTGCTCGGTTGCGATCAACCCACCCTGTTACGAACCCGCCGCCACGAACGGGTTCACGTCAGACAATATGAACGCTGGGGCCCATTTTTTATCCCGGCCTACGTACTGGCCAGTTTCTGGATCGGATGTCGAGGCGGAAATGCCTACCTGGATAACCCGTTTGAAGTCGAGGCTTACGCGATTGACGATGGATGGAGCGACCCGACGAATTGACGGCACTTTTTTGCACGCATGCGGGAAAAATATCACCGAAACATCGTAAACGATCCGGTCGGGGGTTTGGCCCACAACCCAATCACGAGAAGAATCTGAACTACAGAACCGACGAATCACACCAGTCGAGGCAAGCCATGGTGCCCGGCACAGCCGGTTCATTCGCGTCGCACGACGGGTTCAGAATAGCCACGTCAATCGCGCGTTGCCCCGGCGAGCCGGGGTGCGTCAGCCCTCGGACTCTTTTTTCGGCGAATACGGAGTGCCGATCGTTTTGTGTAACCCACTCCCCCGTTTGCGTGGTTAATACCGTCGCTGAACGTGACGAACAAAGAGGAACGCAAAGGGGACAGGTCCAGTCGTTTTTAATTTGGACTTGAAACTGTTCAGAGGTCGAAGCGCGGATTATTTCAGTCGGCTTTTCTTGGTCTTCCGCGGGGGCGGAGAGTTGACTCGAGGTTCAGTTGCCGGGCGGTCTCTTCGATCCATTGATCGGCCCCAAAGGGTTGGCCGCGTTGAACGCAGCGACGTAGCGATTCCAACTCCGCTTCCGTTTCAGCCTCGTTCACAAATGACACCCATTTCCGTGGGCGAGGTAATGGCCATTTCGACAGCAGGCGCTTCTGTTCGGCGGTCCCGGCCTCCCGTCGCCAGAGACTCGACCACTGCCAGTCTTCCGCATGCGGAACCAGATTGGCGCGTAACGCATTCCGCTCGACGTACCTGACGAGTTGATAGAAGTACTCGTCCGTCTCGACGGGAAACGATTTAAAGCGACCCTGATACACATGCCCCTCGCCGACTCGCTGTCGACTCTTCTGCCAGCGAGTTACGTGGGTAACCGTCAAACGCTGCATGAACTGGGCCAGATCGCCATCGTGCTCCGGCCACAAGACGAGATGCCAGTGGTTTGGCATCACGCAGTACGAGCAAATCCGCATCGGGACTTTATCGAGCGTCTCTTCCACGCAGTCTTCAAACGCCGAGTAGTCGGCAGGCTTGCGAAACAAAGCCTGCCGACCCACTCCACGATTTAACACGTGAAACACCATTCCACCGGGAGCAACGCGACTGATTCTTGGCATGATGCCAATCGATGCTATCGCTGGCCGTCTATTTCGTCAATAAAGGACCTGTCCCCTTTTCGTGTCTCGCCGTTATTACTTCCGTGCACGAGCGAGAGCATACGCCAAGGCTGACAGGCCGCCGACTGCCGCCAGCACCACAGTTGATGGCTCGGGGACCGATGGAGCACTTTGCACGACAAGGTCGTTACTAATCCCATAAAGATTGTAAGTTGAGGAATTGAAATCTACAGAAGCGTGTACCCATATACCGGTCTTGGAAGTCGGACTGCCAAATTCTACCAGCGAGCCACCCCCCAATGGCGATGAGCTAGATCCGTTTGTAGCAGTACCGGTCCACGTAGTGGCAGTGCTTGCCAATGTCCCGTTCAGGTACTCGTCGGGTGCATTCAGCAGGCCACCCGACCAAAGCCCGGATAAGCCATCTGAAGAAGCAACCTTTGTCCCGTCTACAAGATAGACCGCATCACCAGTGGTACCGATGTGCGTGATGGCGTTGACGGAACTCGTAGAGCCGATGGCTTGCCACGTGATCGTTGATCCATTGTAAGTCGCGCCGTTGGCATCGGTGTTGACAAAACTGTCATACGTGCTGATGGAGGTTGACGTTGCGGTGGTTGTTCCGGTCGTGACAAACATGATCCGGAAATGATCACCCGGATTAAGCCCATTTGGGGTCGAAACGATCAGACCGGCCGATGCGGTGCCGACGGCTGATGCCATCACGAGCATGGACAAACAAATTGACAGCGCGATTCTCATCTGAAGACTTTCCTTCTTCGATTGTGACTGGCGAAGTACACCGGGACGATGATATCCCGGGCACGCCTGGGAACATGAGTTGGTAACGCAGGTTGATGCTCAACGTCGTTTCGGCGTTTAAAATGGTGTACTGAAATGAACTTGAACTAAGACCACCTGTAGTGAATTTACGTGCGCGAACCCGACGCCTGGGCGTATTGTTTTGAATCGGCTGTCTCGAGAAAGATCAGGTCTTGGGCAGATTCTTGAATGCCGTGAAATCGGAAAAGAAGTTTGCAGACGTGCTTGAGCGGGTTAGCTGAAGAAACGGGGACAGGTCCAGCTGTTCTCCAATTAGTGACGAGACCAACGACCAATTGGAAATGAACGATTCATTCTTTTGGCTGTTTTGAGCCGCAAGCAGTGGCTTTTCTTTCATCGCCGGGAAGCAAGAGCACTGGCAAGCGAAGACGCACGCCAATCGCATCAAGTGACGTGTCTTATTCTGATGCCGTTCGAAGAGCACTGCTTGACCGAGGACGGTCAAGCAGTGGCACATGAATTTAGAAGATTGACTTCGCACTGGACTCTTGTCAGAGAAATGGTTTAACTAACGTATTGGAGTTTGTTTGCGCGTTTCCTCGAGGAGCACGCTGATGCCGGAAAGGAAGAATTAAAGAATGCTGCCGCTGCCATTTTCTGCGGGATCGCCGATTGATCGCAGAACGTTGCTGGTTGCCGGGACAAGCGCGCTGGGACTTGTTTCTCCCGCGTTTCAATCCTCGTCTTTCGCAGCACCTGTTCCCCGGACGAAAGTCGCCAAGTCGACGATCATGATCTGGTTGAGCGGCGGAGCGTCCCATATCGACACTTGGGATATGAAGCCACAAGCTCCCCTGGAATACCGAGGTCTGTTCTCACCCGTCAGTACGTCTGCGCCCGCGATACAGCTGTGCGAACATCTGCCGCACCTCGCGAAACAGGCACATCACCTGGCGATTATCCGTTCGCTGGGAGACCATGGCCGTGGAACCGGCGATCATCATGCGGGCTATTATTATAACTTGACTGGACACGCACCTGACCCGACCTTTCATCGATTGCTGAACGCCAGAACGCCGTACCCGACCGACTGGCCCTCGATGGCGTCTGTCGTGGCGTTGAAGCGCCCGCCGCATCCGTCGCTGCCGCAAGCGATCACCCTGCCTCAAAAAGAGGGGGCGCCGGAATACACTCGCCCGGGACAGTTTGCCGCAAGAATCGGTCTGGAGTGTGACCCGGTCTTCGTTGACGGGTCACGCGAAAAGCCGATGGATTTCGCGGCCCCGGCATTAAAGCTTCAAGGAGAAATCTCAGCCAGCCGATTGCGATCCCGTCGCGAACTGCTGACCACTCTGGATGAGAGTCGAAGTCGTTTCGAGAAGACGATTGCTTCTGGAAGTTATTCCAAGCAGCAGCAGAAAGCATTCACCTTGCTGGGATCGAGCCAGACGAAATCGGCATTTGATCTTAGCCAGGAATCGGAGGCGATGCTCGATCGGTATGGTCGGGGGATCAACTCCACAACGATGCTGATCGCACGCCGACTGGTCGAAGCAGGTGTCCCCTTCGTCACTGTTTTCTGGAAGGACGATCGGGAACTCGACAAGTTATGTAAGAGCGGCGGAGGCTGGGACACTCATGGAAACAATTTCAATTGCCTGAAGGACCGGCTGCTGCCGGAGTTTGACCGCCCCTTTTCTGCATTGCTCGCCGATTTGCACGAGCGCGGGATGCTGGATGAGACGCTGGTCATGGTGAGCAGTGAAATGGGCCGCAAGCCAAAAGTGGGTGATCCGCGATCAGGGGGACCGAATGGCGCGGGTCGAGACCACTGGACATCGAGCATGTCGATTCTGATGGCCGGTGGCGGAATTCGTGGTGGCCAGGTTTATGGTTCCAGCGACCGCTACGCTGAGTTTCCTGCCGCGAACCCGACGGCTCCTGAAGACATTGCTCATACGGTATTCCATGCGATGGGGATTGACGATCTGACTGCCCAGGACGCGGAAGGTCGTCCGCTGCAGCTCATGGCGGAAGGTCGTCCACTTTTGGAATTATTTTAACTTCTCGCACGGTATCCTGAGCGTCTTGAATGTGCTCCAGCGGCTCGATAGCATCCTAGGTGAATCCTCTGGGATTCGAGAAACCTCTGCCGTGTTCGATACGGGGCTTGTGCGTTGACCCTACAACTTAATCATGCGGGAGTTATCTCGTTCGGCTGCGTGTATATCTGCGACTGCATTTCGGTGTAATCCCGGCTCACACAACCCGGACATGAGGCTCCCCCCTGAATCCTTTGGGTTCAGAACCTCAGCATTCCAACGGCATGGCGGAGGTCTCTTTTTTGGCTGCGAGAAGATAAACATGGCGTTGTTCGATCGACTCGAAGCAGATCACCGAGCCGCAGTTCGACCTCTGGCGGCTCGAATGCGGCCAAGATCTCTGGACGAATTCGTCGGCCAGTCTCATATCCTTGCCCCAGGAAAACTGTTGCGGCGAATGCTGGAAGCCGACCGGATTTCTTCGGTCGTGTTTTACGGTCCGCCCGGAACCGGAAAAACTTCGCTGGCCGAACTGATCGCCAAGCATACGAAACGTACTTTTCGATCCCTGAACGCAGCGGCGGCAGGGGTCAAAGAGCTTCGAGAAGTTCTCGATAAAGCGCGGGACGACGTTTCCACAGGAGGCCAGCGGACGGTGTTGTTCATCGATGAATTACACCATTTCAATAAACAGCAGCAGAATGTCCTGCTGCCGGACGTCGAGGAAGGAGTCGTGGCGCTGGTGGCTGCGACAACTGCAAACCCATTTTTTGCTCTTATTTCTCCACTGCTCAGTCGCAGTCAGATCTTTGAACTGAAACCGCTTTCCGAAAATGACGTCGTCCGGCTATTAGAAGCGGCGTTGAAGGATTCGGTCCGTGGTCTCGGATCACGAAAAGTCACCGGGACGCCGGAGGCTCTTCAATTTCTGGCATCGATTTGTGACGGCGACGCTCGCCGAGCACTTTCCGCACTGGAAATCGGGGTCCTTTCCTTAGAGCCGAACGAAAAGACCTTCGGTCTCACGGCTGCGGAAGAATCGATCCAGAAAAAGCAAATTCGATACGACGCCGATGGCGACGATCATTACGACGCAGCGAGTGCCATGATTAAGAGTATTCGTGGCAGCGATCCTGACGCCGCAGTCTATTGGATGGCCCGGATGTTAGCCGCTGGAGAAGAACCTCGATTTGTCGCGCGAAGACTGGTAATTGCCGCTTCAGAGGATATTGGAAACGCGGACCCGCAAGGGTTGATTCTGGCTCAATCTGCCGCGGCCGCGACGGAATTCATCGGGATGCCCGAATGCCGGATCATTCTGGCACAGGCCGTGACCTATCTCGCCTTGGCTGAGAAGTCGAATGCGAGCTACAAAGCCATCGATGCAGCGATGGACGATGTTCAGAACGATCGTCTGCTGCCAGTGCCGATTCATCTCCGCGACAGTCACTATCAAGGTGCAGCGAGGCTTGGGCATGGCGATGGATACGAATATCCGCACGATTCCCGCGAAGGCTGGGTCGCTCAAGACTACCTCGGAGTCGATCGACGCTACTACGAACCGGTTGATCGTGGAGCGGAAGCCCCAATGAAAAAGAAACTGGACAATCTGCGCAATCAGCGAAAGATTGGTTTGCAATCCGATTCCATTAAGAGCCCTGGAAAAGGGGTACCTGACGGGGAGTAGTTTGAAACGGAGGATCCGGCAGTAACTTGAGGCAGATTTCGGTTTTCGTGGTCGATTTTGACCGATTTTGGTGCCTCCGAGAGGTTTTCCGGCAACTACTGCCTGCGTTGGACGTGATTTTCAGATTCTGACGCGAAATGTCTGGCAAACTTATGGCCATTCGTCTGGACAGTAATTTCGCTTTCTCTTATCAATCGCCCACTCATCTCCTTCCCCAATTCAATTCGTTCTACATCAATTCACCGCCCGGTGATGCGATCATTTCGTTTCCGTGGAGGCATTATGTCCACTGATGACGCCGGTCAAGGTCCGCGCATCGTTGCCAGCAGTTCGCTGGGATTGGTTTTTCCAATCCTGGTCGTGCTGTCCGTGCTGGTACTCGTTGCTCCCGTACCACCGGTCGTGCTGGATTTGTTGCTTGCCGCGAATGTGACAGCGTCAGTGCTGATTCTCTTAACGACCATTTCGGTTCGTCGACCACTTGAATTCAGTGTCTTCCCATCGCTGCTGCTCGTGACAACACTTGTTCGCCTGGTCTTGAATGTAGCTTCGACACGACTGATTCTGACACAGGCTCAGATCGCAGGTACGGATGCAGCCGGTAGTGTGATTGAAGCCTTCGGTAAATTTGTGGCACAGGGTCAGTTGCTGGTTGGGTTGATCCTGTTCGCCATCGTGGTGGTCATCCAATTCGTGGTCGTCACGAAAGGTTCAACACGGATCAGCGAAGTCGCTGCTCGATTCGCCCTGGACAGCCTTCCTGGCAAGCAGCTTGCCATTGATGCTGATCTCGCCGCCGGTTTTATTACTTCAGAACAGGCACGCAGTCGACGTGAAGAACTCGCTGACCACGCCGATTTTCATGCAGCGATGGATGGAGCCGGAAAGTTTGTGCGTGGCGACGCGATTGCCGGGATCATGATCACCTTGATCAACCTGATCGGGGGATTGGCAATCGGCGTTCTGCAACATCGAATGTCCATCAGTCGTGCCGTGGAAGTCTACGCGACACTGACGATTGGTGACGGCCTGGTTTCGCAGATTCCCGGGTTCCTGATCTCGGTCGCCGCAGGGTTATTGGTCACACGATCTTCTCGCGAAAGCGAACTCTCGAAAGATGTCATTCATCAGTTGTTCAGCGAACCGCAGGCGCTGTTCCTTGCAGCATTATTTGTCGCAGGTCTGGCTTTTACGGGCCTTCCAATGCTTCCCCTGCTTGGTCTCGGTTTCGGGTGTGCCTATATTGGCTTCCAGTTGAGAAAACCGGTTCGGCCAGTGAGCGTTCAAGTGCGACCTCAAACCAGTCTCGTGTCGAAGACGTCTGACAAAGTCGTTTCGAACGCCATTGAAGCAACTGTCGTCAATCGCGTTGTTCGTGAACACAAGCCAGAGGACAAACTCGTCGTCGAGCCAATCGAGCTGGAACTCGGCTTTCGATTGATCAAGCTGGCCGACCCTGATGCAGGTGGCGACTTGATGGAGCGGGTGACTCAACTTCGAAATCGGATTGCCGCCGAGTTGGGGATTATTCTTCCCAAAGTCAAGATTCGCGATAGTCTGCGACTGAAAGATACCGGTTATCGGATTAAGTTTCGTGACGTTGCGGTCGCATCCGGTGACCTGCGTATGGACGCTCTTCTGGCCATCGATAACGGTCTGGTCAGCGGTGAGTTGTCCGGCGAAAGCTTTGTCGAACCATCCAGCGGTCGCGCTGCATATTGGATCGAACCGTCTCATGCTGAGCACGCAAAGTCCTTAGGCTATAAGGTTGTTGAACCTGCAGTCGCCCTGATGGCCCATCTGACAGAAATCGTCAAGTCGCACGCCGACGAACTGCTGACTCGGCAACAAGTGCATCAATTACTCGACAATTTGAAAAAGTCTTCGCCAAAAGTCGTTGATGAATTGATCCCTGAACTTCTGAAGCCTTCACAAGTACACCAGATTCTGGGCAATCTCTTGCGTGAGCAAGTTCCCGTTCGAGACCTGGAAACAATTCTGGAAACGCTGGGCGACTACGCCGGTCAAACGAAGGACATCACGATCCTGACCGAATACACACGACATTCACTCAGCCGGACGATTTGCCAGCAATACCGTGACTCAACGCGCACGATCCACGCGATCACGCTAGATCCTGCCCTGGAAGACGTTATTGCAGGTGGATTCGAATTCGGCGAGCGGGGGCTTGTTGTCAAGCTGACCCCACAAGTCATCGACGGAGTCACTAACGAACTGTTACGTCAATCGAATAAGCTTGTGCGAGCGGGACATCCTGCTGTCGTTGTTTGCTCGGCTCAGGTTCGTCCAGTTCTCAGGCATATCGTGCGTTCCAGTATGCCCAAGCTGGCGGTGCTTAGCCTTCAGGAAATGACACGAGATACGTTTGTGCGACCAATCAGTCAAATTCCGGTCAATGCGATTAAGATTCCTTCGAAGCGAACAGAAGAAGTCAAACAGTATATGTCCCTCGCGGCAGCGATGAATTAGTTCGAACAAGCGGCACCACTACCAGGTTCACGTTCCGTTTTTTTGAGTTCCTACGATGAAGCACAGAATTCATACATTTCGAGCAGCCACAATGGACGAGGCGATGGAAATGGTTCGCCGCGAACTGGGCGAAGAGGCCATCGTGGTGGAATCGAAGGAAATTGCCACTCGACGACTTCTTCCCTGGCCTGCAGTTCGCCAGGAAATCGAGGTGAGCGCGCAACGGGCTTCCAGCAGTAAGTCATCGGCAAAAAAAGATCGTGATCAGAAAACGCAGTCGGCAGCTCCTCGCACGATCCAGACGCTCGCCGAAAAGATGTCCGCTTCGCCAGCAGTGGCGGAAACGAATCTCGCTGTCGTGGTCGAAGCTTCCGATGGAAGCCCCCAGGACAACAACGTATTAGCAGCTCCGCCAGCTTGGCTGAAACCAGACACAAACTCCAGCTCACCCAAAACTCGCGAAAAGCCCCGCAGTGTGATCGCGAAAACGACGGCACCCGTTGTTCCTTCTCCTTCCGTCGAGCCGGTGAAATCAACGTCCGAAGAGACGTCATCTCCGGCTGTTGAGCCACAAATGGCTTCCTTGCAACTTTTGCTCTCACAGTTGGTTTCGCAGGCTCGTCTGGGTGGAATGACGGACATTCCTGCCGAATACCTTGAGCACTATCTGAAATTGACTGCAGCGGGAATCGAAGAGAACCTCGCTCGCGATTTAATCTCCCGAGTCCGCCGCCAGATGTTGCCGGAAACCAGCAATTTCACCGCAGCCGTCCAGGACATGTTGACCGCATTTGTCGAGCAGGACATTCAATGCGTCTCGCCCATCAGCCCAACTCCAGGTCGCCGCGAGATTGTGACGTTCGTCGGCCCCACTGGTGTTGGTAAAACGACGACGCTCGCCAAAATAGCAGGGCATTTTGCTCTTCGCGAAGGGCGACGAATTGGAATCATCACCATCGACAACTATCGGGTCGGTGCCGTGGACCAGGTTCGAAGCTACTGTGAAATTCTTGAAGTCCCGATGCGAACTGCCGCGAACGCGACAGAATTGCGAAGTGCCATCGACGAACTTGCCGACGTTGACATGATCCTGATCGACACCGCTGGAAAAAGCCCGTCGGATGGGTCAAAGCTCAATGAACTTCGAGAGATTCTTCAAGTGGCGTCTTCTGATCACATCCTGCTGGTCATGAGCCTGGCTGGTGGAGCGAGCATGCTTCAGAATATCGCCGCCTCGTTTAGCAATCTTCTTCCCACGTCACTTGTCCTGACGAAGCTTGACGAATTAGTCACGTGCGGCTGCTTACTGTCGGTTGCGCACCAGATTTCGATTCCGATCAGTTACGTCACGACAGGACAGGACGTCCCCGCTCAATTTGAACCTGCCAACGCCACCCGCCTGACTCGACTTTGCCTTGGTTTGGACAAGATTTGAGGGAATCCCCTCGACTGATATCGCCAACCTTCGGTTTTCGCAATCAACCAATCATTTGAAGTTCACAATGACAACATCGCTGTCCGCACAGACCGATCAAATTCTTCGAGCCGATCAAGCTCAGGAATTGCGTGCGCTCGTTGCGAAGCGAAAGGATTCGGCGACAGTCGGATCATCGAACAATCGTCATTGTCACTCGATCGCAATCGCCGGCGGAAAGGGTGGAGTGGGACGTTCAGTCATTGCTTTGAACCTCGCGGTCGGCCTCGCACAACGTGGAGCATCCGTGGGACTGATCGATGCAAGTCAGGACCTTGGAAGTCTTCAACTCCTTTGCGGCTTGAACGGTTATTGGAACCTGTCGCATGTCGTTCAAGGAAGTCGACAGGTCAGCGACATCGTGCAGACGGGCCCCTCAGGTATCCGCGTCGTGACGGGCGCAAGCTGCCTCTTGAATACAGACATCGGTCAGAATCTCCAGCGAAACAGCCTGTTAACTCAACTGAAAGCATTTGAACAAGAACTCGACTGGCTGATCATTGACGGTAGTGGTGGCGCCTGCGGAATGGCTCAGAAATTCGCACTCGCCGCCGACGACGTCTTAGTTGTGACAACGCCTGAGCCAACGGCACTGGCAGAAGCGTATTCATCGGTCAAGGGGCTGGCAAAATCTGCCGGGCCGCGACTGGGACTGCTTGTGAATCAAGCGGAATCGGCACACCAGGCACAACGAATTCTCGATCAACTTCAGAATGCGGCTCATTCGTTCTTGCGAATCGACCTTCATCGTCGCGGATACCTGCCACACGATCATGCGGTTCAAGCATCGGTCAACGGACGAAGCCCGTTCGTCGTTCAGTCGCCACAATCTTCTGTCTCTGCGGCTCTTTTCGAGTTGATTCAGCGGTGGAGTCGACCCCAGTCAACGGTTTCAGTGAATGATTATTTTACTCGTTTGCTATCTTAAAAGGGATTTTCACCTCATGCATCAGGCGATGAACTTGAGTCAATTTAGAGTTTTTCAATCAAATTGTTCGAAGTCGGTCCGGTTACAACGTTCAGGGGAAATAAGGTGATTTCATTCATATTCCGCGTGATGAAATGCCGATACTAGGTTGGTAGGTCATCGCGAAACGATCAGTGAATTGAGATAAAGAATTACCCCTGCCGGGTAATTGGATTCAAGTGTGGTCAGGCCGTCAGCGCAAGTCGGCTTCGACCGAAATAACGAGTGACATTAGTAACCACGGCGCGGGCATCGACGCCAGATCCACAGCAAGATGCTGTGGGAGCCGGTGACTCACCATGGAGGGTTCGATGGTAATGAAGGTTGCAACAGAAGAAGAGATCGCCCAAGTCTGGTTGGATTTCAAACGAGACCAATCAAACCAAAACTTGCGCAATGCCCTGATCGAGCGATTTTTGCCTCTGGTCCGCTATAACGCGGAACGGGTGTGGGCAAAGTTGCCGGACGGAGTGGATCTGAACGATCTTATTTCGGCAGGTGTGTTTGGCCTGATGGACGCGATCGAAGCCTTCGATCTGGATCGCGGAGTCAAGTTCGAAACATATTGCGTTCCCCGTATTCGCGGGGCAATGCTCGACGAACTGCGAACCATGGACTGGGTTCCTCGTCTGGTCCGCAGTAAGGCCAGCAAGCTGGAAGCGGCCCGCAAAGAAGCGGAAGCGGAACTCGGCCGACCCCCGTCAGATGCTGAAATTGCCAAGAAAATGGGCTTGCCCATGGAAGAATACGACAAGCACAAGTCCGAAGCCTCGGCGGTGAATCTTGTCAGCCTGAACAAGAAATGGTACGAGACTGACAGCTATAAAGATGTTCGTGAAATCGACATCATCGAGGATACCAAGGGTGAAGACCCGACCGACGGTATCCAGAAACGCGATGTCATGAAGCTCGTAACCAAGGGGCTTAATCGCAACGAACGCCTGATCATCATCCTCTATTATTATGAAGAGTTGACGATGAAGGAAATCGGCACCACCCTCGGGTTGTCCGAATCACGCGTCAGCCAGATGCATTCCAGCATCGTCGCTCGATTGAAAGATCAATTGAATCGACGCCGTCCGGAATTTGCTCAGTAATCTACGGCAGACCAACCCAGCCGATCACAGATGCCAGCACCTCGACCAACAACAACGGTTGAGGTGCTGGCATTTCCGGCTTATGGCAGGGGGGTTGGCCGTTTCCACCAGAGCCTGACGTGACAGTGAGGAATCCTCACGGACCATGACACCTGGTCAGCGTAAGACTCCGATTGACGATTGGTGTCAGGACGACATATACCGTCGCAATCAAGGCTATCGTCTGGGGATGGCTGGCCAAGAGTCGATCCCAGTCGACGACAAGTTGACCTGCAATCTGTACGAAGTCGATGGGCCGTTTAGTAGAATTCTTACATGGCTATCGTGACGATGGAACTCATCACTCTGAACGCGACAAGACCAGGGAGCATCTCAGGTGCCATCACACGATAACGGTCAGCAATCCGGGGGAAGAAATCCCCTTAGCTCAGACGAAATGAAAGCCATCCTGGAGGCCGCCCGGGAAAATGCTCGGGTGCCAACAGACGATGTCTCTGATGCCGAATTCGAGCCGGGTGACATCCAGCATCTGAGAGGGACTTCCAAGTCAGGATCGAATGTGACCAATCCCGAGTTACCTCCGTTAAGTTGGCACCAGACCTCGGTCAGTCCCGATCAATTGCTGGAAACAGCCGAGCGACACGTCGCTGAGGCGATCATGGACTTCAGCAGTCCTCCCCCTGCCCGAGCAACAAACATGACTTCGCCCGGACAACAGGCGGATTCCGGGATGAAACAAGTCCGTTCTCAAGGCTTGACGCTGGAAGATCTCGGCGAGATGGATCTGGATATCACGATTGAACTCGGTCGATCCGAGATCCTGATCGAAGACGTCCTGAAATTGCGGGAAGGTTCCGTCGTGTCATTAGACAAACGAGCCGGCGACCCGGTCGATATCTTCGCAAACGGACGACTGATCGCACGGGGCGAACTGCTGGTCATCGACGGCAAGTTCGGCGTCCGCCTCAGCGAAGTTCTGTAGTCCGGTTACTTATGACTCGACTCTCGCATCAACGAGTCTCCTGACGCTGATCCGCTTCATTGCATTTCAAGAATGGCCTTAGTTTTTCGATTAACTTCAGCCCGAGACCGCGAACTCGATTCAGGTCTTCCACCGAGCGGAAGGGCCCTTTCTGGCTTCGATCGTCCACGATCCGGCGTGCGAGCTTTTCACCGATTCCGTCGAGCTGAGCCCATTCCACCCAGGAAGCCCGGTTGATGTCGATCGAGTAAAAATATTCCCTCGGTTGCTGATTGGTGATTTCAATCTCGGCCTTCCCGGACTCAGAAAGTTTCCAGCGATGGGCAATGAGAAGCACCAGCAACGCGATTAAAAGAACGCCCAGGAACAATTGATCGGCGCGGCGCAGCCACAGGGTACTTCGATCAGAATTCGCATCGATTGTGCGGCCAATGCTTTCGGCGATGGGGGAGGAATCGTTGGAGAGAATGACCGGCGTTTGCGAATCAACGTTGGCTGGCACCGGTCCTTGCGAGTCGTTCGCAGCGGCTTCGGCGTGACCGGAATTGATTCGCCCTGACGACATTGGCGGCTTTACGGTGAGGAAAGGGGCTTATGGGACGGAATGTGACGCGAGCGACTGATCATTATTTGAGAGATTTTTCATGAAATTGATAGCATAAGGCGTGGTCGAAGTGCACTGCTTGACCGAAGACAGTCAAGCAGTGGCACAGGACTCTTTTACCGTAACGAGAGAATTGCACCTTCTTGAAGCGCGATCTTGCTGGCTCAAGTTCTTCCCTTTCCTTCACATCTCGCGTAGAGTGATCTGGTGAATTCGCGACTGTTTCTTTCCGATGGACGGAATGAACGGTGTTTTGTGGGGGTGAGGTTGACGATATCAATCTGACGCTCGTGGGAGAAATGTCATGCTGCAACGTGTTTCGATCGTCTTGATCGTGTCATGTTCGTTGCTCGGGACGGCGACAGTTGTCCGAGCAGAACCGAAAGATCCCAAGATTAAACTTGCGGCACAACGGGGACTCGACTGGCTTGTCGGCGAACAGCATCGCAGCGGCTACTGGGAAGCGAATCAAGGCCAGTACCGCGTTGCCATGACGGCACTGGCTGCCAACGCGATGCTTTGCGAGGGGTCGACGACGACGCGTGGTCGCCTGGCGAAACCGATTTCGAAGGCAGTCGACTATTTGATCGAAACCGCGCAGCCCAACGGCTTGATCGGTTACAAGCACGATTACCACTACACCTACGGACATGGCTTTTCGATGCTGTTCCTGTCACAGGTTTACGGCGAGGAAGAAAACGCCCAGCGACGCGAGAAGCTGAAGGAAGTCCTGACGAAGGCGGTCCAGTTTTGTGGCGAAGCCCAGACGCCCGATGGTGGTTGGGGCTATGTCTCAGCCAAGGACGGAAACAATTTTGACGAAGGCTCGACCTGTGTCACTCAAGTCCAGGGGCTGCGTGCTTGCCGAAACGCCGGAATTCCTGTTCCGAAAGAACTGATTGACAAGGCGATCGATTACATTCGCAAGTGCATGTCGCCCGACGGTGGAATTCAATACAGCCTGAGAAATGCCGGCGGGTCACGTCCGCCGATCACGGCGGCCGCCATCGCTTGCCTGTTCAATTCGGGTGATTATGAAAACGATACCGCGAAGAAACTCTTGAAGTATTGCGAAAAGAACATTGAAGGGAACAACGGCCAGGCCCAGATGTTCGGTCACTGGCACTACACTCACTATTATTATTCTCAAGTGCAATATCGACTTGGGGAAGAGAAATGGTCGAAATACTTTGCAACGATTTCGAAGCAGATCCTCGCCCAGCAGTCCGCGAATGGATCATGGAAAGAAGGTCATGTCGGAGCGGTTTACGTGACCGCCATCAATTCGACCGTTCTGCAGCTCGACAACGGATATTTGCCGATTTATCAGCGATAAGAAGTAGAGAAGAGATTTCCCATGAACGATTCAAGTCCCGATAACAGCAACGTTCCACCTGTCGAACGAGTGCGACAGGAAGTTGACCGTTGGCTGGAAGTCGTCCGATCAACCGGCGAGCGAACTCTGGAATCGCTTGGCTTGAGCGGGGCCAATCGGCAGGCAAATCCGCCGGTTGATATCATTGAGCTTCAGGACGAGATTCTGGTTCAGATCGATCTTCCGGGTCTGTCGGCTGAATCAGTCGAATTGAGTCTTGTCGGAAACATGCTGACAGTGACGGGAACCCGACCGGCCCATGATTTTACCAGCGATGCTCGGGTCCATCTTAAAGAACGCAGTGTGGGCAGTTTTCAACGCTCGATCCCACTTCCGGCGGCGGTCAATAATGATGCAATCCGTGCGGAAACGCGGGACGGTCTGTTGACAGTGACGCTGCGCAAGGCCACGCTGACATCCGGCCGTTCAATCCCCGTCTCACGCGGTGGCGGAACTGTCTAGACATCGCTTATAAATCAAACTCCGATTTCAACTCAAAATAAGACTCACATCACAGGCACGAATCTCGATTCAGCAGATTCGCGGCCCGCTTCGTCTTTTGTTTTCAGGTTCGAGTTTTAAATCGATTTTTCGCCGAACTAGAAACGGTCGAATTGAATGCAACATTTCCAGAAAGCATTCGGAACGACTGTCGCTGATGTCTCAAAGCCCCCAACAGGGTTGGAACGGTAATTCATGGCGATCGTTTTCCGCTGTGACAATTGCGATACACGCTATCGAGTGGAACTCGTAAAGGCGGGTTGTCGCGCGATCTGTCGTCGTTGCGGCAGCGATATCGTCGTTCCTGATCCGATGCCGCGAGACCAGTTCCTGGACATTCCCGCACTCCAAGATCGACGGCAGCCTTCGCTCCGATTGCCGCCCCCCGATCCCGCACGAGTTCGTCTCATTTCCGAGCATATCGAAGAACATATTGGACCGATCGATTTCGTCTTTCACGAACGGGTCTCGGAATATGTCCATATTGACGTGCATCGTGTCCCCCCGCAGAAACATCGTCCCTTTTACACGCTTGTCACAAGCGGGATGTCAGAACAGGCGATGAATGTTCCTGATGGAGCGGAGTCCTTGCGAAGGACAGAATTAATGATCTGTCTTCCGCCGAACTGGCGATTGAACATTGAAGACTTTCGCGACGAGCGAAATTACTGGCCAATCCGATTGTTGAAGGTGCTGGCTCGATTACCGCACGAGTTCCGGACGTGGCTGGGACTTAGTCATTCCGTACCAAACGGCGAACCGCCGAGACACTACGCACCAAACACGAAATTCTGCTGCTCGGTCATTGTTCCGCCACTGACGTGCCCTGATCCGTTTCGTACGCTGACAATCAATCACGAACAGATCATCCACTTTTACGCAGTGCTGCCGCTGTACCGCGAGGAAGTGGACTGTAAACTGCGGGAGGGGATGAGCGTCCTGATCGACCGTCCTGATCGATGCCGAGTCACAGAAATCGTCAACATCTACCGAAAAAACTCCTGCCGAACGGGTTGGTTCGGCAGTTGAGTTTTTACGGACGTCGCAGAGCGTTCGAACTATTTAACGCGGACCAGCTTCATGATCCGACCGGACACGTTCCAGTCCTGGACGTACAGGTTTCCGTCCTTGTCCCAGTAGGAACCATGCGTGCCGCTGAAGATCCCTTCAATCCACTGGTCCTGAGGAACGTTGTAATTGACTCTCTTTGCGGGATCAGGGTTGTGGCCCAGAACGGCGATAATCGTGTTGCTCTTGTCCAGGATAACCAGCCGTCCGTGAAGATCAGGTACGGAAACATAATCTCCCTGCACTGCGGCTGAGGTGGGCATTCCCAGGCCGGTGACAATTTCTTCGATGAATTCGCCATCCAGACTGTAATGCAGCAGTCGGCCCTTTGGCTGATGGTTCCGATCACAAATCAGCAGGCGAGGTGGATCATAACGAGTATCCAGCACCATGCCGTGGGCGGTGTTGAACTGCTTGAGATCGTTCCCCTTGGTTCCAAAGTGCATCAGGTATTTGCCCGTCTTGTCGAACTTGAAGATGTGGTTGCTGGCATATCCGTCAGACAGGAAGATGTCCCCATTGGGTGCAACGGTGATCGCAGTCGGACTGAATTGTTTCAGATCGAGTCCCGACTCTTTAGGAAACGGAAGCTTTAATGCGACGGCACCGGTTTCGGCGTTGAACTTGATCCCTTCCGCATTCGCGTTTCGGGCACCGTAAATGTATTCGCCATCTTCTTCGACACGAATTTTCATGTCGTGCAGTCTGGTATAATCGCCCTCAAGGAAACGTCGAATCACCTTCCCATCGGGTGAAAAGACAAAAACACCCTGGTCCGCACTCGTGTAGATATTTCCCGCTTTGTCGACAACCACGCCGCCGTGGGTTGGGCCGATGACGGACTTCCCTTCGGGGCTGAGACCCCAACCGGGAACCGTGTCAAAGGTCATGATCCCGCATCCCATGCGAACGGGTTGCCCCTTTTCAGCAGCAAAAGCCGATTGCGAAAGCCCGAACAAAACCGCGGCGCAAACCAGTAATCTCTTCACAATCAAAACTCCCAATTTTTAAAAGTGCTTACAACGATGACTGCAGCCACGATCAACAGACCATCAAAACGGATTACGCCCGAGTCGCGAAGACGCGGAGAAAAGTACAGATAGCGATGAATGTGGTGACGATCGAAAGCCCGATTCCACGGGACGATCTGATTCTCTTCGATTACGCATCGCAATTCAATAATGCGTTGGGCTCAATCAACTCCATCGATTGAGTCGAATCAAATGGTTGAAGTCGACTGACTTCACGAGTTCAGCGAACGAACGGTTTCGATCGACCAATTCCAGGGATCTGAAGATCGACGCGCTCGCCTCGATATTTGGCACCGCCTAGAAATCACGGGAAATTGAATCCTCAACTTCAATACATGGTGAAATTTGAAAGACGAGGTCGATCAAACCACGTTCTTCGGACCAGCGTACTAAAGGCTCAATGTGTGCGAGCAGATGCCCTCTTTGGTCGAACACGGACTTCATAGCGTCAACGTCTCGATCAATCACGGCGGCATTATAGAACGCGTTATCAGTCACTTTGAGAATACTTCGAATTTCCGATTCGGGGACGATTGGATTCCCGATGAACTCAACATTTCGAATCTTATACCGATTCCCTTGGTTAATCAGGTAACGGATGATGGGTGTCCAACGATCTTTTTGTGTCGTCGATTCGGTTTGAATGTCGACATCAAAATAGCCGAGTCGATGGTAATACCGCTTCAATTGTTCAATGACGGTTTCGGATTGATGATGATCAGAGTTTGCTAAAAGAAGCGTCACAATTTGCGTTTTTGAAATCAGTTTTTTATTGGCGTTAATAATCGTGGACCCGAACGGAATGCTGACTCCATCTTTATTGACGTTAATCATCGCGGGTCCGATCGGAATGTTGAATCCATATTTGACGCCCGAGACGCGAGCCTTGGGCCCCTCGTTGATGGAAAAAACCACTTCCCGGTCGTTACGGTCGTTCCCTTTTTCCAGTTCGACCGTGGCAAATGCAAAACCCTTCTCGTGATAGTACTCTTCGACCCGCCTTGCACATTCACGGTTTGAAGAAACATCGAAGGGACTACCCGGCTTAAGCTGGGTCATCGCATCGAAGACCTTTTGTTTCACCTTCTTCAAGCCTTTGTATTCGACACGCCGAACGATCGGGCGCTCAAGCACGTGAAAGGCAAGAACGACACCTTCATCCGCTTTTTGAAGAGTTGGCTCAACGGTCGCAAACCAGCGAGTTCTCACAAGGGCATCGACGTCGTCCTTGATCTGCTTTTGAGTCACTGGTCGACCAGGACGTGTCTTGATGTGTTTGGCAATTTCGGAATTCGGAATTGTTGAATTTCCCTCGATGATGACGTCAACAAGAGTCTCATCTTCGACCGAGTCAAGCTGGCCGACGGAGACCATATCCCCTGGATTCACCACTGGAGTCTCATCTGGAATGACGAGATGTTGAGAGATCGCATTCGAATCAATCACTTTCGGTGTTTCGGATTTTGTGCCCGAACGCGAACTCAACGCGATGGACACCAGGATCAACATGGCGATGACAGAAACCAATCCGCTGAAACCAGCTCGGGTCAACTGAGGCTTCGTTTCTGCTGATTCATCGGCTAAACGCAGAATCCGTTGCTTGAAATCAGATGGGCCAGGTCCAAACGCGGAGATGGAAATCGGTGCGACGACGAGCGGTTGTCGCGGCATGGCACACGCTTCGGCCAGGCCGATCAACGCTCGACAATAATCCAGCGGACGCCAGCCAGTCGAAATGACAAGATCATCACAGGCGTGCTCTCGTTCGATGCTGATGCAACGGCTGACGTACCAGACCGCCGGATGAAAGAAAAGTAGCGCCTCAACGACCCGTTGAGCCATATTCACGAGCAAATCCCAACGTCGAATATGAGCCAGTTCATGGGCCAGCAGGGCTTCCAGTTGTTCAACGTCACAGCCAGTCACAAGACAGGGAGGAAGCAAGATCATCGGTCGCAGGACGCCGAACACGACGGGGGCAGCGACCTGTTGGCAGGATGCCACAACCGGCACCACGCTCATCGCCCACTGTTCGCAAAGTCGTTCGACAAACTGCTGAAGCCGATCATTCACGATTTCGATGGAATCCGCTTTGAATTTCCTCACGACGGAATATCCGATCCCGACGCGACATAACAAGGCCAAGCTGACCATCAGATATACGGTCATCACGTACGGCGACACACGTTCTATCAATTGGTTATTGACGATCGAACCAGTCCAACTGCCGATGGCATCGCGTCCCGAAGAAAGTTCGAATTGCGGGTGAACTGTTGGTTGCTCGCTTCGATCGTGGTTCCGTCGCGGCAAGGACTGAATTTCATCCGGTGAGAATTGATTCTGAGTGCGTAACGATTCAAGGGAGTTTTTGAATGGCGCAATGCTAATCGAATTCGCCGACGACAAAGCAATCAATGTGACCGGAGGACAAATCGCAAGAAATGTCATTGCAATCAGGCCGACCACGTAGCGGATATTCGCGTCTTTCTTTCGAAGCCCCTGATTGACAAAAAAATACACCGCTGCAATCGCACTTCCCTGCCAGCCAAAATGAAGCAGGGCTTTTGTCAGACGGACGCAAAGCGGGCCGCCGAATTCAGCCAGACCTGAACCGGAAATAGTTGAAACGATGGCGAGACTCATTTCTGCTGCTCCTTCGTTTTCTGGTCCAGAATCTGCCGCAGTTCTTTCAGTTCGTCAGGGTCCAAATCCGTTGATTCAAACAGACTGAGCATCACTGCTTTGGCCGATCCGTCGAACACTCGCTGGACCACGTCACCCAACATTCCATCGGTCACGGCTTCGCGAGAGACTTTCGGAGCAAACAAGCAGGACTTTCCCTGCATCGATCGAGTCAGGTATTTCTTGCCAACCATCACGTTCAACGTCGTGATCACGGACGTATGGGCCAGCTCCCGACCTGCCTCAGACAATGTTTCGCGAATCTCGCGCACGGACATCGGCGAGCGTTCCCACAGGCATTTCAGGATCTGCAATTCAAGATCCGTGGGGTGAACTGATTTTGGTCTCGCCATTTTGGCCTGCTCTCAAAGCAACAATCTTCTATTTCAATAGAAGATAGCGACAGGCGAACAATCCCACAAGAGATCTTCTATGTAACTAGAAGAACAATCGCGGATGGCAATGAGATCACCGCCGTCGCTTCAACTGCGAGAGGCGGTCCGACCGAGTAAGAATCGGGATGAAACGACGAAACGGGATCGTTATCGTGAACTTCAACATCGTTCATCGTGAGGAAGTTTATCGAAGGACAGGCAACAGCGTTCCGGCGCCATCGACCACTGGTGTTGGTTCGTCGTCGATGTACTCGTAATACACGTTTCGCTGGCGTGGAATATATCCTGCTTCCCGGATCAGTCGCTTGATCGTGTCGAGCGTCAGGTGGTGAACGGTTCCCGCTTCGGCCACCACATTTTCTTCGATCATCAGCGACCCCATGTCGTTGGCTCCGAAATGGAGCGCAAGTCCGCCAATTTTCTCGCCTTGAGTCACCCACGATGACTGAATGTTGGGGAAATTGTCCAGATACAACCGAGAGACTGCTTGAGTCTTGAGGTACTCAAACGAGCCAACAGGAGCGATATTCGCCATGTCGGTGTTGTCGGGTTGAAATGTCCAGCAGATATAGGCTGTAAAACCACCCGTTTCGTCCTGAAGTTGCCGAAGCCGTTCAAGATGCTCGATCCGCTCAGCGAGAGTTTCGATGTGACCGAACATCATGGTCGCCGAGCCTTTGCCGCCCAACTGATGCCATTCACGGCAGACGTTCAACCATTCGTCCGACATGCATTTGCCCCGGGTCATTTCTTTGCGGACGCGGTCGACAAGAATTTCGCCGCCCCCCCCAGGCAAGCTTCCCAGCCCTGCAGCTTTCAATCGCTCGAGAACCGTCCGCACGGGAAGTTTTGTCAGCTTGTGCAGTGCGTGAATCTCGGGTGGCGAAAAACAGTGAAGATTCACCTGCGGAAATCGTTCCTTCAGAGATCGAAGCAGGTCTTCGTACCATTCCAGTGGTAAGTCAGGATTCATCCCCCCTTGCATCAGGATCTGATCACCGCCAAGTGCCACAGTCTCTTCGACCTTCTTGAAGATCGTTTCCTTATCGAGCACGTAACCTTCGGGACTTTTCGGTCGACGAAAGAACGCACAAAAATCACAAACCGCCGAACAGACGTTGGTGTAATTGATATTGCGGTCGATGTTGTACGTACGGTAAGGCTCGGGATGCAGTCGCTTAGACACCGTGTCCGCCGCTTCACCAATCGCCACGAGATCGTGCGATTCGAGGATCTGCAAACCTTCGGCAGGTGTCAGTCGTCCTCCGGAAACGGCTTTTTCAAGTAATCGATTTACTGCGATAGACACGTCAATTCCCTCGTTACAATTTCACGCTGACAAATTTCCTGGGGCGGGCAAATCCCGTGACCGTCACGGAGGGGGACGCTCCCGCCGAGCCGCCAGGTCGATGCGTTGCCCCGCTTCGCGGCTCGGCGGGAGCTTCGCCCTCCCAAAATACAATTGTCGTCAGGCAACTGGCCGGAACGCCATTTCGACACCTTTCGGAGCCAGATCCAGGCCCGCTGCCAATTTATAAAACATTTTCAAACCGCTCCTCTCGGCGTTACCGAGATGAAACTGAAGATTCCTGGATAAGTAGCTGATCGTCGTCGGAAACGACAGTCCCAGCAATGGTGCTTCACGGTGAGCAATCTCATTCAGACGCGCAACGCCAAGATCCCGCGACTCGCACAACGCTCTCGTCACCCTGTCGAGATCACCCTCAGGACGGCGTGCGCGAACATTGGCCACCCACATCGCGAAAACAAACGGCAGACCAGTCCATTTGTGCCATTCTTCACCCAGATCTAACGTTGCCAGAAACCGTTCCTTCGGCGGCAAAATCGCTCTATCTCCAATCAGCAAAACAGCATCCGCCGTCGTATCCTCGGTTTGATGATTCAGCGGTAACGGTTCCAATTTTGGAAAAACACCATGTCGCTCCGCCAGCAAGATCCGGGCGAGCGTCGCACTGGTGCGCGAACCTTCGTCCAATGCCAATGTGCGAATTTCGCCCCAAGGAACTCGTGTGTAAAGCTTTACGCTCAGGACGGGACCGTGTGCGGCCACACAGGCGTCGGAAATGATCTCGTAATCGTGACCACGGAAGTATTCAATGCTGGGAACAAGCGCGATGTCGAGCTTGCCTGAGACGAGATGATCCGCCAATCGGCTGGGAAAATCGAGGCGAATTTGAGTCTCGGGGAGCAATTCCGCCAGCCCTTCGACCAGTGGTTTTGAGTTCAGGTAGCTGACTGCGCCGATTCGTAAGACCGTTTCCGACATCTTCGTTCCGTGAATTCGTCCGACCGGCAGAGCTCCCCTCTCAGAGGGGTAGGCTCGTTCTGGCAAAGTTGGTGTGCGAGTTTTCATGATTCCGTCGTGTTGGTAATCCCTCAATTCGGCGATTAGGATGCGTCATCCCGTCGCGGCTGACAAGGAGAGAACCGTTTTGTGAAGCCGGATTTAACGGGTGGCATGGAAAACGACAAGTTCGGAAAGCTTTTTATGACTTCGGCGTTACAAATTGGCATCATTGGATTGGGCAATGTCGGCACTGGCGTTGCCAAAATTTTGACACAACATCCGGAACGAATCCGGCAGCGAGCAGGTCGATCGATCGAAATTCGACGAGCTGTCGTTCGCGATCTCAAAAAGACTCGCGACGTGACGCTGTCCCACGGAGTCCTGACGGATGATCTTCAGTCGGTGATTCGCGACCCCAATATTCAGGTGGCCGTCGAATTGATGGGCGGCATCCACCCTGCACTTGAGGTTGTGTTGCAGCTGCTGGAAGCAGGAAAGGACGTCGTCACCGCGAATAAAGCTCTGTTGTGCGAACATGGCGACGAAATCTTTGCAGCAGCCCGTCGATACGGACGGACCGTCTGTTTCGAAGCGGCTGTCGCAGGAGGCATTCCCATTATCGCGGCCGTCGGACAGTCGATGGCCGCCAACCAGATCGTTGGTATCCAGGCGATTCTGAACGGAACAACGAACTATATTCTGACGGAAATGCTGCTTCGGGGTCAGTCTTACAGCGACGCCTTGCGCGATGCCCAGAAACTCGGTTATGCCGAAGCCGATCCGACGCTGGATGTGAACGGCACCGATGCCGCACAAAAACTGGGAATCCTCGCCCAACTCTCGTTTGGAACGAAGGTCACGGCGTCGGAATTTCATGTCACGGGAATCGATAAGCTGGAACAGGTCGACATCAAACATGCGACCGAACTCGGCTATGTCATCAAGCTGCTAGCGAGCGTCAAACTGGTCGGCGGAAAACTCGAAATGAGTGTCCGTCCAACTCTGATTCGTAACGATCGTCCGCTGGCACAAATCCATGGTCCCTTTAACGCGATTCTCCTTGACGGTGACGTCGTCGGAAGCGTCTGGTATTCGGGTCGCGGCGCCGGCCAGCTACCAACCGCCTCAGCCGTGACCGCTGACATCATCGATCTCGCGATCGGGCGTGCTCAATTGACGTTCGCGCAACTCGATCTCTGGCGGACGACGCCGGAATTCCCGCTGATCAGTGCTCACGAAGCTTCCAGTCGCTACTTCCTGCGTCTTTCGGTCGAAGATCGGCCAAACGTGATGGCCGAAGTCACAGGAATTCTCGGTCGGCACGGCATCAGTCTGGCAACTGTGATTCAGCCGGAAGCCCCGGAAGTCGATGCCGATTCGACTGCGGTTCCGATCGTTCCACTGATTATCATGACCCATCGCACAACGGCGGGAAGCCTTGCTGCGGCCGAAAGAGATCTGGACAGACTGGTTTCGGTCCGTTCTCCGAGAATGGTGCTGGCTGTGGCAAACTGATTTTTGAAAGATTCCCACCGGATGACGATTCAGTGATACAATCAATCATTGGATCGCTGGAAAAATCGGTGATCGTGACGGACAAAGTTTTTGGAGTTCTAAAGCCAAAATGAGCAGTCAATTCTCTGAGTTGAACAACGTCATCACGCTCCACCAACGATTGATTTTTGGGCTTCGTGCCATTGCTTCACAGTCTTCGGAGAAGCAGTGTCTTCAAAGCTTTAGTCCCGATCGAAGAGCACTGCTTGACCGAAGACGGTCAAGCAGTGGCACAGGACTTTTTTCGTTCGTGCGATTGATGAGTTTTTTGTTCGTCGTCAGCATGGCCCTCTCATCAAAGGCAACAGCGGCTGACGGAGTCATCGAAGCCCTCGAAGAGACCGCGTTCAAACAGGCTGCCGCACTGGCGGACCCCAGTGTCGTCCGAATTGAAACGGTCGGGGGGCTTGAACAGGTCGACGAGGTCCTGCTGGGAAACGGCCCGACATCAGGCGTCGTCGTCTCTTCAGACGGTTATATCATTTCCAGTTCGTTCAATTTTGTTGGAAAGCCGGCATCGATTCTGGTGACCTTACCCGATGGCCGCCGGTTAGCGGCAAAACAGGTTGCGAATGATCGATTACGGCTACTGACCCTTTTGCATGTCGATGTCGATGTCGATGGTTTGATACCGGCAAAGCCAGTCCCCAAAAATGAGGTCAAAGTCGGTCAATGGGCATTAGCTCTCGGAAGAACGCTCGACAATTCGACCCCCAGCCTCAGTGTCGGAATCGTCAGTGCTGTGAATCGTGTCTGGGGGAAAGCCATACAGACCGATGCGAAAACTTCCCCCGTTAATTATGGCGGCGCCCTGATTGATATCGAAGGTCGTGTACTGGGTGTTGTCGCACCGCTTTCTCCCATGGGAAGCGGTGACATGGCTGGTGTCGAGTGGTACGACGGAGGGATCGGTTTCGCCATACCGATGGAAGATATCTATTCCTCACTGGATCGATTGAAACAAGGAACCGATTTGCTGCCGGGGCTGATGGGAATCACATTTGTGGGAGGCCAGCAATTAAATGTCCCCGCGATTATCGATCGAGTTCGCTACAACTCGCCGGCTCAGCAAGCAGGACTGAAAACAAACGATCGGGTAATCGAAGCCGATGGTGAAAAGATCGTTCGTGTCGCACAGCTGAAGCACATTATTGGCCGCAAATATGCAGGTGACTCGGTCAAGCTGGTTGTCTCGAGAGGCGATACACCCGTGCCCGCCGAGATCGCACTGGTCGGCGAACTTATTCCGTACGAAATTCCTTTTCTTGGAATTTTGCCGCAGAGAAAAGTGGTTTCGGCAGATGCATCCGACATTGGCACCACAACCCGTCTCGTCTTTGCAAAAAGTCCCGCCGAGCAGGCGGGGCTGGTACGCGGCGATCGAATCATCAAATACAACGAGGTCGAACTGAAAGATGCTCGAATGCTGAGTGATCTGGTCGGGCGCAGCAGACCTGGAGATCGAGTAAAAGTCACCTACGTTCGCGAGGGTCAACAGGCGACTGCCGAAGCGACGCTTGGTTCGCTGCCGGAACAGATCGTCGAGGAACTGTCGGCTGATTTGATCGAACCGGTCATTCCCGAAGTCGGTGCGGAGAACCAGCAGGTCGAC
>CAIULL010000019.1 GCA_903899985.1 uncultured Schlesneria sp.
ACGAGCGAAAAATGGAATCTGGCATAAAAAACACTAGGAAATACGAGGAATGGTCGAAGTCGCGCGAACTCGCGCGAACTTTGACACCGATTTTCTCGGTGGCGGGATTGAAGAGTCTGAGGGCAGGCCGAAACGGCAGAAAGTACTGATGTGACAGTAGTGAGTAGAAAGAACAAGAAGGTTCCGATGGGTTTCCCGGCCGGCTCGCCTGGGAGTGTTGATGGGATTCGAAGTCGCGCGAACTCGGGTGAAGTCGCGCGAACTTTTTTACGAGTGAAAAATGGAAACTGGCGTCGAAAACCCTAGGAATTACGAGGAATTGTCGAAGTCGATCGAACTCGCGCGAACTTTTGCACCGATTTTCTCGGCGGCGGGATTACGGCAGAATTGAAAAGAACAAAGAGTCCGAGGGCAGGCCGAAACGGCAGAAAGTAGTGATTTGAGAGTCGTGAGTAGAAAAAACAAGAAGGTGCCGATGGGTTTCCCGGCCGGCTCGCCTTGTTTTTCCAATTTTTGTGAATTGGGCGTGTTTAAAAAGACGTGAGGAACAGGGGTTTTAACACCTTCGCCGTTGTTCGTTTTGCTGGGTTAAGATGTCAGAATTCGGGTCTCGGTTGAGAAACGGCTCGCGTTCGGCCAACATAGTACGTGTTTCCGAAGCTCGACCCGCAGGTTTCAGACGGCATGCATCTGCGTAACGGGTTTCGATTACGAACAGGATGCCCGTTTTCGAGGTCATCGTTTTTTACCGCCTCACGTTCCTCTACGAACAGTCCAAAAAATGGTTGTCGAAAAACTTAGTAAGACCTGGTTCAATCTCGTTCACGGACGAAACATCGTCTACAACCAGTGCTGGGAAGATCCCCGTCTCGATCGCGTTGCGCTGGAACTGACACCTCAGGATCGCGTCGTTGTCATCACATCTGCCGGATGCAACGCGCTGGATTATGCGCTGGCTGGTGCCGGTCATGTGCATGCCGTCGACATGAATTCGAAGCAAAACCATTTGCTCGAACTGAAACTCGCCGGGTTACGTCACCTGGATTACGACACATTCTGGAAGTTGTTCGGGAACGGATGCCTTCCTGAATGGAAATCGGTCTATCCGAACCAGATTCGGCCACACTTGCCTGCTGACGCCCAGAAGTTTTGGGATCGCAAGGGGTCCATGTTTAAAGCGGGACGTCGAAAGTCCTTTTATTTCCGTTGTACGAGTGGCACGTTTGCGTGGTTCGTCAATTATTACGTGGATCGAGTCGCCAAAATGCGAGATCCCGTGAATGCGCTGCTCGCCGCCGAAAATGTCGAACAACAGAAAAGCTTGTTTCAGCAGTATGATCTGGCGAAGAAACTGTGGCGACCAATGATCAAGTTCGCCATGCGCCGTGATGTCACCCTTTCTCTACTTGGTGTCCCCAGAGCCCAGAGAAAGCAGATCGACGAAGGCTATCCGGGTGGAATTCTGCAATTCGTTGTTGACCGAGTTGAAGCCGTATTCACCAAGATTCCGCTGAAGGATAACTATGCCTGGCGCGTCTATTTGACCGGCCAATACTCCCAGGACGCCTGCCCGGAATATCTCAAGCGAGAAAACTTTGACCGGCTGAAAGCGGGGGTGGCTGACCGTGTCACGACACACACCAACACGGTCCAGGGGTTTCTCGAACAACAGGATAAACCCATTACGCGACTCGTCCTGCTGGATCACATGGACTGGTTGTCACGAGATCCCGCGAAAAAAATCCTGACGGCCGAATGGCAGGCGATTCTCGACAAAGCATCGCCGGACGCCCGGGTCCTTTGGCGAAGTGCGGGCCTGGATGGCACGTTCATCAACCCGATCGAAGTTGTCGTCAACGGTCAGAAGCGGAAACTTGCGGACATTCTGCATTACAATCATCCGCTCGCGAACGAGTTGCACGCGAAAGACCGCGTTCACACCTACGGCAGCTTCTGTATTGCGGATATCCGAAGGTAGGTAGGGCGTGCTTGTAGATCAGCCATAACCGAGTACCTTGTTGCGCTTGTTTCGGTTAAGTGAAATTTTTTGAGCCTGAAAGGCCACCGGGGGGGGAACGTCCCATCGGCAGCGTCTTGCCGGTTTTAAGGCTCTGGAAGCAATCGATATGAAGCTCTCGCTCGGATTCCAGAATGATCGAGATTCGGCTGATCAGCAGAATGATCGGTCGGAGCTCTTGCAATATATCAACCTGAAGCTTGCCGCGAACGGGTTGCCCGTTGCCAAGGCGGCTGGGGGAACCGAACTGGTTAAGCTTGCCGCAGGTTTGATTACGAATTTTCGCGAGAAAACGCGGTTACTTCATAATCACCGTTGCCCTGTCGATCAGCGGATCGAGTCGTTTCTGAATCGTTACTTTGAAGATGTTCTTGCTGGCGAAGGCCCCAAGTCCGAGCCATTACGAGTTCCCGGACGAGGGCTTGTTCTCGATCGACATGGGCTGAACCGTGAGTTGTCGTTCCCGGCAGACGGGAATGAGTTCAAAAGCGAGTACTTGCATTCCTATCGCGTCCGCAATGGGGCGTTACACAATCCTCGCTCTGACCGGCGGACGACTGTCGGGACATTTCACGTCTGTGAGGGGGGGCTTGCCATCCCCGGCGATAAGCGGACCGTTTCGAAGAAGATCTATGTCGAGTTGTTTCGGCACGCCATGAACCCCCCTGATGATTTGTTGCTGCTGCCGTTTACGGCGAATCAGGAAGAAGCGGAACGGGCGCGGTTCTGGGTCACGATTCTCTTGCGACCGATCGTCTGTCCTGAAGTTCCTGGTTACACGCCGCGAAAGTCGATGGAAGTTCGCTTTTTTGCACCGGGGGCGCTCGTCAGTAATCTTGATTTTGTGGAATCCATCTTTGGTAACGCCGGTGACCCGTTTGTCCCCGCCAACGACGCCGCTCTGGATGTTGTGCATTGGTCGGGTCACACCGGCTGTGTGATTCTCGCCCCTCATTTGACGCTGCTCACGAAAAAACAACTGGGGCTGCCTCATATCAGCCAGGCAACAGCTCGTCAGAAAAATGACCGCATGTGCTGGGAGCGTGACGACGAACTTTACAACGACGGCGATGCGTTCAAGGTGACTTGCCGAGATGAATCGGGTGTGATCGTCACGATCATCGCCGACAACTATTTTGGCTACTGTAAAAAAGAAGTGAAGACCCAGATCAGTTACGCCGCAAATCTGATGGGAAATGTCGAAGAAGAGCATGCCGGGGGTGCTTTAGTCTTTCCGAGTTGGAGTCTGGGAGAAGAGCTTCAGGTCAACAGTCGTCGCTATAACGGGCGGACATTTGAAGACATCGTGCGGGACTATTCGCAGTGGATTGATGTCAAACCCGATGGATATGGCATTGACCGAAAATATCCCAACTTGATTTATATCCCTGAGGATGCTCGTGCTGACTTGCGTCAACAGGACATCTCGTGGAAACGTGGCGAGCGATTGATTCATATTCCGCTGTTGCCCGGCAAAGTCTATATGGCACCGTCGGGTTATAAAGTTCGGATGGAAAAACATCCGTCTGCGCCCTCCTGGAGAATCATCGGGACTGCTGCAGAGGGAACGTTCTGCCACAAGCCTTGTACCGTCAGCGGCGGTGGAAAAAGTGAAATCAGCAAGTCGCTTGTCGATTACATGCAATATGGCTCGGTTTTCGTGTCCGACATTCAGGCCGATCTCGATCACGTTCAGGCGATTTTTGAGCGGGATTACTCAGACCGATGGATTCCATCGCTCAAGGAAGAACGGAATTACGCGGCTCTTCCCAGCCGACCCTTGCTGAGCTCGAAACGATCGCTGGGAAGCGTGATCAAATTGCTGACCCCTTCTGAAGACTATACTCAGGAATACAATGACTGGCTGGCGACGATCCCCAGTCACGTCTACGCCATCGTTTATGCCATCAAGCGGTTCTACAATCCGCAATGGGGCGACGATTGGCGACGTCATTTCAGCGTCGACTTTGTGAACGGCAGCCCCGGGCACGAACTGAAGGTTCACGATCGTACGATTGTCGGTACATATCTCAGGGTCGGACTTTCAGGCGATCATGGCTGGCGAACGTTTAAAGTCCGTCAGGACTTCGCCGCTGCCTCGAAAGTCCAGCAAGAAGACGATATCAGTGCCTCAATCGTCGTTCCGTCAAAATCGCTTTCATACCTGGCCGAAGAAGGACCAACCGTCCCAGCAAGTTCGGTTATCCCCGCCGCCCTGATGCCCTCTTCCTCGCACGCGGCGAATGTGCCCTCTAACCTGCCACATTCTTCCGACGCCAGCAAAAAATTTGTGGAGAATTGTGAATATCGGTTGTTTCAGCGGCCTGACGATGCGATTCACCGAGGGTTTGATAAGCAGGCGGAAGCGGATCTGGCGCGGGAAGGTTTGAATTTTATTTCGAATTTTGAGCCGCTGACTCGAGCGGATGTCGAAGACATGATGGACAAGGTGGTCGACTTCGACGCGTTTACATCTCCGATGAAAAAACTGTTGGAATCGGTGCTGGCTGCTGAAAGTGGTTACATTGTTTGTTCGGACAATCCCCGACGAGTGGGCGGGGTTCCCTCAAAGAACCCACGTTATCTGCAGGATCGTCCCGATCTGGTTTCTCCGATGGATCGCTATGTTGCCGAGATGGGAACTCGGTTCTGGCGGAAGATTCCGGCCGAGATGCCCGTCCCGCTTCCTGTTAACGCGGTGCTGTCCGGTCGACGCAATAACCCGCCGGAACGTGCCAAAGGAATTCGAAGTCTCGCGGTTTACAACCCGATCCATTACCAGGAACTTCCTGAACTGTTCATGGATTACATCTGTTCGCTGACAGGCAAAAGTCCTTCGACGACGGGAGCCGGGAGCGAAGGGGCGTTGACCAAGGGACCGTTTAATGCGGTCGTCCCCACGGCAGATATCAACACGGCGCTGGTTTCGATGATCCTGACGGGCCTGGCAGGGTATTCGACGGCAGCCGGATATATTGGTCCAAACTCGCGATTCGATCACGACATCAGCCTGCTCGTTCCCGAGATCTGGTGCCGGATGTCGCCGGATGAGCGTGATCCGGAATACCTGATTCGCGAGAGGCTTCTCGAGCCGGTCAACGACCTGAAATACAAGGGAGAAATGGTCCCGGCCAGTCGACTGGGTTATCGGATTACCGAGCGTTTCACACGGCGGTATTTCGGTCGTATTTTCGACAACCCTGACAAGGTGTTTGATAAGTCGATCTTACAACCTGAGACTCAAGATCTGGATTCATTCGCCGATGGGGTGAAATACATTGTCGAAGCTCAACAACGATCGGCATTGCAGTACTTCGAAGATGGCTCGATTGAAAAAGCCTGTCCTCCACTGAAGATTTTGCTGACAATTATGGCGTACGGTCACTACGAAGGAAAAACGGAGCGTGATCCGGAATTCCGGAAACTGTTTACGCGAGAATCTCTGCTGGCCAGTGACTGGTATCGCGAACGGCTGGAGACAAAGCAGAAGCGGGACATTCAGCTTTGGGAACGACATCAGGCGTATCTGGAGGCATATTTGAAGGATCGTCCGAATGCGGAAACAGTGATTAGCGATATTACTGATCGTCAGCAGCTCGTTGCGAAAGAGCTGGTCCGGTTACGCAGCCCTGAATATCTCAAGGAACTCAATGGAACGCTCGGTGCCGAGCCGCGAATGTAGCCCAGGCGTTCTGTGATGGTAGTCTCTGTTAAAACAGCTGGCCTGTATGTTCCGGGGTCGGGTGTTCAATTTCAAAATTGGCCGCGTCGATCGATTTAACGATAAAAGTCACCCGTTCGGCCAATTTTGAAATTTGAACGCCCGACCCCCTCTTTATAAACCGACTTTGCCCTTTCGATCCGATATAGAGTATAGTTGATGTGTTAAGGTTTTCGGATTTGGCGAGGAAATCGAGTCGTGCAGGTTCATCAACATTACACTGGTGTCTCGCGTCGGGAGTTGCTTCAAGCAGGTTATTCCGGTCTGCTGGGGGTTGGCCTGTCGTCGGTTCTTGGTCGTCGATCTCAGGCGGCACCCGCAGCGCGATCTGAAGCGACACGATCGCCCAAGTCGGTTGTGATCGTGTTTTTGACAGGTGCCTGTAGTCATCACGATACCTTTGACATGAAGCTTGAGGCCCCCGCCGAGATTCGAGGCGAATTTCAGCCAATCGCCACTTCGATCCCGGGCTATTCGATCTGTGAGCATCTGCCGCAATTGGCCGCTCGGGCTAATAAGTACGCCGTGATCAGAACATTGTCACACGAGGACAACAACCATTTGATGTCGACACATCATGTGTTGACGGGTCAAAAGCAGCCGGGTGGCTTTTTCGACAAGATAGCCTCGCGAGACGACTGGCCCTGTTATTCGTCGGCATTGTCATTTTTGCGACGACGTGACGATGGACTTCCGTCAGGAGTCAATCTGCCGACCTTCTTGCGGGAAGGTCCTCTCGTCTGGCCGGGTCAGCATGCCGGGTTCCTCGGCCAGAACTTCGATCCCTGGCAGATCACAGGTGATCCTAACAAGCCCGAATTCCGTGTGGACGCGCTGACGATGGCTCAGGGGATGGATGTTAATCACCTCGGCCAGCGTCGGATGCTGCTCGACGAAATCAATCGCAAGCAGTCACAATTTGCGGAGGTCGCTCAGTCTCTGCGGTTGCAGAAAGATCAGCAGCTGGCGTTCAATCTGCTCACATCAAGTCGACTGGGTCAGGCGTTTGAGCTGCATCGAGAACCTGACGCGATGCGTGATCGATATGGTCGCACGACCGAAGGTCAATCGTTATTGACCGCAAGACGTCTGATTGAAGCGGGGGTTCCTGTCGTCCAGGTGAATATGGGCCGGGTTCAGAACTGGGACAGCCACGGGGATATTTTTAATACCCTGAAGACACGGTTGCTGCCGCCGGTCGACCAGGGTGTTTCTGCCTTGCTGGACGACCTGGAGTCGCGAGGGCGATTGAATGATACTCTGGTCATGATGCTGGGTGAGTTTGGGCGTACTCCCAAGATCAATAAAGAGCGAGGCCGGGATCACTGGGGGCCATGCTTCTTCGGGCTGTTTGCCGGGGCGGGAGTGCAGGGAGGCCAGGTCATCGGTCGTTCGGATGTCACCGGGGCCTATCCGGCGACGCGAGGATTCTCACCCAACGACGTGGGAGCGACGGTCTATCATTTGCTCGGTCTCCCTGCCGAAGTCGAAGTGGAAGATCGCCTGGGAAGAAGGGTGCTGTTGAATCGCGGTGACGTAATCGAATCGCTCTTCAACGGTACGGCAGTCTAATCGACGACCGTGCTGCATTCCTCTGGGAGAGCGAGGCTCCCGCCGAGCCACGAAGCAGGTACACGCATCGATTTGGCGGCTCGGCAGGAGCCTCGCGCTCCTGAAGAAAACTATCGCGATACGTCTTCAACCAATTTGTTATTACTACGGAACTGGTTTTGAATATGGAGCTCACGGCCTACCACGAAGCGGGTCACGCTTTTATGGCAACGGTTCTCGGAGCCAAGGTCCGTTCGGTCACGATTGATCCCGATAACGACGATGGTCCGGAACGGTTTGGCGACACTCAGATTGTCTGGCGACGATCGCGTCTTTCGGATAGTGAGTTCTGCGAACGAGCGATTCAAGTTTCGCTGGCCGGTCCGGTGGCCGAGATGCTGTATTCCGGCGACCCGTATCATCCGGGACTGGTCGCGGAATGGGCCAATGACTGGCAAGCCGCTTGGGAACTGGCCGAACCTCTATTCGCCGTTCCGCGTAAAAGATTGGAGTACCTTGAGGGGGTGACGGGTGAGTTATATCGCTTGATGGATTCCGAACCGAATTGGTCTGCGGTGGCGGCGCTGGCTGACAGTTTGCTCGCTCACGAGACGCTGGAGGCGGAAGACGTCAAAGAAATCGTCAGAGACTGGCTCGGATGAATTCACGGTGATTTTTGACGCGCATGGATTTCACGGAACTCAATTCGCTGGAAGTGCTGAAAATCCCTCAGTTGAAAACGGTCCACGTTGACACTCATGTAATTTTATCGATACGGTTTTAAACAACATCAGTTGAATTTTTTTCAGGGCTTTGCGAATGCTTCGAATCAACCACGGTCAGACTCGTCCTTTTTGTGATGGTGTATCCCGTCGCCGATTCCTTGAAATTGGCTCGGTGGGTGCATTCGGGTTAAGTCTTTCGTCGTTACTGCGAAGCGAGGCGCATGCAGCGGATGCGTCAGGACGCGGGGTTCAACATTCGTCGAAACGATCGGTTATTTTAATCTGGCAACATGGTGGCCCGTCACAGCTTGATACGTTCGATATGAAGCCACTGGCGCCGTCAGAGATTCGTGGTCCTTATCGTTCAATTGCTTCGTCGCTGCCGGGTCTGGATGTCAGTGAGCTTTGCCCCGAGCAGGCGAAGGTCATGGACAAGTGCACGGTGATTCGCAGTTTCACTCATGGAAATGGTGACCACTGGGCCGCGGCACATTGGATGTTGACGGGGCGAACGGGTGCGAATGGTTCTGACCGGGTTCCACGCCAGCCGTCGATGAGTGCCGTTGCCTCTCATTTAATTGGTCCGAAGCAAGCCGGAGTACTGACCTCTGTCAACATGAATGATGGCGGGTTTGGTTTTCATGGCGGTGCGTGGCTGGGTGTTGCCCACAATCCTTTCCGCTACGGTGAGTTCAGCTACGGTGACGAAGCTGGTCGTCTGCTGGGGGGTGACCATCGCAGCTTTGCACTCGTTGACGGGATGACTGTTGATTCGCTGAATAATCGGGTTGGGCTGCAAAAGCAGCTGGATACGTTGCGAAAGCGAAATGACCAGAACTCGGTTTTCCGCCAACTGGATGCCGTTGATCAGCAGGCGCTCGATATTTTGTTATCAGGTCGGACGCGAGAAGCTTTTGACGTTTCGAAGGAAGATGCAAAGACACGCGCACGATACGGTGATGGCTGGGGTGAGCAGGCGCTGGTCGCTCGCCGGCTGGTTGAAGCGGGCTCGCGATTTGTGACGCTCAATACGGGTTATTGGGATGATCACGGTAATCTCAAAGGTGGCTTGGACAACAAAATGCCACGTCACGACAGGGCCGTGGGAGTGCTGATCCAGGACCTGGCCGAACGTGGGATGCTGGATGACACGCTTGTCGTATCGGCGGGGGAATTTGGACGAACACCCGTGATGAATAAAGACGCTGGACGCGATCACTGGCCTCAGGCACAAAGCGTATTGATCGCTGGTGGCGGCTACCGGCATGGTCAGGTGATCGGTAGCACCGACGCGAAAGCGGCGTTCCCAGCGTCTCGCCCGATTGGTGTCGAAGACTTCTGTGCGATCGTTTATCACGCGATCGGTTTAGTTCCCAACGACACGGTGGTTGATCACTCGGGACGACCAATGCACCTTCTGCCGCAAGGCGAGGTTCCCCGCGAATTGCTCTGATGACTGTCGTTCGGGAATAAAAGCTGCCGATGTCGAGTTGGTCCACGGAGTCAGCACTCGCTGACCGTTTGCTCGCTCAGAAAACATCGAAGCGGAAGGAGTCGAAGAGGTCTTTAACAACTGACTTGGATGATCCTATGGTATAATCGAGAGACAATCAGGGTGTTTGGAGGCCGAATTTCATTTGCCGGGTCTGAAATGATCCGCGATTATAAAACACTTTGACGAGAATTCGTCATACGGGTTAGACTGCTTTGCAATCCGATGTTCTCGTGCCGGTATAGCTCAGGGTGTGCCATGCAGATTGAAGACTATTTCGATTTTGTTTCGGTCGAAGAAATTCGGCTACGAGGAACCCGCATCGGAATTGAGGCGATCCTGTCCGAGTATCGAGCGGGGGGGCTTCCAGAAGAGATTGCGTTGAACTATCCGCCAATCACGCTTGAGCAGGTCCATGCGACAATCACCTACTACCTCGGTCACCGTTCCGAACTGGACCAATATCTGAAGCTGTGGACGTCGCGATCCGACGCGGCATTGGAGCAACAGAATCAAGCCAACTCACCGCTCTTGCGGCAACTGGTTGCCGCGCGACGAGCCGGAAACCCTGTATGACTCAAGTTCGATACTTGATTGATGAGAGTTTGCGACTCTCGACGGTTGCAGCACTGCGTCGAATCGAACCCGCGATAGACGTTCATCGAGTCGGACAATCCGTCATGCCGGTATTTGGGACACCGGACCCTGCCATCCTCACTTTTTGAAAACAATCAGGCTGCGTTCTCGTGACATTAGACAGGGCTTCAATGCCAGTACACATTAGCGAACATCTTGCAATCGGTAGGCATACCGCGGGCGTGCTGTTGGTCACGGCAGGTTGCACATTCCGTCAGTTACTCGATGATTTGGTTCTGATATGGAGTTGTACAGCCGGGGAAGATTGGATCGACGTAATCCATTACCTACCGTTTTCTTCCTGAAGTTTTCGCGGCACGTTTCGAATTCCCTCGGTTTTGTTAGGATCGCTACGGCTGATTGTCGTTCGTGGACGCTCGTTTTCTCAGCTCGTTACGAATAGCGTTGCGGCGGGGTGAAACGTGGGGCGTCTGCGGGTATTATCGTGGTTTGCTGATGATTCCCGGTTTATTCACTATGGAGTTTCCCGCAATGAAAGTGTCTCGTGGTTTGCTGGTGGCGTTGTTTGTTGGTTTGATGACGGCAGGTTCCGTTTCGGCAGCGGATAAGGCCAAGGTCCTGATGCTGACTCAAAGCCAGGGTTTTAAGCATGGTTCCGTGAATCGCGATCGTAAGGATCAGCCCCCTGGGACTCTGTCACCTGCAGAGATTTCGATGACGCAACTGGGGCAGCAATCGGGTTTGTTTGACGTGAAATGTACGCAGGATGCTGCTGCTGATTTTACCAAAGCGAACCTGGAAAAATACGACATTGTGATGTTCTACACGACCGGTGACCTGCCCATCAGCGAAGCTGACAAGGATTACTTTTTTAAAGAGTGGCTCACGAAGAAAGGTCACGGGTTCATCGGATTTCATTCGGCTCTCGACACCTACCACAACTACAAGCCGTATTGGGACATGATTGGTGGAACGTTTGCTGGTCATCCCTGGAACGCTGGCGAACTGGTCACGATTACCGTTCACGATACGAAACACCCGGCGATGAAACCGTTCGGCGGCGAATTTCAGATCAAGGATGAAATTTACTGGTACAAGAACTGGCAACCGGAAAAAGTTCACGTCCTGATGAGCCTGAATATCGAGAAGTGCCCGACAAAGGGTGGCAAGAAGAAGGTCAAAGAAGGTGACAAAGAAGTCGAAGTGATCGAAGCTCGACACGTTCCGGTTTCGTGGGTGAAGAACTACGGCGATGGCCGTGTTTTTGTCACGAACCTGGGCCACAACGAAGCAACCTGGGTCGACAAGCGATTTCTCGATCACGTCACGGGTGGAGTGAAGTGGGTTCTGGGTCAGGAAGATGGCGACGCGACCCCGAATCCGGAAGTATCTGCGAAGGAAGAGGCGAAAGCTCTTAAGGATGCTGGTGTGACCAAGTAGCACTCGTCGCGGCGTTATAAGATCCAGGGATGGATCTTCGTCGTGTGCGGTCGAGTCTTCGAGGTCCACCAAAACAGGTACAAAATCAGGGAAGATGGTGGGCCTTGACGACTCGGCCGCACCCCACGGGAGTTGTTTATGTTGATTTCGAAAAACAGACGATTTCGTCGAATCAGCTGACTTCGACTTCGTTCAAGACCGGCACGTCATCAACGGCATCGCGAATCGCGTGGGTGACAAGCTGTTTGTTGTAATATGTCGAAGTTCGTCCCGAGACGACGATTCGTCCGTCATCCATTCGAACTTGCAGGCCAATGATGCGCCCACCTGTTCTGGCTTGAACGGCTTGTTCGACCTGATCCAAGAGCTCAACAAGCTCTGGCGACGATTGGACAAAAGCGAAACTCATTTCGAATCCTCCATGTAGAGCCGAACGTAGGGTCCGTCCTCGCGATCAATACATGTCGGTATGAATCGCCAGTCGGAGTCGCCTGGATCGGCGATATGTACTGCATCCCTGCCTAGCGCTTTTGTGAGCAGTAAACTGAAACGGAGCGCCCGCGAAAGTCCACTGTCATTGTGAACGCTAACCTCAGTGAGACTGATGGTCAAAAGAATTCTTCGTTTTTTCACAGAAATTTCGGAAGAAATACAAAGTGGGCATCTCGATATCGTGGCGCGAAACACCCTGTTTTATCTAGGCACCCTATTTATCAGGCTGATTTTCGAAGCATGGAATACTGAAGTGAGGATAGAATTACGACAGATCAGGTTTTTCAACATGATCGAAGGATGTTCAGATGGATGACGGGTCGAAGAAACGTCAGGCATTGTTATTACTTGCGTTGGGAAAGTGTCGTGGACTTTTATACGGAGTTCAAAGTGGTGACATTGATCTTGAAGAGATCGATAAGATTCTTCGTCTGACCAGCCTTTCAAATTTGGCGGAAGTTCTCGGTGTTGAAGAAGACGAACTTTCTTTAGACTGGAACGACTATCTTTCTCCAAACGAACGACTTGTGAATTAATCAAAGATATTTTCATGGACAGCACCGCTTTACAGTTTCTCAAGGATTTACTGCACGCACCCAGCCCGTCAGGGTATGAACGACCTGTGCAAGATGTGGTTCGCCGATATGCGAGTGGTTTCGCCAATGACGTCCGGACGGACTGGCACGGAAATGTGATTGCGGCCGTTAATCCGATGGGCTCGCCCCGTATCATGCTTGCCGGGCACTGTGACCAGATTGGACTGTTAATTAAGCACATCGATGACAAGGGTTTCCTTTGGGTGCATGCGATTGGCGGCTGGGATCCACAGGTTCTGATCGGACAAGATGTTCAGGTCTGGACGAAGAATGGCCCTGTGCCAGGGGTGATCGCCCGTAAGCCGATTCATCTTCAATCACCAGACGATCGCAAATCGGTTCCCGAGATCAAAAATCTGTGGGTCGACATTGCGGTCAAAGATGGTGACGAAGCTCGAAGTCTCGTCGCGATCGGTGATCCAATTACTGTGCAGCTTGGCTATCGCGAATTGCGAAACGGGCTCGCAGCGGCGCCAGGAATGGACAACAAAGTCGGCGCATGGACGGTCATCTCGGCGGCGGAACGAATCAGCCGTCAGAACCCCAAGGCAGCGGTGTACGCGGTTTCCACGGTTCAGGAAGAGATCGGTTTACGCGGTGTTCAAACGAGTGCTCATCAGATTGATCCGCAATTGGGGATTGTGGTCGACGTGACTCATGCGACGGATTGTCCGACGATCGACGAGAACCAATATGGTCGTATCAAGTTGGGAAAGGGTCCGGTGTTATATCGCGGACCCAATGTTAACCCGGTTGTTTTCGACCGATTAGTTGAGAGGGCAACGGCCTTACAGATGCCAATACAAGTCAACGGTTTGGCGACTGCGGCAAGTAATGACGCTGCGGAACTGCAATTGACCCGGGGTGGAGTTGCCACTGGTTTGGTTTGTATTCCGAACCGTTACATGCATAGTCCGGTGGAAATCGTTTCGCTGGACGATCTCGACAACGCTGCGGAACTGATTGCTCAATTCTGTCTTTCCGTTGATTCCGACAGTGATTTTACTCCGTGATGGGTTGTCGAAACCTTACGGTGTTCCATCGCTATTGCTGGGAATGTTTTCGCCACCTAGAATGCGAAGTTCAAAAAGGGAGTGCGTAATCGTCCATGACATCGTGAGTTATGGCGAGCATCTCTCGTCCGTGATGGTCTTTGCGAGTGATGCGTGCCCCCTGAACTGCCAGACATGAACCGGATCGCCGTACTTGGTGCGACCGGCTCCATCGGTACCAGTTGCCTGGATGTGATTGCAGCGCATGGAACGCGCCTGCAAGCGACGGCATTGACTGCGCACGGGCGGTGGGAAAGTCTGGCAGAGCAGTGTCATCGACATCAACCTCGGTTCGCCGTGATTTCCGACGCGAGTCTCCGCTCGCAGATTGGCGGCAACGCATTTCCTCACAAGACAGAGGTCTCGTTCGGGCCGGAGGCCTTGGAGAAGGTTGCCTGCCATCCTGATATCGACACAGTCGTTTGTGGAATCGTCGGTGCGGCCGGTTTGCGGGGAGCCTGGTCGGCGATTGAATCAGGCAAACGGGTGGGGATTGCGAATAAAGAAACTCTCGTTGTCGCAGGCCCGCTGGTGATGCAGCTTGCGGAAAAAACGGGTTCACTTCTTCTTCCCGTCGATAGTGAACATAGCGCAGTATTTCAGGCTCTGCTTGGGGGCCGACGTCAGGATCTTAAACGGATTGTGCTGACGGCAAGCGGGGGACCGTTTCGCGGTTGGTCACGAGACCGGCTTGAACGCGAGGTCACGGTTGAGCGGGCATTGGCTCATCCGACATGGCAGATGGGACCTAAGATCACTGTTGACTCGGCCAGTATGATGAATAAGGCCCTGGAAGTGATTGAGGCACGATGGTTATTTGACCTTGAAATCGACCAGATTGCAGTAATGATTCATCCGCAATCGATTGTGCATTCGTTCGTCGAATTCGTCGATGGCAGTGTTCTCGCCCAGCTTTCGCCGCCGGATATGAAACTACCGATTCAGTATGCTTTGACCTATCCTGAACGCTGGGCTGGTACAATTGCGACGATGGACTGGACGCGCTCGCACCAGCTTGATTTTCAGCCACCCGACCTTTACGCATTTCCTGCGTTGCGGCTTGGTTTTGAGGTTGCCCAGCGTGGTGGGACGTGCGGAGCGGTTCTGAATGCAGCCAATGAAGTTGCGGTACAGCGGTTTTTAGATGGCAATTTGAAATTTACAGAAATCCCGCGAGCCTGCGGCGATATTCTGATCGGTCACAACTTCGATGCTCAACCGACTTTGACGGAACTGATCCGTCTGGACGCCTGGGCTCGAAAGGAGATGCAACAATGGAAGTCCTCGCAGTCGATTTGATGAGATTAGCCAACAATGCGTCCAATATCGGACTCGCAGCTGTCGGGTTGGGCCTGGTCATTTTCCTGCATGAACTTGGCCACTTTGCCGTGGCCAAATGGTGTAATGTTTTCGTTGAACGGTTCAGTATCGGTTTTGGACCCGTGTTTTTCAGTCGTAAATGGGGCGAAACCGAGTATGCACTGTCTCTGATTCCGTTCGGCGGCTACGTCAAAATGCTTGGTCAGGATGACGCAGACCCGAGTCAGCTGACGAATGAAGAGATCGCTGAAGACCCGCGTTCTTATGTGGCAAAATCGGTCTTTCAGCGGATGGCGATCATTTCAGCCGGTGTCACGATGAACGTTCTGACAGCGCTTTTGTTCTTCATCATTGTCTTCAAAGTTGGCTTTCCCACGTCACCATCGCTGATTGGCGATGTTCGACCAGGAATGCCCGCATGGGTTGCGGGGCTGGACGCAGGAGACCATATCGAGAAGATCAACAACAGCTCGATCAGCACGTTTCCGGAACTTCAATTGGCTGTAGCCCTCTCGTCAGGTCCATTGAAGCTTGAAGGGAAACATGCCGATGGAAAGCCGTTTGAAATCACAGTCGATCCAGACGCTTCAGGTTCGCATCCCCAAGTTGGTGTGACACCGATGGAAAGTCTGATTGTCTACAAAAACTCGCCAGGACATGCGACAGAGCGTGCAAAGCCGACATTCCGTGAGGGTGACCTGATCACGAAAGTCGGCGAACATCACGTGAAAACGGCTGTTGAATTCCACCGTGCTGTCGCTGCCAATTCAGGAAATTCTCTTGCCATTACTGTCGAGCGAAAGAACGATCAAACCGGTAAGCCGCTGCAAAGTCCGACGAATGAAACGATCACTATCACCGACAATTTCTTCCGAACACTTGGATTGACATTGGATTCGGGACCAATCGCTGCCGTTCGACACGGATCGCCAGCGGAAAAAGCGGGACTTAAGAAAGGGGACAAGCTGGCAAAACTTGATGGTCTGGACATTGGTACTCAGATCGACCCTTTGAAATTGCCGGTTGAATTCGCAAAACGTTCGGGCAAAGAGATTGAAATCGTTGTTACCCGGCAGAATCCCGGGGGAGGTCAAGAAAGTAAAACGTTAACTTTGGTTCCTGACGATATTCCGGGCTGGTTAGATCAACCCGAGCGTGAAGGAGAACCTCTTTCGATCCCTTCGATCGGAGCTGCGTTTCATATTCTTCCGGTCGTGCTGGCCGTAGAACCTGGCAGTTCCGCCGAGCACGTCGGCGTCAAGCCGGGGCCTCTGAAAAAGTTGGCGCTGGTACGTAGCGCCGAACCTGGAGATCATCAGGATGATGCCAAGGAATCGACGATTACCATCAATTTTGATGATACCAAGGGTGAAGCACGAATTAACAATGTTGCCTATGCATTCTGGCTAGTTCAACGGCTTCCCCAACGCAAGGTGATTCTGACGATTCTGGACGAAGGAAAGGCGAACAACGTCGAATTGGAACCGAAACTTGATTCGGAGTGGCCGCTGCCAATTATCGGTCTGGCGTTAGAACCCGAGAAGCTTGTGCAAAAGGCTGATTCACTTGGCGAAGCCTGTTCGATGTCAATTGCGCATACCAAAAGTTCGGCACTCAACATCTACTTGACCCTTCGCAGCCTGGTCACAGGGCGAGTGTCATACAAGGAGCTTCACGGTCCGCTCGGGATTGCGAATGCCGCGTACCAGGTTGCGCAGCAAGGCTGGATTGCGATGCTGTTGTTCCTTGGTTTTCTCAGCGTTAATCTCGCCGTTCTTAATTTTCTGCCGATTCCGGTACTTGACGGAGGCCACATGGTCTTTCTCTTGTGGGAGGCCGTAACTCGTCGTCGGCCGAGTGAGCAAGTGATGATCGGCGCAACGTACGCGGGTTTTGCATTCCTGCTTTGCCTGATGGCTCTTGTCCTCTATCTGGATTTGTTTATTCACCCATTTGCAAAGAAATAACAGAGCTTGCTTTTGTTGTTACGACAACGAAAAAAGTCCGTTTTGTTATGGGTGCGTAGAGATGACGAGCCATGGCATGCGACTGCGTATGCCATGGCCTTTTCTTCGAAACGCCCGTTTTTCAGGGTTGATCTCGAAGTTATTCAACGACCAGCAGGCTGCCGACATCGAGCAATTCAAAGGCTTGTTTGGTTGACGCAAAACCCTTTTGAAGAGCGGCGCGATCGAGGGTTGTGCCTGCCCCTGTCGTTCCACCATTGATCGTCACGGGACGAGGTGCGACGAGTGCCGCGATGTCGGCAATATCACCGACGTCTCGCAAGAGTCCGGGTGCCATCAGTCCCAGTCTAAGTCCACGATAGGCATGATCGGTGGCAAAACTGGAAAGAGATTCGATTGTTTTGACCCGCGTAATCCGTTGGTCTAATGCTGCGGCGCATAAGGCGACGACGCCAGAGGAGCCGCGACCAGTTATAAGGACGTCGTGCGGCAGCGAACCGTCTCTTTCAGCAATTGCGTCAAGAGTGCGGCGAACGTCGTGAACCCATTGCCCGAGAAGTGGCCTGCCGATCCATAAAGACCACTCGGCCGTATTGTGGTCCGGCGCGTGACCGATCTTATCGCCGGGATGAGCAAAACGCCCAGTGGCCCGAAGTTCAGGCGTGACAATCGCCCATCCCCCATCACGTAAACTGTTTGCGAGTTCGTTGGTAAAGGCTGCTTCTGCACCGCCGTCAAGATCCAGCAGGATTGCCAGACGACCTGGTTTTTCGGGCAAGTCGCGATGCGCAAGCAATCTCAAGTCTGGTTCAGTATCGAAAGTGAGCGTCTGGCTGGCCTGATCAGTCTTCGGTTCGACACTCAGGTGAATCGGCGACAATTTCGGCTGACTGCCAAGAACTTCGATCAAGGCTTTTCGCTTTTCAGATTGCAGTTTTTCGAACGCCGCGCGGGTGGTTAGAGCGACACGTTTATCAGCCAGCCGAACTGCTTCGATTGCTGCAAATCGGGGGATTGTCACAAAGTCATCAGGTCGCGAATCACCGGGAAAACACAGCAACGTTTCGGGTGTCTCCGGCTGAATGATCGGATCTGGGATTGGCGACCCGTCACCTTCCCGTTTCAGTTGTCTTGTCATCCAGCCGTACATCGCTTCACGCATCGGCTGATTGTAGTCGTGACCAGAGTCAATGATTGTATGTTTGGCTGTAGCGGACTTGAAAAGGTTTGCGATTGTTTCCACACGTGCAAAAGACTTTTTGGCTTCGGGGACCGAGAATTGAAAAGCGTCTTTTGTAGCGCTGGTCACCATCAGACCTCGGTCAGCGGCAAGGCCAAGGACATTACCCTCTTCAGTGAATCGCAACGCTCCTGGGACCACCTCGCACATGCAGCATGCCGTACTGAGATAAGCTTCATAAGTTCCAACCGAGCAGGTTGGGACGACACACCGTATTCGTTCGTCGAACGCGCCGGCATACATTGACTGGTTTCCGCCCCCGCTTGCGCCAGTGATACCGATTCGATCGGGATCGACTTCAGGTCGACGCTGCAAATAATCGACCGCTCGCATGTTTTCGTAAACTTGCAGTCCAGACAGAGGCAAACCAACGGGTAGCAGTGTTGCCGCGGTCATTTCACCATGGTATTCGCCGAGCGGCTTTTCGATGCCGCGTTCGCCCGCACCAAAGGCATCGACACACAAAACAAAGAATCCCAATTTGGCACAGCCGATACAGCGGGTCTGAACGACTGGATCTTGCTTTGCTCCGGCCCAATGTCCGTGAACATGCAAGATTGCGGAATGTTTGCCTGGCTGATCGGGAACATAAGCATTCGCCGTCATCCAGACCCCTGGCCGAGTTTGAAAAATGAGCTTTTCGACGCGATATCCATCACGCTGAAATCCTCCCAGTACGCGAGGCTCTAAATCACAGGGGGTCTCTGGAAAGCCTCCCCAGGCCTTCAGTAGATTTTCGCGAAGAGTGACCCGTTCCTGTTTCCATTCTTCGAGCGAAGCCGGCGGTCGGTCGTTCTTTCGGAGTTCCGAAGACTGCTTCTGAATAAACGATTGAAACGTTCTGGCAGGTTCTTGAGCGACCGCTGTCACACAATAAGCCAGTAGAAGCGAAAACACGCCGACGCAGGATTTGCTTGTCATGTTCGTCCCTTATTCGATCGAGCCACCTTCGGTGGGAATCGAAGGAGACTCACCAACGATTCCGGCGATCACGTTTCGCCGTCATATTTCAAAAGGCTGAAAATGTCCTGATCCTTCAGTCGATTACGTCCGTTAAGGAAAGTCAGTTCGATTAGAAACGCACAGCCGACGACCTCTGCCTGGCTTTCCTGCGCGAGTTTAAGACAGGCTTCAATCGTTCCGCCTGTGGCAAGCAGGTCGTCGACCAGCAATACTCGACTGCCCGGTTGCACTGCATCGACATGCATTTCAAGCGTATCGCTGCCGTATTCGAGGTCGTATTGAAACTTCCGGGTTTCATAAGGCAACTTCCCCGGTTTACGGACGGGGACGAATGCCGCGCCAAGTTCGAGAGCCAAGGGTGCGGCAAAAATGAAGCCACGAGACTCGGCTGCCAGGATTGCCGTTGGCTTGGCTGACCGGAAGCGGTCGGCAAACTGTTTGATTGCGAATCGAAAGGCTTCCGGTGCTGCAAGAAGCGGCGTGATGTCGCGGAACATGATCCCCGGTTTTGGAAAATCGGGCACGTTACGAATGTATTCCTTCAGATTCACGAACGCCTTCCTTCAATCAGGAGTATTCATTGCATGCATTTCAGCCCATGTTGCTTGAGAAGACTCTGTTGAAAATGCGCATGAAAAGCAACCGACTTGTGATCATTTACGTGGCTGCCGCTTCCATCCGGTACGAGAAGCGAGAGTGCCTCTCGAATGCGGCTCATTACACGCAGTCTGCTGGACGGCTTCGTCATCCTCTCGTTAAGCGAGCGAACGATCAGCCGGTTCTCAACCCATTGTCCGACTCACAAAAACCGGCCGGGTCGCCAGACGATTGACTCGACTGCGAGAGTGCTGTCTTCTAACTTGGAGCCTGGGGTACCTATAGGGCATTCACGCTAACAAAGAGCCTTCCCATGAACGAAGACTTTCGACAACATCTGACCCGTCAACTTAATGAGATTGACGCTGCAGGAACGTTCAAACGTGAGCGTGTTCTATCGACGCCACAAGGGACCTTCGTACGTGTGGCGGACGGCAGCCCCGTTTTGAACCTGTGTGCTAACAACTATCTAGGGCTGGCTCAGCATCCCGAAATCCGCGCTGCAGCCCACCGCGCTCTCGACGACTGGGGATATGGCCTGGCCTCTGTTCGTTTTATTTGCGGAACGCAGGGAATTCATAAACAGCTCGAAGACCGACTTTCGGGTTTTCTTGGGACCGACGACACGATTCTCTACAGTTCGTGCTTTGACGCAAACGGGGGACTGTTCGAGACGTTATTGGGTGCCGAAGATGCCGTGATTTCCGACGAACTCAATCACGCCAGCATCATCGACGGTGTTCGGCTTTGTAAGGCCCAGCGTTACCGTTACAAAAACAATGATATGGCTGACCTTGAAGCGAAGCTTCGCGAGGCGGATGCGGCGAAGGCCAGGTACAAGCTGATCGCGACCGATGGCGTGTTTTCCATGGATGGGACATATGCCAACCTTCCCGCTATTTGCGAGCTGGCAGACAAGTATCGTGCGTTGGTCATGGTCGATGACTCTCATGCTGTCGGCTTTACCGGACCAACCGGCAGGGGAACTCATGAACTCCAAGGCGTTCTGGGGCGAATCGATATTTTGACGGGAACTCTAGGCAAAGCGCTGGGAGGTGCCAGTGGCGGGTATACCAGCGGTCGGAGAGAAGTGATCGATTTTCTTCGACAGCGCTCACGACCCTACCTGTTCTCGAATACCATCGCGCCGCCAATCGCAGCGGGATCGGTTGCTGCACTTGACCTGCTGACGCGGTCGACGCAGCTTCGCGATAAGCTGGCAGAGAATACGGCATTCTTTCGGGCAGAGATGACAGCTCGGGGCTTCACGATTACCCCCGGTTCACATCCCATCACGCCGGTGATGCTCGGTGACGCGGCTCTTGCTGCCAAATTTGCCGAGGCAATGCTTGCGAAAGGGGTGTATGTGATCGGATTCAGCTATCCTGTGGTTCCGATGGGGAAAGCCCGAATCCGGACGCAGGTTTCTGCCGCCCACTCGCGCGAGGATCTTGAATTGGCGGTAAAATGTTTCACTGAGGTGAAGCACGAACTGGGACTTTGATTGTGCTCTGACATGAATTTGTCAGCACGAGAGTTTTGAGTTTCAATACAGTTTCCCTTTTAACAACGTGATCGAGACATAACGAATGCTGAAGCACCAACTGTTGCACCCGGAAATCTCAGAAATCCTGGCTCGCGCCGGACATCATGCCAAGGTATTAATTGCTGATGGAAATTACCCGGCGTCAACGACGCTGGGACCGAATGCTCGTCTGGTCAGCCTGAACCTGGCTCCGGGAATCGTGACGGTTTCGCAGGTGCTGGAAACGTTATTGACCGCGATTCCCGTCGATGCGATTAATACGATGGGGATTCCCGCCGATGATCCGTATGCTCAAAAAGGAGACCCCGTCGTCTGGGCCGACTACCGTCGCATCGTGGCTGCATCCGGGTCGAAGCTGGAATTGACACCAATCGACAAGTGGCAATTTTATGATGCCGTCGCATCAAAGGATCATGTCCTGACGATTCAAACTGCCGACCAGCATTTGTGGGCGAATGTACTGCTCACGCTCGGTTGCCGTACTATGTAATTCTGCACCAAGACGAATATGACAACAAACCGGAAGACTTGAAACAAAGGTTTCGATCATGACTCGAACTGCTGTTTTGGCCACTTTCCTTGCAGCTCTCATGGTCAATGTCATCTTCGCCGATGAGCCTGGTTGGACCGACGAAGAGCGAGCGGCGCGGTCGGTGGCTGTGTTCGACGGTCGTGTTGTCTCCGTGAAGCGTATCGAAGCAGTAAACGATCACGTGGAACTCCACAGCGCCGTGATTTCCGTTGAAACGGTTTTCAAAGGGAAGGAACTGGTCGACAACGATAAAATTACGGTGTATTTCGAGCAGCCGGTTAGCGGAGATGTCGGTAAAAGCTGTCCAGCCTATGTCGAACTGAAACAGGCAAGGCGCGCCAAATTTTTCGTTCGAACACGGAAAGTTGAAGGACAGCTGCGAGCATTTTTGGAGATGGGGTCGGACGCAAGGGAAGCAACAACTGAAGCATCTCCAATCTTCAGCTCAGAGAAGTCACCTGAAAACAGCAAGGAAGCGGTTGAAGCGGCAACGAAACAAGGCGCAGCCACAGCAGCAAAAGATATCAAGGCGGGGAAACTCAGGATTTTGTACTACGGCAAGCCGCTCCGTGTAGACCTCTTTCCAACGGATGAGGAGACTGGCTACCCCGTGCAGGTTGTCGCTGGCTGCATTGTGTCCGGCACATTTGTTGCCGAAGCGGATGCCTATAATCGCGCGATGCGCGAATGGGCCGTCAAGCAAATGTCATCCGATGAATCGAAAAGACCATAAGACCCTTCGATAAAAGTGAAGCCGCTTCTTTTGTTTGACCCCCGATGCGCACGCCGCCAATTCGCAAACTTCTTATCCTGTTGCTCTGAAAATGACGTCTTCCATGAAATCAAGAAACGCCGAAAAGTCGCCCCGACGATACTGGTTATTCAAGTCAGAACCATCGGCGTTTTCGATTGATCATCTGGATAAGTCACCCAGGAAAACGGCACCGTGGGACGGTGTCCGAAACTACCAGGCTCGTAACTTTCTGCGTGACGATGTTCAGGTTGGCGACCTGGTTTTGTTTTATCACAGTCGGGAAGAACCGTTGGGGATCTTCGGTACGATGCGGGTGGCTCGTGCGGGATATCCAGACTTCACCGCGTTTGATCCCCAAAGCAAGTACTACGACGCCAAGAGTGACCCTGAAAAACCGCGATGGTATATGGTCGATGTAAAACTCATCAAAAAGTTTTCACAGCCAGTTACGCGTGAAATGTTGCAAGGAGATGAAACGACCAGCAAGATGCTTGTGATGAAACGGGGAATGCGATTGTCGATTCAACCGATTACAGAAGACGAATGGCGCGCCGTGCATCGTCTGGCAGGTATCGAGCTTCCTGAAGATTCTTGAGCATTAACTTGGGAACGTGGCGATGAACACGACGTTACTGCAAGCGATCAAGGGGCTGCTGATCATGACGTTCGTCACCATGGTCATTGCTGGCCACGGCGAATCACCCGAGGAGGCCAATCGACTGGTCGCGATCAATCTTCAGGAACGGATTGAAGCGGCGGCCACTCGTTACGTCTATTTCGCCACCGAGGACATCATTTCAAATCGACCGACCAGAGAAGGTTGGTCCACGGATTTGATCGCCGAACAAGCAAGGTTGATGGATGATTTGCGGGAATGGTCCGCGCAAACGAGTACGCTGCAAACGCTGATTTGTCATCCTGATCCTAAGGTCCGCGCGTTGGTAATTGGCGCGCTTTATGTAAGCGAAGATCCACGGCAACTACCGGTCATCGCGTCTGTTATTGACGATCGGGAAACGTCGTTTAAACACATCCCGTTTTCGCTGAACAGTTACGGCATGCGGGGAAACGTTTGGAAAACAACTGGCGATCCTCAATCCGTTGGCGAGGTGGCTCGATCGATGGTCGCAGCATATCTGGGACCGGCATTCAAGCATCATCCGACAGGCTTCGCAGAATATTGGAACGCTCGCAAGGATCGAAATACGTGTGCTGGTTGGTTTCTAATCAGGCTTCAACGTGCGACGCGTAATCAAACACCTTTTCAGCCCCGATATCAGCGTGATATTCAACGGGTCATTGATGATCTCAATGCCTTACCCGTCGGTGAACGCGCCTGGACCCAAGTCTTTTTACGTTGCCGCAGTTTTGGGGATATCGAAAAGTATCTTACCAACGAGGCGTGCATTGCCTCATTGAAAGACGTCGGTCACGATCAAATCGTGAAGTTGCTCAAACGAGAACAATTTTCCGCCGATCCCGATCTCCGGTTGGATCGAATGGGAAGTGCCGGGGATACGCTTCATTCCTGGATGTCGCACTTCATTCTTCGTCGTGCCCGCATGCTGCTGCGGACTGAAGACGTTCCCACCCTACTGGCGTGTGAGGACGTTCAGCGGAAGACTCCGTTGCTGGGAGCCACGCCCTACTGGGCCGCCGCAGCGGCAGAACTGATGAACGATACCGATCCCGCAGCAGCCCGCCAGATCATTGATGAGGCTCTCGGTCGGTTTCCTTTGTCGGGAATTCTGGGGGGCAGGGAACAGTCAGTACTGATTGGAATGCTCTGGCGACTTTACGGAACACAGAATCAGCAAACAATCGTCGATTGGTTTTACGAATCCCAGGCGCTGGCTATAGAGCGAAAGTCCGACCAATCGAATCATGGGCTTCAAGATTTCCTCGGGATCGTTGGAGTCGCCAGAAGACCGGATACAAACGAATTGTTGAGCGGATTGGTACACGATTCGCGATTCAATCAGACCGACTGGGCGACGTTAAAGGCCTTGATCGATCTCGCCAGTGAGGATTTGCCAATGCCGCAGGTTGATCGAAGCGAGATTTACAACAGCAATCTTCGACTACCCGGTGACGACGATCTCAAGCAAAAGATTTTTGCGGATTGGCGGAAGAAACTGATTTCTCACTACTCGCAGTAACGTGACTTCGCATGACAACATTTTTGTAAACGGATATCGAATGACTTCTGAATCGTCGGAATTACCGGAACTCGATTCGTCAACTGTCGCCGCCCGCGCAGGCTATGCTCCTGAGTTTACGACTCGTTCAAGCGCCCCTCCGATTTATATGACGACGGCATTCGATATCGAGTCGCTTGAGCAATTGGATTCTGTCGCTGGTGGCCGCGAAAAAGGTTACCTTTACACACGCGACGGTAATCCCAATCACGAAGCATTTGCCAACGATGTCGCAGCTCTGGAGCATGCCGAGGCCGGAGTCGTTACGGCATCGGGAATGGGAGCATTGACTGCGGTACTCATGAGTATGGTCAAAACAGGCGACCATATCATTGCAGCGAGAGTCCTTTACGGTCGAACAGGCCAGCTGCTTGATCACCTTGCTTCGTCGTTCGGGCTCAAGATTACGTATTTCGAGCTCGACGATCTTCATGCATTAAGCGCCGCGATTATGCCGGAAACTCGACTTTGCATCGTCGAATCAATTTCAAACCCGCTGCTGGAAGTCGCCGATCTTCCCGCGATAGTTAATGTGCTGAAGGGGATTCCCCTGCTTGTTGACAGCACGTTTGCCACACCGTGCCTGCTGCGTCCGATTGATCATGGGGCAACACTGGTCTGGCATAGCGTTTCGAAATACTTGAATGGTCACGGCGACGTCATGGCAGGAATTGTCGTCGGCCCGACAAACCTGATCCGAAGAATTCGGGCGATGTCCAGTTTGTACGGCGTGAATGCCAACCCCTTCGAAAGCTGGCTCGCCTCACGCGGACTGCGGACTCTACCACTGCGCATGCAACGTGTCTCGCAATCGGCGCTGAAGGTGGCAAACTTTCTGAAATCAAACCCTCAGGTGTCGCACGTCTTCTATCCGGGATTGGAGGACCACCCTCACTTTGAACGAGTAAAGCGTATGTTACCGAATGGGTGTGGAGGGATGCTGGCGTTCGACCTGGCGGGTGGAAGGCGAGCGGTGGACGTACTGTTTCGAAGACTGGCCCACGTCATCCCATTTTCGCCGACATTGGCCGACGCTCGCACGACAGTTTCGTATCCGGCAGGTACGTCACACAAATTCATGACCGCTTCCGCAAGGGTCGCTTGTGGAATCGGTGATGGACTGGTCCGACTGTCTGTTGGATTGGAAGAGGCCTGTGATCTGAATCGCGAACTTGGCGAAGCTCTGGGGCAGATTGGATGATTAGCGTTCTGGGGTTGGGCGTTCAAATATCAAGATTTCAAAATTGGTCATGCAAGCAATTGTTTAATCGCAGGACATCCCAAGGCCAATTCTGAAATTTGAAAACCAGGCCCACTCTTCCATCACAATTCGTACCGTAACGCTATGCGCACAATCATAAGTCGCGATATCATCCTGCCCTCCATTGAGACAGAATGAATTAAAGAATCCGAGGACTGACGTTGCCGGGCTGGCCTGATTCTTTTGTTTATCAAGTTCGGAAATTTTCATTTGAAAGAGTTTTGCCAATGCGATTTTTCAGCGCTTTGACACTTTTCGCCGTCATGATCTCCGTGGTTAAAGCCGCGGATTTTCCTCGCGAAAAATTCGATGATGCCAACTTCGAGACGATTTTCGATGGTAAGACTCTCAAAGGCTGGCACGTCAGTACTCAGACGGGTCATAGCAACGCTAGCATGCATACCAGCGGAGGGCGTTGGCGACTGGAAGACGGAGCGATCGTGGGCAGTCAGGATATTCCCGGCAACGGCGGCATCATTCTGACCGATCGACAGTTTGGCAATTTCGAAGTCATTGTCGAAATGAAGAATGATTATGGTCCTGACAGTGGCTTGTTTCTCCGAAGCAACGAACGAGGTCAGGCGTACCAGTACATGGTTGACTATCACGACAACGGCAATCTGGCTGGAATCTATGGCGAAGGTTTGTCAGGCGGGATTCATCACCGAAACTTCGACTTTTTGGATGCCGTAACAAAGATCAAAACGAAGGACGCTCTGGTTGCTTGTCCGATTAAGCCTGCTGATTGGCCCGAATTCTGGAAACGTGGCGAATGGAACGAACTGCGAGCGAAAATCGAAAGCAATCCTCCCAAGATCACCACATGGATCAACAAAGTTCGGTTCATGGAATTCTCGGATACTGAAAAACGCCATCCAGAAACAGGCAGCATCGCGCTGCAGGTTCACGGCGGGGGCGACTACACTAATCAATACGTTCGTTATCGAAATGTTCGCGTTAAAGAATGGAAGTAGTTGGCGCTTAAAAACGCGTCCTTTGTGATCATTTTCCCATTTCCCGCTTCAGGAGTCTGCTGCATGAATCCGTCATGGAAATTGTCGATTGTCGTACTCGGGTTGCTCGCCGCAACGCCGGCTATCGGTCAAGAGAAACCAAATCCGAAACTTGCGTTTCTTGATTCGAAATCAGCAGGGGCTGATTTTCAGATCCAGGGCGAGTACATCGGGAAAGTCGGTGACACCACGATCGGTGCTCAAGTAATCGCGAGGGGAAATGGTAAATTTGATGTCGTGGCTTATCCAGGTGGATTGCCGGGAGCCGGCTGGGATCAATCGCAAGAAAAACTCAAATTCGTTTTCGAAACCAAGGATGGCATTACCAAGGCTGTCGGTGAGGGGAACGAAACGACGATCGCCAACGGAGTCATCTTTGTCAAACACGGCGATTATAAGGGTGAGTTAAAGCGCCTTCATCGCGAATCGCCCACATTGGCCAAGTCGGCACCCGAAGGAGCGATTGTTCTGTTTAATGGGACGAACGTGGATCAATGGGTACCGGGCAAATTGGAAGACCTCGGATTGATGGGAGTTGGAACGCGGACCAAACAGGTCTTCGAGAACTACACACTGCACCTCGAATTCCGGACACCTTTTATGCCGAATGCCAGCGGTCAAGGTCGGGGCAACAGCGGTATGTATCTTGGAGATCAGTATGAATGTCAGGTGCTGGATTCATTTGGCCTTGAAGGAGCTGACAATGAATGTGGCGGGATCTACAGTAATTCCAAGCCGAAGGTTAACATGTGCTATCCGCCTTTGAGCTGGCAGACCTATGACGTCGATTTCACCTGCGCCAAGTTTGACGCCGACGGAAAAGTTACGGCACCTGCTCGTGTGACAATCAAGCACAACGGTGTCGTCATCCACGAAAACCTGGAATTGAAAACAACGCCAGGGGGTGGTCGTTCCGACCAGAAGCCAGGCGCAATTTATTTGCAGGATCACGGTGATCCCGTTCGTTTCCGCAATATCTGGCTTGTGGAAAAGAAATAGTTTCCAGTCGAGTTTTGAGGACTGAACTTCAGCAAAATCAATTGAATGCCAGAGGTCACAGTTCACGCTGCGGTGGTCTCTGGCATTTTTCATTCATTGGAAACGCTCACTTCATCATTCCGAGATTTTCAGCAGAAATCAGCTGGGAAGTGTGTTCGAAAGCGATCAGAAGGCGCCGCGCGAGGCAAGCGCGATGGCTCCCATCATTCCTGCGTTACTGCCAAGATCGGATGGCTCGATCCGAACGCTTTCCGGTGGAATCATGCGTACGCGCTGCTTAACTTGTGCGCGAATCCGGTTGAACAGAACATCCCCCATGTTTGCGACACCTCCACCCAGAACGACAAGTTCAGGGTGTAAGGTGACCATCGCGTTTGCAACTCCGATTGCCAGATAGTCTGCGGCCTGCATGATCGCGTCCATTACAGGTTCGTCCTGTTTGGCCGCATTTGCCATCAGTTCTGACGTGACGCGATTTGCGTCCCCGCCAACCATGTCGTGCAAGTGTGGCGCGAGGCCCATCAGCATCAACCGGATGCCTGACGCCGCCAACGCTGTTCCGCTGGCCAACGTTTCCAGGCAACCATGATTTCCGCATCCACAGGGAGGGCCTTGTGGGTCGATTGTCTGGTGCCCAAGTTCTCCGGCGGCCCCGACTGGTCCCAGTCGCAACTTGCCGTCGATCACGACTCCTCCGCCGATCCCAGTCCCAATCGCGATAAAGACCATGCTGTCGACATTTTTGCCTCGCCCGTATACGAGTTCTCCAAGCGTAGCCATGCGGACATCATTCAACAGGCGAACGGGACAATTAACATGTGCGGAAAGAATGTCGGCGGCGGGGACGTCAATCCATTGTGTCGTCAGGTTTGGCAGAAACCGAGTGATCCCGTTAGGGACGTCAACCAATCCTGGTACGCCCATCCCCAGCCGGACAGGAATTTGCCCTGACTTTTTTGTCAGCTCTTGAATTGCTTCACCAATCCGCTGCAGGACCCGTTCTGGTCCCGCGTGCGATTCCGTTGGAATCGAACTGCGAAATAAGATATTTCCCTGTTCATCACCCAGGACACACTTGATCGATGTCCCACCCAAGTCAACTCCAGCAAAAATCTCTGGCATCGCCAGCAATCCTTTCAATGACCTATGGTTAATAACAGGCATAAGACGAGTGCGATTGACGGTTCTTTTTTTGCGGTACTATTACGAGTAATGGCATCGGTCATACCACTGACGCTAACAGACAAGACGGAGCGACTGATACACTATACAGCCGGTTTTTGCTTTGCGAAACGCTGGCCGTGAACGATCTTCGAAACCCGAATAGCCTTCTCTGAAAGAGTTACTCCGAATGTCGGTTGCCGAACCCATTCCGTTATTAGACTGTCGCAACATTGGCGTTCGATACGGAGGTGTTGTTGCTCTCAGCGGTGTCGATTTCGTTCTTCAACCCGGTGAAGTGCACGGTTTGGTTGGTTGTAATGGAGCGGGAAAAAGCACGCTGATGAAAGTACTCGCGGGAGTTGTTCCTGACTATTCAGGTGAGATTCGGTTGGATCAGAAACTGGTTCACCTCGGCTCACCACGCGAAGCGTTGGCGCATGGAATCGCGATGGTTTATCAGGAACTTTCGGGGATCGAACAGCTTTCGGTTGCCGAAAACCTGTTTTTGGGGCGCCAATTGGTAAATGCCTGGGGTCAGGTCGACTGGAAAGAAATGAATCGGCAGGCAACCGCATCGCTAGCCGAATTGAATATTCACGTAGATGTTCGAAGTCGGCTGAGAGATTTTCCATTGGTGATTCGGCAAATGGTCGAGATCGCTCGCGGATTGCACAGTGGCGCTCGCGTGCTGATCCTGGATGAGCCGACCAGTGCCCTGAGTTTACCGGAAGCCAGGCGGTTATTTGAATTGATCGAGCATTTGCAGTCTCGTGGTGTTGCAATCGTGTTCATCAGCCATTTTTTAGAAGATGTTTTGGCAATCTGTGACCGAGTCACGATTTTGAAAGACGGACGAAAGCTTGAGACTCGACCCACGGCCGAACTTGACCGGACGACAATTATCCGTTGGATGGTTGGTGACACGGGTGATTCGACGACTGAAGAATGTACTGAAACAACTCTTCCGTCTGCGATTGCTGGCAGCCCCCGCTTGGACATTCGAGGATTGAGGAAAGCTGGTTGTTTCAACGATATTACGCTCGACGTTAAACCGGGAGAGTGTCTCGGGCTTTACGGTTTCGTCGGAGCTGGTCATCAAGATCTGGTCCATGCACTTGCTGGATCGACGACGGTTGAACGTGGCCAGGTCTGGCTGGATGGCAAGCCGTTACGAACCGGTGACGTCACGGCATCGGTTCAAAACGGGATCGTGCTGGTTGCCGCAGATCGCGCACAGACGCTCGCGCGACGCGCATCGATCGCACATAACATGACGCTTTCGCACTTGCGTAAGAATCTGGGGAACTGGCTTGTTCGACGACGTGAGCATCAAGTCTGCCAGCCGATGCTGGAAACAGTCGGATGTCGTCCACCAAACCCGGCCTTGCGAGCCGGATCACTTTCCGGGGGGAATCAGCAGAAGGTTGTTCTGGCGAAATGGTTGCTCGGTCCCATTCGAGTCCTGCTGCTCGAAGAACCGACTCGTGGCATGGATGTTCACGCCAAGGCTGAAATCATGGAACTGGTCGCAGAACAAAAGCGACAGGGAGCGGCGGTCATTCTGGCTTCAACTGAGCCAGAACTCGTGCTGGCTCATGCGGACCGGATCGCGACGATGGCTCGCGGTCGAATCACGCGAATTTTCACGAATGAGCGAGCAACCAAGCAGGATCTGATGCGACATGCTGAAGTTTGATTGACATTACCCAAAATTCAACGTGAGTATTGAACTGGCTGCGTAGGCTCGTCGAAATAAACGTAGTGCCGAATGGCGTCAGCGATTTGAGGTTGTTTGTAGTAATATTCCCAGATGTGCCCGAAGCCCACGAGATCGGTCACACTGTAATCGATGATTTTCTGATTGCCATCCCCAAGCTTTGCTCGATCGCGGCGGGTCAGTCCGGAAATGGCCAGTGCCTTTCCAGAAATCGGTCGACGTAAGGGATAAAGCAAGAGCGGCAAGTCTGTATGATTTTTCAGGTTGATTACTGCTTCAGCCTGACACAGTGCCAGACCGTACCTTCGGTCTGGATTCAGCCAATCGTGATCAATTGCAGCTGCAGCCAGTACGGCTCGAATGCGGCGAGCTGGTTGAGGCCCATGCACCAGGACTCGCCCGTCAACCTCGCCGCCAGCCATCGTATGCAGTGCGGACGCCACCATTCGAGTTCCGTGGCTATGTCCAATCAGACAGACGGGATGATCCGCACTGACCCTGGTTACCAGGTCAGCCAGATAAAATCCATTGAGCGAAGCACGACGGCCAAGTTTGTTGACGCGAAGATGGGGGATGCAACAATCCACATCATCACTGGCCCAAGTGTAAAAAATGATGTGGATTGGTTGGCAGGGGGCTGCCTGTCTCAACCAACGATACGTGTACGCGGAATCATTTAACATCGAATCCCAAGTCACGAAACTGCCATGAGCCATAAAACAGACGGGAACTCCCGGCTGAAGCGAGGCGAGTAGTTCGTTTAGGGAACTCCCGCGACCAGGATTTGGTCCATCGAAGCGGAATACCTGATAGTCGTAAGCCTGACCGGCCTCGACCTCTTCTTTCGCACAACGAGTACTGACAATCCAGTAATCGGGGTCGCATGGCCCGCGAACAGCGGTTGACGGTTGTAAAGATACAGCCGGCGCGGGGAGAACGCTCCCAGTATCGACAGATGGCAACGCGTACGACTGGGCGAATGAGCACCATGGAGCGCTAAACAGCGCCCACACGGCAATCAGCCAGTATCGACAGTATCGCATCGCCTCGTTTTTGTGATGCGTGGGACGCGTCGCCATGAAATCAGCAGCCAAAAAATGATCAGGTAAACTGAAGACTCGGCTGTCGTTATCGTCTGTGACTCAGGTTTGACAAAAGTCCAATCCTCGTGGTTTGAACGACATGGGAAAAACCCCAAGCTCCCTGTGTGTTACAGTCGGAAAATTGCGATTTTTCGTCAAGTTCGTTGCAAAGAAGATTAACAGCCCGTGACGCAAAAAGCATCCCGGGCTGGTGCGTTGGATACAGAATCGTGCAGTAACGGAAATTTACGGAGTTGGGTGCCCCTGTGTCGGAGTCGCTGTGGCTCCTGCCTCTGGAAGTGAAAGAGCACTGCCTGGCCGAAAGCGGCCAAGCAGTGGCACATCAACTTTCATTCGCGGCGAACCCTCAGCGGGCTGATTCTTCCTCTTCGAATTCCGAATTGGCTTTGGAAGCACCAGCAGATTTTGCCGCTGCTGCTCTTCGGCTGGCTCGGGTTGAAATCGATTCGGGCTGAGTTGGTGCCGACTGCTGCTGAGGAGCGGCGGCGGCTTGTGGAACTGGAGCGATCGGGTGCTTTTCACGCAGAACTTTCACCACTTCATCTGTGATATCGACCCCGGGATCAACCGACAGCAGCAAGCCTTCGTTCTTCGGAATCACGATGCTCAGACCACGTTTGGCAGCGATTTCCTGGGTGATGGGCTTGAGCTCGGCGCGGAATTTGGCAATTTGAGTCTGCTTGTATTGCTCGAATTCGGCCAGAGCCTTTTTCTGAATTTGACCCAATTGAGTCACTGCCGAACGTTCCATCTGTGAGAACTCTTTCTGTTCTTCTTCGGTAGGTGAAGAACCGTTGGCTTTCTTTTTGGCGTTCAATTGCTCTTTCGCGCTTTCGACCGTCTTGAGGTAAGACTGGTTCAGCGAATTTTGAGCCAATTCCAGGGATTGAGCCAGTTGTCGATCACGGCCCGTTTCAGCTGCAACCTTGTCGAGATCAACGACAGCCATCCCGCCACGGGAAGTGGCAGCCGCTGGACCGTTTGTCTGGCCGCAGCCCACGAAACTCGCCACACAACTCGACAATACAAAAACAAAACTAAACTGACGCATCCAAAACTCCTTTTTTGGACAGGATTTGTTCAAGCCATAAACGACGGAGCGGGAACCTATTCGAAATGGGAAATATCGTCCAGACCATTTCAGACGGGTCGCAGATCGTGCATTTTTCGTGGACGAAGCAAACGGGATCACATCGGATCACATTCGACTTTCTTGGGACACTTCGGAAAAATGCAATCTTAAGTCCATTGCTGCGGGAACTTTTCCGTGCAGCGAAACGTCTGAAGTCTGATTGATCGTGAACCAAACATCCGACCAAACGCTGATTGACCATTGTCTGGCTGGGCGTCGAGAAGCCTTTGGGCTGCTTGTCGAGCGGTATCAGAATCGACTATTCCATTCTTTGGTGCATCTGCTCGGTTCGACCGAGGATGCGCAAGATGCGGCGCAGGAAGCGTTTGTGAATGCCTTCGAAAAACTGGGTAGTTTTCGCGGGCAGTCTCAGTTTTATTCGTGGTTGTTCCGAATTGCCTACAATACGGCCGTCAGTTCCAAACGAAAGTTGCGAAGAATGTCGGTTTCACTCGAAGCTCGACGGGATGCAAGCGGTCTTGAACCGTCAGACGGCAATCCAACTAGCGAGCCGTCATATGCTATGGACGTGAGCGATCGACAGCGACTAGTTCAGCAAGCGCTCTCGGAACTTGGCGAAGAATTCCGTATGGCTTTGGTGTTAAAAGAAATGGATGGAATGAGTTACGAAGAAATCGCAGACATCGTCAAAGTTCCGCTGGGAACGGTTCGTAGCAGAATCCATCGGGCCAGACTGGAACTGCGTGAGAAATTATCAGTGTTGTTGAGATCCGAAGTCCTTTAGATGATGTTCCTTGAGGATGATTTTGAAGTCTGCCTGAGCCGGCAGCAGGAAGAAGCCACTACCATGAACCATCCGGTTCCCGACGAACTGATCTCGGCCTACTTCGATGGGGAAGTTTCCCCGGACGAACGGGGTGAAGTCGAACGTTTGCTCGAATCCTCGTCTGAACTCCGCCAACAACTCGATGAGACATCGAAGTTGTCCGCCTTGCTTCATTCATTCCCACGTGAATCGGCACCTCGCGAGCTCGCAGCAAACGTGCAGAAACAGGTGAATGCCGCAACGCAACCCGCATTGGCAATCGCTCAAGCGACAACTCGACGAAGTTTGCGTCGTGAATGGACTGCGTTTGGTGCAGGGATCCTGGCGACGATCGCTTCGTTACTGATGTTTGTGTCATTTAACCAATCACAATTCACCACCAATTCTCCGATGTCACTCTCACGTGCAGCCGGATCACAGCCGCAAGTCACATTACAACCGAAGTCCGCTTCTGAACAAGCACTTGCCGGAACCGATCCCAAGTTTGCCAACCCGAATATTGCGACAGATCCTTCTGATTTGTCCGATCATTTGCAACCGAATTTGGGGCTTTCAAAAGCCTCAAATTTGGCGCGGAGCAAGAGGGAAGATCTCGCATCGCCGACGGAGCGGTCTGGAAAACTCAACGAAAGGGAAAGCCTGGCACAGAACCCCGTTCCGATGGTAGCGAATGCTGATTTGGCTGAGACCAGTTCCAACTCAATTCAGCCTCAAATCCAGAATGAATTCCTGTCATATCTTGCGAACGGAGACGTCATCGTTTCCAAAGTCGCAGACCCAACCAATACGGTGGCCGTTGTCTATTTCACAGTTGTCGACATCGAGCGAGGTTCGAATGAATTGAAAGTTCTACTTCAAAAGCGGTCGCTGCAAGAGGTCGAAGTCAGCGACGAAGCATCGTTGGTTAAAGTAAGTGATGCCGAAGATCGCTCGGCAAGCCAACAACCGTTAAGCAAAAGAAATGATCTGAATAAAAAACGAGACGCGAGTCGAGCTGATGAATTCCATGTCTTTTTCGCCCGAGCACCCGGCGATCAACTTGCAGACACAATCGATGACTTAGTCAAGAATCATCCGGATATCTTTCGGAATTGGACCCCTCAACCACCGATTGAATTGCCAGTTGCATCACTGCCGTCAACTGAGGGGATCGTCGCAGAGAATCAGGCGATCGTCGCTGACGATAATAAGTTTCAGGATATTGCACGTAGACAAATCAGCGACGAATCGACCGCGGTTAATACCGAGGCGGAGATGGCAGTCAGTGTCTTGATGGCACGAAACGGATCGGTCAACGCAAATGGAAACTTTTCCTACAACGGAAACTCGAACGTTCAACTGAGCGTGTCAAATTCCATTATCGGAAACACATCAAACCTTGAGCAGAAAACGGAATTTGGAGCGCTCTCATCGGCATCGGTTGCTTCAAATTCCACAGGTACATCGCGCGGCAACAATGTGAATGGAAATAATGCCCAGAGTTCCGGAAATTCGGGGCAGGGCTATTTTCGCGTCTCGCGCCAGAATCAGCCTCATGCCACGCCTCAACAGGCGGTTCCAGCACTGAATAAGGGGATTCCTTTGGTCGCCAGTTCCACGATGAATTCCAACGGCGGTGGACTCGTAGACCTCGGCGGTGGCTTCGGTCGTAACGCGAATAATGATGTGCGTAATCCTCGTCTGGTCCGAATGCTGTTCGTGCTGAAATCTGCACAATCGACAACCAATTCAGCTCCATGAGTCGCTGGACAGAGATAGGCCAATTCTAGTATGCGATCCAATTGAAGCCCCACCACCGCCACGAGGGGTGGTCAACCGGACTTTGCCCGCGCCACCAAAACGAGACAAATCAGCAGCCGATGATCGTCTCACTCACTTCGGGGCATAGAAATGCCGGAAAAAAATGTACCTGTTCGACTTTCCTCGCTGTGACCAGTTACGACGTGACGAAATATGAATAAAGCCTTTATGCGTGAACCGGACGAAGTGGCCAGCCGCTGTCCCCGGTGTGAATCGATTGGCCAGCCGGTCGGCCCCCAAACTTTGAACGCTCAACTGACTGCCGATCTTCGCCGAAACCTGGCGGAGTCGGCCTATTTCTGTCCTGACAGTCAATGTGACATCGTTTACTTCGATGACTTTTCAGGAACCGTCACTCGGGCGTCATTCAGTGGTCCAATCCCCATCAAGGACCCTGAGGCACCGATTTGCAGTTGCTTTGGTCTCAAACGAGACGACATTGAGGATGACTTGGCAGAAGGAACCGTCGTCCGTACCAAAGCTGCGATCCTTAAAGCCCAATCTCAGGAAGCCCGCTGCACGACGCTAGCCCCCAACGGACGCTCATGCGTCGCCGAAGTGCAGGGATACTTCTTGAAGTGCAAGCAACGACGTTCGACCTGATCAATTTGAAGAGTCATTTCGGATTGTTCGTTTTCGTTGCCATACCGATTGCGGACGCGGTTGCGTAATTTTTGGTGTGAGAAATACTGACCAGAATCTCTTCGATTCCAAGACGGGCTGCGACATCGAGCGTCGTTCCGTGCAGTTCGATATACGGCTGACCGCTGGGTCTCACCAGGACTTCGATATCCGTCCAGCCGACTTCGTTCGTGAAACCTGTTCCGAGGACCTTCATGACCGCCTCTTTGGCTGCCCAGCGACCGGCATAGTGAGGCGCGGGTTCGCGACGTGGCTGACAATGAGCGATCTCGGCTTTCGTAAAAACGCGAGCGAGAAAATGGTCTCCGTGATCGGCAATCATTCTGGCAATCCGGTCGACGTCGACAATATCCGTTCCGAGTCCAATGATCATGTTCTTGATCTTTCTGCAACAGTTACAGGGCCTGCAGAAATGCACTGATGCGACATCCATCCCGCTGCTATCGCCGTCGCAATCAATTCCGTCAGCCAGAAACATTCTGGCCATGGACTGGACCAATTTCCCAGATTTTGCAGCCTTCGCGAAAGATACGCTTGAAATGCCGTCACATTAGTTCGACTTGGCTTGTTACTGCCTGACTGGTTGTCGTGCCATTCAAACTCTTTGATTAAACGTGCGGCCAGCGCATCGTTACCTGATTGCATGGAGTGCGATTCGTCCAGGCGTGACGTCTGCAAAGTTGATCCAATCAATCCGCATAACGAAAGCAGCGCTGCCGTGAAAACGGTGAAGCGACGTCCAGGTTGTGCCTGAAGTTGCGAGGCGATGCGGACGACGCCCCAACCCACTACCAGGCCAAAAGCAATTGAGAACAGGCCGATCAGACGGATGCGAGCAGGTGCATGCGCGGCAGCAATTGAAAGTGCCGTTATGGTGAAGGCACATGCCGTAAACCATGTCAGAATGGAAACGCTATGGCGATTGGTTTCTGATTGCCCGTTGTCCAATCGAATCTTATCAAAGTGATTCATCGACAGGCTGCGTTCTATTTGTCGTCAAAGCTGACTCTAGGATTCACGACAACATACAGGATGTCAGACACAAGAATACCGACCAGGGTCAGTATGGCGGAAAGCATCAACGTGGTCATGACTAAGTCATATTCGCGGCGCAGGACTCCTTCGTAGGACAATAGTCCCATTCCGTGAATATTAAAGATGACTTCGATAATCACGCTTCCACCGACCAGGAACGGCAACAGCGACGCCAGCAAAGTGATGATCGGAAACAGGCTGTTTCGCAGGGCGTGTACAAGGATCACTCGACCCTTGCCGCAACCTTTGGCTTCGGCGGTACGAATGTAGTCCTGCCGAATGACTTCGAGCATCCCCGCTCGCATTTGCCGACTGACGTAGGCCAGACCGCCATAAGTCAGGCACAGCACGGGTAACACAATATGTTTTCCGTAATCGATAAATTGTTCAAACGGAGTCATCGAATCAAAGTTTTGCGACTTCAGGCCCAGAATCGGTAATGGTGATGATTCAAATCCGAAATATGACCAGAGCCACTTTTGCATGAATAGTTCACGCAAAAGTTCGGCGACCCAGAATGAAGGTAGGCTGTACAGAATGAATAAGATCATTGTAGAGAAGCGGTCAAAGGTTGACCGAGGATATGCCGCAGACATGATTCCCAAGGGGACGGCTGCGACGTAAATCAGCGTGAATACAATCAAATTCATCAACATGGTGATCTTGAGTGCTTGCCACAACTCGGTCCAGATCCTCTGTTCAGTCTGGAAGAAGATCATATCGCCACGCGCGAGCCGATTGAGAAATAGAACAAACTGCATCGGCAGTGGCTTGTCGAAACCATGCCTTTCACGAAACCGCTTTTCCGCCGCTTCCGTACCGCGTTCGGCATTCACACCTGCAGCCGCCTGACCCGCTCCGCCGAATTTCTCCGCTGCCGGATCGCCGGGTGCAAGCCGGATCACAAGAAACGAGACAAGCAGGATTCCAAACAATGTCGGAATCATCAGCAGTATTCGTTTGATAAGGTACGTGGCCAACGCATTACTCGAAATTTAGTTTGTGAATAAGTTTACTTGTGAAGCTGTTCGTCTTTGGGAACGTACCATTCAGACAGGTCGAATCCAGGTCTCAGCCGATACCATTTCACGTTACGGAACCGCTTATGATAAGCCCCGAATTCCTTGGGAATCCATAGGAACGTATAGGGTTGCTCGCTGTCGATCAGGCGATGGAACGACTGGTGAATTCGTTTCCGTTTGTTTTCGTCGAGTGTCACTCGCAGCATTTCAATCAGTTCATCCGCTTGCGTGCTCTTGAATGAAATAGTGTTGCTCCCTCGTTTTTCTCGTGCCGCTTCTGAGCTGTGCCAGATCTGGAACGGATCGCTTTCGACCGGCATCGCCCAGCTTAATGTGACAGCATCACATTCTTTGGCTCGTAACTTTTCGATGAACGACGCCCATTCCATCGTTTGAATCTGCAGATCAATACCAACGCTTTTGAAGTTCTTCTGCAAAATCTCGCACATCTGTTCGGCCATCGGTTTTCCCTTGGGAAGCCGCAAGGTGACCTGAAACTTTTCACCATTCTTATCGAGGATTCCGTCGTTATCTGAGTCGATCCAACCCGCATCGGTTAATAACTCTCGAGCCGTGTCCGGATCGTAAGCGATTGGCAGCACGTCACGATCATATCCGGGCCCAAACATGTACTGAGTCCCTGAAACGACAGCCGCAGCACCGTGCAGTTTCTTATCAACAAAGTCCTGCCGATCAAATAGCATGGTCAACGCCATGCGAACTCGTCGATCTTTGAACGGCGTTGAAAGTTGGTTCCAGCCGAGATAGCTGAACCTGGGTGAGAACCATGAACCTCGGACGTACGTTTCCTGTGTCTCTTTTTCCAGTGTTGGCCAGTCCTCGAAATATTGCTCAGCCGACATGTCGTAAAAGAAATCGATTTCGCCCGCCTTTAACGCGGCTAGTGCGGAAACCTGGTCGATAATGAATTTCACGATGATCCGGTCAACGTGCCCCGCTTTGGCAGGTTCCCAATAGTTTGGATTTCGGACCAGTTCAACCCGATCACCTCGTTCCCATTTATCAACGATGTAGGGACCTGTCCCCAGTGGGTGACGGTTGTAACGTTCATCGGTATTGAAGAACTTGCCAAATTCCTGACCACGCGCACTGATTGCTTTCTGAGTCGTTTCTTGTTCTGGCGTCAGCGATTCCAATGTCAGTTGACGTCCCTGTTCGCGGAAGATGGCCTCGAAGTAGTGGTGAGGGGGAGTATAAATCGAGATTCCATAAGAGAATTCTGGTGCTTTGAAATACTGCTGCCGGTATCGCAATCGAATCGTGTGAGATCCTAACGAAGTACACTCGACCAGATCGCTGTAATAAGTTCGGATCGCATCGCCATCTACGTAGGGGCTGTTGAGTAACGCATAGCCGAATTCAACATCTTTCGTCGTGAAAGGCACTCCGTCAGACCACTTGGCGTCTTCATTGAGATAAAAGGTCGTATAGGTCTTCTCCTGAACATCCTGCCATTCGCCTGATTTTAAGATCAGTGGTTCCTTGAGCGGATTCTCGGCTGTTGCCGGGCTGACAATCAACGAACCATCGTCTTTTTTCTCGGCCTGGCCGAATAGTTCATCACCGGTTTTGATCGTGTACTTGCCGGCAGGAAATCCGCTGACTTCAAGCTTGCCCTGATTGTCGCTCCATTCGTGATAGCCCGTCGTCGACGCCCCTAAAATCCGACCGACGGGGTAGACACCGACCCAAACATGACCCAGCGGTTTGCCGTCCTTATCGGAAGTCACCAGACTGATCTTCTTCGATTCAGCCGGTTTTCCTCCCACGGGAGGAGCCACCTCATAATCAATTTCCAATGACGTCTGTGGAGTTCCGTCCTTCAACGAAATCCGTCGCTCATGACCAGGATAGTCAGGTGACAGCTTGATCGAGTCTTCAACAATCCATTTTTTGGCAATTCCCGGTTCAAACTCAAAATTCTCGGGATTCTGGCGGGCCAACCCTTCATTGACATATTGCATGATATACGTTTGAACGGCCGACGATTCTGTGATCGGATTCAAAACTTTTGGTTCTGCATTGAATCGTATTGTCAGTGTATCTCCTGTAACGGGCTGACTCGGCTTTCGCTTGGCGTGCTCATTGTCGACATCAGCCGGAATCGCGCCGGTTAGTGAATTCGTCAGGCTTTTTGCCGCCATCCGCGGAATCTTGATTCCGTTGACCTCAGTCATAATTTCGACTTTGGGTACGTCGGGATAATCCTCCCAGAACTTTTCTTGGGTTTCAGCTTTGGTCTTGGGGGGAATCTTCGAATCTGCTGAGGAAACGGCGGCTGGCTTTGCAGGATTACCAGCAGCGGGGGGGCTTGATTTTGTACAACCACAAAGCCAAAAACCGCACAACGACATCGCAGAAACAATCAAGCAAGACCGAACCATATCGAGGCATCCTTCCCGACGCAAAAGCTGGCTGAATGACCGCAGCGACCAAAGGTCACTCGGCTCACCGGATTCTGGCAGAGCCGGCTCGACTGAGCAAGGATTGGCGACTGTAGAAGTACTGGCTGTTTCGATTAACCAAGCGCTTTGTGAGGCAACGCCGTGAAGGCTTTTTCGTTTGACTTCATCTTCATGTGCGACTGTTTCGAAGTCTTACGTAGAAGCAGTCTCTTGAAATCGACGATCGTTGTTTCGCGTGGCACCCATGTTTTCTCCAGGAAAAAATCAGGGCGTTGCCTGCGAGGGCTTTGCCATCGCGTTGTGCTCACCAACTCACGACGTTCCCGTCACCTACTTGCTCATCGCGCTGATCAGTTGATTAAGCTCTTGCTCAAGAGAGATGCCGCTGGCTGGAGTCTTTGCGGCCTGTCGATACCAGTAGTGTGCGTTGCCGATATCGCCTTCGACTCGGTGAAGGTAGGCGTGTATCCAGGCACAGTCTGAAGAGGAATCGTCCTGGACCAATCGGTGCGCCTGATCCCAGTGACCATGTGCGGCATGCCATAAGGCCCGTAGTGGAACCGACAGCCCCGTAATTTCACTTTCCGACTTTTCAAGGAGGGGATGATTCATCATGCGATCCTGGTCATCGATTCTGGATTCAGGGTGTTTTTGCAACTTTCGGCAGATGCACATTCACCTCGTTATGCATCGTGTAAAGTCGAAAGCGGTCTCCATCATAGATCAAAAGGCCGCTTGACTTGTTTTCCGTAATCGGACGCAATGGGTTTCCAGCGAATTTTTTCCAATGAATCAGGTCAGTGGATGTCGCAATTCCCGTGGACCAGAGGCTGGACTGCGTCGGGTCTTCAGGTTTCCTTGCCCCGTGATAAACGGCGTAATAACGGCCTTTATGTCGAATAATCTGATTCATGGCGATTTGATTATAGTCGTAATTTTCCGGCCCGGGCTGGATGACGGGTTCATCTTGAACGTTCGTGAAGATTTTCGTATCAGCCGACCGCGCCAGCCAGATTCCTCGATCACCTCGTTCATAAAACAAGTTCCATTGACCATTTTCCAACCAGGCTGTCGGAGTACCGTACGGTCCATCAGCAATCGGTTCGCCATTCGCGAGCCGGACATCGAGACGACCGATCCGTTGCCACTTAATCCCGTCTCGCGAGGTCAGCAGTTGAGCTCGGTCCTCGACCCCTTCCGCGAACATGTAATACAGCCCGTCGTGGGGGATGACACAGACATCCTCAACCCAGTGTTCTGAATAAATCGGATTGTTCGGAAATCGCTGCCAGACAAATCCATCTGTAGAGGTCGCGTATCCAAGCATTTTCTGGCCGGGGCGAGTTCCGTCGTATCCTGTATACCACATCTTCCATTGGTCCCCTTCGCGAAGAATCCAGCCGCGCTCGCGAATCTTGACATCCCAGTGGCCTGGACCTGCTGCCGTAAAGATGGGATTCCGTTCGCTTGGAACGAATTGAATCAACTCCGGCGGAAAATCTTCGTCAGCCTGTGCTTTGAAAGTGGCGCATAAGAAAAAAATCAACGCAATGAAACTGAGTGATTGAGGCAAACACCGCGATTTGAATTGATTCAAATGACGAAGTGGCTCGTGGCGTTCTGAAAAAGTAGAACTCAGGAAAGCCGTAGGGCCGTCGACATCAGATATTCCGAACAAAATGGCTTCTGGATTATGAATCATATTGTCCTTGAATCGCAGTTCTTTATTCCTGGATTTCACTATATACGTGTTGAGCACCCGCCAGCACGACGCAACCGTCACAATTCTGCAGCAGGCGAATGACTTCCCGTTCATGTTCAATCGGGGTCATATAAGTCCGTTCGACGAATTGACTCTCCAGCTGGCTGAGCAGATAAACTGACGCCCAATCGGCTGCAGCCGCGATTTGTGAAGCCGGAAGCACGTCAGGAGGAGCGGCTTTTCGCAGTGGTTGTAAGGCTGATTTCGCCGAGCGACAGTTGCCAATCATCTCGACACCGGCTCCTGGTTCGGCGGCCAGGTCGGACAGGACGATAATCTTGCCTCCCTGGACGATCAATTTTCGCGCCGCATCCACAGCCGCACCCAAGTCTGCCCATGACGTTTCATCACCACTGGACGGGATCGCGACCAGTGCTGTTTCACCACGCTGATCGAGTGTCACTCGCCAGTTGTCATCAAGCAGCTTTCGTCCCCGCTGGGCGACCTGATCGGTATTTCCCATTAAAACTCCAGCCATCCCGGCGTGACTTCGTGACGGGAGGACCTGAATGGCGAATTGAATACCCAATAACCACGCCACTTCGTTGACGAGTTGCCGAAGTGGCCGTTCGTCGTCAGGACCAAGTTCCTGATGGCCCTGGCCGAGCGTTTTTGCAAATGCTTCGGGGTTTGATAATCCCGGGTAGAACGCGCTGGTTAATTCGCGTCGACCGAGCATGGCGTCAAACCCGAATCGTCCGATCGGTAAAACAAAGTCCGCGTCCAGGACTTCGCGCGAAAGATACAGTCGTTCCCCCGCTGCGCTCGATGCCAGGTAGCCCGTGCCATCGGCAAGTGTCGGATCGTGAATTTTCCAAACGACCTGTTCGCGGATTTCCGCAGGCAATAAACGACGGGGATCAGCAAGCTTAATCGAGGTCATCGACGCCGGCTGAAGAATCAGGACGTTACCGGGTTCAATCCCGGCCGAAACAAACGCTGACCAGATTCCGCTGATGATTTCTGCTGCCGACGGAACTCCTCGATCGAGCACAATCACGACACGATCACCGGGAACCATGGCCAGTTCCAGTGCCGGAAATTCAATCGGCTGATGCACCCCCTCCAAAACTGTTGCCAGGGGATTTGCAACTGGTGCGGGTCCTGGATGCGAAAAGAAGAGACGCTCGCTCGACAGATCGCCTTCCCAACGTCTGTTAGCTCCATAGTCGAGCGAGATCAGGCTCATTATTCGGCACTTTCTTTTTCCGAGATGGTTGGATTCACAAGAGTCTCCTGTCGCCGCAACAGACCCAATCCAATCAGCTTGTCTCGACACTCATCTCGTTCGCGGCAGCGTGCCAGATCTTGCCATGTTGGATCTTGAAGAGAAAGGAAATCCGCTTCGCTATATGGCGGGGCCGATTTCGTTCGGGCTCCATGTTCCGTCAATTTCTTGATGACGTCGATTTCCAGGCGACTAAGCGACGATCCTCCAAGACGGTAGTCTTCAAATGCTTCCCAGACGACTGGGAAAAGCGGACGGACAATCTCGTGCCCGATCGCAGTGGCATACAAGCGAATTTCCTCTTGGGCATGCGAGTCCATCCGCAGCGCCAGGAAGTGCAGAAGGTTATGCAAATCGACCTTCCAATAAGCTTCGGTATACGTCGAAAGCGGCAAATCCTTTCTGGCTTGTTCACGAGCCACCCCTGCTGTCAGTCGGGCGTCATAAACTCGTCGCGATTGTTGCTGAAGCTGATGCTCTTCTTCTGTCAGCCTTTGGCCGATATCTGTTGGCAGCGGCACATCGCTTCCCTGTCGATTGATTGACGCTTGTGATCGCCACGCCGATGGTAATGTCGTCTGCGTCGAATCGATGGCTTCCGAATAACGTGTACTGTATTCATTGACATTGGCTGTCCGGTGTCGAATCCACTGTCGCCAGCAGTCCATCGGAACTCGCACGAGAAATTTGATCTCAGCCATTTCAAAGGGAGTGGTATGGCGATGCCGTAACAAATACCGAATTAACGACCGATCATCAGAAACTCGTTTTGTTCCCGCCCCGTAACTGACGCGAGCCGCCTGGACGACAGCGGAATCATTTCCCATCACGTCAACCAGACAGACGAAACCGTCATCCAGCACCGAGAACTTTTTCCATCGCAACTGTTCGATCAACGATAATGTTTCGGACATCAGACAAATCCTTGCAGAAGACTGATCGACGTAGAACGATTGCCAAATGTTTGGGTTGTGGCGATTTTTTGTATGGGAAACATCGCCAGAAACGACCGTTTGAACGGACCAGTCGATCACGCCATTTATTCAAGCTCGCTTGCGAAACGAGATTTCCGCCAGCGGATCGGGAACTCTAGGCGATCATTACGCCAAATTCCACCAAGCAATCTTGTGTTGGACCGATGACATCTCCTTTTGGATCTTCCATCAGTTATTGAGCCCTTCGGTCGAATTGCCTCAAAACGACCGTTTAACTTTCGAACAGCGGTTTTTATCGAGTTTACCGGAACTCAGACTGTTCAGTTCCGCTTTGATCGGAAAGTAACACATTACAAGATTACCGCTTGACGTGCATTGAATCAGCTTGTTACAAAGTTTCTCGCGGAATTTGGGCCTGAAAACATATTGTTGCAATTTCGCGAACGGCTTCCAAATTCCATGATTCTTACCGTTTGGATTCTCTTATGACCTCGGTAACAATTCGAGTGCTCGAAGGTATGGAGCAAGGTCGAGTCTTCTCTCGCGTACAACTTCCAGTAACAGTCGGACGCGAGGATGAAAACAGTATCCAATTAAACGACGATCGTATCAGTCGGTTCCATGCGAAATTGCAAGACCATTCAGGGCGGGTGATCCTGACGGATCTAGATAGCACAAATGGAACTCGCGTCAACGGGCATGCCGTACAAATGCGGATCCTTCAGCCCGGCGACGTTATTTCGGTTGGACGATGTGTTTTACTTCTGTCCGAGCAGCATATTAGTGATCCCCGTACGTCATCCAGCCATTCAGAAAACTCCCCGCAAACGACGTATTACAAAGGGGGACGCACCGTTGATGATGACGATTTCGGCGTAGATCAAGAGGACGAGGGTTTCGTCGATCCCCTGCCGGGAGATATTGAAGAACCTGACAAACTTTTTCCAAACGGTCCTCCTGAATTACCGATTGGACTGAACGCCTTGCAACAGGTTCAGCTTTCAGATCTGTTATCGCACATCCATGAACAGGTCGGCCATGTCGTCAAGAACGCCGTGGAAGACCTTGAATCGACGCGTGGGCGAACTTTTCAGTGTGACTGGGAAACGTGGTCAAAACTGATTTCGCTGCATTCGAATCTGGCAGATTATCTTTACTCGATTAATAGTCCGGAACGGTAAGTAATCGTCGTTCTTGATTGGCGAGCTGCATTCTCACGTAATTCCAAGGTTCGCAATCGCGACAAGCTTGGAAATGAATTTTCCACTTTTTCAATTCCCGATGGGTCGATTTCATCATGCCAAACGAACATCGAATCGACCGGCGCCGATTTGCCGAAAGTCTTGTCGTCAGCTCGGGTGCCATCACCGCGATGATTGGTTCCTCGCTAAGCTTGAATGCCGAGGATAAATCGCCTGTGGAAGCCAAGGACACTCCCTCGCGCCCTTCTGAGGAGGTTCTGCTCCTTACCTGCCTGATGCAACGATATCCGAGCGATCATTTCGACGAGGCGGCAATTCAGGGGATTTTTCGGGATCTTCGTGGTGACTTGGCTCGCGGTAAAATTCTCAGCGAATTTCCGCTCGAGAATTCCGACGAACCCTGCTTTGAATTCCGAGCTTATAGAAACAAGTAAAAACATGTTAGACGACGAATATCGTCGACAAAATCGGGCGGCGTGGGATCGGTTGTCAGATGGAAGCCAGTTTGCACGACTTGCCACAGACGAAGAATGCCTCGAACCGCTGAAAACTCTGGATGGACGAGGCTGGTTACCGAACAGTGTCGTGGGAATGGATGTCCTTTGTCTTGCTTCGGGAGGCGGCTGGCAATCGATTCTCTACGCATCAGCCGGGGCACGCGTCACCGTGGTCGATATCAGTCAGGGAATGCTCGAACTGGACGATAAAGAGGCCGCCCGTCGTCGACTTTCAGTTCGAACAATCCGCGCTTCCATGGACGACCTGTCGATGTTGAATGATCAATCTTTTGACATCGTCCATCAACCAGTCAGTACCTGCTACGTTCCGGACATTGTTCGCGTCTACGCCGAGATTGCCCGAGTGTTGCGTGATGGCGGTCTTTACATCAGTCAACATAAGCAACCAACCAGTGCCCAGATCTCCCGGCGCGACGAACGAAACCAGTTTGTGATTGGAGTCGAATACTACCACAACGGCCCGCTTCCAAGGGTGGAAGACACTTCCTATCGCGAGCGAGGTGCGGTTGAATACCTGCATCGCTGGGATGACCTCATCGGCGGCCTATGTCGAAGCGGATTTGTGATCGAAGACCTGCGAGAACCCCGACGTGCCGACGAAAAAGCGCCCGTCGAACATTTCGGGTATCGAGGTCGATTCGTCCCCCCTTACGTCCGATTGAAAGCCAGGCGTCTGGCAAGAACCGCCAGTCAAAACGACCGACCGACGCAGCTATGGATTCCCTGAGTCACTTTTGTCAGTGCTGACGACATCTGGTTTTACAACGGGAATGGGCACGATTCGATCAGGGAAATCGAGGTACGATTGCAAAATGATTTGCGCAGCCAGGCTATCCAACGGCTGTTTCCGATTGGAGGGCGATTCGCCACGACGCCAGATCAACAATTCGGCTTCCGCCGATGAATACCGTTCATCGACGTAGACCAGCGGCAAACCGGTCTTCGATGCGACCAGGGTACCAAACTCTCGCACGACAGCCGCTGCGGTACCTTCCTCGCCGTTTGTTCGAATCGGAAGTCCCAGAACGAATCCCACAGCCCGATAGTCTTCGACCAACTCACGCAAATGCTTCACGTTCTGAGCGGGTTCACGAACGATCCAGGTTTCAACGGGTACAGCCACGGTCTGGTCCGAATTGGAAACCGCGACACCCATTCGCTTCGTGCCAAAATCCAGACCCAATAACGCTCCATGCGAGGGGAGTCGTACGAGCGGAACAGGTAGGCTTGGCGTGTCGTCCATTTTGAATGAGTCTGCAAATCTTCGCTAACGTTTTGATGACTGGTATTTCACGACAATAACATCTCGCAAATCGTTTGTATTGTTCGGTCGTTTTAGAGTTTGAATTTTCCGATCAGCGAAGACGAGTACCGATGAGCGTTCAAATCGCTCCTTTCTTCTATTGCTGGGGCTCCGAAAGCCGCTTGACGGATACCTGCGTTCTCGTGCTTCATCGTCCCAATTGGTTTGCGGAAGATTCCCGCGCCGTGAAAATCTGCTTACATCTGTGGCTGAAATTCTACTTCCTCGTCTTCGTATATTTGCCGGGCACAAACTTCTCCAAAGCCATAAATGACATCGACCGTTTTCACTGTTCAACCTACGATCCGCTACAGTCTGCGATTCTGGAAGAATCGTAATGCCTTGCATCTCGACCAGTTGTTTTTGCAAAACTCGGACGACAATTGTCATGGAATCGACACTTCATCGGGAACTCAAACTGCTTTACGGTGGATCGATCGAAGACGTCGAAGTTCAGGTCGACGGATTTCGGATCGATGCTGTCGTTAACGGAAAACTGTATGAAATCCAGCAGGCGTCGCTCGGCGCGATCCGTGAAAAAGTCCGCACATTGCTGGAGCGGCATACGGTTGTTGTCGTGAAGCCACTCGCGTCCCGCAAACGGCTGGTCAGGCGGGTGAAAGCGGGCGGGCCCGTGATCTCGTCACGCTACAGTCCACGACGAGAATCCGTCTTTCATCTCTTCGAAGACCTGGTTTACTTTGTTGATGTTTTTCCTCACAAACGGCTGACGCTGGAAGTTCTGCTGACAGAACAGGAAGAACATCGGGTTACGCGGGTACGTCGTCGACGGTTCGGCCCCGATTATCGAGTCGAAGATCGGAGACTGGTCCAGGTTGATTCGACATATTCTCTTCGGACGGTAGGCGATCTCAGGGCGCTGCTGCCAGCAACTCTGATTTCACCGTTCACCACAGAAGATCTCGCTCGCGAAGCAAAAATCCCACGTTGGATCGCCCAGAAAATGGCGTATTGCCTGAGGAAGACCGGTGCAGTCAAAGACCTCGGTAAAAATGGCCGTTCATCGCTATATGGGCTGCCAAAGGGGAAAACTCGCCGCGCTGCCTGAAATCCAAGCCGTGATCTCTTAGGTCCTGCAACAGATTGGGATTGAAAAATCCAAAGCGAGCTTCACCGACTCTCAACCAACCGAGGTATCTCGTTAGCCGCTTTTCTGTCGCGCGACAGCGTCACGATAAGCTCTATTCCAAAATCCACAGATCTCTGCGTGCTTTACTGCGGGAACAAGCACCTTGTTTGCAGGATCGGTTGGGCTTCCTCCAAAGCAAATGGGCTGCTTTTCGTGGACCTCCATCCCAACCGCTTCGGGATTACATTCTGACGAATCCCCTGATGCTGCCAACGACCGGATGAACTCGACGAAATTGATTTCCTTGAATTCGACATATTCCCCATTCATGGGGAGAAATGGAACCTGAACCACCGCCGAATCTCTGCGGCGAAACGCAAACGCCTCACCGCCACCATTGGAGCCAAAGACGATCACTTCGGGCAGAAACGTCGGCACTTCGTAAGCGAAGTTAAGAGTAACCAACTCTTGGAGCCGATAAAGACGAACGTACGTTTCGCCGAGGAACCCTTCTCGACCACCGAACTCTTCAACCCCCGTCAAGTACTCTTCGGGCAGGCTTTGGAGGAAACTGTCAGCTGGCTCGGCCAGCTCAAAAAATGGTCCAGACGGCATCGCACGCCATGCTGTGGCTAGTATCCTTCGCCAGTCTGAAGTTTCGGCCATCAGCGTAGTAGCCCCTTGCGTCTAGCTCGCGATTATCCAATAAGGTCACATCGAGCATACATTGCTGGCATCACCCCGACAACGTTTCCTGGCAACCATGACTGCACGTCGAAATCTGCAGTTCATCAACATCTCTATAGAAAACTAAGCAACATTTTACTTCACTGCGTGTTCTGATCGCTGTAACTGTGAAGACGAATGGTTCTGAGCGAGGGCGTGAAGTGTGCGATGACGTTGCAAGAAGGGGATCTCAGTCCTCCATGCAAACCATCGCCGATCGCATCGCGCTCGATAATACCAGCAGATTGCGTTGGCTCATCGGTTCAACGTCAGCAGCTTGGATATCAACGGACTGAGCCGCTGAGCGTAAATCTCATACCCAGCAGCCGAGAGATGGACGTTGTCGGACGTGAACAATTCTTCATTCAGGTTCTCCGCTGAAATTGTGAATTGTTCGAGGTCAGGACTGATTAATGCCGAGTTCTCACCCGTTTGTGTTCCTCCCAAACCAACGGTATGGGCCACCCGTCAGCGACGGATGGTGAGAGGGTTCTGCTCTCGTTCGATCCGCCATGCTGAAGTCCCCCAAATCACTTGATTATTCACCTCTCGCCGACCGTCTCCTCGATACCCGGGCGGTAAGAGAAGAATGTTTCTATAGACCTCGTCGACGTGACGCCGCAAGTCGCCGAGCTGCTGAATAGCATTCTCGGCCAATTCTGGCATTGCGAGCAGACAGAACTCGCCGACCGACGCCGCCAGCCAATTTTCCAAAGCGTTTTTGACGTGCTCGACTGGAACGAACGGTCGAGGAAACGCCGGCGAAGTGCATCGGGTGGAGAATTCGACATACTCCGCCAGATGCCATCCTGCGAACTCGAACACAGACTCCCAGTAGCCCTGATACCAGAATGGGTTCTTCCGAAGGGATGCACCGGGCCAGTTATCAATAAGCGACAAAAGGGCCTTGTCTTCGTCGGGGTCGCGGTAGAGCCCTTTTTGCCGTTCCAGCCAGTCGCGGACGAAACAATTGACCGTTTCTCCAACATTCTTGACCACCAGACCGGGGTAGTCACCATCCCCTCCGCCGATCACAAGGTTTTCCGGTCCACACGCGAAGTCCCTGGGGTCAGCCGAAGGCGGGACGACTTCCAGCGGATGATAGACTGGAATTCCGCCAAAATAGCCAATGAATTCATTATCAAAAGTGTCAATATAACTCATGGAATCGCGACTCCAATTCCCCGAACTCGTGATTCTCCAATTACGACACACTCATGATGAAGAGCGGCCGATATCGGCTTGTTGGCCCAAAGAAACAAAAGTCGACATTCTACGTTACTGCATGTTTTAGTCGCTTCAAATGCGAAGACGAACGGTCCTGAATCAAAAATTGAAGCGAACAGTCGATGTCACGCGAGGGGGAACTCGGTCCACCTTTTAAACCGTCGTCAATCTCATCGAGTTACTAAATACCAACAGAATGCATAGGCTCATCGGTTCAGTGTCGGCAGCTTGGATATCAAGGGACTGAGCCGCCGTGCGTAAATCTCATACCCAGCAGCCGAGAGATGGACGTTGTCGGGCGTGAACAATTCCTTGTTCAGCCTTCCCTCTTCGATTGTGAAGTCCGAGGTGAGGTCCAGCACCGTGGTCCCCGGCTGACTGCCGAGCTTCAGTTGATCCAGTACGGCGTTTGTCTTCTTGATGTCCTCGTAGAATGCGTTACCGGGCTCGTGCGCCGGCAAGATCTTGACAACCACGATCGGGACCATCGGAAACTTTCTGCGGAGATTATCAACACACGCTTTCACCCCTCTGGCCGCCGGCTCGATCCCCGTCTCCGGGGTGAAGAACATATTGTTGTTGCCAATCATCAGCACGATGCACTTCGGCTCCAGCCCGTCCACCCCACCGTGATCTAACCGCCACAGCACATTCTGTGTCTTATCCCCACCGATACCGATATTGACGGCGCTGTACCGTCCCAGGTGCTTTTTCCAGGCTTCGTTAAGCGGCTTGCCATCCAGCGGGCTACCCCATTGTTGCGTGATGCTGTCGCCGACCAGAAGGACATCGATGGGACCCTTGCCGCCCGCAACGTGCTCAACCAACTTTGCATGTGTATCGAGCCATGCGGTCCCAGTCCAGTGTCCTGCCGAGGGGACGACGGGCCACATTGCTGGGAGATGTTTCATCGCTTCGGAACCAGGTCGACGCTCATACTCTGGCTTCAGGACGTAGGTTAGCTCTTCGCTCGTCAGCGGCCACCCGGTCTTCTGCGGCTCGGCGGTGACATACGGGTAATCAGCCTCGCGTGTCTGTCCTGCAAGAGAAGCAGTCAGCAAAAAAACAACCGAGACGATCGCGCACATGTAGTTAACCCCAATTGCTATCGTTTTATGAGATGCGTGCGGAAGTTCTCAACTCCTCACTGGTGTTCTAATGGGATTGATTGCACGATTCAATCTGCAGTTCATCGACATCTCTTTGCAGTCTCAACTACATTAGGTGGCGAATAGCAATTCAATCTCCAAAACGATCATCCCTGGATTTACCTGCACTGCGAGAGACCAATGCGCCACGATCAGCGACAACCGCACGATTTGAGACCGATCCGAGTTCAACGACACTTCGTTGGTGCCGCTCCAGGTAGCGTGTTGATCCAGGCTGGTCGGACCACGGTGCTGTGTACGGCAAGTATCGATAGCACGCTTCCTCCGTGGAAAGCGGTCGCAGATCCGGCCAAGGCGACTGGCTGGTTGAGTGCTGAATATTCGATGTTGCCTGGCAGTACTTCGCCACGAAAGCGTCGGGAACGAGACAAAATGGATGGTCGATCGACTGAGATTCAGCGATTGATCGGCCGCAGCCTGCGCGCTGCAGTCGATTTCCAGGCACTGGGAGCTCGATCGATTGCGATCGACTGTGACGTCCTCGAGGCTGACGGTGGTACGCGAACCCTCAGTATTACCGGTGGCTTTATCGCCCTGTGCGATGCGATTGCTTCGATCCGACACGAACTTCCTGCTGACCGCTGTGTTCTTACCAAAAGTATCGCTGCGATCAGCGTCGGCATCGTCGATGGAACTCCCGTTCTGGATCTTGATTATCAAGAAGACAGTACTGCAGAAGTTGACCTGAATGTAGTCATGAGCGGAACGGGTCAATTCATTGAGGTTCAGGGGACTGCCGAGGGGAAACCATTTTCTCGTGAACTGCTGAATAAACAGCTCGACCTGGCAGCAGTTGGCATCGAACAGTTGACGCGACTTCAGCGTGAGGCGCTCGGACCAGATTGGCCTCCATTTGAACAGATGCTGATCTGTTAGTTGCCATATAGAAAACGTTTCGTTTGTCGGGCGGGCGAGGCTCCCGCAGAGCCGCGAAGTAGGTGCACACATCGACCCAGCGGCTCGCCGGGAGCCTCACCCTCCCGGTGACGACAGCATCCGATTGGCGAGTCGCCGAACCGGCTGGTAGGATGAAACCGTTCCATCATCGGCACGACTTCTTCTTGCCGCCTGGATTCGAATAAGCCCACGAGTGGAGATGCTTCGGATGAACTTCGTCCCGTTGAGCCTGACCCCGTCACGATTGAACGCTTTTCTGATATCGGTTTCGCTTTTGGTAGCGACAATTTCCCTGCCACCGGCATCCCTTTGGGGACAGGATGCAAAAGTGGAAAAAAAGACTGAAGCGCCAAAGGCAGAAGAAATCGAAAATCCGTTTCCCAATCGGCATCCTGCTCCGGAATTGGAAGGGGGAGTCGAATGGCTGAATGCGGCGGGTCCGATTTCGGTCAAAGATCTGCGTGGCAAAATCGTGCTGATCGACTTCTGGACTTTCTGCTGCATCAACTGCATGCATGTCCTGCCTGATTTGGATTACCTCGAAAAGAAATATCCCAAGGAACTGGTCGTCATCGGAGTCCACTCGGCCAAGTTCGACAACGAGAAAGCAACCGGAAACATTCGCAAGGCGATCCTGCGATATGAGATTGAGCATCCCGTCGTGAATGATGCGGACATGATTATCTGGCGCAAATTCGGCGTGAATTCGTGGCCATCCCTCGTCGTGCTCGACCCCGAAGGCCAGTATTGCGGATACGTCTCGGGAGAAGGGAACCGCGAACTGCTGGAAAAAGTCATTGACCGGTTGATCGCTTATCACAAGTCAAAGGGAACGCTGGATGAAACGCCGGTCCGATTCGATCTTGAACGAAACAAGGCCAAGGACACTCCACTCAAGTTTCCTGGAAAGATCCTCGTCGATGAGGCGAGCGGACGGTTGTTTATTTCAGACAGCAACCATAATCGCCTTGTTATCTGTGCACTCGACGGCAAGCTGATCGATGTCATCGGTACGGGAGCGATTGGCCGAGGCGACGGTGGTTACGCCGAAGCGCAGTTCGATCATCCTCAGGGGATGACACTTGTCGGTCAGACGCTTTATGTCGCAGACACCGAAAATCATCTGCTCCGCATGGTCGACCTCGAGAAGAAGACCGTTTCGACGCT
>CAIULL010000020.1 GCA_903899985.1 uncultured Schlesneria sp.
CGGTTATGTGACCGATGCTGGTAGCCACAAGCTTGACGCCCTGTTTTATGTCACCGGGCTGAAACCTGTCGAGGTTTTTGCTCGCAATCAGAAGTGGGGAAGTCATGTGGAAATCGTGACCAGCGTTTCTGCCCTGTTGACTGATGATGTCACGTTGACGATGGGCTTTATCGGAAATGCACAATACCTGAGTGAAGACCTGCAGATTTATTGTGAACGAGCTGATCTGATGCTGCGACATGATGAACTGTGGATCGACGAAGCGGGCCGGAGAGAACGACTGTCGGCCGACGAGCCGGATTCGAATCCGGTTTCGGGATTACTTGATATGGTCTTGACGGGTAAAACAGATCTTTCACCTCCGTCATCGGCGTTACCGGTGTATGAGATGACTCAGGCGATACTGGCATCGGGTCGGACTGGATCGCCTGTCAAAGTTGCATAAATCAATGGTCGCACTGGTGTCACGACCGAAGAAGCACGCCAGTGGCACACTGGACCTGAATGGGTGGCCTGGGTGCTCTGGGGTCGGGTGTTCAACCTATCACCACCAGTAAGACATCTTGACCGAACTGGGATGACTTCATATACCGCGCGGCATGCGTGATGTCCTGCTGACTGCGTGTCTGATCGTGATCGCTGCAGTGTCAGTGAATGCATCTCCGTGGAGTCGAATTAAGTCGAGCTTCACCCGGGGAAGCGGACGTGTGCAGGCTGATCACTCGCAGTGGGCTGAAGAGCGGGAATTGGGGCCTTACCTGATTCGATCGGAGTTCCCCCTTCAGGACGTGCATAGTCTGGTTCAAGATCTGGGTGACTTACAGCAGGATCTGGAAGAGACTTTGCGGCTGGAATGTCAGCCGCAGTCGATTCAGATTCATCTCTTTCAAAGCAAACGGAGCTACGACCTGTATTTGCGGGTTCGCATTCCCGAAGGGATCAATCGCCAGGCGTTGTATGTCCCGGGCACCGATCCGGGAACGGGTCGGATTTATGCGTATCGCCAGCGCGATCTGGAAACGGACGTCAGACACGAGACGACACATGCTCTATTGCATACGGCACTCCCTTACGTCCCGATCTGGATCGACGAGGGGTTGGCGGAGTACTTTGAAATGCCCGGGTCACTAAGAGAAAAGGGGCACTCGCATCGAAAAGAATTGCGTGATGCGATCCGCTATCAAGGATGGCGGCCAAATATTGAAAAGCTTGAAGCGAAGCGGAAATTGCTCGACATGAACGGCAAGGACTATCGCGATTCCTGGGGTATTGTCCATTTTCTGCTTCACGGTCCAAAGGAAGCACGACAGGCCCTGGAGGTTTACTTCGAAGAGATCCAGTCGGGTGCCCGAGAGACACCATTAAGCCAGCTTCTGCGAACACGGATTCCAAATCTGGATCAAGTGATTATCGATCACTTGAAGTGACGAACGGCGATTCTCAACCAAACCAGTGTGGATCAGCCAACCAGCGTAGGCGTCCACCATGTCGAACGATCGGGCCGGTGAATTCCACTCCGGCAATCGTCCCGGGCGAGTAATGAATCATTCCGCCCCCAATCATATCAGCCAGACAGCGACTCATGTCTGGCTGATGTCCGACGCAAACGACTCGTTCCGCTGCCGTGCTTGAGACACGACGAAGCAGTTCATCAATGTCGATCCCTGGAGAAAGAGCTTCTTCAAGGCGAACGGTCACGATGTCGGTTCCGATTTCTGCCGCGATTGTCTCGGCGGTTTGTTGAGCACGAACCAGCGGACTATGCAGAATAAGTTCTGGCGGTTCGACGCGTTCGATCAGCCACCGAGTCAAACCGGTCAACTGTTGTCGACCGGTTTCCGTCAGCGTTCGGTGAAAGTCCGAACGAGCCATCTCAGGATCGACCGCTTCCCCATGCCTGGCCAGCCAGAGTTTCAACATAGTCGTTGCTCATAAACAGAGATGGTTTCACTCGGGCATTGTCGGAACTGGTGGTGGAGCCGGTTCTGTAGGTTTCTCGGGTGTCGGGCCTGCTTCCAGTGATGGAGGAGGTTCGATCATCGGTTGTTCTTCGATGACCGGCGCGTCAGGTGGAGCAATTGCAGGGACTTCTGGTTTTGATTCCGGAATGACTTCTGGTTTTGACTCTGGAATCGGCGACGGAAGCGGGGTCGGAATTGGCAGCTCGAATTTCGGCTCTGGCTCCGGCACCACTTTGGTTTCTGGCTGAGGTTCGACTTTCGGTTCAACCTTCGGCTCAGGCTTCGGTTCCACTTTCGGAGCGACAGCAGGGACATCCAACGGTTTTGCGGCAATCATTGGAACTGGCTGAGCTGGAGTGACTGGTTTGACTGGTGTCGCTGTGGTCGTCGCTGGCAACGTGGTCGGACTCTTTGGTGCGACAGGCGGAGGCAACAAAGGAATCGCTGATGGATTCGTCGGCAGGTTTGACTTCGCAACAGGCGTCTGCGGTTGAACTGGTGCTGCAGCTGCGACTGGTGCTGCGGCTTGGACCGGCGGCACGGGTTGAACAGGAACTGGCGGCTTCTGAGCCATCTGTTGCTGAACCGGTGGACGATAGGTTCCCGACGCAACATAGACCTTTGGATCATCAACAATCCATCGTGTTGACCAGGTACGACCATCATCCTGATTCACAATGTTAAAGAAGAAGGTACTCGTTTGTTCGCAACGATATCCGTATGGGAAATTTGAGTAGAGGTGATCCTTCGCGGTCAGGTTTGCGACCCCTTCATGGGCGTAGTAATGGACTTTCCCATCAGGAGTAAACGATAACCCCAGCGTCCACCACCCGGGGCGGGTAATCCTCGGTCCGGGGACATCATTGCCGTTTTGATCAGAACGGATCAATAGAGTCGCGTAGTCTTCCTTCTCACCCGACTTTTGTTTGAGATTCAACTGGACGAAAAATCCTGGCCAGTATTGCTCCAGTTTTTTAGTCGTCCCCTTGGTTTTAAAGAAACGGCTGACTTTTGTCGGTTTATCAATCGTCGTGTTGCAATCGGCGCGAAAGCCGAAATGGCTGCCGTGACGCTGTTCCCACTTGTCGAACGGTGGAATGTAAACGCGAACCACATAACTGGGGGTCCATGATACTGGCATCATGTATCCGAGTTTTTGCTGTACGCCAGCGATCAGGTCATCCTGCTGGAACGTAGGTGATGTGGTTCCAGGAACGCCGGAGTGCATCGTCTGCATTGCCAGTGCTCCGGTACTGCCGGGCAGACCATCAGGCGGCGTCTCGACCCGACGCACAAAGTCAGGCGTTCCGCGATACAGGCTTTCCAGGTACAAGCGGTTATTGGAGAAGCCCGACGGATGTCGTTCCACCTTGTCGATGTTCGCACTCGACTTCGGCAAATTCAGATTGAACGCCCAGGCGGGGTCTTCAAAGTCATCAAAGACTTCGATGATCTGTTGCCCGGTTCCCGGGACAACTTGCGCCTGAACCGGCATGACCAGGTGTGGAAAAGCGAACACGAAAATAATCGGCAACGTTAATCGAAGATTCATGTGAGGCATCCTGTTCCTCAAAAACTATTGCGAGCCAACACAAAGTGTGAAGGCTTGGGGCGAGTCAATTCAAATTGATGTATCATCGGCAACCAGGGCCTGTTGAATGCCAATGCTGGAATTCAACAAACGAGTTTTCCGATCACGATGACTTTTCCGGCTGGGTAATCCTTTACGGCCGGAAACCTAATGATGCCATACAGTTCCGCTCTGAACGCTTTCGATGTATCGGACACTCCGGGCACGTTGGTTCAGTGAAATCTGGTTCGGCCCGACTGGCTTGACATGTTGTGAATCGACATCCGAAATGTCGCTGTTTCTGCCAGAATTTTCGCAAGTCAAAATTCGCTTCGAATTTCGCAACTTATTCACAATTGGCCGCTCGCCAATTGAATAATTTGTTAGAATAAAAGCCTTAACATATAGCGATTTCTCACTTTCGGATGTAATGTATTTTGAGGGATGAGGTCGAAGGATGAAACGGCTTCGCTTTGTGGGGACACTAATTAGCTGAGAAGTGACCACAATTTCCTCTCGTTCGTCGGTATGACAGGAGTTTGCGATCATGATGTGTCCGTTTTGTCGCCACGAAGACACGAGCGTCATCGATTCGCGCGCGAGCCAACAATTCGTGATTCGGCGGCGCCGGAAGTGCCTCAGTTGTGACCGACGGTTTACGACTTACGAAAAAATTGAAGATTCGCCGATCAAGGTCGTAAAAAAGGACGGGACACGAGTCCCCTTCCAACGGGAAAAGATCAAATCCGGGCTGGAAAAAGCCTGCTATAAACGACCGATCAGTGATGAGAAGATTGAGAATATCATCTCGGAAATCGAAGCGAATCTTTACGAACAGTTCGACCGTGAAGTCCCATCGCGGGAAATTGGCGAAAAAGTCATGGAATCGCTGAGGCATCTGGACCACGTTGCGTTCGTCCGCTTTGCCTCTGTCTATCGCGAATTCCAGGACGTCAACGACTTTGTCGAGGAACTTCAGCCAATTATTCGCGGCGACAGCCCTCGATAATCGCTGAGCGCTCTATTTCCGCAGCGGGCTGACGGCAATCACTGCCACGGTCACATGTGCAGCTCCCGCATTCTTGAGTGTTTTTGCAGCCGCATGCGCGGTTGAGCCTGTTGTCAAAATGTCGTCCACAAGAAGAATGCTTTTTCCTGAGATTTGCTTCACATTCGGGACCGCAAAACTTCCCTGTTGCTGCTGCCGACGAAGAGGAGTGGGGCTGGTGGCTTGTTTGGGGGTTCGACGCGACTTCAAGAGAATTCGACGACTCCAGCACGCATGAAGCCTTCGAGCAATTTGCCGGGAGATAGTTTCGGCGGCGTAATGGGAATGCACGATGCGTCTCGTCCAATGCTCAGGAATCGGAATCACAAGGTCGAAGCTCTGTTCGTCAAACCTCGATCGCTTCTGACTGACCAGGAGATTGGCGAGCCCCCGTGCCAGGGTTCCTCCGCCGGAGGCTTTCGCACGAAGCGAAGCCAATCGCATCTGTCCCTCGTAGACACCCAGCCGAATCACTCCGTCAAAAGCAAAAGATTCCCGATGACACTGACCACATCCACGCGTCAAATCGGTGTAAAGCCCTACAGGTGCACCACACCGCGGGCACTCAAGCGAGTGAACTGGTTTCAGTTTCGACAGACACGAATCACAAAAGTCGTTGCCGACCGGATTGACTTCCTGGTCACAGAACAGGCACGTTGGAGGATAGATGAAATTAATCGCAGCCGAGATCATCGGAGAAACGATCGCTGCTGTTGTGATCTGGCAAGATTTCATCGAATCGTTAAGACGAATCATGTTCGACTCCGCAGGATGTCACCGTCGACAAAGCAACGCAGGCCAGCAGGCCCATTGGATGATTAAACGATGACGCCGAACTGATTTGCTCACCGAGGCTCGCCGTTTTTTAATAGGAATATTCGTCAGTCCCCTGCCCGTTAACAGTTCCCACAGGATCAGCGATGACGCGATGGCAATCATGTTGTCAATGATTTTTCAGTTTACCAAACCTTCGGTCACGATTTTTCAGACGTTACGCTCGACGCATTCAATGGCAACCCACGATGTAGCAACGATTGAAAATCTTTTCTGAACAATCGGATGACTTTGATCCGTCATGCGATCATTTGTCAGCAGACTGGTCGAGCCGCATGATTACAATTACTTTAGCGGATATGTTTGGTCACTGTGCACTCTTTGGATCAGTTGCCTTGAATAAATCGTCCCACCACTCGCCGAAGTCGCCATTTTCGCGCGGAGTTTCCCTTTTTTCGAAAAGCCAATTGATGTTTCGATCAGCCTTCCTTCTGTCGTCACTCATGCTCACCACGTCGGTTTCAGCTCAAAGTGGGGAATGGAAGCTTGTCTGGAGCGACGAGTTTGATGGCAAATCGCTCAACTACAGCAAGTGGGAAGCAGAGGTGAACTCATTTGGCGGGGGGAACCAGGAACTGCAGATGTATACGGATCGAAAAGAAAACCTCCGTGTTGAAGAGGGTCACTTGGTATTGGAGGCCAGAAAGGAACGCTGCGACATCGCAGGAACCGTTCGCGACTATTCCTCGGCAAGAATTCGAAGCAAACATCGCGGTGACTGGAAATACGGCAAGTTCGAAGTCCGCGCCCAACTCCCTGCGGGCCAGGGGGTCTGGCCCGCTATCTGGATGTTGCCCACCGACGAAGTTTACGGGACGTGGGCTTCGAGCGGTGAAATTGACATCATGGAATTTAAGGGCCAGGAACCCAACGTGGTTCTTGGAACATTGCATTTCGGTAAAAAGTGGCCCGGTAACAAATATAGCTCGGGACAGAAAAAACTCGTGAACGGAAACTTTACCGATGACTTTCACAACTACGCCATCGAATGGGAAGAAGGCGTCATCCGCTGGTACGTTGATGGCGAGCTTTACCAGACTCAAAAGGAATGGAGTTCCGATGGAGGGAAATATCCCGCTCCGTTCGATCAGCGTTTTCACCTGATCCTGAATCTCGCGATCGGGGGAAACTTTCTCGGAAACCCGGATGCCAGTACGCCGTTTCCACGTCAATTCCTGGTGGACTATGTTCGCGTCTACCAGCACCCCTGAGTTGGTTCCGCTACGATTGATTAAGGGGCTGAGCGGGCAGCGTTTCGTGGTCACGTTATTTTCTCGCGGATAAATCTCATGACAACGAACGACGCGAACAGACAATTGCCGCCACCTGATCAGGGGCAAATGGCAATTGAACGAACCCTGCTGGCCTATGAACGCACTCTGCTGGCCTGGGTTAGGACGGGAACCTCGCTGGTGACGTTTGGGCTGACATTAAACAAGTTTTTCGAATACCTGCACGAACAGGACCCGGTACGGCATCCACCTCGATTTCTCGGGGCACGCCCGACAGGCTTGCTGATGATCGTGATCGGAGTGGCCACTTTGGCAATGGCTTGCTGGCAACACCGCGAGCGTACAAAGCGACTGCATGTGTACAACCCTTCGCTCGCTTTCTCACCAGCGTATGTTCTCGCCGCCCTGATGAGCCTGCTTGGTGCACTGGGTTTAATCGCACCTTTTATTGCCCGTTGACGATTTTGGTCGAGGAAATCCTCCGTTTGCGTTTCCCTTGAGCGATCCGTCGCGCTACAATTCGGACCCTCATGACCGGAGCTGATATGCTGACACCTGCCTTACAAAACTGCCGATTTCTCAAAGCTGCTCGACGCGAAACCACCGACACGACACCGATCTGGATCATGCGCCAGGCAGGGCGATATTTGCCCGAATACATGTCGGTTCGAACCAAAGTCACATTTATTGAACTTTGCAAATCGCCGGATCTGGCCGCAGAAGTGACATTAACGGCTCAGCGAGTGCTGGGCGTAGACGCTGCTATTCTTTTTGCTGACCTGCTTCCCATGCTTGAACCAATGGGAATTGACCTGGAATATGCCAAAGGCGAAGGACCGGTCATTCACAACCCGATTCAATCTCCGGCAGACGTCGATCGGATTCGAGAATTGGAGGAAGTGGCATCGCTGCACTTCGTGTTTGAGGCGGTTCGAAGGATTCGCCGCGACCTGCCTGCCGATATTCCGCTGCTTGGTTTTGCCGGAGCCCCTTTCACTTTAGCATCGTATGCGATCGAAGGGGGTGGCTCGAAGAATTACGTAAAAACCAAAACGATGATGTATACGGACGAGGGTGCCTGGCGGACGTTGATGGAGCGGTTGTCTCGCAGCCTGGTTCGGTACATCAACGGCCAGATTAATGCCGGTTGTCAGGCAGTACAATTATTCGACAGCTGGGCCGGATGTTTATCACCTGACGATTACAAACGTTACGTCATGCCCTACACGAAAAGTGTCATTGACGGAATTCGTCCTGGAGTTCCCGTAATCAATTTTCTGACGGGAAATCCCGCGCTATTACCTTATCTGCGAGAAGCCGGAGGCAGCGTGATCGGCCTGGACTGGCGAGTCAATCTGGCTGACGGTTGGAAGACGGTCGGACATGACGTCGCCGTGCAAGGGAATTTAGACCCGGTCTCATTAATGGCCGATTTGCCGACCCTGAAACAGCGGGCGAAAGCGGTTCTGGATGCGGCAGAAGGGCGTCCCGGCCATATCTTTAATCTTGGACACGGTGTCTTCCCTGAAGTTCCTCCTGAGCACGTTAAGGCACTTGTCGAAATGGTTCATGAGATGGGACAACATGCTTAAGAGTGAGGGTGTAAAGCGCGTTGCCGTCATCGGTGGCGGGCTGGCGGGTCTTTCGGCAGCACATCGCCTGATCGAACTCGCCAGAGAACGGAACGAAGCGATCGATGTCACGCTTTTCGAAGCGAGTTCACGTTTAGGTGGACTGGTCGGGACCGAGCAGATCGGGGGGTATCTCGTCGATACCGGAGCCGATTCATTTCTGACGAACAAACCTGCGGCCGTTGGCCTTTGTCGTCGACTTGGGATTGATGGTCGACTGGTCGCGACGGATGCTCGCTACCGGGGAGCACTGGTCCTTCGGGAAGGTCGACCATTGCCGATTCCTGAAGGTTTTCAGTTGCTCAGCCCGACAGCCATCTGGCCGGTAATCACGTCTCCATTGTTCTCTGTCTGGGGCAAGTTTCGATTGCTGACAGAATGGTTCGTCCCCAGCCGACAAAAGGGAGTACCGAATTCTGCTGCAGGATCAAGAACGTCAACCGGTTCAGAACAAGCGATGATCGTCGACGAAAGTCTCTCGGACTTTGTCTTACGACGATTCGGACGTGAAGCACTCGATCGCCTGATTCAGCCACTGGTTGGGGGAATCTACACGGCAGATCCCGAGCGATTAAGTCTTGCAGCAACCATGCCGCGTTTCCTCGAAATGGAACGCGATCATGGCAGTCTGATCCGTGCTTCGCTCAGTAAAAAAGTGAAAAAAGCGAAGAAAGGAACAACGTCCGATCGGACAGCCGAAGATGATCCCACGGATTCGTCGAGTGGAGCTCGGTATGGGTTATTTGCAGGGCTGAAGGGGGGAATGGAGGATCTCGTCGGTGCGCTGCGAGCAAAAGTGGAATCCGCCTGTCACGTCCGGTTGAACTGCGGTATTTTTTCAATTGCTGCACATGATTGCTTCGAAGAAGACGCTTCAAAGTCTGAGGCTTCTCAACGATATTTGCTGAAGCGATCGGACGGAACCGAAGAATCCTTTGATTCGGTGGTCGTCGCGGCCTCGGCAGTTCGAATGGCCGTCATTCTGGAGTCGCTTGATCCAAAACTCAGCTCGGAACTCAGAAAATTCGAATACGCTTCAAGCGCCATCGTTGTCTCGGGGCACCGTCTTTCTGACATCCGCGACCCGCTGAAAGCTTTTGGACTGGTGATCCCACATACCGAAGGTCGAAGGATTATCGCGGTTTCTTTCTCAAGCCGAAAATTTCCTGATCGTGCCCCGGCGGACCATGTCTTATTGCGAACCTTCGTCGGTGGTGCGATGCAGCCGGAACTGTGTGAGAAGACCGATGATCAGATCAAGCAGATCGTCAGAGAAGAACTTGCCGAGATTCTCGGTGTTCAGGGTGAACCTGACTTCATGCGAGTTGTTCGATATCCGGGTGCCATGCCGCAATACGTTGTCGGACACCTTGACCGTGTTGCGCGGATTCAGGAATTGACGAACCAGCACGTGGGAATCGCCTTAGCCGGAATCGCTTGTACCGGAGTCGGTGTCCCCGACGCGATTGCCAGTGGCGAACGTGCCGCTGAAGCCGTCTACGGATGATGCGGAATCAACATCAATCAACCAAGCGATCTGTGATTTAAGCACCTGTCAGTGCTTGTGATGCTCGTGATCGAGAGCGTGATCCCCTTCACCAGCGACGGCGGTGACAGGGCCTTGCAACATAATGGGGATTCGCAGTTCGGGGACGTCACGGTCGTCCGTCTTAATGCGCAGCAGTGCTTGAGTACGGGCCGGCGGCAAATCGCCAGCAATAGAAACTCTGACGGATTGCTGAAACATCCCCGTTTGTGTTCTGGATGATTCACCGATGGCCGTCTCAACGAGATCACTGTTGATCGAGACCTCAGTGATGTCAAACCGTGTTCCACGTCCATCGGTAATCATGAAGTCGTACGTGGTCGGTTCTGCACCTTTGGGGTGATAGACAATCAAGGCGGGCGGCGACACGGTAATTGTCGTCGTCGGGATTTCCAGTTTCAGAGTCAGTTGAGTCTCCCGAGGATCGGGGTCGGAATATTTGACCGTGACGGTGTACTCGTGTGGTCCAGGCGTGGAATTCGCTGGCTGCATCCGGACGATCACTCGTGCGAACTCACCGGCAGGAATCACCTTGTCATGGTCCCCCTGTAACAAAGGGGTCAAGCATCCGCAGCTTGGCTCAAGTGATGTAATTCTGACCGATTCTGATCCCCGGTTTTGAAAGACAAAGATTGCATTGACCTCGCTCGACGCGGAAATCTTTCGCAGGTCGACTGCGTATTGATGAAACGCAAGTGCCGGCCTGGGGGGAACCGCAATCGAAAGCGGAATCGAGTGCATTCCCGTATGAAACAGAATAGCGAGCGAAAGGGGACAAAGGGCCATCACCCATGTCATCAGCCGCAATGTTACTCCTGTCGTCGATTTCATTTTTGCGTTCCTGATGCGGTGTAAGGGCTTTATCCAGGACAATCGGGTTGGTCACTTCTTCGGTGTGATTCTGGTCACGAAGAAGATCTTGCGGCCTGGTAATTCGGATGGGATCATTTGAATGGTTGATTCACCGATCATCGCTTCGATTGTTGCTTCAAACTTTCGATGATTCCTTTGATTGACCGAGGGATCGGAATCATTCCACACATGGGCGAACTTCGGGTCGATTAACTCGATGGATAACTCGATGCGATTCTTGTCGTTTTCGATCGGCGTGATGAACACTTCAATGATCGTGCCAGTTTGCCGGAATTTGTGGGGTGGACTTCCATCTGCTGACGGGAACGTGAATTCATCTCCCTGATGAAAATGACCGACCTCGTTAACCCGAGTGGAAAGGGTTACGGGTTCAAATAACGGGGAGGCGTATTTTTCCAGAACGGCTCGATTCAATTCTTTGACGAACGCTTCCGTATGTTGCTGATCCGGCAAACCGTGATGCAGGATGGAATCCCCGGGAAGTTTATCCGTGTAAACTTCGACAACCTGACAGCGCAGGTTGAGAGCAGTCCCTTTTTCGCTCTGGCGAGCCGTTTGACTGGCGAGCCGCTGATGTTCTTGCATGAATCGCTGTAGTAATTCGCTTCCTTCCGAGTCTCCATTCGTCTTCAACTTTTCGGACAAGCGCTGCAAATGTTCAAGAGACGGCGGAGGGGGCGTTGGGGCGGGTTTCCCCTGATATTCTGGCAGGGCCATCGCTTCACGCAGAAGTTTTGGCGAGACACGCTGCTTCTTAACACCTTGTGGGGCTGGGTTTTCGTCAGACCATACTGGTGCCGTGGCGACGAATAAGACGACCCAGCCACAAATCCATTTTTGAAGCATGTGCAAATTCCTTTTTGCCCAGACTCATCTGAAATCTTCAATTCGCCGCGAACCGATGCAGACCGAATTCGTGTCACGAACTAACGGCTTGTATCAGCAGTCGGTTTTCAGGGTCAACGTGAATTGTCTGACAACTTGACGGGAAACGACTTTGCGCTAGAATCCGCGGCAGACAAACGAGCCCGGTGTCGGCCTTGATGGGCTCTTGGAATTGTCATTTTTCACGTGCGAATGGGCTCGATTCGAATCCATCGCCACAACAAACCGACACGATTCGAATGAGCGACGAAAAACTGAGACGCGGCATTATTGTTGAAGCCGCTCGCATGATGTACTCGCGTAGCGAAACCGAGTATTTCCGGGCCAAGATGAAAGCGGCTCGACGACTTTGTCGAGGCTGGCTTAAGCCTTCTGAACTTCCCAGTAACGCTGAAATCCGCGATGAAATTCAACGGATGGCGAATCTGTTCGAGGGAAATTCGCGCTATGACAGACTGCGCGAGATGCGAGTCGAAGCGCTACGAGTCATGCGAATGCTGGCACATTGTCGCCCCAAGATCATTGGCAGCACTTTAACCGGGCATATTCGACAAGGTTCAGATATCGACATCCACGTCTTTGCCGCAAGCGTTGAAGCTGTCACCGGCAGTCTCGACGACGAAGGGATCAACTACGAAGTTGAACGAAAGCGCATTCGCAAACTGGGTGAGGAACGACTTTTTACTCATATTCATATTCGTGATCGCTTTCCCATCGAATTGACGATGTATTCGCCCGACAAAGCGAGCTATGTCTTCAAAAGCTCAATTACGGGAAAAGCCATGGAACGGGCGACACTTGCTGAATTTGAAGCATTCCTACGAAATGAATACCCCGATTCCGATCTGGAAAACGAACTGGCTGCGGCGGAGGCGGCGATTGATCGCTTCCAGGTCTATCGCTCGCTGCTGATTCCCCTGGAAAGCGTGATGCAGGACGAACATTACCATCCTGAAGGGGATGTTTTATACCACCTACTTCAGTGTTATGTCCTTGCAAGGGAAGAACTTCCGTACGATGAGGAATTCCAGCTGGCCGCGTTACTGCATGACGTTGGCAAGGGACTCGATAAACATAATCACGTTCAAGCCGGTCTGGAAGCACTTGAGGGTCACATCACGCCGCGAACAGCCTGGCTGATCGAACATCACATGGACGTGCACAAAATTCGCGACCGGACAATTGGACATCGGGCACACCTTCGATTGAAAGAATCCGCCGATTATGACGATCTTTTGCGGCTGGGTGCCTGTGATCGAGCTGGCCGAGTGTGTGGTGCGGTTGTGCCCGATGTCGAAGACGCCCTGGATGAACTGCGCGAATTGGCCCGGATGTACGGGTGATCCGAATGCCCAAAAACGGGCGTCCGGCAGCGAAATCCAAAATAACTCTTAGTCGTCCGTTTGCAGGTGACATCGGACTGCGCGTATGATGCCTACCCGTCTTGGAATCGGCCAAATCTTCGTCGAGCCCAATGACAGTCATGATGAGCTGCACTCAATAGATGTACTTCAGAGATTCAGGAGAGAGTGAAGATGGCGAAGCCTTTGAATATCGGCATGGTCGGGTACGGATTCATGGGGCGCACGCACTCGAATGCGTACCGTAAAGTCAACCATTTTTTTGATACCCAGCACCATCCGGTACTGAAAGCGGTCTGTGCTCGTGACGCCGACAAGGTCAAATCCTTTGCTGACCGCTGGGGTTACGAATCGATCGAAACGGATTGGCGCAAACTCGTCGAGCGAAAAGACATCGATGCGATCGATATCTGCACTCCCAACAATCTCCACCACGATATCGCGATTGCTGCTGCAGCGAACGGGAAGATGATTCTTTGTGAGAAGCCGCTCGCGATGGATACCGCGCAAGGCGAACAGATGTGCCAGGCGGTGGAAAAGGCCAAAGTCCTGAATACCGTCTGGTACAACTACCGTCGAGTCCCGGCGGTCACTTTCGCCAAGCAGTTGATCGATTCAGGAAAACTGGGTCGGATTTTTCATTATCGCGCCAATTTCCTGCAGGACTGGACGATCTCGGCAGATCTTCCACAAGGGGGAACAGCCCTGTGGCGACTGGATGCCGCCGCCGCAGGGAGCGGTGTGACGGGCGATTTGCTGGCACATTGCATCGACACAGCCATCTGGCTGAATGGTAACATTCAAAATGTCACAGCCATGACAGAAACGTTCATCAAAGAACGCAAGCACAATTTGACAGGCAAGGTCGAAAAGGTTGGCATCGACGATGCTTGTGCGTTCCTGTGCCGGTTTGGAAATGGTTCCCTGGGACTTTTCGAATCGACCCGTTATGCACGCGGACACAAAGCCTTATACACGCTCGAAATCAATGGCGAACACGCCTCGATCAAGTGGGACCTGCACGACCTGCACCGACTCCAATGGTTCGATCACAAGGACGAAGGAAATCTTCGCGGCTGGCGATCAATCCACGTGACCGATGGCGATCATCCTTATATGAGCCACTGGTGGGTTCCTGGCCTTCAGATTGGCTATGAACACACCTTCGTCCATCACGTTGCTGACTTCCTGGAAGGTGTCGACAAAGGTGTCTCGGTCGGTCCGACGTTCCGCGATGCACTGGAAACCCAGAAGATTTGTGATGCGGTCCTGACGAGTGCCAAGTCAGGAAGTTGGACGAATATCTGATAGCATCTGGCACTGACGCTGGTATAATACGGCGTATTTCAATGAATTTCGGTTTGGGACACAGATGATGGAACGACAGCCAATCTCGCGAGAAGGCTACGAAAAAAAGAAGGAAGAGCTTCGGCAGCTTGAAGAAATCGAAATGCCGAAGATTGCTCAGGCGATCGCTGACGCGCGCGCTGAAGGTGACCTTCGAGAAAATGCGGAATACCACGGGCAGCGGGAAGCTCAGGGGATGCTGCAAGCGAGGATTAATTCGTTAAAATCCACGCTTGCTGACTGTTTCATCGTCGATAAGTCCAGCCTTCCGAAGGGGGTCGTCACCTTCGGAACTCGCGTGACCGTCAAAGACCTCAGCGATAATTCGATTGAACAATACGAATTCGTCGGTCCTGGTGAAGAAGACTACACCAGCGACGTGATGAAAATCCTGACAGCGTCACCACTTGCAACGGCACTGATGCACAAGAAAGTGGGCGATCACGTCCAGTTTCAGGCACCAAGAGGAATCACGAACTTTGAGATCACTCAGATCGAAGAGACGTGATTCCTCATCCGCCGGACTGCCCGAAATTCGGTTCTCGTCCTGATTTACTGCTCTAAAGGAGTGTTTCCAGCAGCATTCGAATTTTTCTTAATTCCAATGCTCGGTCATTTCCTTGAAGAAGATCGGGAAGGATTTCCACCGAAAGGGCTCGGTTGTAATTGAATCGGCGCAATTGACTGATGATCCGGCTGTAGTCAACTTCACCTAGCCCAACGGGAACTTGCACCTGACTGGGTGTCGTATCCCGCAAATGAGTGTGGTAGACGTACGGGTAGACTTGGTCGTAAGTCTGGCCGGCATATCGACCACAGATGTAATAACTGACATCCAGCGTCAATCCCAGACCGGGAACGGCCTGGCAAAGTTCGACGGCTGTTTGCGGGTCTTCCGTTAAATGACCTGTCTTCGTTTTCAGCGACAGTCGGATTCCTGCGGAGTTTGACGCCGCCAGCCGACTTCGCAATCGATCAATTTCTTCATTAAAGGGTGTGCCAAGCGTGGCCGCCGGCATGGTAATCTGGGTAATTTTCAACATTTTCGAGACCTTGCAGAGGTCTTCAAAGACGTCCAGTTGGACATCTTCTTGCAAGTTGAAAGCGACTGGCGTGAGCCGAGTCGTCTCGCGATAGAGTTGAAAAAATTTCGTGGGAGATGCGACGATCTGTGATGGTTTCAGATGATCGCTCGCTTCATTCAGCCAAAGCTCGATCTTGTCGTAACCCAAATCGGCTGCATTCTGGCAGGCGGTGGCGAAATTGACATCGGAAAAACACTGTGATGAGACGGCGACGAACACCCTGTCACTCCTTTGATCTGGGCGACCACAGCAAAACTTCCGGGTCTGACCGGTCTTCAACGCGTTTTGCCGCGATACGAAATCGTTTGGTAAAATACTCCGTTTAGGGGATTTCTGCAAGAACGGGTAGTCGTACTTGAGATTCCAGTTGATACTTCTTTGAGGAATCTCCGTACTTTGCTGGCAGAAACGCCGATAGATCTGCAATGGAAGAACGCTTCGTTCAACGGCGAAGTGGCATCGTCAGCCTCTACGGACGGAGAGACAATATGCAATTTCGCGGAATTTTAAGTCTGGTGGCATTGGTCGCTGTCAGTTGCTCGATCGGCTGTTCCATGACCAACCCGACCGTTCGCGGTCAGGCACCGGACGGCAGCGGCCCGATTATCGGATCAGCTCCTGGGTATGGGGATTTTCAAAAGAAGCCCTATCTGGGTCGACATGACCACCACGATTTCAAGCCGCTCGCCAGTGCTGCGGACCACAATTTCGGTTACGAAGGGGGCTTTTACCAGGGCTCGAATAGTTACCCGCAGGCCTACACAGTCGATGCTTCGGGTTGTCCAGCGTGTGAGGATGGAAACGCCTGTCCGCAGGACGGATGCCGCCGATGTGGTCGAGGATGTGGATACCGGAATGGAATGCCTCAGCATGTCCAGACCTACCAGTACGACTGGCCACAAAACATGGTCTATCCAACGCAAAGCGTACCCGCTGGCATGGTCCAGTACCCGTATTACACGCTTCGCGGACCCACGGACTTCTTCATGAAGTGATCGTGGTCAATTGAAACAGGTCACAAATTCGAATTGAAATTTGTGACAAATTCGAGAAAGCACACGCCATCGCGTGTGCTTTCTGCATTTTCCGCCGCGACGGAAATCAGAGTGGCACCGACAACGGACGACCATTGTCCTTTGTGCCAATGCTGAGGATGTAAGGGGCAGCCACCCGACTCCATCGCTCTGGAGTCGGATATTGCATCGCGCCGTCTGCCCAGCACGACTGCAGCATTTCCGTATTAATGATCCCGGGATTGAGCGCAACGGCGACCATACCAGAGGGAAGTTCTTGAGCGAGTGCCTGCGACAATCCTTCGATGGCATATTTCGTGGCACAGTAAGGAGCCACTTCGGGCGACGTTGAACGCCCCCAGCCGCTGCTGAAGTTGACGATCGTCCCCCTGCCCCGCTCGATCATCGCGGGAACAAAATGCCGGATGACATTCGCCGTTCCGACAATGTTGATGTCAACGATCTGCTGAAACTCATCGGCCGTGACTTCCCACAACGGTGCATTCCGGTTGATGATTGCGGCATTGTTGACGATCAAATCTGGCACGACACCGGATGCGATCACAGACTTTGCCCAGGCGTCAACCTGACGATCGTCTGACACGTCGACGGCATCGAACCGATGAGGTGTGCCGAACCGTGATGTCATCTCTTTGACCGATGTCGCAGAACGTCCGCATCCAACGACGAGATGTCCCGCCTCGATGAAGCGTTCGGTCATCGCACGACCACATCCTCGAGTCGCCCCGGTTACGACGATTGTTCTTTTGGAATCCGATGACATTTGTTGAATCTCCTCATGAACCGGTTTTACCGCGGGTACGCCCATTTTTGATAATTATTCGACGATCCTCGCCACAGGAAGGCTGTTTCCGAATCGGCGAAAATCCTTGAATGTCCAGACAACCTTTTTGTCGGAATCGACTTCCACAAGTTGAGGATTATTCTCACCGCCGTGACAGTTCACGATCAACGTATTGCCGTTGGGAAGCCGTTCAACCATCGTCACCCAGGCCAGCGTAATTCCTGGCAGCTCTTTTTCTTCGACTGACCAGACCGTCTTGCCTTCTTTGTTGACTTCGATCACTCGATGGCCGTCTCCCATGCCGATCAACGTATTTCCATTCTTCAGGCGAATAGCCGAGTAAACTTTGGTTCCGGTCTTGTATTCCCAGACGATCTTGCCCTCGCCGTCATATTCACGAACGACCTTGTTGTCCCCTTCATGCGCGACAAGATAGTTGCCGTTGTCCAGCTTACGAACCAGTCGCGTATCGGTATGCGGGTTGGAATGTTCAACTTTTAATGCAACCTGTTTATGAATCTTGCCGTCGGCATCGACTTCGATGATGCGAGCGGGTCCGCTTTCCACGATCATGGTGTGACCGTTCGCGAGCCGTTGGAACGCGTGAACTTCAACCCGTTTTCCCTCATTCCCATTTTGCTTTGCGGCGTCGTACTTCCAGACAATTTTGTGGTCTGGTGTCATTTCAACGATCTCGGTCCAGTCAGTCTGGAACAGAATATTTCCGTTGGGAAGTTTGGCCGCATCGTGAATATTTCGAATCGGCGTTTGCCACTCGATATCACCCTTTTCATTGACGAGGGCGAGTGCTTTCGCCGAGTAGTCGCCGACCAGAACTTTGCGTGGCCGGCCGGTGTGAACCGATGAATTATCTTCGGCAAAAAGACCGCACACCGAAGTGGCAAGCAAAGACAGTGTCAGCCCGAAAAAACGAAATGAGCGCATGAGGAATCTCTCGTCGGATAATGAAGTTATTTGGAAGCGGTGAGGATTGTAACTGGATGTCAGCTGAGAGGCTCGTCTGGCAGGCATTTTCGACGGAATTCTTTGAGCAACTTTCAGACAACTTTTTCGTAATGTACGGAAATACGTGGTGCATTCGGGCTAGCGCGACAGCTAAGCTGTCGGACAACTAAAGACAATCAGGCCAAACTCGAATCGTGACGCAGATGCGTGAATCCAATTCTCGACACGTTTTTTCGGCCAATCTCGATAAACCCAAAAACTCAAATCAAATGCGGGCGCTGGCTCGCAAATGAACATTTAAAAGCCGAGGCAGATATGAAATCCTTCTGGTTTCGTCGGTCTTTATGCTCGCTGACAGTTGGAGCCAGCTTGATCGCGTTCTGCATTGCGATGCCGCCACAGGCAATTTGTCAATTTGGAAATGGCGAAGAGAGCTCTGGTGCGTTCGCAGAACAGGAGCCTCGCAAGCCACTGCTCGCTGAAGGTGAAAAACCACCCAGCCTGTTGATTGAGATTCCCGAGGAGCCAAAGACCATCGATCCGGCGACTCTGGTTCCACCGGCTTTAGCGGCCAAAGTCACAGTGAGTTTCGATGAGAAGCCAATTCGCGACATTGCGAAATGGCTGCAGGAGAATCAAAAGATCAACGTTTTGATCGATTACCCAGCCCTTGCCGACGAAGGAATTCTGGCGGGTGAGCCAATCACCGATCATTCCAACGATGCACCGCTCTACTTGCTGCTCAATCGCTTAGAGAAAATGCACTTGATCTGGTATTTCGAAGAAGAAACGCTGTTTATCACGACTCGATCGAAGGCGGAAGAACATGATTCAACGAACCCCTACAATTTAGGAGACCTCTTCGACAGCGGTTATAAATCTCAAGCCATACTCCGAACCATTCGAAGTACAACAGGACTGAATTGGGAAGACGAAAATGGCGAGGGAGGTGCTGCGGTTCTGCTGGGGGACGTTTTATTTGTTCGTCAAACCGATGCGGGACATCAACAAGTCGCGGGATTACTCTCAGCAATCCGTAAACACGGTCGACAGACATTGACCGCTGATCCACCAGAACACGATGTTCTCCGGCAAAAGCTGAACGAACAGCTCAGTATCGAATTTGACGAAATTCCGTTGAACCTGGCGATTAAAGAACTTGCCCAACAGGTGGAGGCAGATATTCGACTGGATTCCAGCTCAATAAACGAGGTGGGCATTTCTGAGCGAACGCCGGTTTCACTGAAAATGACGGATCGTCCTCTCAATTCCATACTTCGCGCACTTTTGTTGAAACTTCAAATGACATGGGTCTTGCGCGACGGCGTCTTATGGATCACGACGGAAGGTAAAGCCGACGAACTCCAAAAGACGGTCGTCTTCGATGTCCGCGACCTGTGTCGAAATCAAAAAGAATCCTCGGGCTTAATGCATGCGATCCATACGCAGACTCGAAGCAAATGGGAAGACGTCGATGGTGAAGGGGGGGCGATGATTTCGCCGAAACCCGGAGTGCTGGTGGTTCGAAACACCGAGCGGACGCTGGACGAAACAGCGAAATTGCTTGATAGCTACCGGACAGCACTGCGGATCTCAAAACCTCGCGAAAACGCGGAAGTTGACCCGAAGGAATTGATCACTCGTTATTATCGGATGCAGAAAGATATCGCGAACGATCTCGAAAAACTTCTGCCCGAGTTGATTCAACCGGAGACATGGAGATCTGTGACGCGACCCGAGGCAATCGGCACGATTCGCACCGTGGCATCCAAATCGGAATTGGTCAGAGTCAGTCCTTCCGATCCCGCTCCGAAAGCGAGTGTCGGTGTTCCTGAAACTGTTGTCATTCCCAACTCGGTCTTAATCATTCGCCAGTCTCGTGAAACCCATGAAGCGATCGCGAAACTTATCAACAAGGTCCAATACGGCGACACGGTTGACTCACATGTCGGTGGCGTCGGCGGAGGAATGATGGGAGGCGGCATGGGAGGCGGTGGTATGGGAGGAATGGGTGGTGGTGGCATGGGAGGCGGAGGTTTTGGCGGTGGTTTTTTTGCGGTTCCATCGAAGTAACAGATGTCGTTTTGAATCAAGACTGGCAGCCAATTAACCCTCATTCAACAGGGATCGAATAGCGTGAAAATCACCTCAACACTCGTCGTATTGGCTCTGGTTCAAGCGCCAATTCTGTTCGGGCAACCCATTGTTGCTCCCATCCCGCGTGACAAGGAACCTGCCGTTACGGGACCGATCGAGATCCCCAACGAACCGAAAACTGTCGACCCCGCGACACTTGTCACTCCTCAGCTCGCGGCAAAAGTGACGGTCAAATTTGACAGTGACCCGCTTAAGAAAGTCATAACCTGGCTTCAGCAGGATCAGAAGATCAACGTCATCGTCGATTACAAAGCTTTATCCAATGCAAAACTGCTGGATACCGAACCCGTCACCGAAGAACTGAACGATGCACCGCTTTACTTATTGCTGAGTCGCTTAGAGCAGCTTGGGCTCGCATGGTATCAGCATGACAATTCCTTGATCATCACCTCTCGTGAAGAATACCAGAAGCACGATGCCACTGTTCCGTACAATCTTGGCGATCTTTTCGATCAGGGCTTTTTACCGAATGATTTGCTGACCGCGATCAAACGATGTAGCGGAGGTCGCTGGAAGACAATGCAAGGGGGCGATGAATCGGGAACCGCCGTATTGCTCGGTGACGTCGTCTTCATTCGCCAGACCGATGACATCCACAGAGAAATTGCGGGGCTGCTAACGGCAATCCGCAAGCCGGCGCGTCGCACGTTTACGCTCGATACTCCGCGACATGAGGACCTTCGCGCTGCACTTGAGCAGAAAATCGACGTCGATTTTCACGAGACACCACTCGTCGTCGCAGCCCAGGAACTCTCTCGCTTGTCACAGATCAGCATTCGGCTTGATCGAGTGGCTCTTGCGAAAAGTGCCGTTCGCGAACGAACGCCAGTGACGTTGAAGCTGGCTGACCAGAAACTGCACGCGGTTCTGCGAAGTTTACTGTCGAACATGGGCCTGAGCTGGTACCTGCGTGACGACGTTCTGTGGATTACCAACAGCGACGCCGCTGGCGACTTTCAAAAGACGGCCGTTTACGATGTTCGCGATCTGTCAGCGGATCATGACGAAGCAATCGCTTTGAAAGACGCAATTCTCAGCCAGACGCGTGCGAAATGGCGACCAAATGACGAACGGGGCGGTATTATCGAGATCCCCCGGCATGACATTCTTGTTGTGAGGCACACAGAAACGGCCCTGGATGAAGTCTTGCAACTGCTGGAAAACTATCGCACGGCGTTGAAAGCATCCAAACTTCGGGTCACGCCAAGTCCCGACCCAAATCAAGTTGTCACCGGCTATTACCGATTGCCTTATGACATGGCCCTCGATGTAGAGAGAGAGTTGCCGGATCTGATTATGGCGGAAACCTGGAAGACAGCAGATCGGCCGGATGCCGTGGGAACAATTCTGAGAATCACGGCTGAATCCTTACCACCAGACGCCAAGGGAAACAGGGTTGAACAAGCGGTTCTGGTGATCAACCAGACTCGTGCCGCACATCAGCAGATTGGTAAACTCATCCAGACGCTGATCAGCAGCAAAGCGGTCGATTCTGAAGCGTCGGCTGATACTTCCAGAAAAACAGGTCACACGTCAGGATCTTTCGGTCGAAGGCTGATTCCCAAATCCGCCGACTAACCACTAACCGTTTCAATCGAATGGAATCGTTGAATGTTAAACGGAGTTTTTGCGCTGCTGGAGCGGTCCCTTCGAATTGACGCACGCTCATGGCCGACGCATTTGACTCGGTTTGGATTGATTGTTGCCATCTATTTTACGCTTTGTATGACGTTAATCACGTCAGACCGTTTCGGAGCACCGGGACTGCGATTCTTCGAAGGGATCGCTTACCTTGATGTCTTTTTTATGACACTGATGGGAATCGGTTTCTTTTCAACGCCAATCACGGAAGAGAAAGAAGAGGACACACTCGGGTTGATGTTGATGGCGGGGATCAGCCCGCTCGGAATTCTGTTGGGGAAATCGGGCGGTCGATTAATACAAGCCCTGTTGTTGATCGCTGTGCAATACCCGTTGATGCAATTGGCCGTCACGATGGGGGGGCTCTCCAGCGTGCAAGTCTCGGCAGTCTCCGTCGGGTTGTTAGCGTATATGGTGTTTCTGGCCGGGCTTGGATTGCTCTGTTCGACATTGGCACCGAGCAACAGAAACGCGTCCGGATGGGTCGTCATTGGATTGATGCTGTATTTTGCTGTGCCCTACGTGGCCAAACAGGTTTTTAACGAGCAGACGCTCGGAAGCATGTCCGTTCTTCTTCAACTTTCCGACATCCTGTCGACCGGTTTCAATCAATCTCCGTTAAGTCTCCAAGTCATCAGTAACGGGATCGCCGGGATAATCTTCGCGGGACTTTCGTGGTTGTTTTTCGGTGTCACCGCGCGAAGCCCGTCTACGGAAGTGACCTCACGCGGAATGGTGGCCGAACGACGCGCGTTCTTTCGTTTCCCTCCGGGTCGGCCCCAGATTGATCCGTTCATCTGGAAAGATTTTCATTTCGTCTCGGGTGGAATCGGGATGATTCTGATTCGAATCGCAATTTATGGTGGCATGTCTTTGATTTTTTACGAGCTGGCACAACGATTTCCGCTGAACGACGAATACGTCGATAGCTGCCTGTTTTGGATGTCTTTTTTGATTGCCATCGATGCTGCGCTGGTGCTTTCTCGTTCGCTGCATGACGAGATTAGGGGCCAAACACTGACGTCATTAATAATGTTGCCTCATTCATCAAATACCATGGTCTACTACAAGTTTTTCGGTGCCTTGCTGGGCTGGCTTCCTGGCCCGGTGATTATGCTTCTTTTCTCTCTCTGTACTGCGGCCGGGCGTGCCGAACTTTGGGATTTTGTCCGCAACGATGACGATCGTTGGATATGGTTGCTTTTGTTTGCGTTGATCCCGCATTTTGCAATAGTTGCGGCTCTTTACATTCGCTGGGGAGCAGTCGCGCTGGGAATCGGAATGGCTTTTGGCGTGTTTTTCTTCCTTTGCTTAATCGTCGATATTTTTCGCTATGCGCCTCAAAGCATTATTTTCGCAGTGTTTGACACATTGTTGATTTGTATCTGTGTCGCGTGCCACCTGTGTGTCTTGTTGCGTGTTCCATATCTGGCTTGCCGATGAACCACGCACAAAGGGATTGAACGCTTTGCGGTAACGACCTACGATCTAACAGGATGTGCAACACGGCTTGAGAAATCTTTTATGCCACAGAAATTGATCATTGATGCGGACCCCGGGATCGGCGATGCCCTGGCGATCGCGATGGCGCTGGCTGATCCTGATTTGGACGTCATCGCGCTGACGGCTGTCGGCGGTGCGGTTTCTTCCGTGCAGGCGGGACGGAACCTGCAGGCATTGCTTGAGGCACTTGATCCACCCAAATGGCCCCGAATCGGACAGGCCGAAGCCTCGCAGCGAATGGCTGAGGCCGAATCAGTTGTTTCGCCTTCCGAATGGATCGATCAACAGAGATTGCTGCACGGCCAGGAAGGGCTAGGTGAGTGGCCTGTCGCTGTTGCAGATCTGCATCATCCACGAGATGCTGCAAAACTGATGACTGAACTGGTACGCGAATATCCCGACGAAATCACCTTATTGACACTTGGCCCTCTCAGCAACGTGGCTTTGGCGGCTGACCGTGATTCCGGTTTTCTGGGGGGGCTGCGTAGTCTCGTCTGCCTGGCCGGAACGGTTGCCAGCGAGGGTGACGTGACCGCCGTTGCGGAATTCAATGTGTTCCATCACCCCGAAGCGGCGCGAGTCGTGCTGAAGTCGCCGACAATGAAATCGGTCGTTCCTCGCGACGTCAGCCATCGGGCGATGCTGACGTTCGATCACCTGGACCGGCTCGGACTGTCGGAATCGACTCGTTGCGGTGGTTTACTGCGACATCTGCTCCCGTTTTCCTTACGGGCCCATCGGCAGCATCTGGGAATTGAAGGGATCTGGCTGGCCGAAGTCACGGCGCTGGCCGCCATCTCGCAACCTCGATTGTTCAAACGAACAACATTATCAATCGACGTGGAAACGGAAGGTCATTTGACTCGCGGGATGACCGTTTTTGACCGTCGCCAACGACCGGCCTGGCACAATAATGTCGATGCGTTGCTCGAAGTCGATGTACAAGGCGTACTCGATTATTTCACTCAGATGCTGCGCAAGGCTGACTGACAAAGGGATTGTGAATGCCAGAAGCCGTTTCTGCGGATCGGGTCTCGTTCAGACGTCAGTTCCCGGCAATTCGCTTGTTTGATGCCGCCGCAATCGCGCTTTCGCCCGTTTCCGTGGCGATTGCTGCGATCTCCGCCGTGCTCATCGACCTGTCATGGTGGATTGTCTGCAAGCTGATCACTTTCACTCCCTCGGCAAATACACCGCATGAGACCCTGCAGCGATGGTTGCAAACACTCAAATTCTTTCCGACGGCAGATTTCATGCAGCGTGAACTGCTGCTGCGCCCTTGGACCTCTGTCATCGATCCTGCGTCTTTGATTCTGGAATCATCCGACAGTGGGAATTCCCATTTTGCCGGGCTTGTTCAGTTAATTTTGGCGATTGTCATCTGGTCGCTGGCCGGAACGCTCCTTTGCCGACGCGCAGCGACGCTGTTTGTTGGCGATGACGAATCGACCGTTCGCAGTGCCATTCGCTATAGCTTTAAACGTTATCCGGCATCCGCAACGGCTCCTTTGATTCCGCTCTTTACGGCCCTGATCATTGGATTGTTGATCGCTGGTATCGGGCTGTTTGGGCGACTCCCTTTTTTGGGGTCTGTCTGGCTGACGATCGTTTCGCCTGTTGTCATGATCTTCGGGTTTGCAATTGCTTTTTTGCTGCTGATCACCGCGATTGGATGGCCACTGATGGTCGCGGCCGTGGCCACAGATGATTGCGACAGCTTTGGAGGACTCAGCCGGGCGTACAGTTGCCTGACCGGTCGGCCCTGGCATGCCTTCGGGTTCTGGCTCGTCAGCGCGCTGATCGGGATCATTCTGATGTCCGTCGTCAACCTGTTCATTGAAACCTCATTTTTTTGTGCGATTTCATGTACCGGATCTGGTTCCGGACAGGAACGGGCGCAGACATCCCTGTCGCCACTACTCAGCAGCCTTTTTCACCTTGTCAAATCGGGAATTGGAATCAGCTTTTTCTGGACCGCCGCGACAATCATTTACCTGTTGCTGCGTCTGGAAGTGGATCGGGTCCCGCTCGATCGACTGGCCCTCGACGACCATGCCCGCCCCGCTCGCGATCCGTTGCCCGTCGTCGGCATTCCGGCAACAGACGCGTGGAAGCCATCAAACGGGCAAGCCTCCCCGCCGAGCGATTGACGCAGGAATGACCAAGTTGAGGTCCGATACCGCTCGGCTCACGAAAATGATCCAGGAAATCCTCGGAACACGCCTACTGGAGACCGATCTTGTCGTCCGAAAAATCCGAAGGTCTGATGCTGCGAGTCACCGACTTCAGCGAAACCAGCCGGATCGTCGTCGTTTTTACGCGCGAATTTGGCAAGATTTCGGCGTTGGCGAAAGGTGGGCGAAGATTAAAAGGGCCTTTCGAATCCTCTCTTGACCTTCTCTCGACTTGTCAGATAGTGTTCTTACGTAAGCACACGTCTGGACTCGATCTACTCACTGAAGCAAAACTCGTTTCGCGGTTCCATCCACAAGAACGGGATTTGACATGTCTTTATGCCGGCTATTATCTCGCCGAACTACTTTTATCACTGACTGAAGATTACGACCCGCATCCGATTTTATATTTTGCCGCGCAGGAAGCTCTAACGATGTTTGGAGCCTCGGAAACCAAGCTGCTCGGCGTGATTCGATTTGAACTCGTTTTGTTGCGAGAACTTGGACAATTACCCGATTTTGAAAATTGTGCCGCTTGCGGCGTTGAGTTAACTGAAGGACGAACGTTTGGATTTTGGGTTTCTGAGGGTGGGCTGATCTGCCCCGATTGCCAGCGAGAAGACTACACGCAGATTTCAATACATGCCGGAACCGCCGCCGCGTTGCGGTTACTATCAAGTGAAAGCGAACATGCCTGGAAGCGACTGAACCTGACGGCAGGTCAGTTGAAAGAAGTTAAACACGTCACGACCGCCGCCATTTGTCACGTCATGGGCAAACGCCCCAAAATGTTGAAATATCTAGAGCACTAACCAAGCCGACCGGCTTTGTCTCGGTCATGGATGACCATGGGCAATAAAACGATACACCAGATTGCTGGAACGCACAGACCGTTGGTCTTTTGTGTGTTGATGTTGCATTTGGTCGCTGGGTGCTCAATCCCCTTAGAGCGATCCGCGTTGCTGAAGGATAACTATCCCAGCATCGATCGGGTTCAAGGCCCCAACGAACGATCACTCAGGAACTTCTTCAAAAAGAAGGAAGAAGAGGACCGGGCCGCGAACAACTCTTTGTCAGGAAAATCACTGAAGCCATTGCCGGGGACGGATGAGTACCTTGCGGCGACCGATCTCTACAAAGACGAAAAGTATCTTGAGGCTCAGAAGGCATTCAAGAAGGTCGCGAAGCAGTACAAGAAAAGTGAGATCCGTGAAGACGCTTTGTTCATGGAGGCGGAATCAGCCTGGCAACAGGAAAACTATTCGCGAGCACATGATGTTTATGCAGTCCTTCTAAAAGAGTATCCCTCGACACGGCATTTGAATGTCGTCAGCGAGAGAATGTTCAAGCTTGGCCGCCTGTGGCTCGATTTCCCCGAAGTGGTCAAGCTGGGCGAAATCCATCAGGTCAACTTCGACGATCCTGAAAAGAAACTTCCTTCGGAAGAACCCCCTGCTCTTCCCAAATCCAAGCCACTCTTTCAGCCCAATTTCACAAACAAAAAAGAACCGCTGTTCGACACACCCGGCAACGGTGTCGCCGCATTAACTGCAGTCTGGATGAATGATCCGACCGGACCTTTGGCTGATGACGCCATGATGCTGGTCGCCAGTTACTATGCCAGAATCGGTAGCTATGTTGAATCCGATCGATACTTTCAGATGTTGCGGGAAACGTTTCCCAACAGCCCTCACGTTCAGAACGCGTTCTTGCTGGGTTCACACGTTAAGCTGATGTCCTATCAGGGGCCGGACTACGAAAGCCGGACGCTTGACGAGGCTCAAAAGCTCAAGGAAGCCACTTTGCGGCTCTACCCCGGCATCCCGGAAAAAGAGCGACTGCAGGAGGAACTGGCTCATATTGAGGACTCCAAGGCCCTGGAAACCTACTCCCAGGTCAATTTCTGGCTGAGAAAAGGAAACAAGCGGGCTGCCGCGATCTACTGCCATCAGACGATCGCCAAATACCCCAATTCGCAATACGCGAAGAAGGCCCATGCCAAGCTGGTGGAACTCGGGCCGCAATACTCCAGTGGCGCGGTCTTCCTCGCTCCCGTCGATCCGAAGAAAAAATCGATCCTCGATTCAATCACACCGAAACTGCCGTCGGTTGAATTCAAATTGAAGAACTCCCCGCTGGTGGCTGCTCCTCGCAACAAATCCAATAACAGCCCGAAGACGAACTCCAAAGACGACAACAAGCAACCAAAACGTATCGACGATTCCAACGACGCAGAACCAGAAGAGTCGCTGAAAGAAGCGGAACCGGCACCGAAGGACGAACCAGCGAATCCACCAAAACGGCGACGCGGTTGGTATGGAGATGACGGAAGCCCCGATCGACTTCCACCCGGTTCTGAATCCGAAGCAAAAGAATTGAATTCCAAAGCTCCTGGCCGAGCTCGTCTGTAATGTTTGTGAAGCCGAACAATGAAAACCGACACACTTCCTCTGCAAAGCGACAACCGCGCAAGACACAGCGCGGATTGCAGAAACCCCGTCGGTTCGCAGAACGACTCAATGCAGCACGGTAAAACCGTTCATCAAGCCGGCAAGCGATTGATGGATTCAGGATCGATTGGCAGGTGGGCATCTCTACTGATCGTGATCACATCGCTCACGGGATGTGGTTACACAGTGGGAAATGATTTTCGCACGGACATCAAATCAGTCGCCGTACCGATCTTTGAGAATAAAACGAATCGGCGAGGCATCGAGTTTCAACTGACCGAGTACGTTCAAAAAGAAATCACCAAGCGAGCCCAGTACCGGCTGGCCAAGGGCCTGGAAGCGGATACGCGGCTGACCGGTACGATCGTCGCTTTTCGCAAAGACGTGTTGGGTGAAACCGCCCAGGACGACCCACGAGAACTGCAAATCTCGCTGATGGTGCAGGTCAAGTGGGAAGACATCCGCACCGGCAACATCCTGGCACAAGAAGAACTGCCCCTTTCGCCCGATGCAATTCCGATGACAGCTCAAGCCGAATTCGCCCCCGAACTCGGTCAATCACTCGCGACCGCGCTAGACCAGGCGATGCAAGGGATGGCCCGCAAAATCGTCAACCTGATGGAAACGCCCTGGTAACGGCGGGTTTGAACCTCATGTCGTGGACCGACAACGCTTGAACCTGGGGTCGTCAGCTACTGGAGTGCGTCTTCGCTCGCCAATTCTCGTCAATCTAACGGGCAATTTGAGTCGAAAAAGCTGGCGACATAGAGTTAACGCAAGCGGCACCCCTGTTTTTAATGGTGATCTCACTGAAGCGTGTTACAACGCCAAAAATGTGGGTCCAACCAAGAGGATTCAGGCGCGACTCGGGTAACGGACTTCTTTTTTTCGTGCTTTCATTCTTTCGTGTTTTCGTGATCCTCCTGATTTTTTCGTTTTCCGCGATGAGACGATGAAAACCAATCGCGAAAACACGACGTGAATCAAATTCGCGCGAACTCAGGAGAACTCGAGCGCCGCACAAAAACAGGAAAACGACCGCCACAATTCGATAATTTCCCAAGAATTGTCGAAGTCGGTCGAACATGATCGAACCGTGACATCCAATTTGTCGGTGTGCCATAACAGCAGAACTTAACAGCAGAACTTAACAGCAGACCTGAAGAGAACGAAGAGTCCGCTCACTTGCGCATGGTGGCTGAACGGGCATTTCCGTTTCTGCGAACTTGACGTTTCCCAAGTCGCCTGAAGCAGCCCTCCATGCAGTCGAATTCGTGAGACTTCGAAAAATTGTCCCACCCGATGCGAAATCGGACTCCACAGGGAATGGCGACCGTCTGACGGTCGCCGAAATGCGATCGAAAAGATATGATTCTTTCAAGAACCATGATTTCCTGATCTCCCGTTTTCACTCGATTGAACCTCATCCCGGGGCTATCGTTTTGTGAACGCATCCGCTGATTCATCGCTGGATCAGTTGCAGAAGTCATTTGGTTTTTGTTTGAATTTGGCTTCCTCCCCAAAATTGATTCGTTCACATTCAATATCCTCAATGTTCTTGCGGAAAGTTTCGGAATGCGACTGACAACAACGCTGGCACTTGCGGCGACATTCTTCTGTGCGGTGACAACAACGACTTCAGCGGCTGAACCGGGTCGTCTCAAACTTTTGTATCTCGGCGATAACGGCCATCATCAGCCTGCCGTTCGATTCAAACAGCTTCAACCCGCGCTCGCGAAGCAGAAGATCGATCTGGTCTATTCTGATGTTCCTGCGGATCTCAATCCGACGACATTAGCCGGCTATGACGGTCTCGTGGTCTACGCGAATATCGATTCGATCGCCGATGACCAGGCGAAAGCGTTGCTTGATTATGTCGCTGGTGGCAAGGGGTTCATTCCTCTGCACTGCGCCAGTTATTGCTTTCGAAATAACGATGCTGTTGTCGGTCTTATCGGCGCCCAGTTTATGAAACACGGAACAGGAACGTTCCGCACGACGGTCACTCAACCCGATCATCCGGTCATGAAGGGATTCAAGGGATTCGAGAGTTGGGACGAGACTTACGTTCATACGAAACATAATCCATTGAATCGAACGGTGCTGGAAACTCGTACCGAAGGGGAAACCGAAGAACCGTGGACATGGGTCAGGACGCATGGAAAAGGACGCGTCTTTTATACCGCCTGGGGCCACGACGCTCGTACTTTCGCCAATCCTGGCTTTCACAATCTGGTCGAACGCGGTATTCGCTGGGCATGCGGACTAGATCCCAGTGTTGTCGCTCCGTTCGCCGACAAGCCCACGATGACCCGGCTTTCTGGCGATTTAAAACCATTCGAATATGTCGAAGCCGAGGTTCCTTTCTATCCACCCGGAAAGCAATGGGGAACTGTCGAAAACGGGAAACGAAAAATGCAGCTTCCCGCTTCGCCCGAAGAATCGATGAAACATTTCGTCACTCCGGTCGGGTTCGAAGTGAAATTGTTTGCTTCAGAAAAGGATTTCGAGGGGAAACCGATTTCGATGAACTGGGACGAACGAGGTCGTCTCTGGATCTGTGAAACGCTGGACTATCCGAACGAACTAAAGCCCGTGGGTGAAGGGCGTGACCGCATCCGCATTCTGGAAGACACCGACGGTGACTGGGTCGCCGACAAGTTCACCGTCTTCGCGGACAAACTGAGTATTCCGACGGCGATCACGTTTTACCGTGGCGGAGCCATCGTTCAGGACGGTACGGAAACGATCTATCTGAAAGACACGAACGGCGACGATAAAGCTGATTTTCGCAAAGTCCTGATCACCGGCTGGACGATGGGTGACACTCACGGCGAAGTCAGTAATTTCCAGTACGGTCTGGATAACTGGTATTACGCTATGCAGGGTTACAACAATTCGTCGCCCGTGCTGACCGATGGCCGCAAAGTGACTTCGTTCCGACAGGGCTTTTTCCGATTCAAGGTCGAAGAAGCGAAAGGTCAAGACGCTGGTGGTGGCAAGACAGGTCAGCCTGACCCTGTTGTGACGGACCTGGAATTTCTCCGCTCCACAAACAACAACACGTGGGGACTGGGTCTCAGCGAAGAAGGTCTGGTGTTCGGCTCGACCGCCAACGGAAACCCGAGCGAATTCATGCCGATTCCAAACCGTTATTACGAAGCGGTGCGGGGTTGGTCATCGTCAGTACTTGGCGGAATCGCGGACAGCAATAAATTCGAAGCGCTCGACGAAAGTAAAGTCCGGCAAGTTGACAATCACGGTGGATTTACCGCAGCAGCAGGTCACGCTCTGTACACCGCGCGTAACTATCCGAAGGAATACTGGAACCGAACCGCGTTCGTAACCGAAGCCACGGGCCATCTTGTCGCCACGTTTGTGATCCGGGAAGACGGAGCCGGTTTCCGTTCGAAGAATTCATGGAACCTGCTGGCCAGCAACGACGAGTGGTCGGGCCCGATCATGGCCGAGGTTGGCCCCGACGGAAACATGTGGGTCATCGACTGGTACAACTTCATCATTCAACACAATCCGACACCCGTTGGCTTTAAGACAGGCAAAGGGAACGCCTACGAAACGAATCTGCGCGATAAGAAACACGGCCGAATTTATCGAGTCGTTTACACCGGGGCTGGCGATCCTGCTGCTCCGAAAAAAGACCTGGCCTCCAAGTCGTCTGACGACGGCGCGATGATGTCAAATAGGTCTCTGGATCTCTCGAGGGCCAATGCCGAACAATTGCTGGCCGCACTTCATTCGCCGAATTTCTTCTGGCGCCGACACGCTCAACGGCTGATGCTTGAAAATCGTGATCATGATGTCGTTCAGGCACTGATTGAAATGGTGAAAGAGCAGTCGCTCGACGAGATCGGCTTGGCAACGGATATCAATCATGCGTTGTGGACGCTGCATGGACGAGGGGCACTCGACGGCAAGAATCGCGATGCTCTGAAAGTTGTTATCCGAGCGTTGAACCATCCTTCGGCCGGAGTTCGCCGCAATGCCTTGCTGGTTCTTCCTCGCAATGACGAAATCATAGCACCGATTCAGCAGAGTGGAGTCTTGCGCGACAAGAATCCGCAGGTTCGACTCGCAGCACTACTGACGTTGGCGGAGTTACCCGCTTCTGCCGAAGCAGGTGAAGAGGTTCGCCTGGCGATGGCATCTTCCTCAAATCTGGAAGATCGCTGGTTGCGCGACGCAATGGTCGCCGCCGCCGCCCGACACGATTTGCACTTCCTGAAAACGGTCGTTCAAAACATCGGTGGAAAACAGGCCAGTCCACCCGCGGAACTGATCGCGATTGTGGCCGAGCACTACGGACGTGGTGCTCCGGTCGATTCCATCGGTTCGCTGCTGCCGCTGCTCGGCAAGACAAGCGACGATGCCGTAGTGACCGAAACGATCGGTCGAGTGAACTCGGCCATCATCACAGGTTTGGCAAAAGGCTGGCCGAAGGGCAAATCCACCATATTCGATGACGCTACGGAAACAGCCCTCGTCGACTTATTAAAGAAACTGCCCCCAGCCACGCGAGGCCCGATGGCCACTTTCGCCACGCGGGCTGGCAGCAAGAAGATGGAACAATATGGAGCCGAAATCGCCGGCTCGTTCCTGACGATTGCCAAGAACGACAAAGAAACCGAAGCTGCGCGGCGCGAGGCGGCGCTTCAACTGGTCAATTTCCGACGACTCGACCCAGCCGTGGCCAAGGATATTCTGTCGATCATCACACCACGGACATCGCCAGAACTCAGCAAGGGACTGATCGAAGCTCTTGGAACAAGCGAAGCACCGGAAGTCGGTTCGACACTGGTTGCATCGCTGGGAACACTGACACCATCCGTCCGCCCATCGGCGTTACGAGCCCTGCTCAGCCGAGCGGACTGGACCGAAGCATTACTCGACGGAATCGATCAAGGAGCGATTCAATCTGGCGAATTGTCACTCGATCAGAAGCAAGGCCTGACGGCTCATCCAACAAAGAAGCTGGCCGATCGCGCGAAGAAAATCCTGTCGCGAGGTGGTGGCCTGCCCAATCCTGATCGTCAGAAAGTGATTGATGAGCTGATGCCACTCACCGAACTGACCGCCGACGCCGTCGCTGGTAAAGAAGTGTTTAAGAAACAGTGCACGAAATGCCATACTCACAGCGGTGAAGGGACGAAGATTGGACCTGACCTGACAGGGATGGCGGTGCATCCCAAGAAGGAGCTGCTGACTCACATCATCGATCCAAGCCGCAGTGTCGAAGGGAATTTCCGGGTCTACTCGGTCGTCCTCAACGATGGCCGCGTCATGAATGGGTTGCTCGCGTCCGAATCGAAGACGGCAGTGGAAATTTTCGACGCCGAAGGGAAGAAGCATGCGATTCAGCGAGACGACATCGATGAACTAGTGGCATCAACCAAGTCGCTGATGCCTGAAGGTTTTGAAAAACAGGTCAAGCCGGAAGAGATTGCCAATTTGCTGGAATTCCTGACTCAGCGAGGCAAATACCTGCCGATTCCGATCAATAAGGTCGCTACGGTTGTCAGCACGAAGGAAATGTTCCATGACGGTCAGCATGACGAACAGAAATTGATTTTCCCTGACTGGTCACCAAAGATTTTCGAAGGAATCCCTTTCGTCCTCGTTGACCCATCCGGCGACCGGATCGCCAACGCGATCATGTTGAATGGATCAAACGGTGATAAACCACCTCGCATGCCGAAGAGTGTTTCACTCACCTGCAATTCACCCGCCACGGCGATCCACATGCTGGGAGGGATCAGTGGCTGGGGCTGGCCGGCGAGCAAGAAGGGAATGGTTGCCATCAATGTCCAACTGAAATACGCGGACGGCAAAACCGAGGTACACGAACTGATCAACGGCGAGCACTTCGCCGATTACATCACTCGCGTCGATGTCCCGCAGAGCAAATTTGCTTATCGACTTCGAGGCCAGCAGATCAGGTATTTCTCGATCATTCCCAAGCGAACAGAAAAGATCGAGACGATCGAACTGGTGAAGGGCAACGACACCGAGTCATCCCCGATCGTCATGGCAATCACGGTGGAAACACCAACGAAAGCCGAAGGGAAGTAGGCCCGGTACACGATTGAGGAAAGCCTGAAATGTTCGAACCCGACGAGAAAATGTCAGGTGAGCACCCGTCGCAACCCAAGGCGGACTTCACGGCAACGTTTTTTGGGAAAACATTGCCAGCCAGTATTGGTTGTACCGCTGCAATCGGATTTGGTCCGTGGCTTTACAAGTCAATTGGCGAAGCCACGGGCTGGGGCACCTATGCAATAGCGACCTTCGTCGCTGGAACACTCATCGTAACTGTCGTCGGTGGTTTGCTTGGAGGTGCCTCGCAACTGGTGATCGATTCCTTCGGGAAAGAAGTTAAAGGTTGAAACCGAACTTCGGTTTCTTTCGTTGTTGAATTTACTGGGTTTAAGAATCCCCATTGTCCATAAACTTCCGTATTCGATCACACAATTCGATTTCACGCTTTGCAATCGCGCCATCCGCCTTCGCAACTAAATCAATGCTCTTCAGCAAGACTTTGTCTCGCCCCTTTCCCTTGAATAATGGCAAGCGCGACATTGAACGGGACAGAACGGACGAATAACCGAGGCTGCGAACATCGTCGATAAAAAGGACAATTCGACGATCAAGCTCATCATCCGGCCACTTGGAATTCACCCTTCGCATGACGTCGCGAATCGTTTCCTTTTCACTTGTTGAGGCTCGGCCATCTGAAATCATGATTGTACAGCAGAGTTCAAACAACGCTGTATAAACATCATCGCTTTCGACGGGGCTTGACGAATCTTTAGCAGCCTCATCAGTAATAAGTTTCGAAGAATTAGTTGCTCTTTCTGCCAGCTCTTGATTTCGACGACGTTCTTCTTCGATCAGACGTACTTTTTCCGCCACCTTGGCGGTAAATATTTCCTGAACAACTTCCGACACGGCCGACTGTACACGACTGGCAATTCCCATCTGAGAAATCTGGAGCAACTCCTGAACCCCTGATGGTACGGATAAATGCAATAATTCATAACGACAAACAGGTATCTCTTTATTGTCGTTGAATCGGTGGTCACGACGTCCGTTTTTGTTGACAAACTTCCAGGTGTATTTGAGGATCATCGCGTCAGCTGGCACCGCTCCGTCTTCAACGAAATCCGAGTGCGACGTCGTGAATTCAATCGCTTCGTAGTCAACGGCACCTACGTCATTTGATGCATAGATCAAGGCTCGATCAGGAAGCAGATACCATGATCGATTGCCGAGAGTAAGGGACGGAACCAACAAATTTGTCTTGATGAATGGCGGATCACAATACGTTAACGAAATCGATTTGCGATTGATTAAATGATTTGCACCAGCTTGGTATTTCGGATCGTAAACCTGCCCGTGCGACGTGACTTGCCACACGGCAGAACAGCTCCTTAAATCGTCAAAAGCGGTACATAGGTTTTCGTATGCCAACATCGAGTCTTTGTCTAAATCGTACATCAACACAACTGACTTCCTCAGTTGGTCCCATTCATGCATGACAATTGTTGCGACGGACAAAAGGATTATGGACGGCAGGACGAGTGATTGCGCAAGAGATCCCGTGCAATAAGTCGCGACGATCACCAGGATTGCTGCCAGACCAACAGGCCAAAAAACGAATCTCGCCCGCTTTTGCTTAATCTCGTGCAAAAGGTCAGATGAATTCGTATCGACCATATCCGCGACGTTACCGAGATCGAGATGGGCCATTGGACCGTGCGTCCAGACACGATCCGGTTGCATGGTCTCCGGTCGGGCATGGGAATTCATTTTTTGAGAGGCACGATGAGAAATGGTTTGGCGGTAATAGAAACCGCCACGACCCAAGTGAATCTGGGTACCACGCGGACCAATTCCAAGACGGAATCCGGGTATTCCAGTGGATACGCCAATACCAGACGTCGAAAGATTAAACCGAAGTGGTCCAACACGCACGCTTTTTCTAATGTACAAGCCCATCGGTTAGCTCGCTGTGTTTCCGTAGATGATCCCCCTTGCCCTTTCAGCCGGGAGGTTTCCGAAATTGTTGGATTTTTGCGACGCGATACAAGCCAGTGTCAACGATCAGCGCAAATTTCTCCGACTGCGCAAAAACCAAAGATGGCAGGAAGCGAATCCGAATTTCCGTCGCAGACACCTCGTGATTGTTTGACGACAATCAATAATCACTGGAAATTCGGATCATGAAGGTATCGGCAGGGTTGTAGTTCCCGATATTCGAACGGTATGCGACCGACCGGTTAAAAATCCAACCCGCCTCGAGTCGCGTAATCTGGCCGTTTGTACGATGCGATTCAAGACCTGCCACCAGACGGTAGTCACGATACGTCGTCACATCATAGGCCCGGTTTTCTCGGCTGATTGCCCATGAACCGCCCCCGAGTTCCCCGCTCAGTGTCAGCCAGTACGAGTTTCCTTGGAATGTCATTCCGTTTTCGACCTTCTGAATCTGGGCAATTTTCCGCGAAATTTTCGGCCTTGGAAAGACAAGATCCAGTCGGATATCCCCGTCCTTCGGCGCGTAGACCGTTCCCAGGACGGGAAGGTATTTGATGTCATCGCGGGCCAGATCAGTGACACCCGTCGCCCAATACCAGTCTTCTTGAATTTTGTAGTACGCGACCAGATGCCACGGCATTCGGAAGGCCTGGACCCCTTTATTGGAAAAGTCGGTATACCAGCTCGGCGAGAGCATGGCATCCACTGAGATGGCATCATTGAATTGAAACCTGTCACCGACATTAATGCCGATATTAAAAAGTTGGGGCGGCAGGTCTGTGATATCCGGACCACTCAGCCATCGGGCACCCCATTCAATATCGACGAATGTCGTGGTCACCGGCCGGGTCGGGTCGAACCAGACTCGGCTTGGCGGATTGAAAAGGAGTTCAATCATGCCTAGTCGATCGTTCGCCCCTGCGATCCAGGCCAGCGAAGAATATTGGTTTTGAAATTGATGTTCGTCAACTTTCGGCTTCACGGTCGCGTCACGCGGTGTACCATCAAGTGGTATCGCTTCATTCGATAATGGTGTTGGTACCGCCGGTGGTGGAGGGAAAGTAGTTTCCAGCTGCCCCTCTTGAAACTCCTCGGAATACTGCATCATCAAGACTCGGCCAGATTGATTGTCCGGTAATTCGTCAGCTGCGTCTTCGTCAACGAAAGTGTCTTCGAGAACCGGGCCACGAAATTCGACCAAGTTGCCATCCGAAGCCATTCCGATCTGAGTATCAAAAGTAGAGGCTTGTCGACTGGGCGAATTCTTTAGCAAAGTAAACCGAGAACCCCGAACCTCAAAAACTCGAGGCCGTTTGAGATTCATCAGTGGACTCGGGGGCAATTCACCGGCATACGCAACGGCGCCAGTCAATCCCCAGATCCATGCAAAGGCGAGCCAGCGTTGCACGGAAAGAGTTTCCCATGTGACTTCATGGTTCAGCAAAAAATCGAGCGTTCTGTTAACAGTTCACTTCAGAACGGTCAAGACGAAATGACATTACTCCGTCCTTTTGTCGGCGAAACATTCTTTCCATGGGGGGGGATACGCTTGATTCACTGAAGCGTCAGTGACTGTCGAGATCGTGTTCAGCAATGGCAGATGTCGGGCCTACCATTTACTGCGCCTGCTAATTCGACGTGTTGAAACGGGAAGTCACGTTATTAACCTCGAGATGACGGATTCTTCGAGAGACGTTCCGCTTCCTGCAGGTCTGCGGCGGCGCGTCGCTCGTCCCCTTTCAATCGATGGACATGGGCTCGGTTCGAATAGGCGAACATACCCAGTTGACCATCGACTTGGGTTCCCGGTTGATCGATGAGGCTGATGACCTGATCGTAATCCCCAATCGCAGCATCGAGTTCGTTTTGGGCGATGTGTGTTTGCCCACGGTTTAAGTAAGGCAGGCCCCACTTCGGAAGGAGTCGGATTGCTTCACCGAAATCGGTCAAAGCGTCGTTGTACAGCCCAAGACGAGTCCTGATCAAACCACGACTATTATAGGCACTTGCACACTTCGGATCGATCTCAATCGCGGTCGTGCAATCTGCCAGGGCATCTTGAGTTTGCCCCAGGACATCCTGAGCGACGGCACGTTCAAAGAACACGTCAGCCTCGCGCAAACCCAACCGAATCGCTTCCGTGCAATCTGCGACACAGCGAGCGTGATCCAGCCGTTGGCTGTGAATGAGGGCACGAATCGCATAGCCAAAAGCCAGATCGGGCTCGGCATCAAGGACCTTCTGGCATTCGGCCATGGCCACTTCAACATCGCCGCCGCGCACTCGCCTCAGTTCGACGAGGCGAAGACGTTGTTCGCTTCGAGATAAGGGGGACGAGCCGCTTCGTGTCATCCCCACTGACATCATCCCGCCCGCGTCGTAACCTTTATGCAGCAACTCATCGAGGAACTCAGGTTCGACCCCGTACTGGGTCAGCCAATCCGTCAGTGGCTGTCCGTTACAGAGTCTTGCGTCATGCTTCCAATGATTCCAGCGGATTGCCTGTCCGTGCTGCAGGCCGATCGTGGCGATGTGTTCCTCGTCTGAAAAAAGTTCGAGCGTAGGGCCGCCGAGACAACAGCAGTGGCTGAACGTCTGCGGGTCCTCAACAATTCGAAGCGTGTTGCGAAAATCCGCCAAAGCCAGGGCGTCCGACGTATCGAGGACGACCTCTGAACTCATCGCTTTGCCCAGGAGCATCCCGCTTGCAATCGCCCGGACTCGCGTGACTTTCGGTAGTAGTTGGTCGAGGTCGCGCTGGGTCGGATCAGGTGCGTTATTTTCGACATACATGTATTCGTAGGTGTCGCGGTCCATCATCATGACGAGTCCATCCGACTCGACGGCGACCTGTGGTGAGTCATCGTCCAACACTGAGAGCACTTTCGGACGAGCTGGTCGCGGCGGGGTGGTCGGCAGCTTCTTTCCGAAGAGCCAGTCGAAGTATCGGTTCAACGACAAACAAGGTGCGCAGCGTAAGTGATTGCGGTGAAAGGAGAATGAAAATGTGGTCAAATCGTGCCTGAGAAACGGTGTTGCAAACTGTTTGATCAGGGGAACCGAGTTGACCACGAAGTTATTATACAA
>CAIULL010000021.1 GCA_903899985.1 uncultured Schlesneria sp.
GATTCGAAGCCAATGTCTCCACCTTCCAAGGCATCGTTCGCACCCTCATAAAAGAAAGCCAAACAATAACCACTTGGTGTTACCCATGTCCCCGAACAACTGTTACCTTTGTCTCCAGTCTATACAGCGGACGGTCAAGCAGTGGCACAAAGATTGGGAATCCGCGTCATGTGCCACTGCTTCGGAGTCTTCGGAGAAGCAGAGTCTTCGCTTTCCTTCGATCGAAGAGCACTGCTTGACCGCGGACGGTCAAGCAGTGGCACCTCCTTACTGCAAATTAGATGACTAACCGGTGAGCTGTGTAACCACTCGATAATTGCTGGCTCGCAATTTCTAGCAGGTGTTCGTGGTGTGTGAAAAAGATGACCTGTCGCTGCTGACCGACGCGTGCCAGAATTCGCAGCGCCGCCGCAGCGCGAGCGTCGTCGAACTGGATCAAAATGTCATCGATGATCAACGGTAATTCGCATCGAGGTGCGGTCTCTAATTGCAGCGTTGCCAGTCTGAGGGCGAGGTACAGTTGGTCGCACGTTCCTTCGCTCATTCCGTTGACGGTAACACCTTCACGACTTCCGGGTCTGATTCCAACGAGGACCGGGCGATAACTGTCGTCTTCGTCGACACGCAGCCCTTCAAACGATCCCAGTGTCAGCTCGCGGAAAAACTCACTGGCAATTGACAGGACAGGTCCACGAGTTCTTTCGCGATACCGCTCAATCGATGAATGCAAGATACAACTTGCCAGTTTGAAACGGACATAAGTCTCGGCATCGGAACGCATTTGAGCCAGCGTCTGTTGCCGTAATTCTTCGGCGACGGCACCCGTTTCGCCTCCATCCATCTGGCTTAGTTTTTCGAGGATTCCGCCCAGCTGCTGATTGAGCCGATCGCGGTCCGCAGTCAAACGATTGATTTCAAGCTCCAGTCCACGCACTTGTTCTGTCAGGGATTCAAACGACTGCTGGCGGACATGTTCGACAAATTGATTCACAGGCTCGGCGAGGGACAGCTCTGTCAGTCGAACACGAAGTCGTTCCCGTTTCGTTTCAAGTGCATTTCGATCCGCAAAACGTTTCTCGACAGCCTCCAATTCTTGAAACAGCAGATCAAGTGAGTTTGCGTCATCCGCTGCGATTGTTTCCCTGTTGGGATGCAAGATTTCTGCTGCCTGGCAGAGCTCAACCATCAGGCGCTTTCCCGACGCTCGCGACTCGTGTGCGAGAGCGAGTTGCTGTTCTGCTTGTGACTTTTTCGCCTGATGCTTGTTTCGGGCCGCTTCGTCGCGTTGACCGACCATCATTCGGTCACGAAGCGTCGCGACCGCGCCACTGACTTCGGTGTTTAAGAGATCTGGGGCAACGTCCTGACAAAGTAATTTCACTTTCATTGTCAGTCGTTCGAGATCCGCATCGATTCCCGAGATCCGATTGTGAAATTGTTCCGCTTGGCGTTGATGGTCCGTCAGTTCGATCAAAGTCTCGATCAAAGTTGCCGCCGTATCGGTTGATGAATCAGGAGGAAGTCCCAATTCGCACATCACGGCGGCCCAGTCAGACTTCCACTGGTTCAGAGCGTTTTCTGCTGCGGTGACTTGATCCACTGATTTCGAGAGTTCCCGATTCCACCGCGTAATGGACTCGGTTGTTTCCTTCCTGAGCTGTTGTGCAGACTCGAGTTTCTGTAGACGCCCTTCGGCAAGTGCAATCAACTCTTTGAGAGTCATTTCGGTTTTGGAACTCGATTCGATGTCCATCAGCTTGCTGAGTGCATCGACGTTTTCCTGAATTCGATTGGCGAGTGAATTCGCTTCTTGCTCGCATCGCCGGATGTGGGTTTCGAGCTGCAGCAGCGTTTCGCGTTGGGCGAACCACGCCTGTGTTTCGTTTGGCAAAGGGGCTTTCGCACCCACAGACCGCCACTCCAACTGCCAGTTGTGTTGAAGAGCAAGGCGTTCCGTTTCCAGTTCCGCGATGCGGTTCTTCGCTTCTTGCCGGCGCACTTCATTCGTTTCCAGGTCAGCCACTTCTTCCGCGAGTTGAGCCACGCGGTCGGCGTCGTTTCGCAGTCGGTCAGCAATCAAATCCGCATCATTGATCAGCCGTTCAAATTCATCAATCAGTCTCGCCTCAGGAACCAGGTTATTCGAGACATTCTCGCGAATTTCTGACCAGACTTCGGCACGGCGGTTCCGTACCTTTGCTAAATCCGCTTCCGTGGGTAGCTGGAATTCGCTGCGAAGTTTTTCGATTGTTTGACAAAGTTTCTTTTGTTCGATGTCGAACTCAGTCAGTCGCGAGCCGAGCATTAATTGCTCGGCCTGGTTCGCTCGAAAGCCCCCCTCCATTTGTTTCAGCAGATTGGGATCCGGGGGGTTAACGGAGGCGAGTTCGGAAATCGAGTTGATCTCAAGTCCGAATCTGGCAATTTGTTGACGTGCATCTTCCTGCATCGCCGCCATCTCTTCGCGGACAAGAGCGAGCCGAGCAGTTAGATCGCCATCGCTTTGAGCTTTTCGCAGAAGATTTCGAAAAGCTTCGAACGGGCGATCTTCGGGGATTGATTTCAATGACTCTTGAAGTTCATCAAGTTGAGCCGTAATTCGACTGCGCAGAATGGTTGCCTGTTCCAGTGATTGTTGCAGGCCAGTCTGCTGTCGGCCCAATTGGCCGAGCCGAGTTCGGAAGCTTCGATCAAGGATTGCCGCCGAATCAGGCGTTTGATTTGTCGAAGTGGGTATTGACTGAATTAGTTCTCGAATCGACCCGTGATGACGATCACGATCTTCAACAAGTTTCTGACGATCAAGAAGTCCTTTTTCGCAAGCACCCCATTCGGTAACGAGGCTGGAAATCTCGTCGGAACGACTCATTAATCCTTGCGGCTGGGCCAGTTTTTCAAGCTCGTTCTGTGCGAGCTGAATGGCTTCCGCTGCCGCCTGCTCATGAATGCTGTGCTGTTTGAGTAACAGCATGGCCTGCTGTCGTTTGGCGTTGAAGTCAGGACCAAGGTCCGGGATTGAGCCCAGTTGCACGAGCTCTTTCTCGATCGAATCGAGTTCTTGAACGAGAGGCCAGGCGAGTTTCCAACGCTTTAGTCGATCACGATCATTCGTCTGTTTTGTCAGATTGGCTGAAACCTCTTCAAGCCGATGCAGCGTCTCCTGGCGAATCCGATCTGCTTCTTCCCATTCCGTCACGGACAGCAGTTTTTCACGCAGCTTTTCTTTTTGTTCCTGCAATACGGCGATCGACTGATTCAATCGCTGTTTCTTGCCTTGCGGTTTAAAGATCTCTGCGGCATCGTCAACAAGCTTCTTTTTCACCGCGTTCAAATCCGTGACGCCTGAACCTGTCGCAAACAGGATGTCACCCAGATCACCACTTCCCGTGGCAATCTGGTGGCCTCCTTGAACCAACTGTTCGTAGTCAATTCCGTATCGTTGCCGGAACGTCGTTTCATCAATTCCGACAAGCAATTCGTTCCAGCGATTGGGGTCGATAATTGCGTCATCGTCTCCCGCTCGAAGCGAATCCTTGCGCGTCTTGCGCCGGATCACTTCGAGTTCGTCACAGAAACCATTCGATACGACTCCACCGATGCGAAGATTCGGATTCGAATGGACAAAGTTGTCGTCCGTGCGTTCGTCAAATCCGAATAACAGCTGGCGAATGGCTCGCAGCGTCGTGCTCTTACCCGCTTCATTCGGCCCGTACACCAGATGAAAACCACGACCCAGGTTCAGCCGGACATCGGTGAATTTCCCATAGGCAATCAAATCCAGTCTCGAAAGCCACATACTGCATTCGCCTTGGGACATCACAGATCGTGATGAAAAATAGTGGGTCAGACTAAGGCCTGGGAATGTGTCGTCCGAGATTTACTTCACTGATGCGGCAACCGATTCCGCCGTTCCAAGAACTGCGGCATGTAACGGGCCATTCGTGACGATGATGCCGCGATTTTCTCGAAGTTCATGACCGTGAGAGAAATCAAGAGGTTTGCCCTGGAGGTCCGTCACGGTACCGCCGGCTTCGGTTACAATGAGAACTCCCCCCGCGTGGTCCCAGACCTTTTCGAAATAGCCTGTCTTGGCGGGAAGGCGCAGGTAAACATCCGCTTCTCCCGCAGCCACCATCGCATACTTGGCCTGACTGTCCATTCGTACGGGGGCTGCTTTAATTCCAAGCTTTTCAGCGATTGTCGCGGATTCATTATGAGAGCTGTGGCTTGACTCAAACGATTCACAAAATCGGGCTGAGGTCGGGTCATTCAATTCCGTGACATGGATTCTTCGTGGTTCAGATTCTGCATCCAATCGCAGTGCGAAAGTTCCGTGACCCCGGACGGCATAAAATAAAGAATCGCCACTTTGGTTTCTCGTACCCAGATTAGGGCAGGCGAGAATTCCAATCTGGATTTGACCATCAACAATCAGCGCGAGTGAGATGGCGTACTGATCCCGACGAAGAAACCCTTTGGTCCCATCGATCGGGTCCAGCGTCCAGAATCGAGGCGAGAAGTGCTTGGCACCCCCTCGATCGATCCAGTTACGGATTTCGTTCTGCGATGCGTCACGATAGTGGTTGCAGATTAAGGAGTGAATCTCTTGGAGAAAGTGCTCATTCTCGGGTTGATGAAGTGCCAGGGCATCTTCTTCCGCGATGACGGGATCATCCGGAAACGCCTCACCAATGGCGTGACAGACAACCGCCTGGCTGGCAAAGTCAGCAACCGTGACCGGGCTGTTATCTTTTTTGTCCAGAACTTCAGGCGTGATTGCCACTTGAACAACTCGGCAAATTCTGGCGGCTTTTCTGACCGCATCCAGGCCAACTTTCAGTTCTTCGGCATAAGTATTGGACATGTGGAAAAGTCTCACTGAACGTTGTTCAAAATTTTTTAGACAGCGGGAACAGCAACCTTCAGCTGCGTCGCAAGGTCGACAAGTGCTTTCCAGTTCCCGTCATCAAGCGGGATTCCCGTAGCACTTCGACTCGCGAGTGTTCGCCGCTCGGGATCGCCAGGCAGCGTGACGTCATTAACGCCATCGATTCGAGGGACGTCTCGCACATACGTTTCCAGTTGTCCGACTTCTCCCAGCAGATGTTGTGAACCACCGAAGAATTCGGGATTCATCACCCAGAAAACGGCGCAATTTCCAAGCGGCGGAGGTGGATTAGGAAAAGCACATTGACCGCCAGAAAACCCACCCGCCAGCATCTCAATCATGAAGGCGAGACCAAAGCCTTTATAGGCCTGGTCGCCACCCAGTGGCAGGATCGTCCCTGGTGGATTTCCATAAAGTTGATTCGGGTCCGTTGTTGGCTTGCCGTCAGGATCGAGAATCCAACCGAGAGGCACTGGTTGTCCGGCAATCTTTTTGACGCGCACTTTCCCCTCTGCCGTCGCACTCGTCCCGATGTCGAAAATAAACGGACCATTGGCACCGCCCGGTACGCCAATACAAATCGGGTTTGTACCCAACCGAGGTCGTTTACCTCCGACGGGCGCGACACGCTGTGCGGCCCCCTGATTGTTGGCGATGACAATTGCAGTCAGGCCTTGAGAAGCAGCCATTTCTGCGTATTCACCCAGGCGGCCAATGTGGCAGGCGCGGCGGAGTGTTCCGCAGGCAATCGCCGACGTCTGACATTTGGAGATCAGTCTTCGCATCAGATCTTGCGACAGGACCTGGCCAAGTCCCCAACTTCCGTCACAAACCAGGGAACTGGGCGATTCTTTCTCGACGGTTAACGTTGCATGCGGATTAAGCGTTCCGTCCAGGACCTTGCCAATATAGAACGGGATTCGCATGACGCCGTGAGAATCGTGTCCCCGCAGATTTGCATCGACAAGACTTTTCGCAACGAGGCTTGCTTCTGCTTGATTCACACCGGCGGCAGCAAACAGAGCTGTGGAAAACTGAGTCAAAACGGCATCGTTCAGAACTGGCAACGTGGCACCTCAAATTCAAAGTGTCAGAAAATCATCTCCGCAAGGACCGAGACTGTAACAGACCGGATAGCATGGGCAAAAGTCAGCGATTATGAGCAAAATCACCCGGCACCCTCAGGATGGTCGCAGAGTCCTGATGAGTTGCCGCCGGAGTTGTTCAGATGAACACGGATTAATGGATAGTAGGCTGCGCGCTGGTGTGCACGCTCGTCGGCCGGCCCAAAGGGCGATAGTTGATAATTCCGACTTTCAGTCGGTGCGGCTTCCATTCATGTCACGTTGGAGACGTAAGGATTCGATCGCGTGTGTATCCGAGCCGTCAGGGCGGATGACCTGGGCGTGGCGTTTATCCTTTAGGATTTTTCGCGTAGACCGTTTTCATCCTTTCCAAGTCGCTCCAATATCGTTCATGGGTGTACCCGAACGGGATCGATTCGCCGTTACAGAACCAGGCTGCCGGCGTTGCCACATCTCGTGGAGCTTTTTTGAAACAATTCAATTTCCGTGACGACGCCGAGACGGGCACGGCCTTGTGTCTTAATGGAATTGTGACAGGAAGCCTGTCACCCCAGATTTTTTGCGGAAGGTCGAACACGAAAAGGTTATTGGTGATTTTCTGGTCAGTTGGCAGATTACTTGTCAACAACGGGAAATCGTTTTCAATGGCATCGACTGATGCGTGTGTACTGATGTCACGCGAAATCAAGCTGTACGCCGCAAGGATCATGTTAAGATTCATGAAATATGATGATTCGTCTCAAAAACTGTTTGACCGAGCCTTAACTCGGGAATACTGTTGATGGAACGATGCAATCCAAACGAGTTGCGAGCGACGACCGCTCAAATGGCGTTTCGGTTGACGCAACTCGGAACTGTTTGAACGGAGTTATTCAGGTTTTGATATGGCAACTTTGGCGTGAGAGGAACGAGCGTCAAAGCATTGATAATGGCCACCTGTGTAACCTGAAGGAATTTTGAGAGATGTCGAACGAAACCTCCCCTGAGACAAAAGCCTTTATGGCGGATATCGCTGATAAATTCGAATCTGTCGCATCAAATCTCGAAGCCGGCGTCGGTTCGACCAGCGCTGCGGTCGATGGATGGACGAGCAAATACGTCAGTGCCAACTTTGCGAGCAAGCTGGCCTATACCGCTTGCTACGCGTTTTCTTATGGCGTCTGCTTCCCCGTTTTCGTCGCCTGTCACTACATTCCCAAAAACAACAGTTTGGTGGATGGGCTGGTGGATGGCGGTGCGTATGCGAACACTCAGGTCGACGAATTCATAAAAAAAGCAAAAGCGGGTCGTCTTGCTCGCAAAGAGCGAGATCCCATGTCGAGTGAGTACTCGGAAATCGCGGAAGACGGTGCAGGAGCGCTTGAATTAACTTGATTTTTAGGGTGATTTAAGAATTGTGGTACGCTTTGTGCGTACTGTAGTTGACGACCCATCTCACAAGTTTTCGTCATTCCCCATGAGGGAAATTTGTGTCACGAAGGAAGGGAAATTCGAGAGGTCTGCTCGGATTTCCATCTGTCGTGGAATTGCAGAACGCAAGTTGCGTTTTGTCCGAGAGTGCTGCTCCAGAAGATGCACGGATGCATGACCGCTGCCAGCCGATTTGTGGAGGGTTCTACAAATCCGAATGGGATTCGGCGTCATTGAAGTTTGCATGTTTTGGAGTTGTCGAAATGTTGGATTTTGTCGTCCTTCCTTCTGGTCCGGGTGCTCTTCGCATTGGTAGTGCAACGCTTTTTGCCGATCTGAATAACCCTCAGACCAAAGCACTCCTGGGATGCCTGCTCGAGGCTGATCCCGCCGCGCAAATCTCGATTCACGGTGGTGGAATCGCAGGTCGGCAGGCCGTCGCTGAAATTCGTCACAGTCAGTCTTCGACGGCTCAATTCTTGTCTGCTGTCGTCAGTCACCTGCGAAACCTGGCCGGTGTGCCAGCAAAGTCTGCAACAAAAGCCGCCGAAGTTGAAGTTCAGGCCGCAGCTCAACCACGTGCGAAGAAGGTCAAAGCCTCTGCAAAAACGCTGGTATCCGCTGGCGTTGGCTCAGTGAACGGAAGTCTGTTTCATAGCGAGAGGTGCGACGACGTTTCCGCTTCCTCGCACGTGAGCTCGTATCGAACTGAAACCACAAGTGGCACGATGCACAGCGCCACCAATGGCAGCCTGCAACACGGGGCGACTGAGTCGAAACGTCCCAAATCTGCATCCGAACGAACGAAAGTGTCGCTGAACGATATTCGGCTGATGCCTGACCGAAAAGGGGTGACACGGATTGGTCGAAACGGAACTCAGGCGACGACATGGGAAGTCATTCATGAAACACCTGGCCGGTTGCGATTGAAGCACCCGGCACTTTATCGCCGGAAGGAAGTTTGTCAGGAGATCGAGCGCGAGTTAATGAGTATTCTGGGGATCGACAGTTATAAAACTCGTCCTTCAACCGGTTCGCTGCTGATTACCTATAACAAACGCGAGCTGCGCAAGGATCAAGTGCTGACGATTCTCGATCGAGCAGTTGGACGCGCGGATTTGTCGGCGAAACTGGATCCCCCGGATCTCGATTTTCCACTCGCGGTCGCTTCAGTCCCGTTCGCGGCCGTCGCCCAATTCGCGGCGCCGCCATTACTGCCCGCTGCGGGACTACTGTTTGGCTATACGTCGATCACGACGTTCAAAGAAGCCTATCACGTGCTGGTCCACGAACGCCGATTGGGTGTGGATGTGCTTGACGCAATCGTTGTGACTGGCTGCGTCGCTACCGGTCAGATCTTTGCAGGATCGGTGTTGTGTCTGTGCCTCAGCTTTGGGCGCATGCTGGTGAAGAAGACTCAAGATGATTCGAAGCGGCTATTAGTGCAGGCCTTCGGCAAGCAGGCTCAATTCGTGCGGCTATATCGCGATGGTGAAGAGGTCGAGACTCCGCTGGAAGAATTGCAGAAGGGAGACATCATTGTTGTTCATACTGGCGACGCCGTTCCCGTGGACGGATTCGTCAAGGAAGGGATGGCAATGATCGATCAGCACGCATTGACGGGAGAATCGACCCCGTCAGAAAAATCGCCTGGTGATCGCGTTTTCGCCGCCACACTGATGGTTGCGGGAAAGATTTACGTGGAAGTCGAGAATGCGGGTTCAGATACGACTTCTGCCAAAATCGCTCAGATCCTCAACGATTCGGCTGGGTATAAGCTGACCAGCCAGCACAAAGGGGAGCGAATGGCGGATAAGGCCGTTATCCCGACCCTCGCGATTGCTGCAGCAGGACTGGCAACACTTGGCCCTCAAGGAGCCGTCGCGGTACTCAATAGTGATTTTGGTACCGGGATCAGAATGGCAGCACCGCTGGGAATGCTGACCTCGCTGGCACTCTGTGCACATAAAGGGATCCTCGTCAAGGACGGTCGAGCTCTCGAATTGATGAACGATATCGATACCGTACTCTTCGACAAGACCGGTACGTTAACCCGTGAACGTCCTGAAGTTGGCCATGTCATCCCCTTCAACGGTCATGAGCGAAACCGGTTGCTGCAACTGGTGGCTTCGGCAGAACAGAGATTCTCGCATCCGATCGCAAAATCGATCGTGTTGGAATTTGAAAAGACAGGCCTGCCAATGCTGCCGATCGATGATTCCAAGTACCAGGTGGGATATGGACTGGAAGCGGTCATCGACGGACATAAGGTCATGGTCGGCAGCAGCCGCTATATCAAACTGGAAAACATTGAAATTCCAGTCGAAGTTCAGGAAGTGGTTGAGGTGGCACATCGTGAAGGGCACACGCTGGTGATGTGTGCGCTGGACGGTCTCTTCGCGGGGGTCATTGAGCTTCGGGCTTCGCAACGCCCCGAAGTGATCAGCATCATTAAAGGACTGCGAGAACGCGGCATCAAGCACATTGCGATCATCTCGGGCGACCATGAAGGTCCGACGAAGAAGTTGGCCGAAAGCCTCGGGATGGACGAATACTTCGCAGGCGTCCTGCCCGGCGACAAAGCCGACTACGTTGAACGTCTGCAGAAACAAGGCAAGAAAGTCTGCTTTGTCGGTGACGGTATCAACGACTCGATCGCCCTCAAGAAAGCCAACGTTTCGATTTCGCTGCGAGGAGCATCCTCGATCGCCACCGACACTGCTCAAATCGTGTTCATGGAAGAGAGCCTGCATCGATTGTGTGAACTGCGGGACATCGCACGAGACTTGGACAGGAATGTCAAGAACAGCTGGTATCTGATTCTCGCTCCGAACGCATTGTGTATTGTCGGCGCTTTCACCATGGGCTTCGGAATCATGGCATCGGTGTTTACCAACAACGTCGCCGCGATGGCCGCGCTGGCTAATGGAATGATGCCTTTGAAAAGAATTGCAGACGAGCAGGCGATGAAACAAGCACAAAAGGAAATGACGTTGATGGTCACGGAGTCACTTGAGGCCGCTCATCAGCCTCAACTCCAGTTGCAACCGGCCTGAGATGAGATGATAAGGGAAGTAACTAACAGGATTAACAGATAGTGGTGTCAGCTGAGTGAAATTCAAGGGAAGTTAGAACGACCGCATTAACTTGGGTTTCCTTATTGACTCCGTCATCAGAATCAGACCGTAAAAACGCTCGAGTTTGAGATCTGCCTTGAAAGTTCGTTGCGAATCTTCATCGAGAGATACTCGCAGAAATGAGTTAAAAGATGGAAAGTTACGATTCAAACCAGACACCGGTCGCGACCGTGGAACAGAACCAGCCATTCCCGTCGTCGACGCCGGGCGCAACGCCGAACGGTGTCGGAGCATCAACAACAAATTCCAGGGTTCTGGACGTGTTTCTTGTTGACTCGGGATGGAATAACGAGGTCGGCAAGGCTGTTCGTGAAAACTTACCCGTGTTTGCTGACTACCTGCACGGACAGCGATTCTACGTTTTGTCTGAAGAGCAATCTTTAGAATTCATCAGAAAGCATCCCTCATTGGTCGGGGCTGATCCGATCTTGATTGTTCTTGATCGAGAAGCGGCAAGACAGAAGAACCCGAAAGGCTTTGGATTCCGGCTTTGTCTGGGGCATATGCGAAATCCAGAGGCGGCGATTTCAATGCTGAAATGGGCTATTCAATTATCGATGGCATCAAATGGACCGCAAATGTCGACGATCGTGAAAGAGAGCGGACATCGACAAACGATTCAGGGGACAATCGAATTAATCGGAGAAGGGACAGCTCACCTGCTTGAGTTTGCACCGGTATAATGTCGTTGATCGATTATTGTTTGTGTTTTCAGATCGATATTATTAACAACATATCGTGTCGAACTAAATTAGAGTGCTGCGGGCAGTTCGACTCTCGTGTTCAGACAACATCAAACAAAGGGAGGTGAATTGAAATGACCGAAGGTGGTTTGAGTGGAATCCTGCTGGGCGTCATGGGTGTCGTAGGGCTGACTTACCTGGGTGTAAAGGTTCGTCAGAACCGACGTCGACTTCAAAAAATGGTCGGCGTCATTGACGAGCAACATACATTTGAAACGGAGTACCTGCTGGGACTCGCAGATTCCGGACAGTTAAGATTATATAAAACAGGGCTGGCCTCGTCTTGAATTGCCCTTAAGGTTTACTTCGTTAAGGCAGCCTCGGCTGTGGTCAAATGTCTCAAGCGACTCAACTTGTCGTAGATTACGAAACACGCAAAGTGACATTGCGCACACCGGCGCTCGGACTCGACCAGCCCTGGGAAGTGACGCGAGAACTCATTGGTCGATTACTTGCGACCGAATGTGTTAAAAATGTCACGCTTGAACGACGGAACCAATCCGCGACGATTGAATTTAAGAACGGGGAAACATTTTCTGAGCAGATTCCCGTTTCTGAACTTAGTGTCAGAACGGTTCGCCTTGCGGTTGATCGATGTTTAAAGTCCATTGCCAGTCGATTGCGTGATGCGACGTCAGCGACGCTGGCAATCAGCGATCAGTACGCTTCAATCGATCGTATGCAAATGCAGAGAACAGAATCAGGTGTGACCGCTGCATTAATCGTGCATTCGGTTCCCGGTCGAGTCCGAATTCGTCATCCACTCGTTCGAAGCGACTCAGATTTTCCCCGTCGGATTAATGATGCCCTGAGCACGATTTTTGGAGTTCAGGCTGTTTCGACCTCTTCCTCGACTGGTTCCGTGCTCGTTTCGTTTGACCACAGAAGCACGAATGCAAACCAATTGGTGCTGGAGCTGGAAAAAGTTCTGATTTCCAGGCCGGATGAGATCTGCCTTCTCTCAGGTCCGCCAACCAGCAGATGGGTTGCCAGCGGCGCTTGCTTAGGTCTGGCGGTCGCTTCCGAATTCTTCGCACCGGGTCTGAGACCATTGACCGCAACTGCGCTCGTGGGTTTCAACTTATCGACGATGGGAAAAGGGATTGTCGAACTTTGCACGCTGAAATGGCGAGTGGCGTCCCTTTACACGGTGATTATGGGGACGACACTGATCAGCGGGCAATTCCTCGCTGCGGCGCTGATGCATGCCTCGATAACATGCTGGCACGGTTGGTCGAGTCATCGCTTAAGAAAAATTGCGGATCGTTTGAAGAGAGAATCTCAGCTTCCAATTGTCATCTCCCGCTCGCATCACAACCTGTTAATGAACGGTGAGCGGTTTCCAGAATGTTTGATTGGAACGATAGTTACCGTCGAACCTCAGACGTCGGTTCCCTATGACGGTGTTGTCATCAGTGGTGATGGTTTGCTCGACGAACGTTGCGTCCGCGGCAGTGAGGGTGTTTCACGACGAGCGATTGGAGACAGCGTGTATGCGGGGTCGTTTCTGACCGAGGGTCAACTACGAATTCGAGTCACGGCTGTCGACAAACAGACACGTGTTGCCAAAGTCCGAGAGACACTTTTAGCGTCGATCGCAGGCTTGCCTGGCGAGGGAGGTCCAACGGAACGTGGTCACGATTCTGCCTCCAGTTTCGTCCCTTTCACGTTTGCGACGGGAACCGCAGCTCTGATGGTCGGCGACCTGACAACCCTGGCGGCGGTCCTGCGTCCGGACTTCGCCACGGGACCATCGATGTCCGAAAGATTTGGAACTCTCAGCAGCGTCGGCCATTTGTGGAACCGGGGCTGGCTGGTCAAAAAAACCGAAACGTTGCACGATCTGGCAAGGACGGAAACTGTTGTCGTTGTTCACAACGTTGAAACCTTTTATCAAGATGCAGATGATTCACACGACTCTGGGCTGGACGATGAAAATCAACTTGATGCCGATCGAATCAGTCGTCGGACCGTTAACTTTGGTACGAGACATCTGGATATTCACGAAATCGAAGGTGACCAGTCACAGTGCGTTTCATACATTCGCGGGCTACGGTCATTGAATAGCCGTGTTGCCGTTGTGGCAAATGGAAACATCTTAAACAGGCTTGCCAAAGATGACGTCATCAGGATTTCGCTAACCCCCGAGAATTCGTTCGCAAACCAAAACACGGACCTTGTCGCCCTTCACTCCGAACCACATCGAGTTGAAGAGTTATGGCAAGTCTTGCAAGAATCTCGTCGTCCAAATCAACAGGGTTGGGCAGCGGTCGTTGCATGTAACATGCTGGCGGTGTCAGGCGCGTTTCTCGTTGGTTTGACCAGCTTGCACGTTGTTGTTTTGACAAACCTTGGCGCATTGGCTGCAAGTGCGCTTTACAGTCGACACCTTCAGCGCTCAAGCCTGATGTTATTGCCCAACACTCAGCCGGGATTACAAACCCCACCAAACCCGTTTGAAGTCGCTACGCAAGCAGAGAATCTCTCGAATGAAAAAATTGTGAAAAATGGCGAGACGGAACCTCAAGTCGCTCAAATTTAGCTGGCCCGTGTGTTTCGAAATTTGTTAAATGAAAGACTGAAGGACGGATTGGCCGGGGAGTCGAAAAGTACAATGAACCGTTAATAGTGAGAGTGTCTTCGAACGGCCCTTTTCGGCAGCTTCTTGAAAGTCCTTTTTTATCACCGTTCTCCTGTTTTGCAGGGAAAGATATCGTGGCCGAATTGAATACTCTCGATCCACCGCCGATGCAATCGTCTGTTGAGGACCGTGACGCCGGAAGCGTCGCTAATGTTCCCTCGGTTGATGGGGCAGAGGTTTCTGGCGAACCGCCTGTGGCGTCTCACGAGGAAAATTTGGACGGTTCGAATTCGCGAGTTGACCGGGATCAATCGTCTGACGGCAATGCGGTCAACACTCCAGGCAATCCACAAGATGACCTTGCGGATGAAGCTGACCAGGATTCGAATGAGTTACTTGGAAAATTACCACCTGAAATCGGCATGTTACTTGTGATTTCGGGAGTCGCCGGAATTTTACTGCCAGGTCTTGTCGGTACTCCTCTGTTGATCGCGGGTGGTGTCTCGATCTGGCCGAAGACATTCGAACCGATCGAACGGTGGTTCAGTCGGCGATTTCCGGCCGTTCATAAAGAAGGGGTAATCCAAATTAAAGAGTTCATTTCGGATCTCAACAAAAGATTTCCAAATGAGTCTTAATAAAATAATTCAGTAAATTGAGTTGATCGCGCCCACATCGTCGCTGTTTAATAAAGTAGGGAATTCGCCAAAACCCGTTTAAGAACTCAAGTGAGAAGGATTGATGATGTCCCGTACCATTCGATCGTTGAAATTGTTTACAGAGTCGGTATTCGTTGGTTTCGCCTTTGCGATTGGCTGGATGCTTGCGGTCGTTGCCGTATCAGCAATGATTGCTTAGTTTCCAGCGTTGAAAACTAAATTGTCGTTCGATGTCCGTTACGTTAACCGCGTGTGCTTGTTTTTATCAGTCCCCTGACGCGGGACTTTACTTGGAATGTGAGACCCTGAAATGTCCGAAGCGATGACTGCGACGATTGCAGATACGATTGCCGAAACGTCGACGAACGTTCTTACAACGACGAAAAATGCATTTGATGCTGGGGCGGCAGATGCTCGAGCCTTGGTCGAAGAGACTTGGCCAAAAATCGCCGACGCCTTCGGCAAAGGAGTTTATAATTCTGCCTACTACGTTTCGTTTGGAGTGACTTTTCCTGTCCTTTTGCTGGCGAAGAGTATTCCGCAGAATAACAAACTCGTCGAGGGCTTAGTCGACGGTGCCCGTCGGGCGAGTATGAGATGCGACAAGATGTTCAGCAAGAAATAATCGCCGAACGAATATGGACCAGCGGGACGGAACAAATGGCAATTCGAATTCTTGGTACGTCGCACGAATTGACTCTGATTTTTGATCGCTCGTCAGTCCGGCTGTCGAAAGCGCAGATTGAAAGCTTGAGCCAAACTCTCGGAGATGTGGAAGGCGTGGAATCCGTCCATCCACGAACGGCGTGGTTCTCAAGCCCGCGTATCTCGGTGGTCTTTGATACAAACACTCAACCAAACGAAATCCTGCGTCGAATGGCGAGCGCTCTGCGTTCGCCGAGCGAACATTCCGAGTCATCGCGGCAGGCACCTTCATTCGCGACCACAACATCAAAATTCACGATGGTCAACGAGTCTCGCAATGACGCGTCATTGGCTGTTAAGCAAGATTCTTCGGTGATCGTCGATTCGCGGACGTTCAGTCGTCGCCTTTCTGTCCAGAAACGACTACGGGAATGGGGATATGGAATCTTGACGATTGCGTCATTCGGTATGGCCTGGGTCGGGCTGATTGTCCCCGGCATCCCGACTGTTCCGTTTGTCCTGTTAACCGCCCATTTTGCTTTACAAGCATCACCAAAGCTTCGAGCCCGCGTGGTAAAAAGCCGGATGTTCGGACAAATGATCCGCGATTGGCAGGAGCACGGCGCCATCCGCCGAAGCGTCCAGATTGAAGCCTATCTATTGACGCTTTTGATCATCGTGGTTGGATTAATTTTTTCACCACCGGTTCCAATCATCTACGTGGGGATGGCGTTTGGAAGTGTTTTAGGACTTTATGCGGTTGCTCAAATCCCGGTAATCGAATCGAATGAAGATGGTGAAGTCGCCGTTAAAACTCTTCGGTTTCTGAAGCATTTGCCCGCGAATGCCTGATCCGAATCGACTACAATCCGGGTGGCGGCGAAACTTGTCACAAGTCCTGTTGAGACCAACACCTGATGAAAACGATCGATTATATCTACCGTTTTGATCCCAAAAACACGTCCGTCAAGGTTCCTCCTTCAGATGCCGAAAAAGCAAAACATGAGCTTGAAGTCGGCAATCGAATGTTTGCTGATTGGATGATGAGCTGCCAGCACGGCTCGCTGATGCCGGGCGATCCTCATTACGTCATTGAATGTGCTGGCCTCAATTTTGGCCACAAGCCGACCGGAGACTACGTCCCGCGCCAAGATCCTTTTGCGATCGTGATTGGCTGCTCGGATGCGCGTGTACCAATCGAAATGGTTTTTGGGCAGGGATTCAACGAATTGTTTGTCGTCCGCGTGGCTGGAAACGTTCTCGCCGACGAATGCTGGGGAAGCATTGACTATGCGTTAACGGAGCTTAGCGAAAGTGTCAAACTGGTTGTTGTCATGGGGCATAGCGGTTGCGGAGCGGTCACAGCCGCCGTTGATGCTTATCTCGATCCCAAAAAATACTCATTAAATGTTATGTCCCTGGGTGTGAAATCCATTCTCAGGCATATTTTCGTCTCGGTGCATCGGGCAGCCATGGGATTACAGGAAGTCTGGGGGCCGGACGCACCAAATTCTCCCTCTTACAGGTCTGCGCTCATCGAAAGTGCGGTTTGCCTCAATGCCGCAGCCGCCGCACAAAGCGTAAGGGCAGCCAATGATCGTATCAGACACGCCGAAGTGCGTGTGCTTTACGGCGTCTATGATTTACGATCACATCATGTCTGCATGCCGCCGATCTGTACTCACGTTTCAGATCGTGACACGCACATCAACCTTGCTGATGCTCCCAATGATGCTGCCGAATTCGAGGCATTAGCAAGAGAAATGGCCGTGCGTTTGAAATAACGCACGGCCATTGAGGGTCGTCTTTTGTCGATGGGATCACTCACAACCTGAATGATCCCGTTGATCTATTTCAATTTCGCCAATGCCTGGTCTGCGGCCTTTCGTACCGATTCATCGGAATCCTTCAGAGCGACCGTCAGGGCTTCTTTGACAACAGTAGACCCATTGCCAATTTCTCCAAGGGTCTTCGCAACTTCGGCTCGTGCCTTTGGATTCTCGGCACCATGTAGCGCCGCGACGAGCAGTGGGATCGCCGTTTCGATGATTTGAGGATTTGGGGCGATATGAACCAGGGCCCAGGCTGCGACAGACTTTTCGTAAGGATCGCGGCCCTTGAGCAGCTTTTGCAGACTTGGAACGGCTGCAGCAGCGGGGGCTCCAATCCGCCCTAAAGCAAAACCAGCAATCGGACGGAGTGTTGAATCACCTTCGTTCAGGATCTTGACGATGTCCCCAACCGCAGCTTGACTTTCAGGTCCAATTTCAGCCAAAGCAATCAGCGCTTCACGACGGACGATGGGTGCTTCGTCGCTCAAATGTTTTTGAAGTCCTGGAACGGCACCTTTGGCCCGTTCGCCGATGCGTCCGAGGGTCGCTGCGACTTCTCGGCGAATCTCCGGACGTTGACTGTCGAGTGCCTTGATCAACCTGGGAATGGCGATGGTTTCGTACTCAGCATTCGCGGGATCAAGTTGCAACAACGCCCAGACACTGGCAAGTCCAAGCGTCGGGTCTTCGCTTTCGAGCAGACTTTTCAAACTTGGGATTGCTTCTTTGGCACCGATCTTTCCCAGTGCATAAGCGGCAGCGGATCGGAAAGGGAACTGCTTATTATCGAGTGTCTTGATCAGTTCTGGTACCGTCGACTTCGCGTCTGAACCAATCGACGCGAGTGCGATTAATGCTTCTCGCTTTGTTTCAGCATCGTTCGATTGAAGCAGCCCTGCTAAAGCTGATACCGAGTCTTTCGCATTTGGGCCGATCCCTGCAATAACGGGAAGGACGAGCTTTTGAAACTTTTCGCTTTTCAAGCTTTCAATTAAGGCCGGAACGGAAGCTGTTCCAAGTTGTTGAAGGGCCTGACCAGAACTGAACCGAACTTGTGCGTCTGGATCGGAGAGGCCGGCAATGAGTGTTGGCACTGCGGACTTCGCAGCAGGTCCGATGTCCCCAATGGCGCTGATCGCGTGCCAGCGGTGTTTCAGATCTGTTGATTTTGCCGCCGTGATCAGGCGATCGACAGCCGTTGCGGCTCCATGACCGATACCGGCAATCGCATCAATCGCATTGAGGCTAGCCGTGGCGTTTGGGCCACCAACAAGCTGCTGAAGTGAGGGTACTGCAGGCGAACCAATCAACACCAAGCCTTGAATCGCTTCCGAAGAAACGTCCTGTCGATCACTTTTCAGTCCCGCAACAAGAACAGGAACCAATAACGCGGCATTCTCAGCCTTGCCGGATTCAATCTCTGCAATCGCGTGAGCAGCGCTGACGCCGATTAACTGTTCTTTATCAAACAACAGTTTCTTCAGCTGCGGAACAGAAGATTGTGCCGCTGGACCAAACTTCCGCAGTGCACTGATCGCACTGAGACGAAGTAAAGGGAAGGGGTCTGCGAGCACGCTGTTCAGTGCAGGTACTGATTCCTTGGGATTCGAATCAATTCTTCCTAATGCTTCAATAATTTCATGTCGCAACCCAGGATCATTGATCTCAAGCGACTTGACCAGAAGCGGAACGAATTCGGCAGCGGCAGGGCCGATTTCACCAAGTTGTTGAGCTGATTCCGTCTTTTCTTCCAAACTGCCCGACTCCAGGTGCTTGCGAAGTATCGCGAGCTCAGAGTCTTGAGCGGATGCGGACGAAACCGCCAAACACAATACTAACGTTGCCAACGTTCCAGTCAGTCCCATTCTCATGCCCGATGCCCTTTGAACGCGAGTTTATGCTTGATGGAGAGATATCGAAGCGGTACAACATCTTGTTGTTCGCCCTGAATTCTAACAGGGTGGATAGTGCTGTCGCCACTCTATGAAATTGATTTCATGATGTGTTCGACAAGAAAATTCATTCCTTATCGATTGTGTTGTCATTCCGTGAAGGGGTTGGACGTGAAGAAGTTCCTTGTCCTTGCAAGTCTGTTTTTGGCGGCCACGACAACTTGTGTCTCCCAAGCAACCGCATATGACAACTTTGGCATGTACGGAATGGGTGTGGGAATGGGAATGGGCGGCGGTTGGGGTGGTTATGGTTGGGGCGGTTCCCAGGGTGGAATTGGTGGCATCTACGATGGCCAGGCAAACGTCATCCGGTCGGAAGGGATGTACAATCAGATGACTTCCCAGGCGGCCATCAATTACCAGAAAGCAAATCAGGAAAATGAGAAGGCTCGGGCGCTTCACCTGGAAAACCAGCAGAAGATTCACGAAGAAAAACTGAAACGCACACGCGAAGCCAAAGTTCGGCAATCGGAAGAGCGCGTTGAAAACATGGCAGCACGCGAACGCCAGCAGGAATTTATTGACGCTCACAAGCCGCAGCCCTTGGCCGGCAGTCAGCTCGATCCTTCGACCGGTCGAATCAACTGGCCTTCTCCTTTGAGAACGCCTGAATTCGATGATTTCCGGAAGGCTGTGGAAGCGTTCTTCGAAACGCAGACGAAATATGGCTCGACCTCAGATCTCACAATTCAGATCGTCAGAAAAGTCGGCGAAATGAAAGATCTGTTGCGAAAGCAGATCCTGAGTATGCCGATGCCGGAATATTCCGAATCCCGTAAATTTCTTGACAGTCTGGCGGCGTCCGCACGCTGATTTCCCTGTTGCAAAACAGAAAACAGAGCAGAGCTCAATGCGGTTTTTTGTCGCGCCAGACAGAGACGGCGTGCTGCATCTGTTCGGCCCAGACTCGATTCAAATCATCCGTCGATGGGATGTGTCCGTCTTTCATCTCACCGAAATACCAGCAGCAGGCTTTTCCGAGCGAGTAAGTATAAGCGAATGCCATCGCGGCATTCGCTGTTTGTCCTACGAACGGGATGAATTTGAGCGGAGCTTTGATAGCAAACCGGACGGCAAGTCTACCGCCAACCGCTCCTGCCATCTTCACTAAAAGACCTGCGTTCATTTTTTGATCGTAGAGGTCTGCGAGCAGATAAATTAATCGCGTCTGCAGCGCCATCACAAGCGGAATGTCGACCCATGGCAACGGTGATGCCGCCGATGTCGCAGCCAGGCTGCTGTATGTCAGAATTGTCGGCATTGCTTGTTTTGCAGTCAAATCTCGCAGGGAATTTCGCACGTCATCCAGGTGGATTAAGGCCTGGCGATAGGCTGCCGGGAGCAGTTCGATCAGGGCTTCCTCCAATCGTGCCCCTCCAAAATGGGGTTGTTCAAAGCCTTCTTCGGGGGGCGTCAAATCAATCGGAACGATTCGATCAACCAGGCCTGAAAATCGTTCTTCCTGTTCTCGAAGACTTCGCTGCAGCGCGGGATGAACGGCGAACGACGACGGACGACGGTGCGATTCGTTTGCGGCGGAATCGGCGTCGTCCTCTGAAGTCGTTGCGGGTAATTCGGTTTTCTGTTCGCGAATGATATCGAACGGGTCCGGATCGGAATGTTGCTGAAACGGATACGCTTCATGCAGACATGTCAGGACAAGTACGATTGGACGGGAAGGACGTGCAGCCCGAATCTTTCTTAGCGGTTCAATGATCTCCGCAAGTGCATGATCCATCACTCGGACCACGACAATGACCACATGGGTTGAACTGTCAAAGGAATCAATGTCTTCCTTGGGGTCATACCCGGATTCGCCCAGTCCGCGCGTATCCAAAAAACGGACCAGTGGCTGCGAGGAAGATGGAAAGTCGTAACGAAATGATGTCTTCGTCTGCGGCTGGAAGCCGTTGCCGATTTCCGCCTGAGACGACCCTGTGATAAAGCGGACAATCGTTGATTTTCCGCTACCTGTCTTCCCGAACAGCCAGAAGACAGGAACAGGAATCTTTTTTAACAGTTCCTGACGTTTCTGTTCGAACTGCTCGTCCGTGAGCGACCCAAACCCGAGAAGGGACTTGATTCGTTCGAACATTTTCTGAAGCCTCGTAGTGTTGAGTTATTTTCCGCATTGATCGCGTCGAGTGTATTGAAGCACTAATCGACGCAATGTGCGATGAACTCACCGTCCGGCGTTACTTCGACTTCTTACCTTGAGCCACATTATCGGTTGGTTTCAACAAGTTGGGCAGTTCCGTTTTGACATCGGTGAGGGTTGCATTCCGATTGACGACTTTCCCTTCCTTGTCGACCAGGAACATCGTCGGGAGCGAAATTATCCCAAACGATTCGGCAATCGGACTGTTCAGACCCCCTGTCTGTGTCGACGGATTTGGCTGATAAATGTGCTTCCAGTTCATCTTGTTTTTTTGAACGAACGGCAATGCCGTCGACTTTTCAAAGTCCAGGGCGACACCCACGATTTCAAAGCCCTTGGCTTTGTTGTCCTGATACAATGCCCGCAGTTGCGGAATATCTTCTTCACAAACCTTGTATTCGCTCGCCCAGAACACGACCAGCACGACCTGTCCTTTAAAGCTCTTGACGTCAACGGTTCCACCATCAAGACCCGGACCGGAAAGCGACAAAACCTGGCCCGTCAATTTAAGCCGGCGCAAAGCTCCTTGAGCTCGTGTTGCCATTTCTGACTTCGGCTTGTCTTTGAGCAGCTTTTGATACCATTCCATTGCTTCTTTGCTTCGGCCCTGCAGTTCTTCATGGGTTCCGAGCATGACCATCGCGTCATCCGAGTCGTCCGAGTTGGGGTATTTTTTGACAAAGTCATCCAAGCCTTCCAACCATGCTTTTTGAATTTCAGCTTGCTTTTCCTTGTCTTCTTCGGCCTGCTGCAAATTCACGTAATACTCGGCCTGCATTAACCGGTAGGAGACATATGGCAATAGCGGGGACTTGGGCATCTTTCGTGAGATGTCTGTTTCGATCTCTTTAAGGTCCTGAACACCTTCAGGGTAGGTCCCCATCTGCGATGCCAGAGCGTAACCGTCGATGGTTTGCTTCATCAGCATTGTTCGTTCTTCGTCGGTTTCCGCCAGTTCAATGGCATCCTTCAACAAATTCGCTCGTTTTGCCATCAGAGCTTTGACCGCTGGAGCTGATTGACCTGGCTTCATCAAACCTTGTTCAATGTCCGTTAATTCCTTCAAAATCTTTTCAACTTTGGGAGACGGACCCGCAGTCCCGGCCGCAGCTCCGTTAGAAGCCAGTAGCGGCTCCATCAGAATTCCACCGTTCGTGGTGGTCACTTCGCCTTCAATGGGGATTGGCACCTGGGTGATTTTCCAGACGTCGCCGACTCGTATCATTTCTCCAATTTGAATCGCGTTAAATTTGGTTTGTGTTTCCACGATGGCCATCGCGCTTTCGTAAACCTGCAAATCGGCATTTGCTTTCTCTTCGTCCAGGGGAATCGTGCTGGGCATCTGAGCATCGAAGCGTGTCCAGCGCGACTGAGCGGAAAGCGATTTGGATTTCGCCATGACTCCTTTGGCCTTCTTGACGGGATCAGCGGCCGATTCGATCAATTTGCTCGCCAACTGCGAATTGATTCCGAGTAACTTGAGATCGTCTTCATTGATCATGATCGCTTGAAAAGCCGCTTCATCGCCGGTGATCAATGCGCGAACGGCTTCTTTGGAGGCTTCTGCGGCGGACAATACTTTCCACTGTTCGATACGACCATCTTCGTTTTGGTCAATCCCCCAGCGAGTTCCCCCGAGATTCAGCCAACGACACTGGTCAACCTTGTTGTTGTTGTTCGTGTCGATATCACGGTAGACCTCAATGCCGTCTTTGAAATACCGCCATTGGTCGATACCGCCAACTCCGTCGGTATCGAGGAATTTGCGCAGGACTTGGCCAGTCGGTCCCATCACAACCCAACCGTTGACCTTCCCTTTACGTTCGACTTCGACTTTACATTTTGCAAAGTCGGCCGGCTTAGGGGTTTCAATTTCGACGTCTTTTTGACGAGGTACGAATGCCATCGTATCCGCAACTTTCGGTGGATCTGCCGCCCAGACCGAAGATCCGAATGTCGAATACGCTACGACCAGACAAAGCAGAAACGATTTTCGCGAAGTCATCCTCGCCACTCCATTGAAGCGATCAAAAACTTTTCTCCGCTGCCAAAAGCGATTTTGGATACGGAATCCATTCCCTTGTGGATTCTAGGCAATGTCCAAAACCACGTCACCAGCAGTTTTTGGGCGAACAATCAGCTTGCCCGACATTTGAATGATCCCGTTAGCACTGTTGCGTCGTCATGGTCACTGCCCCAGAGTCGTTAGCAGTTTGTACTTCCTCGATCCAATTTTGACACCTTCGGTGAAAACTTGGATTCGTCGGGCCAGACCCAATGTGCGCCCAATAAAGTTTCCGACGCTGGGCTTTGGAATTAAGCAGCTCGGTTAGCGAAAGAGTAAAGCCTTTAACGTCTTCCGCCCCGGTGAGGGGCGCGATAAAGTTGTTTGAGAGCCTCAGGCGCAAAGCCGAGAGGAAATTCATTTCGAGAAAATATCCCATGCAACTGTCTGCGAAATCGATCCCGAGACAGGTCGGTTTTAATCGGCAAACGATGAACCAAACCTCATCTGCTCACCAAGGCTCACCAGTATTCGCTGTACGATTGCGTCACAACTCGGGCCGTTCGAAGATCTATCACATCGTCTGGATTGTGATGTTGTCCTTCTTGAAGCTCATTTCTTCTGAGGCTTTTCAAACCCTTTGATGCCTATTTCGGCGGCGCGACGGTGACGATGACCTTGCTTGGACGAATGACTCTGTCGTGAAGCGTGTAGCCTCGTTCGACATCGTTCAGGACGGTCATTGGAGGATGATCCGCCGAGGGAACCTGACTGATTGCTTCGTGCAGGTTCGGATCGAAAGGTTGACCATGTGCCACGATCGGTTTCGCTCCGTGACCGCCCAAAGCTGTTTCCAACTGCTTGATCGTCATTTGAACGCCGTGGAGCAGTGCGTCGAAATTCTTCGACTGTGACGCAGCAAAGACGGCTCGATCGAGTCCGTCAAAGATCGGTAACAACGACTTCAGCACAGGGACTGACTGATACTTTCGCTCGTCGTCCATCTCGCGATAGACACGCTTGCGAAAGTTATCGAGATCGGCGAGCGCCCGAGCCCACTTTTCCTTGTATTGATCCCGTTCGACGAGCGCCGCCTGAAGTTGTTCGGCCACAGTTGGTGGGTTCGAATCAGCATCGTTTGGATCAACGTTCGTTTCGGTCGCCTGATTGGCCATTATTCCGCATCCTCTTGTATGGTAAAGAACGCCTTGACGGAATCAAGAAATGTCTTCCGTTTGGCGGAAACTTGTTTGTCGTCCAGTTCTGCAAGTTGTCTCAACAACTCTTCCTGTTTCTTACTGATTTTCTTCGGTACTTCGACGTGGAACTCGACCAGCATGTCGCCTCTCATTCCTCCATGAGGATCCGGCATTCCCTGGTGCTTTAAGCGAAAGACTTCGCCTGGCTGGGTTCCTGCAGGAACCGTAATGTGGTGCTTTCCCGTCAGGATCGGAATGTCTAGTGACGTCCCAAGTGCAGCTTGTGCATATGTGATCGGTACCTCGCACGCCAGATTCCGTCCGTCCCGTTTGAACAGTGGATGTGATTTAACACGGATATCAATGTAAAGATCACCTGGGGGTCCGTTGTTTTCTCCTGCTTCCCCTTCACCCCTCAGGCAGAGCTGCATGCCGTTATCAATCCCCGCAGGAATCTTGACTTCAAGCGTATTCGGGCGGCTGACGACGCGTTGCCCGCGGCAATCGGGACATTTATCGCGAATACTTGTTCCCCGTCCTCGACAGGAGGGACAGGTCGTCTGCACGCGAAAGAAACCTTGCGATTGAATGACTTGCCCCTGTCCATTGCAATAGTCGCACTTCTGGGGCTGCGTTCCCGGCTTGGCACCCGACCCGTTGCACGTGACGCAGGAAACATGCTTGTCGATCTGAATTTCGCGAGAGCATCCGACGGCAGCATCGAGAAGTTCGATCGTCAGTGAGGTTTGAAGACTTTCCCCCTTTCTTGCCCGTGGCCCTCCAGGTCCCCGGCCTCCACTGCCACCGCCGTTAAAGATACCGCTGAAAATACCACCGAACGCTGACATGATATCATCAACGTCCTGGAAGCTGGATTCGACTCCTGCATGACCATAGCGGTCGTAGCGAGCTTTCTTCTCTGGATCACTCAGTACTCCGAACGCTTCAGCCGCTTCCTTAAATGACGCGATTGCAGCCTCGTCACCTGGATTGCGATCGGGATGAAATTTTCCAGCCAGTTTACGATAAGCCTTCTTAATTTCATCTTCGGATGCCGATTTGGCGACACCCAGCACTTCGTAATAGTCCCGCTTCGTCGCCATCACGGCTTCACTCCAACATTGGGCCGATGCCAACGATCAGTTGGCAAGTCGCTTTTTTCGTTATCCAGATACACAACGAACCGCCGGAAATTACTCCGGCGGCTCGATCATTGTTGTCGATTACAGATTTCCGACAAGACCGGGTTTACCGAATCGACCTGTCAATCAGGAAGTTCAGAGGACACGTTGTCGGATCTGTCGTCCCAGTTTAGCGGACCGATCCTTCGACCTTGCTCTTTTTATTACCTTCGGTGTCATCGCTGCGTGTGACAAGCACCTGAGTCGTCAGCATCAAGCCTGCAATCGACGCTGCGTTACGAAGGGCACTCTTCACGACTTTGGCAGGATCGATGATGCCAGCCTTATACATATCCACATACTTGCCAGCATTAGCGTCATAGCCGGTATTAGTCGGCATGTTGCGAACTTCATCGGCCACAACGCTACCATCAAGTCCAGAGTTCGCGACAATCTGGCGAATCGGGGCTTCCAAAGCCTTAATTACGATTTGAACGCCGATTTTCTCGTCACCCTTGGCTTTCACTTCGCTGACTGCCGAGATGGCGCGCAGCAAGGCCACACCACCGCCAGGAAGGATTCCTTCTTCCACTGCGGCGCGGGTGGCATGCAACGCATCTTCCATCCGAGCCTTTGTCTGCTTCATTTCAGCTTCGGTTGCAGCTCCGACAGAGATGATCGCGACGCCACCGGTCATCTTCGCAAGTCGTTCTTGGAACTTTTCGCGATCATACTCACTTTCGGTGGCTTCGATCTGACGACGAATCTGATCGACGCGAGCCTTGATCTGCTCTTTATCGCCAGCTCCATCAATGATCGTACAGGTGTCCTTGGTCACTTCGACCTTCTTGGCACGGCCCAGGTGAGCAATCTCGACCGACTCAAGCTTGATTCCCAGATCTTCCGAAATCAGCGTTCCGCCAGTCTGGGTGGCCATGTCGCCCATCATCGCTTTGCGACGATCGCCAAATCCTGGAGCCTTGACGGCGCAGATGTTCAAAACGCCACGAAGCTTATTAACAACCAGGGCGGTCAGAGCTTCGCTGTCAACGTCTTCCGCGACGACCAGCAATGGCTTACTTCGCTGAGCGACCTTTTCCAGCAGTGGGACAAAGTCACGCAGGCTGGAGATCTTCTTTTCGAACAGAAGAATGTAACAGTCTTCCAGCACACACTGCATGGATTCCGGACTGTTCACAAAGTATGGCGAAATGTATCCCTTGTCGAACTGAAGTCCTTCAGCCAACTCGAGGGTTGTCGAATTTCCCTTGCCCTCTTCCACTGTGATCACGCCATCGCGACCGACTTTTTCCATTGCATCGGCGATCAGATTGCCAACAACGCGATCATTGTTTGCAGAAATCGAACCGACTTGAGCGATCTCTTCTTTCTTCTCGACCGGCTTGGCCATCTTCTCAACAAAGGCAATCGCTGCATCGACAGCCTTTTCGATACCTTTGCGGACAACAGTCGGGTTCGCACCAAGTGTCAACCCGCGAAGTCCTTCGCTGTAGATTGCTCGCGCCAGAACCGTCGCCGTCGTGGTCCCGTCTCCCGCCACGTCGCTGGTCTTTGACGCGACTTCATTGACGAGCTTGGCTCCCATATTTTCATAAGGATCCTCGAGCTCGACTTCCTTTGAAACTGTCACACCGTCTTTCGTAACGACAGGGTTTCCGAAGGATTTGTCAATAATGACATTTCGTCCGGTGGGACCCATCGTCACCGCGACAGCCTTTGCAAGCGTCTCCACGCCGTGAAGCAGCTTGATGCGGGCTCGATCTTCAAACAACAGTTGCTTAGCCACAACGGGACTCCAATGGAAAAATTATATGAGAATGCAATCCCTGACGGGATGATCACAACCGCTAGAAACGATTTCGCGTCGCTTCCCAGCTCCAATCGATCCACATCCGATTTCGGGGAATTCAGTTACGAGACAACTTTCGCGAGAATGTCCGATTCGCGAAGAATTTTGATATCCTTCTTGTCGACTTCAATTTCCGTCCCGCCGTATTTCGCGAACAGAACTTCGTCGCCAATCGCGACCGCGATTGGTGCTCGTTCGCCGCTGTCCAGCAATCGGCCTGGGCCGACGGCAATGACTTTACCGCGTTGGGGCTTTTCCTTGGCGGTATCTGGCAACACGATACCACCGGCCGTCTTCTCTTCAGCGGTCAATGGTTCGACAACAACACGGTCATCAAGAGGTTTGAGTTTCATCGATTTTGGTCCTATTTGGTAAAGTTGGTAAAGTTAGTGTTCTAGTTATTGGGCTGTCAGATCGGGTGCAGATGCTTCAGGGGACTAGAATCCGCCCATGCCACCCATTCCGCCCATGCCACCCATTCCCATGCCGCCCATTCCGCCCATGCCACCCATTCCTCCGCCGTCATGATGGTCGTCATGATGGTGGTCGTCTTCCTTAGGTTTTGGAGCTTCCACCACGATTGAATCAGTGGTCAACAGCAGGCAGGCTACGCTTGCGGCGTTTTGAAGAGCGGACCGAACAACCTTGGTTGGATCGACAACACCGAACTCAAACAGATCACCGTATCGTTCGTTGAGGGCGTCATATCCATAGGACTTTTCCTTGGATTTCTTGACGTTATTCGCCACCACAGCGCCGTCCAGTCCGGCATTCTCAGCGATCGTTCGCAGCGGCATTTCGAGAACGCTCTTTACGAGCGTCACACCATGCTGTTCGTCGCCGGTCAACTTAAGCTTCTCGATGGCTGGCAGACAACGCAACAAGGCGACTCCACCACCGGGGACAATCCCTTCTTCGATGGCAGCACGCGTTGCGGCGAGTGCGTCGTCAATCAAGTCCTTTCGCTCTTTCATTTCCGTTTCGGTGTGGGCACCGACACTGATCTGAGCCACGCCGCCAGCGAGTTTGGCGAGTCGCTCTTGAAGCTTCTCGCGATCGTACTCGCTGTCGGTCTTTGTGATTTCTGCACGAATCAAGGCAGCCCGGCCTTCGATTTCTGCTTTCTTGCCGGAGCCTTGAACAACAGTCGTGTTCTCGGAATCAATCCGAATCTTCTTTGCTACGCCCAGGTCGGTCAGTTCAACATTTTCAAGCTTCAGACCCAGGTCTTTGAAAATTGCCTTTCCGCCAGTCAGAACGGCAATATCTTCCATTTGTGCCTTACGTCGATCGCCGTAGCCAGGTGCCTTAACGGCACAGACCTTCAGGATACCTCGCATTTTATTGACAACGAGCGTCGCCAATGCCTCACCGTCAACGTCTTCCGCGATAATCAGCAACGGAACGCCTGCCTTCGACGTCTTTTCGAGAAGCGGCACAAGCGACTTGGCACTGCTGATCTTTTCTTCGTAAATCAGAATGCGAGCGTTGTCCATCTCAACAGTCTGATTGTCCTGATCGGTTACAAAGTGGGGCGAGAGATAGCCGCGTTCAAACTGCATCCCCTCAACCAGATCGACTTCCGTCGAAATCTGACGGCCTTCTTCGACGGTGATGACGCCGTCCTTACCAACCTTAAGCAAGGCTTCAGACAAGATCTTGCCAACTTCAGGATCATTATTACCTGCAATACTGGCGACTTCAGCGACAGCCTTTTTGTCGTTGGCTTTCACTTCTTTGGAGTGCTTTTTCAGCTCTTCAGTGACTGCGTCGACAGCCTTCTGGACCCCACGACTGAGCGCCATCGGGTCGGCACCACTTGCGATAAAACGGAGTCCATTCTTGTAAATCGCCTCTGCCAGAACGGTTGCCGTGGTCGTACCATCACCAGCGACATCCCCAGTCTTCGACGCAGCTTCTTTAACAAGCTGAACACCCATGTTCTGGAACTTGTCTTCAAGATCAATGTCCTGAGCGACCGTCACACCATCCTTCGTGACCTTTGGCGACCCCCAACCCTTATCAAGAACGGCGTTTCGGCCACGAGGACCGAGCGTGCTTTTTACAGCCCGCGCCAACTTTGAAACGCCTTCCAACAGGCTTTTTCGGGCTTCTTCATCAAAACTGATCAGCTTGGCCACAGCGACTCCTCAACCAACAAGACAGACTTGATGGGATGACTCATATTTCACGAAACACACCCGAAGCAGTCTCGGGCGAGACTTGCCGTACCCTGTTGGTTCCGCCAACAAGGCCGACATTTAGACATGACTGTTCCCTAAGCAAGCTCTGTGCCGGGCTTTTGATGAGTGCTGTAACGTGTTGTTGTTTAATCTTTTATGGAAATCGCGCCGGGAAGTGATACTTAGCGCACTGCCATGTTGGCAGTGCGCCGGATGAATCTGCTAAGAATCACGCCCGATCGGAACCAGTGTCCGTTTTGCCAGATTGGAATCAATTTCGAATTGTATATTTGTCCGTCCAGCAATCTGGAAAGGCGTGTCAGTTGATCTGGCTGTTACATCCGAGATTGGTTAGATATCCCGATGCGTCCGATTGACATGTACGTTCCAATCGCGAGTTAACTCAAAGTAACAATTGAAGCGAGTGTCACGAAAGATGATCCATGACATTTCGATTCCGATTTGAATCCGTGTTGAAGTTACGACAACACGAGCGAGAACGGGAACGCCAGACCGTTGCACAGGCGCGTCGGTCACATGCCGAAGTCATCGCGAAAAAAGATGCGATAGTGCAAAAGCGAATGACAACGATCAGCGAACTTCGTCAAATGAGTGTCGGCGACATTTGGATTGTTGATCAGATCCAAAGTCGGCAAGCCCATATTGAAATACTGAATCAAGAACTATTTCACGTCGAGGTGGATCTTGCCAAGGCGGAATCACATCTCGCCAAATGCCTGAAGCACTTGATTGCCGCAGACCAGGCCGTTTGCTCACTTGAACGGCTTGCTGAACACCAGCGAACCGAATTTGATCGGACAGAAGCCAAAATCGAAGCACGGTTCCTCGATGATATTGCATCGCCGAATCGGAGAGTTGCGTAAAAATCCCGTTGAAGATTGCACGGACCAATCCGCAGGTGGACCATCTGATGGTGGCCTACTAGAATCAGAATTCGTGTAATCAATTAGCGGCACAAGGAAGCGACAAGTGGAACTTCGACGAAACGCAACACGGGCAGTCAAAATTGGTTCGGCGACAATTGGTGATGGACATCCCATTGCCGTCCAAAGTATGACAGCGACACAAACACAAAACATTGATGCGACCGTCGGTCAGATCGAGGATCTGTTTGCGGCTGGTGCTGACGTGATTCGCGTCGCGGTTGACAGCACGAAAGACGCTGCTGCACTGGCGGAAATCCGCAAACAGACCAAAGCGAATCTGGTGGTCGATTTGCAAGAGAATTATCGACTGGCTGAAATCGTCGCACCGCACGTCGATAAGATTCGCTACAACCCCGGTCACCTTTATCATCACGAACGGGAAAAACCCTGGCAGGAAAAAGTGAGATACCTGGCGTCTGTGGCGACGGATCACGACTGCGCGATGCGAGTGGGTGTGAACTGTGGCTCGGTCGACCCCGCCAAAAAGGAAAAGTACGACCCAGACGATTCGATTACCCCGATGCTGGAAAGCGCCTGGGAGCACTGCGACTTTCTCGATTCAATCGGTTTTGTCCGATATTGCGTTTCGCTGAAAGATTCAGATCCGAAAAAAGTTATTGAGGGGAACCGGCGATTCGCAGAAAAGCGTCCAGATATTCCGCTCCATCTCGGCGTGACCGAGGCGGGGATGCCGCCCGATGGAATCATCAAAACACGAATCGCCTTTGAGCAACTGATCAGCAAAGGAATCGGAGATACAATCCGAGTTTCACTGACAGTCCCTAATTCACAAAAATCCGAAGAGATCATCGCCGGTCGAAAGATTCTCGATGATATCGCGGCTGGTCGGGTACGTTCCGTCGTTGACTATGGGCTCAAAACTCTCAACATCATCAGTTGTCCGAGTTGTTCTCGCGTGGAAAACGAGGCGTTTATCGAATTGGCTCAACAAGTCAAAGCGATGACGGCTTATGCAGAGGACCATGCGGTCACGATTGCAGTCATGGGATGCCGAGTGAACGGTCCCGGTGAAACCGATGATGCCGATCTCGGCCTTTGGTGCGGACCCAACTTCGTGAACTTGAAGAAAGGCTCGCTCGAACTCGGAGCCTTTCCATATGATGCAATTCTGCCGCGTCTCAAAGCGGAACTCGACATCGTCATTGCTTCGAAGACTAAGGGTTAACGGTAAAAGAAAAAACATCGGTGATCGACGAGAAGACCGGGTTCGCGTTGATTCGGACGTATCTTCGATCTCCGGAGACCGTCGCCATGGCACTCATTCTGACACCTTCTGCAATTTGAGTGATGACAGGAGTATACCCAACCGCTGCGCCCCGCTGCCCGATCTGACCCACCCCACCTCCAGCACCCAGTTGAGCGAGGACTGACTGGTGGGCGCCCTGATTTGAACTCACTTTAAGCTCGCCGTTTTGTCGCACAAGATTCGCTTGTTCCCTTCTTCCTCGGCTGAGCGAAAAGCGAATACTTTGATCGGTCGGGCCGATGAATAACGTTTCGGAAAACGATTCTTCATTTGCAGTCCCACGATCTCGCGTAATCGTTATCCGAGCTCGCTTTCCAACGATGTCTCCCGACACGTGCTTGACGATGGCACAATATTCTCCCGCGAAGCCTTGAGGACAGAGATATTCTTCGTAACAGTGATCTTGAATCGGTCCAAATCCGTCGTGGACAAAAATCCCGCCAGCGGAAGTCATCGTCTGCGTAGCAGAGCAGATCGTTCCTGCAGGTTCACGAATTTGCAGATCGAGATCCCCCTGTCCGCTCCATTCCAAGCGAACAACGAGGTCCAGACGTCGCGCTTTCTGCATTTCCGTCCGAAGTTCGAAAGCTTTAGAAAAATCGCCGCTCTTCATCAGAGCCGACTCAGCACTCGCCGCAGATTCTTCTGCTAATCGATTCAGCCGCTCACGCCCTTTCACCCATGAAAACGTCAGAACCTCAGGGGCCGACCAGGCAATGGCGTTATAGTTCTTCGTTCGAGTCGCAAGTTCCAGCGCGAGAACGTAAGGCTCAGGACGTGAAGGGTCCATTGCTGCGGCTTGTCGGTAAAGCTCCAAAGCGCGATCGATTCGTTCGAACCGGACAAGGTAAGCCGCCAGACGCACCATCGAACGGGGATCGTTCAGGATCACGTCCTGGCTCGATAAGAGTACTCGCTCAATCTGTGCCTTGGGGCGCCCGGTGGCTTGCATTGTTTCCGCCAGGACCTGGTACATCCAAGGCTGAATTTGACTGTGCAAGATCGCTTGTTCAAGACACGTAATCACATCTTCATGCTTGCGATTTTCAACAAGCTCCAGAACGACATCATGCACAATGTCAGGCGGGACTTCTTTTTCGAAGAAACGACTCCAGAAAGCCAGCCGCTCTTCTGGGCTGGAAATGGGCGGCAGCTTTGTAGGCGATCGCTTCGCTGCATCAACAGAAGCGGCGGAATTCGTCGAATCGGACGAACTCCGCCGCTTTTTGTCACTGCTGTTTTCAGTCGCTTCAGAATTCCCTGATGGGTTTACTTGTTCCGTTTTTTTTTCAGATTCTTGATGGTCGCATTATCCAGCTTCGGAGCATCCGCAGGATTTGCTTCCTCTGCTTTATTGGCCTTTGGTTTGACCTGTTCCGGTGGAATACTAAAGAAACCGCCACCACCGAAGCCGCCACCACCCATACCCATACCACCGCCACCCATTCCACCGCCCATGCCGCCGCCGCCCATACCACCGCCACCCATACCACCACCCATCATTCCGCCACCCATACCACCACCGCCACCACCGGACTGGATGCGAATAACAAGGTCAGCAACAGGATAGACACGGGTCGACATTTTTTCGTCTGCCTTTTCCTGGGTCGTGATCTTCATCACTTCGTCTTCGATCACGTAAGTCAGCTGCAAAGGCTCCAGCAACAGACGCAAGGCGCTACGCAACGTGATACCGGACATCACGAGGTTCACTTGTTGATCAGTACTGATCCCGGCATCGGCTAAAGCGGGTTGATCGATCCAGATTTCGATCTTGTGAAGATCTTCGAGATATTCCAGAGCGTCCTTCAGCGGCTGATCCGTGAACTGGACTTCGGTCGTATCCTTTAAGGCCTGTTGGATTCGTTGTTCGTTCGGGCTGTCTTTGCGAAGATCGACCGTGGCCCATTTACGTCGTCGTTCGGTTAAAGCCTTCCATACCTCCGCATTCGGGAACCGAATCGGGGGTTCGTCCGGGAATGGGATATGAGCCAACTCGACCTGATAAAGAGCTTCCAGGAACTGGTCAGAACGGCGTGCTCGTAAGCGGTTCGACCGTGCGAGCTGATGTGCAGCTTCGGCGTTAAATCGAGCCGCTGCCGAGGTTCCTTCACCAGGTCGAAGATTGATCGCGACGTCGGCAACGTTCTGAGCTTCACCAAACGCTTCTTCACGTCCGTGAAAACCTTCGGACATCAATGCTCGAACGCGGTCAATCAATCCTTCAAGCCGTTCTTCGTCCAGCTGAAGTTGTTCGGTCAGTCGTTTTTGAGCTTCCAACTGGGAAAGCTCTTCAGCAAGGTGAACCTTATCTTGAGCTCGCTTGTCAGACAGATTCTTCATCTGATTGATTTCACTCTCCAATCGCTTTTGCAATTGAAGGCGATCTTCTGGAGCAATGTCGATGGATGATCGAACGGAATTTTCAACCTGCTTTAGTTGAGCCAGATTGGATTCCGGGTCGTCAGTCTTTCGCGCACCGTCAATGGCGTTGCTGACCTGATTGCGAAGCTTTTCGGTTTTGACACGAATCGCTTGCTCTTGATCTCGCGTCAAACTTGAATTTGCATTCGGTACTGCGCGGCTATCTAGCTCGCCCGGTTCAGGGGCTGCGGGAATATCCCCGGGCTGTACCTGAGAAACTTGCGTGACTCGAAGTCTTTCGGACGAATTCGCCAATGATTTCGCAGTTCGGTTTCCTGGATCGACTTCAGTGACCCGACGAGCAATTTCCGCCGCCTGATCAATTTGACCACGTGCGAGTTGTTGAGCTCCGAACTGCAATGCTCCTTCCATCGAATCAATGAAACTTCCCTGGTACACCTGCATCAAACCACGTCCGGCTAGCGAATTGCTTAGACCTTGATCCTTTTCGACCTGGTCCGCGACAGCAGCAAGAAATGCAGACCCCGCTTGTTCAACGGGGGCGGAAAGACGCCATTCCAGCGTTTCGCCGGCGTTTTCAGCCGTGAAAACAACTCGAGCGTTGGCGGCGATTGCCCCACGAACGACATGAATCGTTTCGCGATCGGTCCTCAAAGGCAGCAGCGGCAGCGATGTAACTTCGTTGTTTGACATCGTGACTTGTGTTGGGAAAAACACTGGCTGTTGGATTGCTCGCCCCAATTTTTGCCCGGCGTCAATCGCAAGTTGGGATTGTCCGACCCCTTCTCGACCGATGTCTTTACGGCTGTCAAAATCGACATAGCCACCAGTTTGATGAGCCATGACCCCCAGCAGCTGAAGATTGATTTGAGGTCCGACACCGTAGCTGTTAAACGATGTTTTCTGGCTCCGCAACTGGGCAACCATGCTGCGAAGTTCTTTCGACTCCAAAAGATCAGCGGTACTCAAACCATCGCCGATGTAGGTGATTGACTTTTGGGCGCCGGCACCGGATTTCAAGGCTGCATCAATAATCGCTTGGAAATTAGTGGCACCGAGTGGAATTCTCGTCTTTAACGCAGCAAGGCTCGAATTCACGGAATCGCTATTCGGGCTTGCGAGCGACGCCATCAGTGGTTCTGCCTGAACGTCGACAGCAAAAACCTGAACCCGGTCCGTTTCCGGAAGTGTCTTCAGCAGCGATTCCAGCACGGCGAATGAATGAAGCCGATGAGCTCCAATCTGACTTGCCGATGTGTCGACGAAGACCAGATGGTCGTGTGCCGTGACGCCAAGTGATGGCTGTTGCAACTGAAACAACAAAGCCTGTGCAATATTGCCGTCGCCCGATACATGCTTCAGTACCGGTGCGGGGACCGAGTTTTCGGCGGCGCGCAATTCACTTCCGACGAAGCCGGCGGCTATCACCGGAACCAGGAACAGTCTCTTGAAGATTGATCGGTTCATTTTTCTTCCCTCGCGTCTGAATCAGGCCGAGCACCTGAGTCGGAGATTTCCTGGTTGGTACGTCGGTTTAGACTTGATTAAAAAATTCTAGCCTTTTAGATGCCCGAAATGAAAACAAATTTCTTTCAGGGCACGGAATTTTCGAAAAGGTGATTCCCTGGCTTCAGGCAGCCTCTGCTGAAGAATCACCTCTTTTTGACTTCTTTCGTTTCACCCAGAATGACCATTCGTTCTGCATTCAGTTTTCGCAGGCGAGAGATCGAATAGATGCGGACAACTTTATTGCGATACGTCAGATGTCCATTATTGTCGTATCCTAAAAGATTCGTATCGACCCAATCCGCCAGAGATTCGTCTTTGATGCTGTTCTTCTTCAACTGGTAAACGGCCACGTTCAACGCCGCAAAAGTATCTGGATCAACTCCGTGCCCGCTTTCCAGATCTTCTTTAGCGTTGATACCGCCCACTAAAACCGCGTAAGGGTTAACCCCCTTAGTCACGGACTCATATCGCGATTCAAGCTTCAACTGCTCCGATGCTTTCTTCAACGCGTCGTGAGCATCATTGATTTTTTTTGTCGCTTCATCGGAGACAGAGTCTTCAGGTTGAGCGAACGCCACTCGGTGAAGCTGACATGTCCCAAGAATGTATCCGATTGCGACCAAACACCCTGCCGTTAAAACTCGTACTGAACTTCGCATGAGATGACTCCTGTTTTGTGCCGAAAGCCGCTTGAAAATATCGCCGACACCGACGGCTTGCCACAGGATTTGCCTCCTCAGCCAGCACAAAATCGAATTTCCTTGTTCGAAACCGTTTGAATAAACAGGGTAACCACGAACTACATCGTCGGGCAATTTCTTCGAAAACTCACGCAGCCCGGTCGTGGGAATGATAGGTTTCCGTTGAAATTGATGGCATTTTATTCAAATTGGATTTTTTTTGTTCCAATTCTTTAATACGCCGACCCGCTGGTCCTAAATGAAAACTGATAAAGACAAAAAACGCCGAGACACTCAAGGCAAGTACGCAAAAACCAATCGCTGTTTGATCGTCACTTGCTGTTTGTAACAGATTGAACATTCACTCCTCCGTGGCCGTTGAACATCAGAGATCGAGATATCCCTTGAATTCGGTTACACAGCGGCGAGCCTTCAACATTGTCCCTTTCGACAGCACCGTTTCTTGGTGCATGCTGACGAACAAGCGGTCTATGGCAGTCTGTTCGAGTTTGACGCCTGGTTCGGTCCGGAAAAGGCTTTGGATGAATTCGTAAAAAGTATGCTGGATCATCATTTCGCACAAAAGCCCCCTTGCAATTCTTTCATTTCTGTTAAGCAACAGTCGCAATGCGTCGTAACGCCTTAATTCAAAGGGATTTAAATAATCGCAATCAATCACGAACATTTCTTTGATCCAAGTGTCCGGTTCCAACGTATTGTTAATATGTGACGGCCAAGGCCTCCCAAACCACATCAAGAGCAAACGGCACCGGCTTTGCTGCGATTGAAACGGTCAGGCTCGTTCTGTCAGACTGACAAGTGTGTTTCGTACCTGTCCCATTTGACAGGAGGAAAATCATGCAACGCTATCGAAATCCTGCATTGAAGCAATTACGCGATCATCAAATCAAATACGCGCCACGTGACGTCCAATTGACGCAAATATCACGCGCGGAACGTCTACTCGACGAACTGAACCCGAAAGGGACTTATCGTTATCCTGAGCTGTGTGAGAAAATCACCACTTATCGGGGTGAGATGTATCCCGACCTGGTCGTGAGTGGCGCCGAAGCCGTGCATGACTTGCGTTGTTTTGTCGAAGATCTTTCAGACAGCGCAGACATCGCCGCTGAAAATGCCGGCGAAGAAGTCTGGACCGTGGAAGATGTCAGCAAACGCTTCAATGTCTCGTCAAAAACCGTATCTCGCTGGCGTGATCGTGGACTCGTGAGTCGACGGTTTCGTTTCGGAGGACGCAAGCGCGTTGGTTTCTTGCGCTCTTCCGTCGAAAGGTTCGTGACAAGGCACGCGGACGATGTCGATCGAGGTTCCCAGTTCAGCCAGCTGAGCGTTGAAGAACGGGAAAAACTGATTCTTCGCGCTCGACGACTGGCGAAAGCAGGTGGTTGCCCCACGGAAATCAGCCATCGTCTGGCAAAGAAATTTCATCGATCTCCAGAGACGGTACGTTACACACTGAAGAACCACGATAAGGATCATCCGGAGTCCGCCGTGTTCCCTAACGCTCTTAACACGATCACCGAGGAACACAAGCTCGATATTTATCGGAGCTTCCGGAACGGTGTTTCGGTCGACGATCTCGCCAGAAAGTTTGACCGGACACGAGCAAGCATCTATCGGATGGTTGCCGAAGTTCGCGCTGAGTCATTGATGGCAAAGCCGATTGAGTACATGGAGGCACCAGAGTTCACGGAACCTGATGCAGAGGCAATCATTCTTCAGCAGCCACCCGTTGTTGAACGAAAATCGGCGCCGATGAAAACTCCACCTGGTTTGCCGCCATACTTGAACAGCCTTTATTCAGTCCCCCTGCTGACGAAGGAAGAGGAGCTTTATTATTTTCGCAAAATGAACTTCCTGATGTTTCAAGCAGCCCAGCTGCAAAAGCAGATCGATGTTTCCCGGCCGAATACGAAAGAGCTCGATTCCATTGAGCGCCTGGTCGAACAATCCAGCGAGGTTAAGAACTTTTTGATTCGTAGCAATTTGCGTCTTGTCGTCTCAATTGCCAAAAAGCACATGAAGCCGAACGCAAATTTCTTTGAAATGGTCAGCGATGGAAATATTTCATTGATTCGGGCTATTGAGAAATTTGACTACACGAGGGGTTTCAAGTTTTCGACCTACGCAAGCTGGGCGATCATGAAGAATTTCGCGAGATCGATTCCTGCTGAGTACACCCAGCTTGACCGTTTTCGAACGGGCAACGATGAAGTGTTTTATCAGGCATCAGATCCACGAAGCGAACGGTTGAATGAAGAGATCGTCAATCAGCGCCAGCACGAGGCATTGATGCAGATTCTCGCACAACTCGATCCTCGCGAACGGGATATCATTGTTTCCCGCTACGGATTGAAAGATGGAAAACCTGCCCAAACCCTGGAACAGGTTGGCCAGAAGCTGGGAGTGACTAAAGAACGGATTCGACAGCTGGAATCACGGGCTCTTCAGAAGCTTCGCAAGATTGCAGAAGAAGAACACCTTGATGTTCCAGGAATCTAAGTCGATACTTAAGTGAGGCTTGCCGAGATGACATCAAAGATCGATTCGCATTGCGCGTTCCCATCGGTGAAATCCGATCTTTTCATAGAACGGAATGACACCTTCGGCGCAATCAAGAATGACCTTATAGCAATGAAATTCGCGGCAAACTTCTAATAAGTGCTCGACCAGCAAACGTCCGATTCCATGTTTTTGAAAACTCGGGTGGACGGCCACATCTTCGATGTGGCCGACCACCCCGCCCGAGTTGATGAACTTGGGTTCAATAAAGACCGATGCGGTTCCCGCAATTCGGTTATCAATCACTGCCACGTACGTTCGAATTCTGGATTTCAGCCGATCTCGATAAACGTCAATCGCCTGCTGCTCCGTCAACTCGATTGGCTTAAGTGCCCGAAGTGCATCGAGAAAACCTCGATCAAGATCGGTTGCGTCCATTAGTCGAATCGAAATACTGCTCGTTTTGTCTGACATCAGATTCGCTCCCTTGGGGAAATGAATCGATTCTGTCAGAACTATGTGTGTGATTCAACCAACCGAATTCCGCCTGACGACGCGATGAAAATGTAATTCGACTTCGCGCTCAACGACCCGACGCATCCCTTCCACGAGACAACTCGGTTCGTGATCCGTTTCTCCTTGACGCTTAATCATCTCTAAGGTTGTACCTGGAAACACGGTAAACGTGCTTTGATGGATGATCTGGTTTCCCGCATCAAGTTCGGGAACGATAAAATGGACGGTCGCTCCGTACGTCAACATCCGGTGCTGAAATGCGTCCTCATAAGGGCGAAAGCCGGGAAACGGCGGCAGCAGTCCATGATGAAGATTGATAATTCGTCCGGCAAAACGCCAGCATGTGCTTGCGGGAAGAACCCGCATGTAGCGCGCCAGGACAATATAGTCCACCTGATACTGATCGAATAATTCAATCATTCGTTGATTATCAGGCTCGCCGCGCCCGTCGCCAACAAGATGCCAGTCAACACCGAACTGCTCGGCAACACCTCGACAGCTATCGCGATTTCCCAGCATCACGGCTGCAGTCGCATTCAGTCTTTTGTCCCTGATCGACCGCAGGAGCGCCAGCGCTGGTTCAGGACGATATGTCGTACAGATTGCCAGCCTCGGAGGGTGGGAACTTTCATCCCTTGACCAGGTTCGAATGGAAAGATTTTTCAATCTCCCAATCTCGTTCATCTGGCGACGTAATTCTGCGATGTCCTGCACAGCCGTTGAAGGCCAGTCGAAGCGAAGCAGCATCGCAAACAGCCGCTCAGAATCGTGGTCGTACATCTGAATTTCGTAGATGTTCGCGCCGGCATCTGTCACGTGATGAACGATCGGATCAGCCAGTCCACGGTTGTCGGGACCGACTGCTGTAATCACGACTTGCATGGCCTTTGCTTGTCTTCCGTTAAGGCGAGAACAGAACCATCAGGCGATGGAAATCCCAATTTGCTCCCATCCCGCTCACAGTCCAATCTCGAATCCAAATGCGTCACACGTTTCCATTACGTGTTAATCGGCTTGTTGACGCTTACTTGACTGCATCCCACCACCAGCGTCCGACCGAAAGTTGGGGGGCGTGAACTGTTGTTGACAGGCCGTCAAGCTGGGGTTCGGACTTGTTCTTCGCTGAGTCTTTGGCCAGCGACATCACATCGCAACGTACGCCACCGGCAGCCTGAACGACAATGTCATGTCCTCGATAGACTCGATGATTCACAACCGAATCAACTTCTTTCGGGACCGGATAGCTTGCAGGTGCATACGCGCCGTTAGGGGCAAACACACCCATATTCCAACCGGTTTTGCCACGCAAGTCTTCGTGCTGAATCAAGGCCGAGCACAACGCCATATCGAAGATGTTCTGGGCATCTGCAAAGACCAGATCCTTTTGGGCGAGCTTGGCATAGTTAGCGGTGAAATTCTGAGCGAACAATCGGTTCGTCGGTTCGGATTGACCGGTCGGAAGATGCTTTCCGTCGGCTGTGACCAGTTGGTTTTCCGACAAACAGAGCACGGAAGACCCTTGGATCTCAAAGGCATTCTTGTCCGAGCTATGCAGAACAGCATCGCATTTGACCGTCAACCACCACCGCAAGGCATCCATATTGGGCTGAATCTTTTGCTGAGCGACGGGAAGAAGATCGAAATATCCTGGGATATCTTTACCGGCATTCAACTTGTTGATCCCGATTAACTTCATGCGGTAGTCGGCTTCAACAATCACTCGAGCAACTCGACTTTCTCCTGGAACGCCCCAGACGACAACGTCTTGTCGGCCTAACTTCTGCTGAATTTGTTTGACCCACGATCGTACAGCCAGATCGCTGATCGCTCCCTTGGCCTGTGACTTCTCCACAAATTCCTTGAGCGTTTTCACTCCTTCATCGCGAGTGTTAATAGAGCAACCGAAATCTGCGTTTCCTCGAGCAAATGTTCGCAAGACAGTGACCAGATCGTCGAGTTGCAACGTGGGGCGACCCGTCACGGATGAAACTGGCTGGCCTTGTTCATTGTATTGCCACGCTTGTGCTGGGCCTGCAATGACAATCTCATTCGTTTCGGGAATCGCCAGAACGTACTTCACCTGCGCCAAACCGGCGAGTTGTGCCATGGTTTCCGGCACAGGCAATCCCTCTTCGATTCGCCGGGCAACTGCTCGTTCAAGCCTCGTCAGAGACACCATTCGCAATTCACTGGAGCGAGAAACGTCTTCGTTGAGGTCCGCTTTGCGGGCCTGAACAGCCACGGACGTCAGTTGTCCGCTTTGTTCTTCGCTACTCAATCGTTGCAGCAACCCTGTTGGAGAAACCCGCACACCGGTCTGGAAGGGGGTCATTGCTCCACCCTCACCGTCGTCATCTTCCCACTTACCTGGGGTATTCTGGCGGATCAACATCATCAACGTCATAAAGTCCGCTTGAGCACCACCTCGCAAAATGCCTGGCTCAGCCGAACGCTTCAGATTTCGAGGAATTCTCCGAAGAGTACCGGCCGCCGCTTCCGGTTCACCAGCGGCTTGTTGAGCCGTCGCGACTTGTTTCAGAAGCGTCGATCGCTCGTCCGGACTGGGGGCAGCCAGTGCTTCAGTCATCGCGGGCCCGAATTCGCCGGAATTCAGATGTGCCGTGACCTGTTGTGAACGCGCCACGTTGACGGACGATTCGGCTCCCATCGTCGCTGATGCCATGGCAATCAAACAACCGCCGAGGGTTAATAACCGACCAAAAAAGTTCTTACCAGCAGTCAATCGGCCGAGCTGGACCATGTCAGGTTCCTCGTGGCGAAAAAGTCGGAGATGAAAGGGACGTCGTCATCAGCATGGGTAAAACTGTTCGTCAAACAGATAGACCCGTGTATCGGATTAGAATCGTCCTCCAAAGCGTCGGCGTCAAGAAGATTCTGCGAATTTCTGTTGTTGTGACCTGACCCGACGTGTCTCATCCCAACAATCCGATTTGCCGTTAGAATGGACGGTGGGTCATAATCGCGTTCAGATTTGTGAATTGATTAGGATCGATAAGGTCACCGTATTCGGATTTTTCCAGGAGATCAAAGTTGCCTGAACTTCCCGAAGTGGAAACGATGGTTCGAGGAATTCGTTCCCACGTGATTGACCGGGTTATTGAGAACATCGTCATGTGTCCGAACGACTTTAAGCCGATTTCGGTCGTACCGAGGCTGCCGCAATTGCGCAAAAAGCTGATCGGCCATCGGTTTGTCGAGGTCCGGAGGCTGGGAAAGCGAATAGTTTTCGACTTATCGGATCAATCAAACCTCGTTATCGAGCCGCGAATGACTGGCCTGATGGTGCTGTCTGACCCGCCTGACGTGAACCATTTGAGAATCCAGATCAGCTTCCGAAGTTCTGGAAACTTTGATTCACTTTGGTTTTGGGATCGTCGAGGATTAGGAACCGTCACCTGGCTTGAACCCGGAAGACTTCAGGAGAAGCTCGGATCACGATCGTTAGGGCCTGATGCGTTAGACTTCGATGTTGAGCGATGGATCGAATGCTGCGGAATGACCAGCCGCGAAATAAAGGTTCTGTTGTTGGATCAAAAGACGGTGGCTGGTATCGGCAATATTTACGCAAGTGAAATCCTTCACCGCGCTGGGATTCACCCCTCGCGACCCGCAAATTCACTAAATTCCAATTCTATCGATAAGATCGCAGCCGCCGTACGTTCGGTCCTGTTAAAGGCAATTGAATGTGAGGGGTCAACGTTGGGCGATGGCACCTACCGAAACGCATTGAACCAGAATGGAAGCTATCAAAATGAGCATCGAGTTTACTTGCGCGAGGGCCAGAACTGTCTTTCTTGCCATAAAGGCGAAATTAAACGCATCGTCCAGGCGCAGCGTTCGACCTTCTTTTGCTCGAATTGCCAAAAGGAAAGAAAATGACCGGTGCACCACGTAAGCCCGCCACCAAGTTGCCTCACATGCGAAAACAGATGCAAAAAAATCAAACCATGAAAGGGGCCAATCAATTAAAGACATTAAAATTTAAACAGGCTGAAAAAAAGAAGCCCTTTTGATTCAGCGACGCGAAGTTCCTTCCAAAGTTTTCAAACGAAAAACTGGAAAAATGCGGGGTTGGCCGTGAAGTACGCTATTATGCGTAAACTCCACCTCGCAATGATTTTGTGTATCGAATCGGATCGTAACTTTCTTCGGATTCAACTAGAATTGGGAAAGAGCGAGACTGGCATGCCAGGAAAGAAGATTCTGCAGGGTTGACACGACGCTTGTAGAGTCTACAATCCTGTGTATGTGAAAACCCCGGTATCGTTGCGCAGACAGCTTCAGAGACTTAAACTGCACGGATGAAGAAAGGGCTTGGCCCTCGGAGTTGTGGGAAATGTTAGTTCTGTCGCGGAAAAAAAACGAAAGTATTATTGTTGATGACTCGATTGTCATCACTGTTGTCGAAATACGGGGCGACAAAGTTCGACTTGGTATTGAGGCTCCGCGAGAAGTTTCCATCCATCGAAGCGAGGTCCGCGACGCTATCGCGGCGGCAGAAATTGAACAAGCCACCGTCGTGGCGCCGGTAGAGGAAGTAAAAGCCGTTGTTGAATGATTGAAAGTTTTAGCTCGACTTGCGACAATGTACGCCGTACTTCCCGTTAGTGTTCTCTGCCTGTTTGTCGTCTAATCGAAAAATTTCGGAAGTCTCGTTGAAGAGTAGTTCCGCAGACTCCGATCTTCTACTCACACTATCGAACGAAGGCCCCATCGTCTAGAGGCCTAGGACATCGGATTTTCAGTCCGAGTACTGGGGTTCGAATCCCCATGGGGTCAGTAGCGTCCGAGTCTTCCAAGACTCGGACGCTTTTTTTATGCCTTTGATAATTTGAATCCTGCGATGGAATCTGCGAAGACGCGACGCAGTTCTCAAAGCACGTGACATGAGAGATCCGACAACGTGGCCAAAAAACTCTCTAAAAAAGTACGCGTTGACTTCCGAAAAAACCGTCAAAACCCTACCCGCCAGAATGATTTTACGCGGCAGGTGCAAGCTGATGAAATCGACATTGATCGTATCGATCGTGACCAGCGCGTCTCGGGTAAGGGTGAATTGACGAGGCGGCGAACGGTGCTGGGAGAGACTGGAGAAGGCGATACGTTCGTACTTTCCGTTGATGAATCGGCCTGCCTGCGCGGAAGGGTATTGTCGGCGATCGGGTCAACTCAGTGCACTGTTCAAGTTGACGAAGGACAGCCATTCGCTGGAACACACTTTGAGTGCACTGTTCGCCGCGTCGTCAGGACCGTCGCACGAAACGCGCGTAATGCGGTCGTAACGGGTGATCGAGTTCTGTTTCGACCGAGCGAAAACGCCTGCGGGGTGATCGAACGGGTTGAACCCCGACATGGCGTCTTAGCACGAGGCCATCAATTCAAGCAGCACATCCTGGTCGCGAACGTTTCCCAGGTCGCGATTATTTCTTCAGCCGAGGAGCCTCCTCTAAAGCCGGCGCTCATTGACAGATTTCTTGTCAGCTCGGCTAAAGGAGAAGTCCGTGCGATTATTGTGATTAACAAATGCGACCTCGTTGATCTGGCCGATCTGCAACCGATGATCGGAAAGTACGCTCGACTCGGATACACCGTCGTTCCAGCCAGCGTACAAACGGGGCTTGGAATTGTCTGGCTGCGTCGATTGTTGAAGCACCAGCAGACGGTTTTCACCGGACAAAGTGGTGTCGGCAAGTCTTCATTGTTGAATGCGATTCAGCCGGGACTGGCGATCAAGACTGGCGATGTCAGCCGCGTGACTCAAAAAGGCCGTCACACAACTCGATTTGCTCAACTCCGAGAACTCGATTTTGGCGGCTGGGTCGTTGACACTCCTGGAATCCGTCAATTAGAGCTCTGGGATGTTCATCCTGCAGAAATGGAGGGCTACTTTGTCGAATTCCGCCCGTTCGTTCCCCAATGCAAGTTTCCCGACTGCCTGCATATGGTCGAGGAGGGCTGCGCCGTTCGAAAAGCAGTCAAACAAGATTTGATCTCACAAATCCGATACGAAAGTTATCTGCGACTTGTGATCGGTGATGATTAGTTCCTCAGACTTATCTCGCAAAAACTGCGACAAACAGTTTTTGAACGGGGAACAGGATCTTGCCTTCACCTTTCGAAGGGCCGAATTAAATCAATCCCATTTAAGCGGTGACTGCCATGCCGCTTTCAATTCGGCACAGTCCTGATCCAGCACGACCTGGCTATTTTCAACTGTTGCTCGAACTCGACCGCTCGACACAACATGACCAATAGGAATGAGTGGCAGCGTCCCAAATACCTCTTCAATGTGCTTGGAATTCTTTGGTTCAATCTCGATCAGAAATCGCGTTGTGCTTTCCGAGAAAAGTAGCTCGACCGGGTCAGGCAGAGAAGAATGCTTTGCGATTTGGGTAAGATCCAGATCAACGCCAAATCCGCCAGCGAATGCCATCTCTGATGCTGCAACTGCTAAGCCTCCTTCACTCAGATCGTGACAGCTGCGAATGAGACCTCGCTCGATCGAAGTGTGGACTGCGGCAAAGATGGACGGAGCCAACTTCATATCAACCTGAGGGATGCGGCCACCTGTCAGTTGATTGACCAGGGCGTAATGGCTTCCCCCTAACTCGGCTCGTGTCGCACCAACAAGATAGAGAAGGTTTCCAGCTTTCTTGAGATCCATCGTCACGCACCGACGAACATCGGCGACTTGTCCAATCGCGCTGATCAATAGAGATGACGGAATAGCGACGGTTTGTTTTTCACCGGTCTGGACATCGACGTACGAAAACTCATTATTGAGGCTATCTTTTCCACTGATGAATGGTGTTCCGAATGCGATGGCCGTGTCTTTACATCCGATCGCAGCACGCACAAGTGATCCAAGAGTTTCTGCCCGTTCGGTATTTCCCCAACAGAAATTGTCCAGGATCGCAATTCGAGCAGGGTCAGCCCCCACTGCGACACAGTTGCGAACTGCTTCATCAATCGCTGCGGCGGCCATCCAGTACGGATCGGAATCGCCGTAATGCGGGTTCATACCATTGGAAACCACGACACCTCGGTAAGACGTCAGATCGGGCCTGACAACTGACGCGTCGGAAGGTCCGTCACTGGCCACTCCAACAAGAGGTTTCACGACTGAGCCGGATTGAACTTCATGATCGTATTGCCGGATGATCCATTCTTTACTGCAAACATTCAACGAGCCGAGAATCTTCTTCAGCGTTAAATTCAGGTGATCGCAAAGACTTGTATTTGAAAAATTCACGTTTCTTAGTGGAGTCTCGCCAGGGGGTGTATAGACAGCGTCTCGCGTCACATGCGGGCGACCATCGTGCAGGAACGACATGGCAACGTCCCCGACGGTTTCTCCTTGATAGGTCAAGCGTAATCGTCCACCGTTTCCGAATTGACCAATCGCAGACGCCTCCACTCCTTCAGCCTCGCATATCGCGTGGAATTCGTCCCACTTAGCTGGAGGAACAGCCAGAACCATTCGTTCCTGAGCTTCGCTGATCCAGATTTCCGTGTATGAGAGTCCCGTATATTTGAGCGGGCACTTATCGAGCCACACCACGGCACCGATTTCTTCTCCCATTTCACCGACGGCGGAGCTGAACCCGCCAGCGCCACAGTCAGTGATCGCATGATATAGGTCGAGATCGCGAGCTTGCAGCACGACATCGGCGACCATCTTTTCGACGACCGCATTACCGATTTGAACGGCACCGCCTGAGATCGTTTCGCTTTCTTGCGTTAATTCTGCAGACGAGAATGTCGCACCGTGAATGCCGTCACGACCCGTGCGTCCCCCGACTGCCACGATCAAGTCGCCGGGATGAACCGTTTTCTCGACTCGGTCAACCGGAATCATGGCTGCCGTACCGCAGTAAACCAAAGGGTTACCGAGGTAACGTTCATCAAAAAAAACGGCTCCATTGACCGTGGGGATTCCCATTCGATTACCGTAATCACGAACTCCTGAAACAACCCCCTTCATCACCAGTTTTGGATGCAGTACACCCGGAGGCAACGACGCAACGGGTGTGTCGGGCGGTGCAAAGCAGAAAACGTCCGTGTTTAAGATTGGTTTCGCACCCAAGCCGGTGCCCAGAGGGTCGCGGATCACACCGCCGATACCGGTGTTCGCTCCGCCGTAAGGCTCGATTGCCGAGGGATGATTATGGGTTTCAACTTTGAAGCAGACGTGCTGCTTGTCATCGAACTTCACAACTCCAGCATTGTCTTTGAAAACACTGACGCACCAGTCGTCTGCTCCCAACCTTCGACGGATCTCGACAGTCGCCCCGAAAATCGTCTCTTTCAACATGTTTTCGAAGACACGTTCTCCAGATTCATCGCGATATCGAATGCGACCTTTTAGCGTCTTGTGGGAGCAGTGCTCGCTCCACGTTTGCGCAACGGTTTCGAGTTCGATGTCGGTTGGATCACGTTGCTGGTCAACCCAATGCTGTTTGATCGTCTGCATCTCGGTCAGGCTTAAATACAGCTGGCCATACTTGCTGAGATCTTTAAGCGCATTGTCATCCATCGTTCGGATTGGAACGGTCCGCAGTTGAAATTTGTAATCCGAACCAGCTCCGATCTTGCTCATTCGAATCGGACCGGAAATCAAGCGCTCAACGGCGTCGTTGGCTAGGACTCGTTTTGTTACCCGTTCCAGATCGCTCGTTGAAACGCTTACTTCAAACCAATACTTCCGTACCGTCGCAACAGTGTCGACGGCGAAACCCAGGTCAACGAGCGCTTTCTGAGTACTTGTTGCGACATTGTCGGTGACACCTGGCTTATACAGGACATTGAGCAACGTGGCGGAGTTCGTTGAACTCGAAGCAGTCACTTCACCGTCCGAGATTTCGCGAACTTCAAAACGTTCAGCCACAGGATCGACGAGCAACATCGAGGCCGCCCGTTTAATGTCAGCAGCGCTCAGTGAAGCTCCCTGCAAAAGAAATGACCGGGCGCTTTGGACTTGACTGATTGTCGAAGCTCTTAAGTCATGAGCCTCCTGAACAATTCGCAGTCCTTCGCGGTCGATCTCATGAGCAGACGGACGAATTTCGACTTCCCAAAGCATTCGAATTCACTTCCCCAAAAATATGCTTGTCCTTCCCGGTGATCCCCAGGAAGTTGGTTCAAAAAATGGTAGTCGATGCGATTGTGACAACCTAGCGCTCGCGGTGCGAGGGTCGCCCTTTTCTATTTACTCGTGAATGGTCTCATCCAAAGACATTCTGAATTGCTGACCGTCCTTCAAAAGCTGGCGGACCTCAATAACGTCATGATTTGCGAGAGCGTTTCGATATGCGGAAAGTCGTTTCTGCATTTCGTCGATTCCATTCACAACTTGTTCTGCGTTATTCATCAAGATTCCCGCCCACAATTCGGGGTCGCCGGCTGCAACACGCGTGGTATCACGAAACCCGGTTCCGGTCAGCCGGCGGTGATCGTCACAGACGGTTGTCGCTAACGCGGCGGCCACCACATGCGGCAAGTGACTCGTGACAGCAAGAGCGGCATCGTGAGATACAGGCGACATGCGGATCGTTCGCATTCCAAGTGCTCGCCAGAATCTTTCGAGACGAGCGATCGACGGTTCGGGGGTCGACGGTTCGAGGGTCGACGTTGTCGGCGTCAGAACGCAGAGCCGACCTTCGAACAATCTCGCATCAGCAGCCTCAAAACCTTGACGATGCGAACCGGCAATCGGGTGCGAACCGATGAACATCGGGATATCGACCAGATCCGAACAGATGGGACCTTTCACGCTTCCCACATCGGTAAGCAAGAGACCAGAACCGTTAGTCTGAGAATTCGAATTGTCACCAGGCAAAGACACGTCAGCGACTGCGGCACGGACATCTGATGCGACACGTTCGACAGGAGTGCAGAACACAACCAGATTTGCTCGATTGATAACACTCTTTGCGGTCGTCGTTGCCTCGTCAATCAATCCGGCGGCAAGAGCAGCCTCAATCCTGGCCTGGTCTCGACCGACTCCGATCACTCTGCGAGCAATCTTTCGACGCTTGAGTGCCGCAGCCAGAGACCCACCAATCATTCCAACGCCGACAATAACGACGGTCTCTTCCAGCGGCGACGAAAACGGAAGTTCATTCATTTCGGACACATTGTAACGATGAATCAGGTCAAACTGAATTCACACGGAATCACAATTCAAGACCTCATCCACCACCAATGGGACGTCGCGCGTCCGCGGCACTAGGATCTGACTTTGGGAAACGGCAGATCCACAATGCGCGCATTGGAAAAAAGTGCGGCACGAACTCTTAGAAAATCTGACAACGCGAATCGTGAGCCGATCGAAAGCTTTATTTCGAACTTGCCTGTTCGGCAGCGAGTTCAGCCATTCGTTGTGCGGGAACAACCAGTCGATCCCAGTTCTTGTAAATATAATCTGGAGGTCCACCCTTGTTCGCGACGTACTGAGCGACTTGGACGGTTGGAATTAACTCAATAGCATCCCAAGGACAGACGGTCAGTTCGTAAGGATCGGACTTCTTGGTTGGAATGTGAACGCAAACTTCACAGCCAACGCATCGCTCGACATCAATCTCGCACCATGACTGAAGCACAGAGATCGATTCGCCTTTGACTTTATAAATGCAATCGACCGGACAGACTTCCAGACAGGCTTCACAGCCGGTGCAATTGTCGGCGTTGATGACGGCTACTTCTTTCGGAAGCTTTTTTCGCGAACCCGCTTTGGCCATGACATCCTACCTCGCACAGAGCCACCAATCGCTGATATTCGACTGGAATCAAACTCGCCTGATTCAAAATGAAAACGTCGCAATTCACGTACGATTGTGAAAAACCAATTTTCGGCATCAGTTGGTTTCCGCTTCGCAAAGTATAGTCATTTCTCCCAACAGACGGCGAGTGGAAGGGATAAGGATTCTCGACTTTGGAAATTCCGCGAAATTTTCTTCGGGAATCACGAGATTGTTCAATTTTTCCTTGCCCCCCAAACTTCAGCGGTCCGCACGGAACTGGCGCAGACATCTTTTTTGCAGCCAGACGGAATATTTCTCCTAATCCCCGTAACCCTCAGTTGATGAACCCTTGGGTCGAACGTGCAGTCAGTCTGCACTCACGCCACAAACCCGTGCGATCCGATAAATTCCTTAATTCCGTCAAAACCCACAAATCTGGAATTTGATCGGGTGCGGACGGTACGCATCAGCCAACTTTTAAGTTTCTCTTTCTTGAGTAAATCGGACGCGCTGCGTTCAACATTCGCATTTTGGATTCTGAGCACGTCATGAGCTTCTTTCCGAGAATTCACCGGAGGCTTGATTGATGTCGTGCCTGGGAACGATCTCGAATCGGTTTATTGCCGAAAACCATTTAATTAAGTGGTTTTCATGGGCAATACCAGCCAATTTGATGACCGTTATCGTGGTGACGTTGACGTTCACCTCAACTTGCCTCTCTGCTGATAATCCTCTAACAGCTAAGTACTTAGGGCAAATGCCGCCCATTCAGCCGGTCCTCCCTGAAAATCAGGCTTGGCTGGGCGGCGAACGCTCGATCGTCGCTCAATTCATACCGGCCGTGAAACAGTCTCACTCGGACCCCTTCATGAACTGGCCTTGGCTGCCACTTCAAGTTGAATCGAAGAATCCGACCTTTTTGAAACTCGTCAGCGACGACATCGACAAACCTGAGCAGAAAAAGAACGATACGCCGGATAAAAAAGACGACGACAAGAAGGACGACGATAAGAGCGATCAAAAAACTCCCCCGGAACCGGATATTTCAAAACCCGGTGCTGATTTCGGAGATTACCCCAACAGCGCCTACACCCTGCCGAAGGGACGCGCCTATCTTGAAATTACTCCCATCAGCTACCTGGGAAAAGACCGCCACAACTCAGCCTCAAACAGTTATAACTACCTATTCAGGTATGGAGTTACAGATGATGTGGAGTTTCGATTAACTGGATCGGGGTTAACGACAGTTTTTGATCCGAATACCACAGTTGTCGGCTTTGCTCCGCTGATCATCGATACCAAGATTCATCTTTGGGATGATCAAATCGACAAGCTGATCCCCGCCGCTTCGTTTGAAGCATTCCTTCAGACCAATCTGGCGAGCCCGACCTTCCAAAGTGGCTTCCAGCCTTCGATCAACATGAACCTCGATTTTCCGTTCACGAAGGATACGAACGTCGAAATGACGTTCGGCTATTCTGGCGTTCAGGATTCAGTACGTGTCATCGGAGGGGAGCGATTTATTCCTCGACTGGGACATAACATCCCGACACTTTCGAAAGCCAACCTTAACGTGAACCTGTTCTCGTTTCAGTGGGCTCTAGAGCAACAGATCACCGAGAAATTTCAGGTCTTCCTGCAGGGCTATTACAACGGCGATGTGTTCCGACAGAGTGCTCAGGGACGAGTCGTCGGTGTGGGCTACTTTTATCAGTTCGACAAACGTGCCACGTTCTTTAATTCCTACAACGCAGGAATCGATCCAAGTACGCCGAATTTCTCTTCGCAAGTGGGATTTGCCTTTGCCTTCTGAGCAATTCTTTTCAGTTCGCGCCTTAAGCTCATTACCATATCTGTTGCAAGATTTGGGTTAATTCCTCGTCGCTCACGTCACGAGGATTCCCACTCATGCTGTTCCCACGTGAACCGCTGACAAGCGCGGGCAGTTGCTCAATCCCGACTCCAATCTCCCGCAACCGAGGCGGGACACCAACTTCACGACAAAGTTCAACAACCCGAGAGACAAACGACTTCGCCAAGTCGGCATCATTGCTGTGACGATTGTCGAACAGCCGCTCCAACGCAGCAAACTCGGCTTCCCGGACGGTCAAATTCACCTTCAACGCTGCTGGCAACATGACTGCACAGGCGAGTCCGTGCGGCACCCGACAATGTGATCCGAGTGCCGCCGCAACGCCGTGTGCCAGGCCCAGTCCCGAATTTGCCAGAGCCAATCCGGACAATAGCGCCGCATGCGACATTGCTTCGCGGTTCTCACGAGAGGATCCATCCCTGATGACAGCAGGCAACGCTGGTATCGCCAGCTTCAGACCCGATAGCGCCAGCGCCTGAGGAATGGGAGCGGCACGACGAGAAATGTAGCTTTCAATCAATTGTGTAATCGCGTCCATCCCTGTGTAAGCCGTCGTTTCACGCGGCAAACTCACGGTCAATTCGGGATCAACAAGGACAACACGTGGAATCATCAAGTCGCTGCGAAGACTTTTCTTGAAAGCAGGCTGATAGGATGAAATGACGGCGTTCTTTGTCACTTCAGTACCAGTGCCGGACGTTGTCGGGACCGCAATCAGATTCAGGGGAGACTGGGTGATCTGCAGACCGCGTCCGACCCCTTCGAGAAAATCAACGACCGACGAACCCTGCCGATTCCTCGCAACCGCAGCCGCCGCTTTGGCCAGGTCGATTGTCGATCCGCCTCCAATCGCAACAACGACATCTTGCTCCGTTGGATCTCGCTTCAAGAATTCTGTGACGAGCAGATCGACGTCAGCCACTTCAGGCTCACGAGATGCCGCCTCGAATCGTTCGGTTTTCAAGCCGCATTGATCGAATTCCGCAGCAAGCTGTGCGATCACGCCGATACGCTCAAGCGTCCGGCTACCGGAAACGAGAAACACTCGCGATCCTAGCTTTGCAGCAAGCTTGCCAAGCTCAGTTCGACGTCCCCAGCCGAAGACGATTTGCGTTGGTGATAGAAAGTCATAATTCATGATGGGGAAAGGATACCGAAAATCCGACTGGACGTCTTTATGACAGGTTGCGAAAGTATTCCCATGAGTGCAGGCAAACTTGAATTGAATTGTTGACGAACTTTGAGGATGGCGCAATGTCCGTGAAAGTCACCTCGACTTCAAAATCTGTTGTACGCAGTTCGGGTTGGCTGCTGGCGATCCTGTTGTTGATCAGCAGTGTGGTCGGCATCAGCGCGTTTGCGCAATTCAAACGCGCGCCTAAGGGTGAAGTCTGGGGATTTAAAGTGATTGCCACCTATCCTCACGACTCGACAGCGTTCACCCAGGGACTGGTCTTCGTCAAAGGGGCGTTGCTGGAAGGGACCGGCAAAAAGGGGGAATCCTCATTACGACTCGTCGAGCTGGAATCGGGAAAAGTCGAAAAAATCGCCCCGTTAAACGCTCATTATTTTGGCGAAGGAATTACGCTTCTCGATAATCGAATTTACCAGCTCACCTGGCAAAATCGAATCGGAATCGTTTACGACTTTGAGACCTTCAACGTGGAAAGGACGTTTCAATATTCTGGCGAAGGCTGGGGGCTGACGAACGATGGCAAACACCTGCTGATGAGTGACGGTTCCTCCACCATTCGGTTTATCGATCCAAAGTCGTTCGAACTCGTGAGGCGGATCACGGCTCATGGGGCTGATGGCAAAGTCAGCAAATTGAATGAACTCGAATACGTCAACGACGAGATCTGGGCTAATATCTGGTACGAAGACCGAATCGTCAGGCTCTCGCCAAAGGACGCCGAGGTCCTCGGCTGGATCGATCTGTCCGGCCTCTATCCAAGAAACAAGCGTGATTCCACCGAAGACGTCCTGAACGGAATCGCTTACGACCCCGAAAAGAAACGACTGTTTGTTACTGGCAAGAATTGGCCAAAACTGTTTGAGATCACTGTCGGACGCAAGTAATTGCCTGATCAAAGAAGTCCGTTTCAATGAAACAAAAAGACTCTCGCGTAACGATCCACATGGCCGCGAGCCTTGATGGCTTTGTGGCTCGAAAGGATGGTAAGGTCGATTGGCTGGAAACTTCGGATGAATTTGCAGGCGGTCAGACGATGGACCGTGGATTCGTCGAGGCATTTCTTGCAACGATCGACTGCTACGTCATGGGATCGCACACATATGAAACGGCAGTTCGTTTTGAGTCCGACGGTTTGGGGTGGCCGTACGGCGAAAAACCAACTTTCGTTCTCACGAGTCGCGAACTGCCGCGGGCCCGAGATACCGTTGAGTTCTATTCGGGCGATCTCTTGGCGTTTGTGAATGGTCGCCTGCGGACGGCATTTCGTAATATCTGGTTTGTTGGAGGCGGTTTCGTCTGCGCCGAATGTCTTCGTCTTGGGCTGGCCGACGAAATTCGGTATTCAATCCTGCCAATCCTGATTGGTGACGGCATTCCATTCTTCGAACGGTTAGACAGAGACATCCCTCTGCATCTGGCAGACGTTAAGGCCTATCACAGCGGCATGGTTGAGCTTCGTTACGAAGTCAAATGCGCGAGGTTTTCGGACAGTTGAAAATGGGGGCCTTCCGTAAGTGATAAGGCCGCTTTGCGCAGATCTCCTTCAGTCAATCTGTCCAGTGCTTCGAGCGTTGAAAAGACTTTACAAAAAACCGACTTTTAAGACGGCAAAAAACAAGGTTGCCACATCAAAACATTGACGCTCCGGGATACTTTCAGCGCCGTTTCAGCCAGAATGGTCGTATTTTCCTGATCGGAAAATCTTGACGGACTGCTACAGATTAACCAATTCCCGCAACACTCACGCGTCTTGAAAATCCAGGCTTCTTCAATACTCGGCCGTGAAGGTGCACATCTGCTTACGCCGATACCGTTAGGATTAGCACGGAGTCGGCATTTCCGATTGAATGTCATTCATGGACGAAAGTACGCGACGTGATGCGCTTAATTTCGGGGCTTTGCCTCATCCTTTTGCTGGGTAATTTTGCTGCGGCACAGCAGCAATCAGGTCACTACCCTCAAGGTGCTGAAGGTTTAAAGGGGGCCACACTTCCCCCGCCGGGAACGTACCTCAAATGGTATAATATCGCTTACGACGCGGGCACATTGCGAGATGGGAATGGCCATACGGTTCCAGCCGGATTAGATCTGGACGTCTTTATCACGGCTCCCCGCTTTATCAAGATGACCGACCTCAAAATTCTCGGCGGGGATTACGGATTCGACGTCGCCGTCCCTTTCGTTAGTGTCGATCAACAGGTTTCGGCACTCGGAATCAAGCAATATAAGTCAGGTATCGGTGATATCCTGGTCGAACCGGTGATTCTCGGCTGGCACTTTAAGCAGTGCGATTTAGGGTTGGCTGCGGGAGTGTGGTGTCCGACCGGCGATTATGAATCGACAAGCCCCGTCAACGTTGGCAAAGGTTATTGGACGGCGATGTTCTCCTGGGGCGGAACACTTTATTTCGATGAAGAGAAGACTTGGCATTTGTCGACTCTCTGTCGCTATGAATCGAGCAGTACGAAAACCGACCGCGACATACGTCCCGGAGACTGCTTTCATATCGAGTGGGGTTTAGGAAAGACAATCGCCAAGAACTGGAATGTCGGTCTGACCGCCTACACGTTTTGGCAAACCACTAGAGACAGTGGCTCGGCTGTGAATTACGACAACAGTATCCACGACAGTTTCTACGCTCTCGGCCCTGAAGTGAACTACTTCTACGCGCCGTACAAGACCATTTTTTCGGTCCGAACTCAAACTGATATGGGAGTGATCGGTCGCACTCAAGGACAGAACACCGTCATTTCCCTGACGAAGATTTTCTGAGACTGGCAGAGGTTGACCACCTTTTGTGCGTCGAAAACGGCTAGTGACAAGCGATCGCACAGGCTTCAGCCCGAGCCTCAAATCGTTTTACTCCAGCCCACGCTAAAAATTACGCCAACGCCTCAATTGACGATCTTTTTCGACATGTCTTCCGATCGCCAATATGCGATTGAACTGAAGGCTCTTCAGACCTGAAGATTTCGTCTGGAATAGGAACCAGGCCGTTGGCCAGTTCCCGGCTTGTTTTTTCGAACAATTCCAAAGTGAAGTCTGTTGCCAGTGCATCGGATTTCCTCTCGTTTGAAACTCGTTTTGCAAACGTCTTTTAATTGATGCGTCGATCAAAAACGTACTCCGAGGTCAGTCTTCGCCTCAGGTGCCGCCCGGCATTGGAATTGTCGCGGTGAACGACACGTTGCGGGAAATTTTCGCTAAAACTCGAAAATTTCAACACGTTCTTAAGTGTGTGTCGCCCGAAAAATGGGATCGATTTTTCGGTTCAACGACAAACAAGGTGCGCAGCGTAAGTGATTGCGGTGAAAGGAGAATGAAAATGTGGTCAAATCGTGCCTGAGAAACGGTGTTGCAAACTGTTTGATCAGGGGAACCGAGTTGACCACGAAGTTATTATACAA